>JAOAEE010000074.1 GCA_026416955.1 Ignavibacteria bacterium | reverse complement strand
CCACCTATAGAATCCTTCAACGAAGGTAAATGATTGTACGAAACGAACAACCTTTTCCTTAATCTATCTATTAAAACTTCAATTGGATTTGGTGCTATAAAAACGTTTTGAATTTCTTTCCCCAATTTAATATCAACAACCGAAAGAGTACCAGCCTTTGGCTCTTTTGCCCGATAATCTCCATATCCAGAATTTACAACAAATAACTTCCCATCGTAGAATTCAACAAACTCTGGTGCTGGACCAACAAGAATAGTATTTACAATATTTTTCGATACTATATTCACTAAATAAACACAATCTTTAAACAAATCCGTGACTGCAACCAATGTATCATTTATTATTGCAATATGCCTTGGTGCTGAACCTTCTTGGAATGTAATATAATCAATTAATTTTCCAGTTTTTGAATTGAATATTTCTAAAACTTTTGAAGTAGTAACAACGACAAAAAAAGTGTCCCCTTTCAAAGCAATGTCGTTACCTGTATCTCCAATTTTAAAATTTGGGTTTGCAAAAAAAGTAAAGTCATTTATTACATCATATGTAAATAAATTTAATTTACTTACAGAAGAATTGTTATAACCCCAAAGCCCTTCACAAAGAATAAGTGCAAAATTAGCAGATGTAGTATCTTGGGTTGGAACGGAGACATTTACATTTTCAGTACAAGAATAAATAAAAAAAATCCAGAAGATGAAATAAATTATTAACTTTGCTTTCATTACGGAATAATTTTTTCGAATGACTAAATTATGAAAAGTATCACAAAAATTGGAATTTCAATAGGAGATGTAAACGGAATTGGGTTGGAAATCCTAGGGAAATATCTCAATTCATTGGAATTTCAACAAATTTCCAAAAAAGTTGAAATTGTTATTTTTTGCAACTACAAAACAATTTCAGAATACTTCAGATTAATGGAAAACGGAAAGGAATTACTAAATAATTTTCAACGACTCTTAGAAAAAAATTCTATTCGCTTAGAAGAAATCGATATTGAACCAAATATTGAGTTTGGAAAAGTCTCTAAAGTGGCGGGTTCACTCGCACTCGAATCCATCAAATGTGCTTTGTCTTCGACCAAAAAGCAACAAGTAGAGGCAATGGTAACTTTGCCCATTTGTAAGGAAGCAATACAAGCTAATCTACCTAGTTTCATTGGTCATACCGAGTATATCTCGAAACATTTTCCAAAAAGTGAACCATTAATGTTATTTGTTCACAAAAACTTACGACTTGCAATCCTTACAACTCATCTACCTTTAAAAATTGTAGCCAAAAAAATTACTTCCAAACTTCTTGTAAAGAAGATAGAAAATATGTATCGAACATTAACTGAAGACTTCAAAATCCAACAACCCAAAATTGCAATACTTGGATTAAATCCACATTCAGGGGAGGACGGTTTGTTGGGCAAAGAGGAAATAGAAACATTCAAACCAGTAATTAATTACTATAAAACTCAAAAAATTAATCTTGAAGGTCCATTTCCAGCAGATGGGTTTTTTGCATTCGGGATTTACAAAAAATACGATGGGATTTTAGCTTGCTACCACGACCAAGGACTAATACCATTCAAAATCCTTTCGAAAGGGAAAGGAGTAAATTTTACAGCAAACTTACCAATAGTTCGAACATCCCCAGACCACGGAACAGCATTTGATATTGCTGGGAAAAACCTTGCCGACTTCAAAAGTTTGAAAAATGCAATATCATTAGCAATAAAAATTTCAAAATGTAGAAAAAAGAGGGAAAAAATTAAATTATTAGCATAGCATCGCCATAGACCAAAAATCTATATTCATTTTTCAAGGCGTGTTTCACAGATTTCAGATAATTATCTTTTCCTGCAAACGCCATTCCTAAATATGTTGAAGGCGAATCTGATTCGTGGAAGTTGGTTATTAAAGCAGAAACTATTTTAAATTCATAGGGTGGATAAATAAATTTATCTGTCCAGTCCTTATTTGGTTTCACAGTACCAGAAATTAGTACAGAAGATTCCAGAGCACGTGCAACACTTGAACCCACAGCAAAAACCCTTTTCCTCATACGCAATGTCTTATTAATAATTTCAGCAGATTCCATTGGGATAATTAGATACTCGCTATACATTCTATGTTTTGTCAAATCTTCTACTTCAATTTTTTCGTAGGCTCCAAGCCCCAAAGTAATGACAATTTTTGCAATCTTTACACCTTTTTTCTTTAAGTTTTCGACAAGTTCTTTTGTGAAATGTAAACCTGCAGAAGGTGGAGCAATCGAGGTATTATAGTTAGGATTTGCAAAAATTGTTTGATAATTTTGCTTGTCTAGTGGTGAATACTCCCTTTTTATGTAGTGCGGGAGAGGCATTTCGCCAATTTTATCTAATATTTTATAAATATCCCCTTCATAACTTAACCTAAGGGTCCTACCCCGCGAAGTAGTATTATCCATTACTTCGGCATAAAAATTACTTTCGTTGAAAAAAATTTTGTTACCAATTCTTACTTTTCGAGCCGGTTCTACCAGTGCATCCCACAACCTTTCTTCGTTTCGCAATTCGCGCAGCAACAATACCTCGATTTTAGCATTAGTTTTTTCCTTTCTTCCGTATAGCCTTGCTGGAAAAACCATTGTTTCGTTAACAACTAAGCAGTCCCCTTTTTCGAAATAATCTACAATATCCGAAAAGACCCGGTCTTCAATTTCACCAGTTTCTTTGTGTAGCACAAGCAATTTTGATGAATCGCGTGGGTCAGCTGGAAATTTCGCAATTTGACTTTTAGGTATAGAAAATGTAAATTCAGATAATCTCATATCTTTCCTTTAAAAGCAATAACTTACTTAAAATACTAAATACATTGAATATTAACGAAAAAAAAAGAAATTATTTTTTTAACTAATTAGGAACTTATTTGTAAATTCTTGAAGGAGTTCATTCATTTTTTTAACATATTCAGTTGGTTCAGATATTTCTCCTTCTAAAACTAATGTTTGAAAATATAATTGTTCAATAATATTATTTACAATATGCTCAACATTATTTTCTATAAGTAATTTGGCAAGATTTTTTATTAAAGGATGAGAAGTATTCACTTCGAGTATTTTCTTCGAAACTTGATAATTTTTATCGATGATTTTAAAAATTTTTTCTGATTGAGGGTCGTACCCAAAATACGGGGCAACAAGGGACACCGGAGACTCTACTAATCTATTAGACTCTTGCACATTTAGAACCCTATCTCCAAGTACCTTTTTCATATGGTCAAACAACTTATTTGCAATCTCTGGTTCCAATTTCCCCGCATCAGTTTCACTGCGTTTTGTTATTTCTGTATCTACTTTATCTATCGATTTCAAAGGTTTTCCATCGTATTCATTAATTAATGGAACAATTAATGCATCGATTGGGTCGGTCATTATCAAAACTTCATAATTGTTCTTCAAAAAATATTCAAGATTTGGATTTCTATTTAAAGAACTTCTCGAGTCTGTGATTACATAAAAAATAGATTTTTGGTCTTCCTTCATTCGAGAGATATAATCTTTTAAAGAAGTGTATTCATTTTCTTTCAAAAAAGTGCTTTGATACCATAATAGGTTGATAATTTTATCTTTATTCGCACTATCAATTGTAATACCACCTTTAAGAATCTGACCAAAATTGTGAATAAATTTTGAATACTTATCTTTTTCATTTTCTGACAATTCTTGCAAGAAATTCAAAATCTTTGTTGTCAAAACATTCCGTATTTTAGAAATTAATGGGCTACTTTGTATAGTCTCGCGAGAAATATTTAAGGGAAAATCATCGGTGTCGAGAACTCCTCTAACAAATCGCAAATATTCTGGAAGTATATCGGGATTATCATCTTGAATGAAAACTTTGTGGGAATAAAGGTTTATTGTTTTGTCGAAAAAGTCCCGCCAATAATAAGGTGTAGGAGATTCTGGAATAAACAACAATGCATTAAAATTAACGTTACCCTCTACAGATAGATGCAAGTGAGCAAGTGGGGGTTTTTCGTCTCCTGTCAAAAATTTGTAAAAATCATCAATTTCCTTTTTCGAGATTTCCTCTTTCTTCTTTCTCCAAATAGCTTCGATAGTATTAACTTTTTCATTATTTACAAAAATTGGGAAATCCACAAAGTTTGAATATTTCTTAATAATTTCCTTCACCTTTTCGGGCTTAGCAAAATCTTTAAATTCTTCTTTTAATTTAAAGTAAATTAATGTACCACGATTTGGCCGGGAAATTTCCTCGATGAAATACGTATCGCGTCCATTAGATTTCCATCGAACACCTTTGGCACTTGGCAAATATGAACGAGTTTCAAGAATAACTTCGTCAGTTACCATAAATACTGAATAAAACCCTACACCAAATTTTCCAATTAAATTCAAATCAATATTTTCTTGTTTTTCTTTCAAATTTTTAAGAAAACTTGCTGTCCCAGAATGAGCAATTGTTCCAATTTGTGTGATAACCTCCTCTTTTGTCATTCCAATTCCGGTATCCTCTATACGAAAAATTCCATTCTCAGGGTCTAAGGTTATATCAATTCTTAGTTCTAACTCTGGGTTCAAAATTTCGGGTTCTGTAAGCCTTTTAAAACGAATTTTATGCAATGCGTCCGAAGAATTCGAAATCAATTCTCTAATAAAAATTTCGGGATGAGTATAAAGGGAATTGATGATTATGTCCAATAATTGCTTAATTTCCGCTACAAATTCAAATTCCTCAACCTTGTTTTCAATTGCTTCCATAACCCCATTGTTATTATTTCAATTAAATATTTAACGATAAATTTTTTACATTATTTGTTGATATTTTTTTACAACAAAACCTTTTTAAAAAGCCGATTATTTTAATAATTAAAGAAGAATAACTTTGCAGAAAGCTTAGATATTAAATTTATGAAATAACATAAACTCTAGTGATGAAAATAAATAGATATCTCATCAGACTTGAAAAAAATCTCGCCTTGAACCTCATTCTATACCAATAATTGTCTAATTAACAACCTGAATTATAATTATTAAACAACTTGAGAATTTCCAAAAAATAATTCCTTATACTTTTTTTATTGTTTAGTATCTTAAATTTGAGTTTATGTGTATAGCAAAAAACAAATTATTTCTTTTTTCGATAATTTTTGTTCTATTCGTATTGAACTTTTTTTTATTATTGAACTTTCTTCGAAGCGGCAGGAACCTAAAAATACAGCAAAACATATCATTTTCCCACAAAATGCATTCAAAATACAAAATAACTTGTCTTTTCTGTCACTATAAAGCAGAAACAAACAGTTATGCAAATTTCCCAACAACAAAAGATTGTATGATGTGTCATATTGCTCTAAGAACTGAAAGCGAGTTGCTAAAGAGCGTAATATTTTCATACGATAGTTTAGTCCCCTTAAGCTTTAAAAAAACACACAACTTACCAGATTATGTTAGGTTTAATCATAGTTTGCATATTAACCAAGGGATAGATTGTGCTACTTGCCACGGGCTCGTAGAAGAGATGGACTCAACTTTTCAAGTTCGAAATTTTACTATGGGTTGGTGTGTCGAGTGCCATCGACAACCCGAAAAGTATGTTATACAACCGAGAGAGATTTCGGGTATTTTTTACGCTCCAAATGAAAGTTTTAAACTGGAAAGCAATCCACTCGATAGCATTTCCTCGAAACAAATTATTACAATACGTAGAATCCAACCAGCATCGACTGAATGTTCAACTTGCCATAATTAAATATGGATAGAAGATTATTCAACAAATTATTAACTGCTTCGACCCTTTTTAGCTTATCTTGCAAAAGACCAGATATTATTATTGAAAATAAAGTAAAACCACAAAATGCTCCTATTTTCGAAAATATTTTAGAATATTCCACTTGTTTCCCATATTGTGCTTTTCCAATTCCATTAATTGTTGAAACATACGATGGAATACCTTTTCGAATTAAAGGGAATCCCAAAGATAATATCACAAGTGGAACAATCACCCCGACAGCACTAGCCTCTAATTACGTTTTGTTCGATAAACACCGTTTGCTTAATCCATTAATCAATGGGAAAGAAACAAATATTTCAACCACCCTTAGAACAATTTTAAACAAAATTCAAAATACCATAGAACTCAATAAAAAAGTATGCATTATTACAACTAATAAGAATTCCCCATACTTTAATAATATTTGCAATGAAATTGAACACCTAAATCCTAAAATTGAAATTTTACAAATTCCTTTATTTAATTTTTACAAATCAAATTCCGAGGCTTTTCACCTCTGTTTTGGAAAAGAATCCTACTTCTTGCCAAGCATTGAAAATAAAAATGTTATTATTAATTTTGGGATGGACTTCCTTTGCCACGACCCATTTTCTCCTTATTACCTTTCCCGTTTCAACAAAAACAAACAAACTTTAATCACTTTCGAAAACTATAGTTCACTAACTGGTTTAAACTCAATAAAGCAAATCATTTCACAAGAAAATGAAATATTAAGATACGCTTTATCAATTTTAGGAATAATTCTCGAAAAAATAGAGATTCCCCATTTCCACGATTTGTTTGTTAAATTTATTCCAAAAGAGGCATTGTTAGAATTACCAGCTGGTATTGAAAAAATAATAGTAGATACCAAATCTAGTATTGTCTCTTTATGTAATCCATACTATCCTTCTGAAATACATTTAGTTGCTCTACTTATTAACCTTTTTACCGGTAATTTTTTTGACCATAATAACTTAATAAAACATAATCTTATTAACTTGGAAGATTTATTATATAATTTGAAAAAACTTGACAACATTGTACTAAACGATAAGGACTACGGACTTTTTATTTTTCTCGACTATAATCCCTACTTCTCTTTGAATAAGAAACTCATTGAACTTGTTGAAGGTAAGGATAGTTCTGCGCTTATTCAGTTTTCGATTTATAAAAATGAATTAACAAACAAAGCTAGTACTTTCGTACCTTTGCAAACTTATTTTGAATTTTGGGCAGATTATGAACAAATCGACAGCAATGTCTATGTTCAACAAAAAATAATCGAGCCAATTAATCCAAATTCAACATCGACCTTTGAGTTTGCCTTCTACTTGAGATCATTTTTATCCAAAAAAAACGACACCAGTAATTATGTAGCAGAAATACTCGATTTCTATAAAGCTGGAAAAACGAAGGATGAATTCGTAGACGAGGTGAGGAATGGTTATTTAAGAAAAAAAACAAATCCACAAGACTTTGATTTACAAATAGATAATGTTGAATTCTCTAAAGTCTTTAATTTCCTAATCAAATCTATTTCTAAAATTTGGGATTTTCCGAAAATAAAAGTTCTACCCTCCCAATTTGCCTACTCCGGGGAATACGCAAATAACGTTTACCTTTATGAAATCCCAGAACCAGGGACAGGTAGTATTTGGAGTCACTACTTAAAATCCCAACAAAACAAAAGCGAAAACAAAAAATTGTCTGAAACAAACTCCTTAGATGCTTTCAACAGTCTTGTTTATTATAATTTGGATTATTTGCAGAGATTTTTCAACTTTAAGACTTATCAAATAGAACCAAAACTTGTCGAATTCTCCTATGAATTTTTCATAAAAAACTTTCAGGTGAAAAATAAAGGAGAAAGCATATTTGAGAATGCTTTTGATACCACTGTTGCTAAGGATAGCGATATTTTTAAACCCATCACAAAAGGAACAATAAAAAACCAAATGTATGTAAACGAAAATTTAAAGTATGAGTTGCAATGGGCAATGATTGTGGATGTAGATAAATGCATTGGTTGCAACCAATGCATTCTTGCTTGCCAATTGGAGAATAATATTCCCGTTGTCGGAATTGAATATGCTCAAAAAAACAGGATTATGCATTGGGTAAGTGTAATAAAATATAAAGCACCTAATGGACAAATTATGTTCTTTCCGTTAATATGCCAACATTGCGACAATGCTCCTTGCGAAAGTGTTTGCCCAGTTGGAGCTACAAGCCATTCAACCGAAGGAATTAATGAAATGACTTATAACCAATGTATAGGTTCAAGAATATGTATGGCAAACTGTCCGTATAAAGTTAGAAAATTCAATTTTGAACATCCAGAAAAAGCACACCTTAACTATATTCCAGAAATTATGAATCCATTTGTTTCAGTTAGAAGTCGCGGAGTAACAGAAAAATGCACTTTTTGCATACATAGAATAAATTTCGAAAAGGCAAAATCGAAGTTGTTTTCAAACTCAAACAATTTCGAAGTAAAAACCGCTTGCGAAGAAATTTGCCCAGTCCAAGCAATAATGTTTGGAAGAAAAAATCATTTGCTCCAAAAAACCAACAATGATAATTTATTTTTGCTGCTCTCAGAATTCAATACACTACCAAATGTCTTTTATAAAATGAAAAAAGAAAATGACAAATAAAATTCGAACTACAATACTTACTTTTTCGATAATTCTTGTTTTTTGGGGTTTTGCTGGGTTCGGCTATTCATTACTTTTTGGTTTAAAAAGTTGGGGTTTAAACCAAAAGACAATATGGGGTGTAGAAATAGTAAATTTCGTTTTTTGGATTGGAAACTCACACGCTGGAACACTAATTTCTGCCATTTTATTTTTGTTTCGTCAAGGATGGAGAATTTCTATACATAGAATAGCAGAAACTATTACCATCATTTGCATTTTTATTGCTGCACTTTTTCCTTTTATTCATCTTGGGCGTCCTTGGTTCTTTTATTGGATGTTCCCTATCCCTAATCAAACTTTAACTTGGGCAAACTTCAAATCTCCTATTATTTGGGACGTTGTAGCTGTGTTGACATATGCGTTATTAAGTTTATTATTTTGGTTCGTTGGGATACTTCCAGATTACAAACATTTTAAGATTAACCAAAATTCAAAACTTGGGAAGAAAATTTTCGGAACACTTTCTCAAATTTGGACAAATACCGATAAAAATTGGGAAGAATACAAGTGGACATACAACATAATGGCTGGAATTTTGGCTTTTGTGGTAGTTTCCGTACATAGCATAGTTTCATTCGACTTCTCCGTAACTTTACTACCACAATGGCACTCTACAATGCTACCAATCTTCTTTGTAGTAGGTGCAATTTATTCTGGTATTGCTCTTGTTTTGCTATGTAATTCTTTGCTTACATTTATTAGTTCCTTTGGGGATAAAATATCCGAGGAAGCAAGTAAAAAACTATCCAAATTATTACTTACTTTCTCTTTAATTCTTCTATACTTCTATTTACTTGAATTATTTTTTGTTTTCTACTCCCAAAACACAAACGAAATATTTGTATATAACCTTCGATTTCAAAATGGGTATGGATTGATATTTATTTTAATGTGTCTTTTCATTTTTATTCTACCTCAATTATTTTGGTCTGGAAAATTTTACCAAAACAAAATAATACAACTTCTAATTTCAGTTTTTGTGCTTATAGGTATGTGGCTCGAAAGATATTTGCTAATTATTCCTGTTCTATCTTTTGATTTCGTGACCAAGCAAAGTTATCCTTATATTCCCACTATTGTTGACTTCTCTCTTACATTTGGAAGTGTCGGGGTTTTTGTTCTTGCCTTCTATGGAATTGGAAAGATAATACCAATGATACCTAAGAATAAATATTAATCAACAAAAAGATAGGGTTTCCATTGATTATCTATTGTTGAGCCAACAAAGTTCTTAATAAAAATAATATGGTTGGGTTTTCTTGGTTTTGCAATCAGTTTCATTCCAGCTTCTTCGGGCGTTCTATTTCCTTTTTTGTTGTTGCAAGAAATACAAGCAGTTACAAGATTTTCCCAAGTATCTGTTCCCCCGCGAGACTTTGGAATAATGTGGTCAACGGTTAAGTTACCCGAAGTTGAACCACAATATTGGCATCTGTAACCATCTCGCCTATGGATATTTTTTCTGGAAAGTTCAATCTTTTTGTAAGGAACTTTAATGTATCGAGATAATCGAATAATGCTTGGAAGCGGAACATTTGTACTAATTGAATGAACAACCAATCCATCCTTTTTAGCAACAAGTTCTGCTTTTGTAAGTAAAAGCAGAAGAATAGCTTTTTTTGCAGAACAAATGCTGATTGGTTCGTAACTTTGATTTAGAACTAAAACTTTGCTCTTTAATGGATTACAAAGCGACTCCCTATCTTCTTTTGAGCAATCTTTGTCGAATTTTTTCCTCCGTTTGTAACCACAAAATTAGGAATAATTAAAGAAAAAAACGAATAATTCGTCAAATTCTTTTTAAATTGGTAACATTATGTTCGAAGAATACACCAAAGTTGCAATAGAAACAGCGAAAAAAGCTGGAAAAATTCTGCAAGAAGGCTTTGGCTCTTCATTCAAAATTTCAAGCAAAGAAGGAAAAAACAACCTTGTTACCGAATATGATAATCGTTCCGAGGAATTCATAATTGAAAACTTAAGAAAACACTTCCCCGAGTTCTCTTTTCTTGCAGAGGAAAGTGGTAAAACCGAAAATGGTAATAAATGTGAGTTTGTTTGGGTAATCGACCCATTAGACGGAACCGTGAACTACGCACACAATTTACCTATTTTTAGTGTATCTATCGCCCTAACAAAACAAAAAGAAATCCTTTGCGGGGTTATTTACAATCCTATGCTTGATGAACTTTTCGTTGCAGAAAAGGGAAAAGGTTCATATCTCAATTCAGCAAAGCTAAGTGTTTCCCTATGTGACGACTTGGATAGTTCTTTTCTTGTAACTGGTTTCCCTTACAATATTGATACAAACCCGGGACACTGCGTCGACCAATTCGTTCAAATGCTGAAAAGAGGAATACCAGTTCGTCGGCTAGGGTCTGCTGCTTTAGACCTCGCTTACGTAGCTGCTGGTAGGTTCGATGGCTTTTGGGAAATTAACCTAAACCCTTGGGATGTAGCCGCTGGGGTTTTATTAGTTCAAGAAGCTGGTGGTTTAGTAACTCAATACAACAAGGAACCTTACTGGATTTCTGATAACAATATTCTTGCTACAAATGGCTTGATACACGACCAGTTGTCCGAAACTCTTATTGCGTGCTATTTGGAAATCAATAATGGAAATTGAAATTACCATAATGTCTGGAGCGGGAAACATCTTCTCTGTTTTCGACAATAGAGATACTCGATTTCCTATCGAATTTTTTCAGAAAAATGCAAAAAATATTTGCAAAAAAAGTTACAATAATTATGAAACAGAAGGCTTACTTGTAATTGAAAATTCATTGCAGGGAGACATAGACCTTACTTTAAAATATTTCAACCCAGATGGAAGTTTTGGAATGATGTGTGGCAACGGTGGCAGATGTGCTGTAAAATTTGCTTTAGAAAAGAACATTATTAAAAAAAGCGAAAAAATAAAGTTTGATGTTTGGGGCAAAGAGTACACTGCGAATTTCGTAGAAGATAATATTAAGATAGAATTTCCCCCACCAATTTCAATTATTCAAAACAAAGAAATAAAATTAGACGAGATAATAGTCAAAGGTGACTTCATAAATGTAAATTCTCCACATTTTGTGATAGAATTCACAAAAAGTCAATTTGCGAATATGTCCGATTTTCATAATTTTCCATTAGAGTTTTGGGCACCAAAGATTCGTTTTCACAATGATTTTCAACCAGATGGAGTCAATGTTAACATTTTTAAATTCCAAAACCATAAAATTTATTTAAGAACTTATGAACGTGGAGTTGAAAAAGAAACCGGCGCTTGCGGAACTGGTGCAATTTCCACTGCAATTTCTTTACACATCAAGAACCAAAGTAACTCTAATTTTACTATCATACCAACCAGTCAAGAAGAATTAAAGGTTGAAATCTTTAAAGACAATAACGGAAATATTAGAGGAGTTTCCCTTTTAGGGAATGCAAAAATTTTGGATGTTACCAAAATATTATTAGATGATTAATGTATTACATTCTAAAAGGGGAACCAACACCAATTCAATTTCTTAAAGGGGTCGGACCAGCAAGAGCAAAAGCATTTCATAAAATCGAAATTTTTTCAGATGTAGACTTGTTATTCTATTTTCCAAGAAGCTACATTAACAGAACATCCATTTTGACAATTAAACAAATTTACGCTAAACTATTAAAAGACAATTTTTTTATTCAAGACTTCGACAATTCCAATGTAAAAGAAGAAGTTACACTTCTTTGCAAAGTCATCGATAAAAAGTTGAAAAGCTCACGTGGAAACAAAAAATTTCTTGTTGTCACAATTAAAGATTTTAGTGGTGATACTGCAAATTTTGTTTATTGGCAATATCCAGAATACTACGACAAAATTTTCGAGCGGGGTCGATATTATATTGCCTATGGTAGCCCCGAACTAGATTACCACAACGAATTAACTTTTCACCATCCAGAGGTCGAAAAATTTGATAGTTTCGAAGAAATTGAACTTCAAAAAGGCACCACTTTACCAATCTATCCAATGTCTTCATCTTTGAAAACTGCAAAAATCAATAATAAAGTTTTAAGAAAAATTATTAAAGATTGTTTGCCTCAAACATTATTAAAGGTAGAAGATTTTCTACCCGATAAAATTATTTTAGAATATGGATTTCTAAATATTCAAGATGCACTAAGAAACATTCATTTCCCAACTAATGTAGAGGAAGTTGAGAAAATTAAAAATAAGTTCAAGTTCGAAGAAGCATTCCTTTACGAATTTTTATTGATTCATCATAGAAACAATTTTCAAGAGCAATGGGTTGCTCCAATATTTGATAAAAACAATGGTTTTCTAAAAAAATTCCACAGCACACTACCATTCGAATTAACAAACGACCAAAAGAAAGTCATAACCCAAATTTTTACCGACTTGAAAAGTGGTAAACCTATGAATAGACTTCTTCAAGGGGACGTAGGTTCGGGGAAAACAATTGTAGCTGTTTTTTCAATGTTGCTTGCAAAAATAAACGGATATCAATCTGCAATAATGGCTCCAACAGAAATTCTTGCTGAACAACACTATTTAAACATTACTAATTTGTTATACGACTATCCCATTAGTATTGAGCTTATTACTGGGGGGCAACCAGCAAGGGAAAGAAAGTTGATTTCAGAGAAAATTCGTACTGGTGCAGTAGACATTATTGTTGGAACCCACGCGCTTTTCGAGGGTGGAATTGAGTTCAACAAACTTGGGTTAGTTATTATCGACGAACAACACCGTTTTGGAGTCGCCCAAAGAAGTAAATTGCGAGAAATAGCAAGAAAATCCCTTCCAGAAAAATATGTCCCACATTTTCTTGTTATGTCTGCTACTCCTATTCCCAGAACTCTAGCTATGACATTATATGGGGATTTGGACGTTTCCACAATAAAAGAACTACCAAAAGGACGGAAACCAATAGTTACTAAAATCGTTTTCGAAGAAAACCTTGAAGAAATGTATAATTTTATTCGCCAGCAACTTAGAGCCGGAAACCAAGCTTACTTTGTTTATCCCCTAATAGAAAAATCGGAAAAACTGGAGGTTAAATCCGCTATCGAGCATTGGGAAATATTACAAAAAAATATATTTCCAGAATTTTCTTGTGGTTTGCTTCACGGTAGGATGAAATCGATTGAAAAAGAATCGGTTATGAAGGATTTCAAAGCGGGAAAATACAATATTCTTGTTTCCACAACAGTTATTGAAGTTGGAATTGATGTTCCCAATGCAAATATAATTGTAATTGAAAACTCAGAGCGATTTGGGCTTTCCCAACTTCATCAATTACGTGGTAGAGTTGGAAGGGGTAGTTCCAAATCTTACTGCTTTCTTGTAGTCAACAACAAATACAATTTTAATAAAACAAACAGCCTATTTGCTGATACCAACGAAAGGTCGGTTTTAGCAAGATTGAAAGCAATGGAGCAAACGACCGATGGATTTGTCATTGCAGAAATTGACTTAAAACTCCGTGGTCCTGGGGACATCCTTGGAGTTCAACAATCTGGTCTTCCTCCATTTAAATTCATTAACTTGGCAACCGATGGGGAATTAATCTCAAAAGCGAGAGAAATAGCAAATACCATCAAAAAGACAGACCCCAACTTTAGATTTTACCCCAAAATAAAAGTTATTCTGGAAAAATTTTCAAAGGAAAAGAAGTATTTCGGAATTGGGTAATAAAACAAACAAGGCTATCCAAAAAGTGGATAGCCTTGCACATCAGCAAATAATGTTTAAAGTTATTTCTTAAGAACTATTTTTTCAACGGTCAATTTTCCATCAACATTTAATTGCAAGAAGTAAATTCCTTCCGATAAACCAGATAAATCAATCGGCAACTCGTAATAAGAATCCTTTAAATTGGTTTCGTTAAATTCATAAACATTATTCCCAAGTAAATCGTAAATGTTTGCGGAGAAAACTTTTCCTTCAGATTTGAAAATAACCCGTACAATTCCATTAGTTGGATTGGGAGATATTTTTAAGTCCCAGATAGTTGGTTGTATTTCCTCTACGGAAGAGGGTGAATAGCCAGCATTTATTGGGTCGTACTCTGCCCAAGGCAAGTCCCATCTTTCAATAAGATTTGGAGAAAAAGCCCCACAATAAGGTACTTTATCGAAGTATGAATCGCTTAACTTAACAACACCCACATCTTGGAACGAGGCAGAGTTTAGATAAGGTGCTGCGGATTTTGGAACTGGATTTATCAAGCCAACTTCGGCAAAGGGGTCTGTCAATTGAGCCTTCATTGGAGAAGACAAATCAACAACATTTTTAAAGTTGGGATTAAGTAACCAATCGCTTGGAATTCCGGGATTTGTCCCATCAACATAAAATAGTGCAGACTTAATTCCATAGATATAGTTATTTCGCAATACAATAGAATCGCTTGCAGCAGCCTTTTGCGAACCAGAGGAAAGGATTTCCAAACCTTTTGGCCAACCAAGCATTACAGAGTTAACTATCGATAAACGAGCATTCCTTCGAATTTGAACCATTGTACTATATCTTGAATTATATTTGTTTGGACCGGTTCCTGTTGTCCAACTTGTATCTTTTAAAGGACCAATTACTGTAATGTTTGAAAATACCGCTTGTGTATGAGGTGTATTATATGTTCCTTGTGCATCATTATCAAATTCAAAAGCGTGACTTGTTGAAACATCAGCAATTTCGGGGGCTCGAATAGACAAACCAAACTGTATTCTCCCACTGAACCCATTGTCACCGTCAAAATCATCATCCAATCCATTGTATGCAATTAAATATTTTCCATCAACACTACCTCCGAACCATTCGAAAGAATCATCATTCGCATAAGATACCATAACGTGGTCAATTTTAGTCCCTCGGCCAACGCCACCAAGAGTTAGACCATTTAACTCTTGATTAGGTGCAGCAGCAATACCAGCAAACTCAATTCTAACATAACTTAAAACGCCACTATTGTCGTTGTCATTTGGATTATTTCGACCACCAAACCAACCTCGGACCCTATTAGCATCGGCAATACCACCTTCGAGTGCAGCCTCGCCTCCGGGATGGTTTGTACTTGCTAAACCACATATCAAAACTCCACCCCAGTCGCCAGCCCTGCGTTGTCCCGGAGGTGCTGAACTTGTAAACACAATTGGTTTATTAGGTGTACCTTGTGCAAAAATTTTCCCTCCACGATTTATACAAAGAGCAGAATTCTGGCCAACCGTATCTCCGATAATTATTGTTCCGGGTTCAATTTCCAAGACACCAAGGGAATCGACAAATACATAACCATCGAGAGCATATATCTTTTTTGAAGTAAGTTTTACTCTTGATGTAATTGGTGTTCGAAGAACCGAATCGGGTTTAATTGGCAATGGCTGTTCTATTTCAAAAGGTGCATCATTAATATCGGTTACATTTTCGTTCAAAGTACCATCAGGATTTAAAAGGACCATTCGAATATAACCAGTTTGAGTACGAATCGCAGGGACTCGCCACCCACCTTGCACTATACCACGCGTTCTACCACTATCGAGAACATTTGCAAGGTTAGAAATAGTTGTCCATGGACCAGTTGGGGAAGTTCCAAATTGGAATGCAAAACGCGAGCGATATGTACCAGTAGTATCCCAAGTAATATCCACTGAACTCCCTGCTCGAAACTTTTCTCCACCTTTTGGGTGTGTTAAACGAACTTTCGTTGGTTGTGAAAATGCACTTGTAGCTAAAGTAATCGAAAGAACAAAAAACACTACGAGATTTGTTAAGAGATTCATAAATAAACCCAAATTATTAAACATAAAGGAGAATAATTTCTTAATTAGAAAATACTATATGAAATTGAAAATGATATTGTAGTCCCAAATTTATTGACAGACCAAGTTCTTCCATTTTGCTCAAATAAGGTTTTAGCATTCAATAAATTCTTGATTCCGAGCCTCAAATCTATCATTCCTACCTTTTGACCAATAAGAACATCTAAATAGTTCTGCGGTAGTTCATAGATATGTGGGTCTTTCGCTTGATATACACCAACTTGCGATACTTGAACAATTCGTTTCCCATATGTATTGTAAGTAATCGAGACTAAAGTGCCAGAATTTTGATTTTGGTAGAACAAGCCTAAATTAAATGTATAAGGAGACTGACCCCACATAGGTCTTCTATCCTCGGTTCCCTTGCCACCTTGATTAATTTCGATACTTGAACTAATGAGTGCAAAATTGGTAACCAAAGAAAAGTTTTCTAATCCACTCCAAATAAAGCCCAAGCCTTTCCTTAGTTCAAATTCAACACCCAAATTTTTCGCTAGACCATTTGCATTTGCAAAAGTTCTTGTCAATTCACTTTGCTGTGGGAAAATAGTTTCTTCGATAGCATTTTCGAATGATTTATAGAAAACACCTACTGAATAAAGTTCATTGTGGGTTGGAAAATATTCATATCTTAAATCCAAATTAGTAATATTTGCTCTTTTCAAATTAGGATTTCCTTGTACTAAGGATAATTCATAATAATCATAAAATGCGAAAGGAGCAAATTCTCGGAACGAAGGCCTTGCCAATGTTCTTGATGCAGAGAACCGAATATTCGAATTGTTAGTTGGCATAAATACCAAATTCAACGCTGGTAGAAAATCTAAGGTTGGATAATCAATATTAACCGGTTCATCATTGATATTATGGCTCGATAATTTTATATCGTTATGCTCAACTCTTAAACCAGAAACAATTCGAGTGGGAAGATTAAAAATTGTAAATCTATAATCAAACATTAAGTATCCAGAGAGATTTTGTTCACTTGCATTGTAAGAATCGCTTAATTTCGAGTCTTCGCCAATCCTAAGACCATCGTTAAACCGAAAGTTTTCGGGGGACAAAATTCTATCGATATTATTATAATCTCCTAACACAGAATAAATTTCTTCGCTTGGATTTGGTGAAATAGTAATTGTTATAGACCTTGCGTTAAAAGTTCTTTTCTTGTTTTCGAAAAAGCCACCAAACTTAATTTTCAACTTTTCAATAGTTTTTTCAAAGTTAAAATTAGCAACCCAATCATTCTCATTCATATTCGAGTAAAACCTACCAGCGCGTGTTCCATCGCCCTGTTGATTTGGTAAGATCTCAAGTGTAAAGGGGCTACTTTCGTCCCCAAGTTGTCTGGAAAATCTAAATCGCCTGTAATCTGGTTCTTCTCTTAGTATTCTCGAAAAGCCCAAACTCCAATCGAACTTTAAGTTCAATGGTACAATGTAATTATTTCCTTGAATTGTAGTATTGAACAAAGTTTTTTGTGTAAAGTGCATACTAATATTCTTAAATTCAAGCATTTGATATCCAATGTCGGAACCTTCGATTTTAAGTACCTCGTCATCAGAATTATTAATGAATGATGTTTTGACAGAATAAATTTGATTTTCCGGGGTTTTGATAGATATGTTAAGTAAACCACCAACATTAGTATTAACTATCGACCTTCCCCCTGTCGATTTAGATAATATATCAAAATTCGATAAATAACGAACTTTTTCCAATGCATTAATGGTTCCTTCGGTTGAATACAACCCATTAGCAGTAACACCTAAAAGAAATTCTCCAAGTTCATATGAATTCGAAAATTGCACATTAAAATTTTTATTATCAACGGGAGTTATTGTTCTGGCTCTGGTCTTGAGTGTTTTATTACTCAAAGAACGAGCCAAACCTTCATATCTATTTAAAGCATCTGTAGTGTCGAAAGGATTATTTGCAAGTACCAAGAGATTGTTAAATTCTCTTCTATTACTTGGGAAATCAGAAGGCAATTTTCTTGTACCATCATCAATCCCAAGCCAATCATACCGACCACCTTCATAACCAATAAAAGAATTTCTTTTAAATGTCGTAAGCGAATTGCTTTTCGAGCCAACACTAACTCTAAAAGATTTCGAAGAGGGAAAATCAACTGTATTAAGTTGTATCAAACCACCTGCAAATGTTCCTGGTAAATCTGGTGTAAAAGACTTTATCAAATTTACATTTTCAACGAAATCACCTGGATATAAATCGAATGAAAAAGCTCGTTTATCGGTTTCTGTCGAAGGAAGGGTAACCCCGTTTAAGGTTGCATTGTTATATCTTTCCCCCACCCCACGAACCAAAATGAAGTCGTTAAACATTGTAACCCCAGACACTCTTTTCAAGGCAGAAGTTAGACTTTTATCGGGGAGTCTTTTAATTTCAGTTATTGATATCCCGTCCATAAGGTTTCCAGAGTTCCTTTTGGCAGTCAGCATTGCTGCCTCGTTGTCCATTACTCTTGTTGCCTCGACAGTAACTTCTTGGGTAGATTTTATTTCGGGATAAAGATGGATTGTTATATCGCTTTCTTTGTCTGCTTCAAAATTGTTAATAACCTTGGTTTGATAACCAATATAACTAACTTTTAAAGAATATTTCGATGGTTTAACATTAGCAATTCGAAATCTCCCCTTTGTATCTGTAAATGTTCCTTTGGCTATTTCAAGTATTTGGACTGTGGCACCTGCCAAAGGTTCTAGTGTCTCACCATCGAAAACTCTACCTTGCAAAACTAATGTAAGTTCATTTGAATACACAACAAAAGAAAAAATGAAAATAAATGAAACAATATACTTAAACATTTCTTGATAAAAATAATTTTACATAACACACAAAATTTCCCTAGTAGTTTTAGTATTTGATAAAAGAAATGTTAAATTTCTGTTAACAAAAAATCAGAGTGTTTTCGTTTATTAGTAATGGGTAATTTATACCCATTTAAAGAAAAATTAATTTAACTAATTTTGTATTTTAGTTAAGTTAAAATTTTATGGAAAAAAATTTATCTGTATATATCGAAACATATGGTTGCCAAATGAACCTAAGCGATACAGAAATTGTATCGCGTATACTTAAAAACGCAGGTTATGAACTTGTCGAGCGACCAAATTCAGCTAATGTAATATTATTGAATACCTGTTCGGTCCGTGAGAATGCAGAAAGAAAGATACGCGAACGTCTTTCCGTATTAAAAAAATATAAAAATAATTCCAAACCAGTCGTTGTAGGAATTCTGGGCTGTATGGCTGAACGGCAAAGAAATAAAATTCTTGAAAATAATTCCATTGTCGACCTTGCTGTCGGACCCGATGAATACAGAAAAGTTCCACAATTAATTCAAAACGCCCTTTTAGGGGAAAAAGGTATTGCAGTAAGGCTTTCACGTGTTGAAACTTACGACGACATTGAGCCTTTACGCAAAGAAGGAATTTCGGCTTGGATTTCAATTATGCGTGGTTGCGATAAATTTTGCTCTTATTGTGTTGTTCCTTTTACTCGTGGAAGGGAACGCTCTCGAAAATTATTTTCAATAATTGCAGAAGTAGAAAAACTTCAAAACGAGGGTTTCAAAGAAATTACATTACTTGGACAAAATGTAAACAGTTACAAATGTCCAGAAACAAATTCGGATTTTGCTGACCTTTTAAAAGAATGTGCAATAAGGTTCCCGACAATAAGAATTCGGTTCATTACTTCGCACCCCCAAGATATGAGCGACAAACTAATCGAAACAATTGCAAACTATGATAACATTTGTAAATATATACACCTTCCAATACAAAGTGGCTCAAATAGAATTTTAGAATTGATGAATCGCAACTATACATATGAACATTATTTAGGTAGAATAAGAAAAATCAGAGAATTGATGCCCAATTGTGCTTTATCGACCGATATTATTGCCGGTTTTCCAACTGAAACTTTGGAAGACCATCGCCTAACCCTTCGTGCGTTGGAAGAAATTCGCTTCGATGGGGCTTATATGTTTAGATATTCACCTAGGGAACATACTAAAGCATACAAGTTGACTGATGATGTTCCAGAAAAGGAAAAAATTCGTAGACTAAACGAAATTATAGACCTGCAAAACAAAATATCAAAAGAAATTAACTTAACCGAGCACGGGAAAATACATTTAGTTCTTGCAGAAGGACCATCGAAAAAGGATAAAACTTATTGGCAAGGAAGAACAGATACTAACAAAGTGGTAATTTTTAAGCCATTAAAAAGCACCCAAGTTGGGGAGGTGGTAAAGGTTAAAATTACAAATTCAACTTCGGCCACTCTATTCGGTGAATTGGTTCAATAAATCAATTTAACCGATTTAACTTCTTTCACTTTCATTTTTAAAATTCTTTCAACTCCGCCCCGTAAAGTCATTACAGCTCCGGGACATCCAGCGCAAGCCCCTGACAGCGAAACGTAAACAATTCCATCAACGGCTTTTTTCAAAATAATTCTTCCTCCATCAGCTTCAATAAATGGCCGAATATCTCTATCGATTACTTTTTTTACCTCGTCAAAAAATTCTTTATTATCCATAATACTTCTATATTTTTATTCTGCTTCATTTTGTAATGACTTTAATATTTTGGACCAAGTATCCTTCAATGTAACAGTTCTATTAAATACTGGTTTACCAGGTCGAGAATATTTGGTATCAACACAAAAATATCCTATTCGCTCAAATTGAAATTTTTCTTCTGGTTTTGCATTTTTTAGAAACGGTTCACAGTATCCAGTTTTTATTTCCAAAGAATTGGGATTAATGTAGTCCAAAAAGGTCTTTCCTTCTTCTACATCGTTGGGATTTTCTTTAGTAAACAATCTATCGTACAACCTAACTTCGGCAGGGAAGTAGTGATTTGCCGAAACCCAGTGGATTGTACCTAGTACTTTTCTTCCATCTGGGGAACTACCACCGCGAGTTTCTGGGTCATAGGTGCAATGGAGTTCAACAATTTCACCAGTCTTAGGGTCTTTTATCACGTCTGTGCAAGTAATATAGTATGCATATCGCA
Organism: Ignavibacteria bacterium; assembly: GCA_026416955.1. GTDB lineage: Bacteria > Bacteroidota > Ignavibacteria > Kapaibacteriales > UBA2268 > Naka2016. The sequence goes on along the minus strand of JAOAEE010000074.1, from coordinate 4,150 downwards.
AGCGAACTTCGCGACCCGGGGCTAGTCGATAAAATTTCTTTGGAGGATTTTCCATAAAATCATCACGCTCTATGTAAAGCACTTTTGAAAAAGGTACCTTTCTTGTGCCCTTTGACAAGTCCTCGGGGTTGTTTATTGCATCAATTTCCTCGACTAAATCATCTGGATAATTATCGATTATTACTTTTAATGGATTCAAAACTACAAATGCTCTTTGGGCACGTTTATTTAGATCTTCTCGAATACAGTGTTCAAGAACTGATATATCCACCAAACTTTCCTTTTTCGATACCCCGATAATTTCTGCAAACTCTCGAATCGATTCGGGGGTATATCCTCTTCTTCTCAAGCCTCTAATGGTTGGCATTCTTGGGTCGTCCCAACCATCGACAATTCCTTTTTGCACGAGTTCAAGAAGTTTTCGCTTACTCATTACTGTATAAGAAAGATTTAATCGAGCAAATTCAATTTGTTGTGGATGATGAACTCCAAGTTGGTCGAGAAACCAATCATAAAGAGGGCGATGGTCTTCAAACTCCAAGGTGCAAATAGAGTGGGTAATTCCTTCAATCGAATCCGACAAGCAGTGAGTAAAATCATACATCGGGTAAATGCACCATTTATCGCCAGTTCTGTGGTGACTTGCGTGCTTTATCCTATACATCACTGGGTCTCGCATATTCAAATTTGGAGAAGACATATCAATTTTTGCACGAAGAGTTTTTGCTCCATCTGGGAACTCGCCATTTTTCATTCTTTCGAAAAGTTCTAGGTTTTCTTCTATCGAGCGATTTCTATATGGGCTTTCAATTCCAGGTTCAGTTAATGTTCCCCTTGTTTGACGAATTTCTTCTTGCGACAAGTCGCACACATAAGCTTTGCCCATTTTTATCAACTGAACTGCATAGTCGTATAGTTGTTCGAAATAATCAGAAGCGAAGAACAATCGGTCTCCCCAATCAAAACCTAACCATCGAACATCTTCAATGATTGCATTTACATACTCCTCATCTTCTTTTGTCGGATTTGTGTCGTCGAACCTTAAATTGCATAAGCCACCAAATTCTTCGGCCAAACCAAAATTTAAACAAATGCTTTTGGCGTGACCGATATGAAGGTACCCGTTCGGTTCTGGAGGGAAACGTGTGTGGACTTTCCCACCCCATTTGTTCGTTTTAAGGTCATCGATAATTATTTGCCGAATAAAGTTATTTGCTATTCTATTTTTTTCTTCTTCTGTCATAGGCGAAAAATTTTTTAAAATCAAAATTAGCAAAGTTAATCTAAATAAAAATCAAAGCATCATTTTGCTTTTTTTCGAATAAGCTCATTGTATGCCCAAAGAATCGCTTGGACATATTGTCTACTTCTGTTGTATTTGAAAAGAGAAGTGTAGTAAGAGTTCGTATCGTTTGGAATAAATCCATTTTTTTTCAGAAAATTACCAATACTAAAAATAGCATCCTCGAGATTAAAAAGGTCGATTTTACCATCTTTGTTTCCATCGAAACCATATTGCAAATAACTCGAGGGCAAAAATTGTGGCAACCCGAATGCACCAGAATATGAACCATATAAATCCCTTATCTCGAAAAAGCCTTTCTTTTGAATTTCAAATAATGCTAAAAGTTCTTTTATTGCAAATTCTTCTTTTTTCTTTGCTCGTTGAAGTGTAACTTCATAAAGAGTGTCTGTTTTCCAATTCCTATTGTTAATCGTATCAACTGACTGTGCCAAAATTGATGTTTCTGTTGAGGTAGCCATACTAAACAAAACACTTGGAATATGGTTTTTCCCAAGTACTTTACCAAATTTCGTTTCTACCCATAAAATAATAGAAATAATTTCTTTGGGTACGCCAAATGTTGTTTCGGCTTTTATCAATATTTCAAAATTATTCTCGATAAACTTTTGAATTATTTTAATGGTTTGTTGAGAATAAACTTCACTGAAATCCAAATTTACTTGTGGACTAATATTTATTCTTGCAAACCTTTCGTTGTAATGTGTTCTTTTATCATTCACTAAACTGAAAACGGAATAGGAATCTACACCATATTTAATAAGACTGTCGGCAACTCTTTTGAACAACCTAAATTTTACTTCTTTCTTTTTCCAATCATTTACGACAGATATATTATAATTAAGTAAAGGAAACAATAAAGCAACAATAAAGACTATTCTATAATTAAATAGAATTTGTTTTATTTTATCTATATTCATCTACCTTTGTCTCTCTTATTCATTATTCAAAAAATAGAATTTAATTCTTTTAAAGAAATTGATTACATATTTTCTATTGTTTGAGCATTGGAAATCAAACTAAAAAACTATTGCTAATTTTGAATTTTTTATTAAGCAAATGAGAAAAAACATTAGCATCGAGGAAATTTTAGGATTTATTGAAATAGTTGACTATAAAAATTTGCCACTTAATTCCCCAATTAACACCATTTCCACAGACTCAAGGAATATTCAAGAAGGCGATATTTTTGTTGCTTTAAAGGGACAAAATTACGATGGTCATCAATTCATTGACGAAGCAGCAAAAAAGGGTGCTATTCTTTCAATAATTGAAAAAGATTGGTACTTATCAAATCCGGATGTTAAGTTTCCCGTCTTAGTTGTTCCCGATACGTTAGTTGCTCTTGGGGAGATTGCAAATTTGTATCGGTCCAAATTTAATATTCCAATAATAGCAATCGCAGGTTCAAACGGAAAGACCACTACTAAAGACTTCGTTGCCCACATCCTTTCACAAAAATTTAATGTCCTTAAAACCGAAGGAAATTTAAACAATCAAATTGGAGTTCCACTAACATTATTTGGTTTGGAAGATAAACACCAAGTCGCAGTCATTGAAATTGGTACAAATAGCTTCGGAGAGATAGGACGACTTTGCGAAATCTTGGAACCTAATTATGGGGTTATTACAAATATTGGCAAGGAGCATCTTGAAGCTTTTATCGACTTAGACGGAGTCGAAATGGAAGAAACGACTTTACTTGCATATTTATTAAAACACAATGGTTTAGCATTTATTAATTGCGAAGACGAAAGACTTAAAAAGTATGCAAAAATCCTTGAAAAAAAATTTACATATGGAACTGGTGACGAAAATAATTTAATATATACTATCTCTCTTGATGCTAAATTAAAACCAACTATTACTTTTCATTACGAAGGCTTTTCATTTTCAGCAAAACTTAACACCCCGGGGTATTCTATTGCCCTTGCTTGTGTTCCAGCGGTTGCAGTTTCTTTGAATTTTGGGCTTACAATAGAAGAAATTACGGATGGAATTCAAAGTTTTACACTACCAAGATACGGAACCTACGGACGAATGTCTGTTGACAATTACGGTGAATTAATTATTATCAACGATACCTACAATGCAAACCCATCTTCTATGAAAATGGCATTGGAAACATTGAAAAATTTAGAACCAAACAGAAATAAAATTGCCGTTCTTGGCGATATGCTTGAACTGGGCGAAGTCTCGCTCCACGAACACATTGAAATTCTTACCCTAGCCTTGAAGATATGCAACAAAATCTTTACTTTTGGGGAAAATATGAAAAATGCCTCTGAAAAATTCAATACAGAAAAAATTCAACATTACGAAAACAAGTTGGATATTGCAGACGAATTATATCGGACAATCGAGGGCAACGAAATTATTCTCTTTAAGGCTTCTCGAGGTATGAAATGCGAGGAAATTCTAATAGATTTTTTAAACAAAATCAAAGTGTAATATGCTTTACTATCTTGGAATTTGGATAGACAAGTTGTTAAATCCACCCGGTTTTGGCGTTTTCCAGTATATTACCTTTCGCTCCGCAGCAGCAGCAATCACTTCTTTGCTAATTAGTTTTATTATTGGACCAAAGCTAATCAACTACCTTCGAAAAAAGCAAATACAAGAACAAAGCAAAAACGAACTACAAGAAGTTGGAAATCATTCCAAAAAGGCTGGAACCCCAACTATGGGTGGAATAATAGTTCTAAGTGCTGTGTTAATACCGACACTTCTTTGGGGCGACTTGAAAAATGCTTATGTAATCATTATCTTTATTGCAACGCTTTGGATGGGATTAGTTGGTTTTTTGGATGATTATTTAAAAGTAATCAAGAAAAAGCAAAAAGGCTT
>JAOAEE010000044.1 GCA_026416955.1 Ignavibacteria bacterium | reverse complement strand
ATCATTTCACTCAAAGTTTTCAATGAATTTATTAAGAAAATAGTAAAACCAAGTAAAAAAATATTAAATTTTTCGTTTTTTATATATTTTTTAAATGAATTATTTTATTAAACATTTTAAAATGCTTCACAAACTAATTAGAGTTTCATTTTATTCATATCGATTACTGCTTTTATTAACAAAATCTTTCAAAACAAAAAGATATATTAAAAGAATAACTCGTTTCTGTAATAATATATTTATAATGTAGCAACAAACATTTACAAAGGACGCTCAACAAATTTTACTGATATTATTTTCACCTTCGATGGGAAACACCTTTACAAAGGTAGATCTACAAATAGTAGCGATATTCTTTTAACTTTTGACGGCAATATTCCAGTTTGTTTGTTGAATATTTTTCTTATAAAGAATTATTTACAAAATCTTTAAATTTCTAAGGTGAAAGATTAATAGTTTATTACAAAAGTATCTTAATTAACAATTTGTGTATTCAAAATCGAAATTTGTGAAAGCATTGAAAATTTCTGGTAACAAAGTTATTTGAATCTAAAAATTTCATTATTTTTTTAACTTTATTAAGTTCTAAATATTTTACTCAGTTTTATAGGTTTCCTCGGGTTACTTTGTACAATCAAGAAAATCAAATTCTATGTAAATGTTTTTTCAAAAAATATTTTGATTAATATTTAGTGGAAATTTTACAATAATTTCTTGTTTCTGTTGATGATAATTTAGTTTTACTTCCACAAGCAATTAGGATAATATTGAACAAAGCAACATACAATTTTTTCGAATTACCTTCCAAAATAAGTTCAGCAAAAAAACACTTACATATTGTGTGAAAAATTTATTGATTTTCCTATTTTCCCATATAATGATGCCATTTTGAATGTCAAGAGCTCTTTTCTGCAATAATTACTATTTTTGTTAGTTTAATGATTGTGTTTCTATGAAAAGAATTATTGCTTTGTTTATAATTATTTGGTCTACCAGTTCATTTTCCCAACCCTTTATCAATAATTGTCAAGTTTTTCCCAAAAATAATATTTGGAACACTCCAATCGATAAACTTCCTGTTCATCCTAAATCGAATGAATATATTAGTACTATTGGAGCTGGATTAAGCTTAAGAAATGACTTTGGGGCTGGGTTATGGAATGGCGCTCCTATAGGTATTCCGTTCGTACTTGTTGATGGAAATCAAGAAAAAGTTCAAGTCACTTTTGTATACGACGAAGAAAGCGACAAAGGAGGCTATCCCATTCCTCCAAATCCACCAATAGAAGGAGGAAATGAAAGCACTGGTGATAGACATATTATTATCATCGATACCAGTAATTGCATTTTGTACGAACTATATAATGCATATCAAAATGATGACAAAACCTGGCGGGCTGGTTCTGGGGCAATTTTTAACTTAAACTCCAATGAACTTAGGCCTTTGGGGTGGACTTCGGCAGATGCCGCTGGATTACCAATATTTCCCGGGTTAGTTAGATACGAAGAAGTTCAGTTAGGCGAAATAAAACATAGAATTAGATTTACCGCACCAAAAACCCAAAGAAAGTTCATTTGGCCTGCAAGACATTATGCTTCATCAATTACCAATGAGAACTATCCACCAATGGGTTTGGTTGTTCGCTTGAAAAGCTCATTTAATACAGATAAACTTGGACCGCAAGCAAAAGTTATTGCAAATGCTTTAAAAACTTATGGAATGATACTTGCCGACAATGGTTCACCTTGGTTCATTTCTGGGGTTCCCAATGAAAAATGGGATATGGAGGACTTGTTTACTCTAAGGCAAATTAAAGGTAGCGATTTCGAGGCTGTCGACATTTCGAGTTTGTTGATTGACACCAATTCAGCAGAAGCAAAGCAAATTTACAATAATCTTGATGATAATATAAGCGTTGATAATATTCTGATTTTTCATCCCAGTTCAAACTATATAGAGATAATATTTAAAGGTTTTATTTTGAACAACTATAAAAATTCAATCAAAATTTACAACCCACTTGGTGATTCAGTACTTTTGTACGAAATTAACAATTCTTCAAATATCTATCGAATTGATATTTCTAATTTACCCACTGGAGTATATTTTTTCAATCTCGGAAACCGAGTCGAAAAGTTCTTTGTGGTAAGATAGAATTTTCAAAAAATTTAGAGAAAATTTTTTTGATATAATAAAAAAAAATTCAACTAATCAAAGAAAAAAATTAGTATCATACCGGGAAAAGTAATAATATGAAATTAGTAATTATTATTTTTTAAAATAACTTTTAGTTAAAAAGGAAGAACTTCAATTTTTACATAAACAAAAGAATTCACATCTTCAAAATTTTCTTCGTAAAATATAACTATAGTTTAAAGTTTAGTCTAAATTCATTCAAAAAATAATATCGTATAGCCTAAAAGAAATTAACTATATCATTATCTTCTTTATTCTTCTGAAGGTTCTTACCAGTCTTATTCCCATACCCAGTATTCATTTCCATAAATATCTATAAAACCAATAATATCACATCCTTCTTCACCATCCGATAAAAGTTCAATAAGTCCCGTTTCTTTATAATCAGATAAGCTCAAAACATAAAAATATTTGAATGGAATAACAACCTTGCCACTTAGGTCGATAACACCCCATTCACCTTCGAGTTTCACACTAGCCAATCCTTCGGAAAAATTCCTAACATCATCATATTTGCAAGGAACAACTTCCTTGCCACTTCGGTCGATAAAACCCCATTTATCTTCGAGTTTCACACGAGCCAAGCCTTCGGAAAAAGGCCAAACCCCATCATATTTGCAAGGAACAACTTCCTTGCCACTTCGGTCGATAACACCCCATTTATCTTCGAGTTTCACACTAGCCAAGCCTTCGGAAAAA
>JAOAEE010000043.1 GCA_026416955.1 Ignavibacteria bacterium | reverse complement strand
AATTCCATCTCGGTATTCGGCTCGCTCGACTTCGAACTTGCTTGTGTTGTATTCACTTTCTGTTGCCCAACTTACATACACTGCGTTACCAATTGCTTTCGCATCGAATTGGCTTAACTCTACTGGTATGATGAAGCCACCGTTTTGATTTGCATAGTCGAGAATTGCCCGAATTACTAAATCCACTCTACCCCAATGTCGCCAGTCGACACCAAAGAGGATTACATTCCTTGTCAGAGCAGCAGTTGCAACACCAGCAATAGAATCTGTCGTACTTGCGGGATGATTTCGATAGTAACCAGCAGCAAGGGCTTGGCCTTCGCCGTTAGGTTCAACTCTCATCAAACCGCAATATGGTGGAACATCGCCAGTGTAACCAGTGCTTTGCACTTTCATTGCTAGCTTGCGACCTACTGCCATACCGATTACATCGTTACCGTTATTGCTTTGGTTTGCTCCCATTGGGTTGCCCGGCGATACATTTCGAGCACGCAACAAACCACCAACAAACTCTGAATCGGTGGAATTTGCTCGTATAATTTCTTGGCTACTAATGACCAAGTTCTTCTTTGCTTCAATCTTACCACTTGTCAAGAACCTACGCAAATCATTCTTTTCAAGTCGGGTCAAGGCTTTATCGTTGCCATCGGCCCACAAGATAGAACCGAACAAAGTATAATCTACTGTTCTGGGTTCCCAGCCTTTGCGGTCGAAAATATCGAAGTCGTAGATTCCTTCGGCAATATCAATATACCAACCCAATTTGCGTAGAGCAGTTAATAAACTGTCGTAGTTCAACTTGCCGGCAATTTCGTCTATTGTCGAATTAGCATCCAAGCGGAGCATACTATTCTCGACGCTTAACAATGCTCGGGTCTTGCTTTGCGGAATATAGTAGCGAACAGTTTTTGTAGCCACATTATTAGCATCTTGCTGGTCGCTTCCCAAGGAAACAACAATTCTGTATCTTGGAGTAACGTTTGCTATCATTGTAATAAATTGGTCTGGGACGTAATAACCTTGATTTCTCAATTCTCCGTATGTCTTTGGTTTGAAGTCTGGGGCAACGCCATCATTCAATTGGAAATCAAGTTCAACACTTTCGCCACTAGCAAGAGTAACTCGCTTTGTTGCAGTAACTTCTGGTGTGGTAGAGAATGTTCCGTTTGGTAGTTCACGATAAATATTTAATGTAACATTGATTGAAGATTGTTGTAAGTTACCATTATTTCTTATTAGTGCTTTTACATTGGTGGGGGAATTATCCATTACATATTGAGCGTCGCTGAAAAATCCAGTCGAAGCTTGATACTTCGCTGGGTAGGTAATCTTCACAACTTCAAGGTCGCTAAGATACAATCGACCATCGAATTCTACTGCACCAATATCATATCTTTGACCAGCGGCACCGCGTAGATTGCCATCAATATCGTGGGTCACCCAATCAATTCGGTTGCCACGGTTGTTCAAAAGTGAGCCAATAGGAGTAGGATTGGTTGCAATGCGTAGTCTTTGATTAGGTTCATATCCAAGGTAAACAAAGTCGTTCGTAAAGTTACCAAAGACAGAGTTGGCATCCATTCCGGTCCAATTTTGCCATTGTTCAAGTGTTGCAAAGTCGTTGCGATTTCCACCATTGTCCAAAATGTTGTCGTTTTTGTCGGTTTCGACAAATCGGACAACAGTTCCGCCACTGCCATTTGCATACCAGAAGGCATTGCGGTCGCTAGTGAACCCCATTTCGCTTGGCATCATTCCTTGGTAGAACAAGCAAGCATAGACTGGATTATTTGTGTTAACATTCATATCCAATAAAGCAATTGCATTATTGAATAGCGAAGTGTTCTTTGCTTGTTGAATAGCGATGCCAGCAACATTTCCGTTTGTCAACGAAGAAATGTTTTGAATGACAACTGTATTGTTTGCGATTTTGTCGTTTCGAGTGTAATAACCGGTTACAAACGGGATTTCAAGCGAACTTCCTCTTTCGGTCAAAAGATAAATACCAGCGCGATGTGCACTTTGCGAGGTGGTGTTTAATCCCCAAACAATGTTGTTGATTATTTTTACATTTTCTTCAACATCGGGATAGAACACTTGTGGTGGATTTGTATAGGGATAAGAGTTGCGAGCTTGTTCGACCCGTATACCCCAAGAAGCAACAGAAGAATTAACACTGCTTATCTCGTTTCCATTAATTTCGACACCAATGTTGTTGTATCCATTGAAGCCAGTCCTTCGTTGACCGCCTAAAAGGATTCCAGCAGCATCCCAACCACTGGGAGCATTTACATTGTAAATTCTATTGTTTTTAACTTTTGAATTTTCTTCGTAGCCAAGGAAGATACCCGCACGGGCAACATCGTAGATTTTGTTTTCTGCAATTAAGTTGTTCGAATTGTAATACCTTGTATAGACAGCTTTGCCTGCGTTGAACAAAGGTCCAATCCCAAGCGAAACAATTCCATAGCCAAAGCCATTAATTTCGTTTCCTTTAATAATGTTGTTCATATTTGGAATTGTATCGAGATTGAATGTATTGGCAGTTGGGTCGTTCTTATCTGTTGGAGTTTTACTTCTTAGGACAATACCAGCACTATAAGTTTCTGTGTCGGTGCGTTTATCGTCTTGGAATTGGAACATAGAGAGGGCAGAATTGTAAAGTGTCAAGGGCAAAGAAACTCGTTTCGAAATATTAGTATTATCGAAGTTTTCTATGATGCAGTTTTGAATTGTGATGTTAGAAGCACCGTTGGAAAGGTAGAAAACAGCACGGAATGTATTATTTGTATTCAATGCAAAGCGCAAGGACTTTTGTTTTCCACCGTCGAAGATTATGTAGCCATCGGAGTTTGCATATTTTCGGATAATACTTGGGACAACTTCCAACACAGGGGCAAAATTATTTGATGGAGAAGAATTTTGACCAATAAGAACACCAATACCAATTCCAGAATTCAATTTAATTGTAACAGAAGCACGGGATAAACTTCGCATTAAAGAAGGTTTGAATGTTATTGTATTTTCTGGGCTAACACCAATTATTTTCGAGGTCAAGTCGATAGCAGGCAATGGTGCATTAATACTTCCCACATCGTAATATGCATCAGTTAACTCAAATACAACCGGACCGGTTACCCCGCGCCTATACAAATCATTAATAGCATCTTGTATGGTTAGATAATTCCTTGGGTTCCCAGAATTAGTCGTTCCGATTGTATATGTTCCAGCCATTGCGTGGACAACCCGGAAGAGTTTGCAGTATACGTCGTTGGATTCAACTGGGTCGCCTTCTGCTTTAATACCGATACAAATCTTGTATGTTCCAGCAGATGGTGGAATGAAATTGTCGGGGAAAATCACAGTTGTGATGTTGTTTCTTCCAGTTGGAATGTCTTGGATTATTGTTGTTGAACGGAACACAGTGTCATAGGGTGGGTCCATTTTTACAATGTAAACAAAGGCTGGTGCATCCGAAATAACACCTACTCCGTTATTTTGGAAAACAGCACGCACTCTGAAAGGTCTTCCAACAAAGACACTATCTTCGGGCGTAGTAATAGATTTTGCTTCGGCTTCAACATCATAGGCAATGGTAAATGTATAAGTTTCGCCAGACCTTGGATATCTATTGTTGTAAGTTTCGTCATCGTATGGTGGATAAGTTGGTCTTACAGTAACAACAACATCATAGTCACCAACATCTCTTGGTCTGAGGGACCTAAAGTTTATTTGAACACTTTGTCCTGTAGTCAACCCCGGAGTATTAGCCATAGTGGGCCATCGCACTGTGTCTGTTAATTCGATATTGTTGTTTTTGAGAACTGTTGCAGTTGCGATAAATGAGTCTATTGTAGCAATACCAATATTTGTTATTCTTGCTTGAATAGGAATATTTACGGAAAGTGGGTACTTTCTCTCTACTTTTGGTTTGGGCGAAATCAAACTTGTAACGGCTAAATCGTAATCGTTTGCAATAACAAAAATTATTGGGTCGATAGATTGAATATAATTGAACGATGGTAATTCCATTCTTGCTTCGACCATATATTCACCGCCGGGGATTTGTGTTCTATTGGTAAACAAATCCAAAGCACCACCAGTTCCAGCGGCGATACCTTTTGCAGCGGGAATTGGTGCAAAGGCTGGTTGTCCAATAGGTTGGGGAGAGAAATAAATTAATTCTTCAGTTGGATTGCCAACTCTTGTTCCAGTATAAATCACTTTATACTGTGGGTTTCGTCTTGGGTCGGCTGGTAACGGACCTGATATTTGATAGCGGCCATAAACTTCTGCCTGACCAGAAATTCTATCGAAATACATACCCGGTTTCATTGTTCCACCGGTGCCGTCGTAGATATTTCCTCGTCGAAGAATTGTACCACTTTGTGGCCAAGCACCAACAAGCGAAGGGAACGATGTTAAAGAAATCGTCAACCCTTGGGTCAAGTAGCTTGCTATTTGGCTACTAACAATGTAGGAATTTGTGTATCGGGGTTCTGGATTTCTATTAGAGAAATGGGCGACAAATGTTGGTCCGGGTTCGATATTTATATATCTTGAACCATCGATGCCAGTAAATCCAAGATGAGGTGCATAGTAGTAGTAATCTTGGAAGGGGAATGTTCCATAGTTCATTGGACCAAAAACTATATCAACTCGATTGGTAGTTTCGTGAAGAATGACTTGGAAGTTCATATTCGCACTGTAGCCATAGTAGAAATCCATTCCTAACCATTGGAAAACAATTCGACGGTTTGGCGCAACACCTTGAACTTCGTATCCCATACCACTATAGACATAAAGGTCTCGTTTCATTACTTGAACCGAGGCGTAAGTATAGGTAAGATAGTAATTTGTAAGATTATAATATCCGTAGTACGGATAGAAAGAGATATGACCGTTCGAACTCATATAAACGTAAGAATTGAAGTAGTTATCGAACTTGAATTGGAAAGGAAGCGAGACATAATATGAAGCGTCGTCGACAACAGTAGCAAGGACTGTCCAGCCAGTTGCTTGTTGCCAAGTCCCTTGGGAAACTGAAAATGTCATTTCAGTTAATAATTGGGACTTTGCAGAATAGCCTAACAGCATAAATATTGCTGTTACCAGCAAAAATGACTTTTTTAGATTCTTTTTCATAATATAGCCCTAAAATGTTCCACAAAACTTATTTAATTCAAAGAATTGTTGCTTTCTAAAATACTAAATATTCTTGATAATATAATCTTTAAGCGAAAAAAAATGTAAACAATCATCTTGCAAGCAAAAGGTATAAGTGAGTTTTGTGTTGATATTTGTTAACAGTGTGGAAAAATTTACACACTTTTATTCTACAACCTCAATTTTTACCCTAGCAATACCCTTGTTCAAAAAGCCAAGTGCTCTGGCACTCGCTTTGGATAAGTCTATTATTCTCCCTTCGACGAAAGGTCCCCTATCATTTATTCTGACAATGATTTCTTTCCCGTTTTCAAGGTTGACAACTTTTACCTTAGTGCCGAAGGGTAAAATTCTGTGAGCAGCAGTATAGTCGTTGGGATTAAATAATTCGCCACTTGCTGTTTTTCTTCCGCTAAATTCTTCCCCATAGAACGAAGCAAGCCCAATTTCGGAATAATTACTATACCCTATTTGCTCCGATTGTTTAATTGAAGAATTGAAAAAAGCAATTGATGTACACGAGGAAATTAGAAGGCTAAGCCCTAAGAAACAAAACAATTTACAACAAAGGTTCAGCATTTTTTCGGCGTAAGTAACTAACAATTTCACCAACTCTATCGGATAGCCCGCGTTTGCATATAAGAAGAGCCCGCTTACTATCTATGATTAATAAATCTTCGACACCTACGACAGCAATAGGCTTTTCGTCTGTTTGAATTAAACAATTTTTTGTGTCCATAGCGATTATATCCCCTACCAAGCAGTTATTGTCGGCATCTTTTAACGAAAGCCGATAGATTTCGTCCCAAGTCCCAACATCACTCCAGGTGAATCCAGATTCAATTGCATAAACATTGCTGGTTCGTTCCATAATTCCAGTATCAATAGATTCAGATTGAATTTGGCGGAATGTTTCAAGAAGTGCTTGTTCAAATTGTGGTCTTCCAACAAATTTCTTTAATATAGTAAAATAATTGTATATCTCGGAAGAACATACTTTTAATGTATTCCAAAATGTAGAAACTTTCATAACATAAATTCCAGTATTCCAAAGGAATTCACCAGTAGAGAGGAACCTACGTGCGGTGTCGTAGTCGGGTTTTTCGGCGAATGTTTTGGAAAATCTTATCCCTTTTTCGTAGAAACCTTCCAATCCTTCGCTATTTCTGTCTATTTGTATATATCCATAATGAGTTTCGGGACGAGTTGGTGTTACTCCAATGGCAACGATTGCGTCCCGACTTCTTGCAAATTCGATTGCAACTTCAAGAGTTTGATAAAATTCTCCAATGTTTGCGATGTGATGGTCCGAAGGAAACAACACGAAAACAGTTTCATCTCTTGTGTCTAACGATAATTGCGTCAAGGCTAAGGAAACGCAAGGTAGAGTATGCCTTGCAAATGGTTCGTAAATGACGTTAGATTTCGGGAGTTCTGGCAATTGTTCTTCTATGATATTTGAGAAGTTGTTGCTTGTTACAACAAAAATATTCTCGATTGGGAAAATTTTCAATATTCTTTCAATTGTGTTCTGGAGAAGGGTTCCGTTTCCAATAAAGTGCTGGAATTGCTTTGGCAATTTTTCGCTACTTTTTGGCCAGAGGGCCGGACTTTGACCCCCAGCCATAACTATTGCTATTGTATTAACATCCATTTATTATACTCCTCTAACATTTCCACCCCAGATATACTTGTGTATTTGTAAATTTAAACGAACTTTTAGGGAATCTTTGATTATCCATTCGGCAAGGTATTTTGGTTCAAGTTCGTCCCAAACAGGTGAAAAAAGGATTGTTCCAACTTTTTTGTCAAGGTCGTATTCGCGGATTTTATCTTTTGCCCAATCGTAGTCTAGCTTGTTTAATATTACAAACTTAATCTCATCTTTTTTGTCGAGATGCTCTATGTTTTTGTAGTTGTTAAATTTTTCCATACCAGAACCCGGACATTTCAAGTCCATAACTTTCACAACTCGCTTGTCCACTTCGGATATATCTAAATGTCCGTTAGTTTCTAATATAACAACATAATCTTTATCGCAAAGGAACGACATAAATGGCAAAATCGCTTTTTGGTTCAATGGTTCACCGCCTGTAATTGTAACAATTTTTATTCCAGAAGAATATATTTTGTTCATCAAATCCTCGCCCGAGAGCATAGTTGCTCTTTCTTTAAGGTCTAAAGCGTAAGGTGTATCGCACCATTTGCATCGCAATTCACACCCTTGCAACCTAATGAACACACTTGGCAAACCTGCACGTGTTCCTTCGCCTTGTATTGATGTAAATACTTCTGAAACATTATATTTAAACTTCATTATTGTTTCAAAAGCACCCATTTTTCACCTATTGTTTGATTAATAAACCAATAGTCTCGATATGGTATGTTTGAGGAAACATATCCACTGGTTGTATTTCAACAACTTTATAGTATTTCGAAAGTTCATAACAATCGCGAGCCATTGTCGTAGGATTGCAACTTACATAAACAATTTTTTCTGGCAAAATCTTGGAGATTGTAAGAAGTAAATTTTTGTGTATCCCAGTCCTTGGTGGGTCAATTATGATAATATCAGGCTTTTCGAACTCAATTAATTCTTGGAAAATTTTCTTTGTATGTAAATCTTTAACAAAGAAAGAAACGTTTTCAATATTGTTCAATTTAGCATTGAATTTTGCATCCTCGACGGCAGATTCAACAGATTCGAAGCCAATAACTTTTTTTGCACTCCTTGCCAATGGCAACGAAAAGGTCCCCGCGCCAGAGTACAAATCCCAAATCATTTTGTCTTTGGGTGTTGCGTATTCAATAACTTTTTCGACAAGGGATTCGGCTTGTTTTGTATTAACTTGAAAAAATGAAAAAGGCGATATTCTGAAACGAACTCCTTTAAGTTCTTCGAAAAGGTAACCTGTTCCCTTGATAATTCGGTAGTTTCCTGTTACTGTTGGCGAAAGAGAGTCGTTGGTTGTGTGGACTAAATTTGTAATAAATTCCAACTTACTGAAAAAGGTTTCGAACCAAGAGAGAAAATTCTTTTCGTTTTCTCCAATTTTCGAAGTAGTTACTAAATTCAATGTTATTTCGCCATTTAGAGCAGAAAAACGAAGCACTACATTGCGAAGGAACCCAAAGTGGGTTTTAAGATTGTACGCTGGAATACGAAACTCTTTTGCTTTTTCTCGTATAGCATTGATGATAAGATTTCCTTTTTCGTCTTGCAGGAAACATCTGTTAATATCCAACACTTTATCGAATCGTTCTGGGATATGAAAGCCAAGTGCGAAGTGCTTTTCGCCTTCGTCGATATCTTTTCCAGATTGAACTTCTTTTTCAGTAATCCAACGGCTCGTTCCGAAAGAAAATTCCATTTTGTTCCTATAGCCAAAAATTTTCGAAGCAGGAATAACTTTTTTGATTTCGACTTTGGGTATCTTTGCAATTCTTTCGAAAGCGTCGGCAACGAATTTATGTTTCCATTCTAATTGTTGTTCGTAGGAAATATTTTGGAAACTACACCCACCACATTCCCCAAAATGCTCGCAAATTGGGTCAATTCGATAAGGCGAAGGTTCAAGGATTTTCAAGATTTTTCCTTCGGCAAAATTCTTTTTGTTTTTAATGATTTCGACTTCGAGCAAGTCGCCCGGAACTCCATTTCGCACGAATACCACTTTGCCTTCTGCGCGGGCAACTCCCTTCCCCTCGTATGCTAATGTATCTACAAATATGTTTATTTTCTTTGTATTCATTTCTTATGAAAATAAGGAAAACATAACACATAAAAAGTTTTTTGGGTTTAATAATATTCGTTAAGTTTTTCAGAAAGGATATTGAACAATTGTTTATAGGTTTTAGATTGAAAAGTTTCGAAATAAGATTTTAAGAGTTTAAAAGTAGAACCGTCTTTGAAAATTACTTTAATAACACCTTCTGACCAAAGTAATTGGTTTGTTAAAATCTTTTTCCAAACAGACGGTTCTAAATTTTTTAATTCCTCGAAAGACTTTTTAGGGGAACTATCGAAATTAATGTTTGGCAAATCTGGTAAATTTTCCTTCCAGCGGTTGAATTTATTTAGCAAGTCGTCCCAAATTTCTGGGTGATTAATAAAATCGAAAAGTTCATTCCCATAAAATAGGTAAGTCGAAATCCTCAAGTAATTTTCTATAATTTTTAATTCATTAGCATAAAAATTTTTATTTTTTTTCAGGGTTGGGTCGATGAAATACATAATAGCACAAAGTTTCGAACCGTGAAGAGAAAATAACGCATTGACTTTTTGTTTGAAATTTTCGATTTGCCCTTTTTTCTTTGTGGAGTCGTGGTCATCGCGTATTTTTTGTTCTATAAAGTAGTATTTTGCCCCGTCAGTGAAATATTGGTCTAGCTTTAAGGTTTCGTTACTGTTTGTTTTAATATTTTTTGGTAATAATAAAAAGTTTAATTCAGATAATATTAATTCTATTAATTCTTCGATTGCGTCTCCCATTCTAATTTCGTGGGATTGTAGAAGGAACTGAAGAATTTTAGTTTTTAGCTTTGTTGGGCGAAACAATCCAATAAATCTTTCGGGTCGATTTGCAATATTTTTTAACAAAGCGGTTTTTTCATTTTCAAAGATGTGCTTATTTAGAATTTGAGAAAACTCATCATAGGTCATAACATTAGACCAAGATTATTATTATGAGGTTGATAATTTTTGTTTAGGTTTCTTTCGCTCAAGAATTGTTTTGTAAATCGTTCTTTTATTCCTGCAATGTAATTTGGATTTAATTCAACCATTACAAAATTTCTCTTTAATTCCTTGGCAACAAAGCCAGTTGTACCAGTTCCAGCCATTGGGTCAAGAATAAAATCACCTTCGGCCGAGGAGGTAAGAATAACACGTTTCAATAGTTCAATTGGTTTTTGTGTGGAGTGAAGTTTTTTACCAGTTTTATCTTTTAGTCTTTCATTTCCTTGGCAAATCGGAAGGAACCATACATTCGCTCCAACATTACCAATTCCAAACATTTTAGCGTATTCTTTATTGAATTTATATTTTTTTGTTTCTTTATCTTTTACTGCCCAAATAAGATGTTCGGTTGCATTTGTAAAACGAACACCTAACCAATTTGGCATTGGGTTGGTTTTTACCCATACTATATCGTTTAATATCCAAAAGCCTAAATCTTGCATTATTTTTCCGATTCGGAAAATACTATGATAAGTAGATATGACCCAAATTGTTGCATTGGGTTTCATTAAATTTTTAGTCAAAGTAAGCAATTTGGTAATAAAATTGTCGTAGTCCTCGAAAGATTGAAATTTATCCCATTCGTCGTCAACTCCTTCAACGACTGTATTAACATTCCATCTCCGCAATTCTTTTTTTGGTAATTGAAGGAAATATGGTGGGTCGATAAATATTAAATCGAATGATTCTTTCGCAAGTTTAGGGAGTACATTGAATGCATTTCCCCAAACAACCTTATTTGTTATTTTTTCAAGTGGATAAAAATTTATTGTTTCTTTATCTTCTATAACAAATTCTGAATTCTCGTATAAGGTAGTATCCTGGGGTAATAAATTGTTGAATTCTTTATTTTTTTGCATTATTTATTATTTTTCAAATTTTTACTATGAAAATCTGTAAATTATCCTTCTTCTTCGTTTATTACCCACACTTTGATTGTTGCATATATGTCTTGGAATAACTTAATTTTTACGTCGAAGACACCCAAAGATTTAATAGGTTCATCGAGTTGAATTTGTTTCTTGTCGATTTCGATTTTATGCTCGTTCATTAAATATTCAGAGATTATCAAAGGAGTAACCGAACCATACAATTTCCCTTCGTCTCCAACTTTCATTGGGATTGTTAATTGTATTTGCGAAAGTTCTTGTGCAAAGGCTTCGGCTTTTGCTCTTTCTTGTTCTATTCTTTTAACTTGTCTCTTTTTCTCTATTTCAATTGCTTTTATAGCACCTTCGCTTGCGAAGTATGCGTATCCTCGGGGGATTAAGTAGTTTCGGGCATAACCATCTTTGACATTGACTACATCGCCCATTCGTCCTAAATTTTCTAAATCTTTTCTAAGTATAACTTTCATTTTTCCATCCTTAAAAAACTATAATACATATTTAGGAATTACCAACTTGTTCAGATTGTTCATCAACTTGGGATGGAGTTTCGGCAATTTCGCTTTCGACAATTTCTGTGGTTTGTTCGGTAGCTGGTTGTTGGGCAACGGCTTGTTCTTGGGGTGCGATTTCGGTTGCTTTGCCTTCGGATATTGCTTTCAATCGATACTCGCGCAATTTTTTGGGAAGTGCCAATGTTAAATGCCTTAGGATTGTATCGTCCAACACAAGAAATCTTTCGATTAATGGAATAATGGTTGGCGAGGCATCGTAGATGATATGGACATAGAAACCATTGTATTTCTTGTTGATTGGGTAGGCAAGACGCCGACGCCCCCACTTGTTAATCTGCAAAATGTCGGCACCCAAATTTTGGACATAATTGGTTACCTTCGTAATAATTGCCTCGATATCCGGGTCCTCCAATGCAGCATTTACTATAAATGTTGTTTCGTAAATTTTTCTAATACTCATATCAACACCAAAACAATAATTTTCTAACCTTTTGCTTAAAAAAGAGTTTCAAAATTAAGAATTTTCTACAAAAAAACAAAAAATTAACAAGAATTAAATTTTTCGAAATCCTCTATTTCCTCGGCTTGGGAATGCAGAATAAATTTTCGTTTGTCCATAAGGTCTTCCATATAAGCAATGTAATTGTTTAGAATTTCTTCTATTTGCTGGTAGGAGTCGGAAACCACAAGTTGGGAACGAACTTTGCTCGCATTGGGTAAATTTTTTAAGTAGCCACTGTAGAATTTACGAAATTCAATTATTCCAAGTCGCTCACCTTTGTATTGAATATTTAACTTTAAATGTTGCAAGCAAACTTTCACTCGTTCATAGAAAGTTGGTGGTGGAATTAAGTTTCCAGTTTTTAAGTATTCTTTTGCTTGGCGAAAAATAAAAGGATTTCCAATTGCTGCTCGACCTATCATAACTGCATCGCAACCAGTTTCGTCGAAGGCTCTTTTTACATCAAGTGCACTTTTTACATCACCATTTAAAATGACTGGTATCGAAACCACTTGCTTTACCTTTGAAATCCACGACCAATCGGCTTCTCCTTTGTGTGCATCTTCACGCGTTCGGCAATGAATTGCTAAGGCAGAAATTCCGGCATCTTCCAATCGCTTTGCTACATCGCAAATGACTATGCTTTTTTTGTCCCAGCCAAGTCGCGTCTTTACTGTTACGGGTAGATTAACACTTTTTACGACATTACGAGTGAGTTCTTCCATACGCTCGGGTTGTTTCAGCATAGCTGCCCCAGCGTTGTTTCTTACTACATTCTTTACCCAACATCCGTAATTGATATCTATAAAATCGGGGTTGAATTGTTCGACAAGGCGAGCACTTTCTATCATTGGCTCATCGTTTGCCCCAAATATCTGAATTCCAATAGGCCGTTCTTGTTCGTCGAAATAAATTTTTTTTATCGACTTTTCGACCCTTCGGAACAAGGCTTCGCTGGAAATAAATTCGGAATAAAGGACATCGGCACCGTATTGCTTGCATATCAATCGAAATGGCAATTCGGTCACATCTTCCATTGGTGCCAAAACAACTGCGTTTTCTATTTCTATTTTTTCCCCAATTTTTAATATTGCCATCTTTTCAATTTCGTTATTTTTTCATAGTTTAGAAACACAAATTTTTGTGAATTATTGTTTTATAGTTTATGGCAAAATTAACAGAGACTACTGTATATGAAAAGCTGGTGGACCACAAGAAAAGTTTGGAAAATGTTCGAATTGCCAATCTTTTCGACATTGACCCAGAAAGAATAAACAATCTTTCCTTCGAGTTCAACGATATTTTGTTTGATTTTTCAAAGAATTTAATTTCAAAGCAAACATTGAATTTGTTGCTCGAGCTTGCTAACGAGCAACGATTGCAAGAAAGAATAGAGCAAATGTTTAGTGGGGAAAAAATTAATTTCACGGAAAAAAGAGCAGCTTTGCACATTGCATTGCGGAACTTCGAGAACAAACCAATAAAGGTCGATGGTTGGGATGTAATGCCGAAAGTCAACTCTGTCCTACTTAAAGTTCGCAATTTTACTGAAATGATACACAATGGCTTTTGGCGAGGTTTTCGCGGGGAGCGTATCACCGATATTGTCCATATTGGTATTGGTGGTTCCGACCTTGGTCCACGTCTGGTTTGCGATGCATTAGAACCTTATCGAAAACCAAATATCAATGTGCATTTTGTTTCGAACGTCGACGGACGCGACATACAAAAGACTTTGAATGTGTTAAATCCATATAGAACATTGTTCATAATTGCTTCGAAAAGTTTTACTACCCAAGAGACACTTATCAATGCAAGTACTGCAAAAGAATGGTTTCTTCGGAACACAAATGCAACCGATAAAGATATCGCAAAGCATTTTGTTGCAATTTCGACAAACGAGGAGGCTTGCCAGAAATTTGGTATTCCGCCAGAAAATATGTTCCATTTCTGGAATTGGGTGGGAGGCCGTTTTTCCTTGTGGAGTGCTATAGGTCTTGTAATTGCTCTTTACTTGGGGTTCGACAATTTTCAAAGCCTACTCGAAGGTGCTTACCTTGTCGATAAGCATTTTTCGAGCGAACCTTTTCATAGAAATATTCCGATTATTATGGGTTTGCTTTCTGTTTGGTACAACAATTTTTGGAATTATCACTCCCAAGCAATTGTCCCTTACGATATGCAACTACGACTATTCCCCGATTACCTTCAGCAACTAATTATGGAAAGTAATGGGAAAAGAATTACAAGGAATGGCGAAGTAGTTGAATATTCGACAAGCCCAATTATTTGGGGCAAGGTAGGCACCGATTGCCAGCATTCTTTTTTCCAGTTATTGCACCAAGGGACAGAAGTTGTCCCAATAGATTTTCTTGCACCGATGGAGCCTTTCCATCCTTTCGAGAACCATCATAAGGTTTTGATTTCAAATGTAATTGCTCAATCGGAAGCATTAATGAATGGGAAAAGCAAGGAAGAAGTCGAAGAAGAGCTTTCTAAGGGCGATATAGACCCATTGGATAGAATTGAACTTTTGCCACACAAAATTTTCCCGGGCAACCGACCTTCGACAACCATATTCTATCGGCGGTTGACACCCAAAACGCTTGGTTCATTGCTTGCTTTCTACGAGCATAGGGTCTTTGTCGAGGGCATTCTTTGGGATATTAACTCATTCGACCAATGGGGAGTGGAGCTTGGCAAGCAACTTGCAAAGAAAATTCATACTCAAATCGAAACCCGACAAGTCGACGAGAATGCTAATCCTTCGACAAGGCTTTTAATCAATTACTTTTTGAAACAAAACAAAAGGTAGAAATGTATCAATTCTTATGGCTTGCTCTTTTTTCTTATGTTTTGGGCTCAATCCCGTTTGCTTACATTTTTGTAAAGATATTTGCAAGGAAAAACGTAATAGAAGAAGGAAGCGGAAATGTCGGGGCAATGAATTCATACGAAGTTACTCGAAATCGGTGGATTGGTTTGGCTGTTTTTGTTTTCGACTTTGCAAAAGGTTTGGTTCCAATTCTTGCTGCAAATAAATTTTTCCCACAGAACGACTTTGCAATTCTTGTTGCAAGTGCTTGTGCAGTTCTTGGACATAACTATAGCATTTTCCTCTTGTTCAAAGGTGGCAAAGGTCTTGCTACGACTTCGGGAATACTCTTTTTAATCCAACCTATATTATTGTTGTTTTGGGCCATTGTTTGGTTCCTATTTTACAATTTTATCCGAAAAGATATGGATTATGCAAATCCATTTGCAACTATTCTTACCCCTTTCTTCTTCTTTCTGATACCAGAATGGTTTGCCAAACTTTCTGCTTTCGTTCCCCTTCATTCGAAAATTATGCTCTTTATAATTGTTGGGATTTTAGCAATAATTATTGTTTCGAAGTATTTATTTTTATTTTTACCAAGAATTTTAAAAAAGTAATTTTTTTTAAATTGAAATTTTTTACGAGGTGCATATGGAACTCTATCTGGATACAGCAAATTTGCAAGAAATAAAGGAAGTTTCCGAATTAGGAATTATTCGTGGTGTTACAACTAATCCAACGCTTTTGGCGAAAGAAGACCCAAGTGTCGATTTCAAACAAAGGATTCTGGAAATCCATAGATTGGTTGGTGGGCACGTTTCGGTCGAAGTTGTTTCCACCGACAAAGAAGGAATGGTTCGCGAAGCCGAGGAAATAGTTGAGTGGTTCCCCGAGGCAACAATTAAAATCCCTATGATTCCCCAAGGATTAGCTGCAGTGAAAGAATTATCTAAGCGAGGAATACCAACCAATGTCACTTTGGTGTTTTCAGCAACACAAGCAATTGCCGCACACCAAGCTGGAGCGTCGTATGTATCTATTTTCCTTGGAAGATTGGACGACATTGCATACGATGGCATTGCCATATTGAACGATATTTGCGAAATTTGGGATGTACAAGGCTACGACTCGCTTATTATTGCAGCATCTATTCGCAATCCTTTGCATATTATCGAAGCAGCCCGAGCTGGTGCCGATATTGCAACCATACCCTACAATGTGCTTATGCAATCCTTGAAAAACCCATTGACCGACCGTGGTCTCGAAAACTTCCTCCGCGACTACGACCGATACCTTACCGAACGCCAAAAATCAATGTTGATTTAAGTAAGTTATCTTTGTTTGTAAATATTTTTTAACTAATTATTACAGAAAAAATAGAAGTAATACAAGAAAAAGTTTCTTCAGCTTTTTACACAAGTAGCGGTTTTTTCTTGCTCTACAAATTATAACTACTTCCAAGTATTCACCGTTTCTTTCGAACTTCCATTTTATCAATGCGAGCAAGAATACTTTTACTAAGATTCGGTAAGAAAAATATCATTTAATTTTTGGGCTAAGAAAAAAATGCATAATTTACTTTCCAAAATTTTTCTTACGAGGATATAAAAATAAACATAGACGAAACTTCCCTAACTATTAACAATTATTCAATTCTATATTTTGGAAATCGAATCTATCAACACCAAAGCGGAACAGCAAAAAGTTCAACTACAAACTTTTGAAAATACGTATCTTGGAACCACCAAAGCCTTGTTTCCATTATTTTCATATTATTAAACATTTGAGAAGGGAGTCTATTCTTCTTCGGCAATCATTTTTAGGGAACCAGACAAAATAATCATTCCAGCAAAATCTTTAAGAAGGATAAATGTACGGTAACTTCTCATTGTCCAATATTATTACGAAAGCAAATTATTAGAAAATATCCAGAGGAAAATAAAAGGGTTGATTTTTACAAAAGTAATAATCCCATAGTTTTTCGAATTAGAGTTTCATTTGAAAAGAACAACCGAAGTTCAATAAATTACAACCATTTTTATGTGTCTTCTACTGAGAATTTACCCAAAGAAAAATTTTATCCAATAAAAGAAAGTGAAATAACAGTTCGTTACCCACAAACGTGTGGATTTATTCAAAAAAAGTGAAATATTATTAGTTTCACCATTCCTCCTAACAAATTGTTTATTTCTTATTAAAAATTCAATTAGAAAAATAAAAATTGCAACCGTGTGGTAACAACAAAGACTTTCGCATTTGAGCTTTTTATTTTTTGTTTTACTATTTATCTAATAATAGTTTTTCTGTATATTCTTAGAAAAGAAAGCGGTTGGTTGTGGCTGATAATCTAAATTAGTTTATACTACTTCAAGTAGTTCTATATATTAGAATGTTTTCCACTTTTAATCAATAAGATTTATTAGTAATTGAATTTGTTTTAAAATTTCAATTGTATTGAAAAAATCAATTCATTGAATTCACTGTGCTAAAAAATAAAGATTTAATAGGTTATTGTATTTTTCAAAAAGTTTAAGAATAGTAAAGAAAATTCTATGTTTCGTAAAGACAATAAAATTACTCCCCAAAAGGGATAAAATTCTTTCCATCGAAATAATAGTTTATGTATGCTTGCTTCTTTTGAATAAAATTGACTTTAATACTGAATGTTTCGTTGTTATTTTGTTTTTCTATCCATAGCACGTAATAGTCGTTGGAAATTTTACTTTTTTCCAATTTTTCTTGTCTTGAATTTAGAAATAATGTGCCTTTTGTTATTTGGAAATTGTATGTATCAACAGTATGGTCAACGAGTTTTATTTTTGTCTTTGGAGTAAGAATTACAGAAACTGGAAAGAGAACTTCCTCGAACTTTTCGGAGCGTTTGTAATTAATTGCTTGCTGTATTCCCGAACGAAGGATTGGATAGTTGTTGTAGTATTGTGGAAAGAACCAAAGGAGTATCCTCTTTTTTCCACCAGAGTTTATTTGGTTCGAAGCATCTAAAATCTTTTGTGCAACTGAGTTTGATTTTTTCCAACCAGAAAGGGAGTAGTAGTCTGTTACGAAAAATATTGACGAAATTGCAATAACAAGTGGGAGAAGGAATTTCCATTTCACGCTTCGCCCCAATTCGGTCGTTGCAAAAAAAATTCCAAGCGAAGGTAGAAGCGAGTACCACCGCATAAATAATGGTAGAGCGGGCAAAACAAACCAAAAATACCACAACAAACCGAAAGTAATCTTGTTGGGTTCCCTTTTTTCGAACTTGAAAAGATATGCAAAGACGAGCGTAGCGGTAGAAAGCACCAAAACAAAGTTCAAAATAAAAGCAAGGGTGTTTTCGCTGCTAAATGCAAAAGTAGGTATTGATAGAACAAATGGATAGAGAAAAAAATTGGTTACAACTTGTAATGGAGTAATATTGGCAACATTCGGGGATGAAAGAAAATCTATTTCCAAGAAATAATTTCGATAGGCAAATAGAATAACCAATATTGCAAAGGTAAACAAAGCAAAGCTAAGAAACCTTTCTCTTCTGTCTTTCACAATTAATGCAAGGAAGAATGCTAAGAAAGGAGCGAGTATTGTGCTTTCCTTCGATAGAATTGAAAGCAGAAAAAAAAGTAGTGAGAGAAAAAGAGACGACTTTGTATTTCCGAATAACAAGTAGAAGAAGGCAAGCAAAATAAAAAGTGTGGCGAGCAAATCCCCACTCGAAGCAATCCAAGTAAGGAAAATATCGTGCGAGGGTAGCAACGAGAATAGCAAAGTTGAGGCAAAAGCCAATTTTTCGCTGTTAAATAATTTTTGTGTAAACAAGAAAAGAAAAGTTAATAAAAGAACATAAAGCAGAAAATTAAAAATTCGAAATGGAAGTGGATTGAAATCGAAAGTGGCAATCAATAGAGTAATCAGAAAATTTGGAATTGGTCTGTAATAGTAAACCGACACATCTTTTTGAGTAAAAACGGATAATGGGTTCGAGGCAAATTTTTCTTGAATAAATCCAAGAATTTGAAAATCATCATTGTAAAAATCCAAGGAAAAGGTTTTGAACCAAACAAACAGATTAATAAAAACAATTACAAGTAAAAAAACGATAGATTGCTTTATTTTCATCTTATTCTTTGATTACGGCAATTTTGTATACTGCCGATTCTTTTGTTGTCAACGATTTTGCAACAAGAAGATATATTCCAGTAGCGACATAATTGCCATTGTCATCTTTACCATCCCAAATGGTTTTTTTGCTTTGTGTGAGAATAGTACGGACTATTTCCCCATTTACGGTTAGAATTTTGATTTCGGTGTCCATAGCAAGACCATCAATAAGAAGATGCTGGTCTTTGGGCAAGTGCAAAGGTTGGGGATAAACAAAGATATCGTAATTATCCAAAGGTTGGACAATCATAGAAGTAGCAACTACGAGACCTTTCGAGGTGCCAAAGTAAAAGTTTCCATTTGCTGGGTTCGATTTAATGTGAAGGATTTCGTCGGATAGCAAATCGGAATTGTCTTTCGTCAGATTTAGAAGAATTTCGCTCCCGT
The DNA here is from genome assembly GCA_026416955.1 of Ignavibacteria bacterium. Taxonomy (GTDB): domain Bacteria; phylum Bacteroidota; class Ignavibacteria; order Kapaibacteriales; family UBA2268; genus Naka2016. The sequence goes on along the minus strand of JAOAEE010000043.1, from coordinate 26,522 downwards.
CGGGAGAAACAACAAAAACACCTTTGTTTGTTGCAATCCATTTATAATTTAGAGCATCGATGTGAATGCAATTGATTGGGTAATCTTCGAGCATTTTCAATTTTTTAATAACTGGAATAGAATTGTTCAAAACTGCACCGGGGTTAAGAATAAGGAACATTCCTTTATCGGTACCGCACCAGATGTAGCCGTTATAGTCGAAAGCCATTGTGTTTATCTTATTCGATGGTAGATTTGTGTTCCAAATCAAGTTCGAGTAAATATCGTCTGTGGTATCGTCTAATGTTCCGCGCTCGTTGAAATAATACAAGCCAGTTCCATCGACAGAGGAAATCCATTTTGTTCCAAATTCATCAATCAAAAGGTTGTGGAACTTTCGAACTGGTGTGTAAATGAAACCGTGGAATTGTCCTTTTTTATCTTTTGCAACAAGCAAATAACCCGATTTAGCGTCGGAATAGTTTACAATCCAAAGAATAGATTTTCGTTGCTCGTAGGCAGTTTGCTCGACAACGACATAATTTGGATTTGCGGGGATACCAGTTAATGGGCTATTTGTATTATCGTAAATCTTAATTACAAAAGTATCTGCCGAGGGATAAATCATATAAAGGCCATTTCCCCAAGTGCTTGCATAAACTGTATCGGCAACGCAAGTTACTTTTGTGAAGTTGTTTGTTTTTATCGAAGAGTTCGTAAAAGTCGTGAAATTTACCCAAGAACCGTTTTTCAAATACATTAATCCCTCGCCGCGTGGGTCGGAATTTGTTGCAGACCAAAAACCACCCGACTTTGTAACATCGAAATAAGTAAATTGATTCGAGATTGGAGATTTGGGCAAGAAGAAGTCAATTTTTCCAGTTGTCAAATTTTTCAAAGCAAGACCGCTTTTGTTCAATAATACACAGATTTTATTGTTTTCGAAGAAATAGAACCCATTGAGACTTGCTTTTTGTGGCGATTCGGCAATGAAGTAAATCAAATCCATATTCAAATTTCGAACAACATTTGGGGTCGAAAAATAAATTTTACCGCCAAAAACTTGCACTGAATTAATTTTGTCGTAAGTTGGCAAAGTTGCTAAGGTATCGAAAGTTTTGCCATTAAATCGATAAATTGTGGTCGAGGCAAAAGCATAAAGCACATCGTTTTCGACAGCAAGAAAGTTTATGTCTGCGTCTAAATAGAGTTCCTTAGTCGAAAAGTTTTCCCAACTATCTGGATTTGTGATTTTTTGGTTTAGCCTAATTCTGGCAATGCCACTTTCGGTAGCAACCCAAAGATAATTGTTGTAGATTATTGATTGTTTGCAGCTTGTCCCAGAAGGAAAAGCCCCCAGCCGTGATGGTGTCTTCAAAAATACTTTCTTACGAGTATCGAAAGTAGTAAGCCCAAAGCCACCACATATATATGCAATTGTGTCTTGGAAAAGAATATGGTTGATTTCGAACCTTGTGAACTTGGATTTTCTGATGTCTAAAATATTTTCCCACTCGTTATCTTTGTTGTAAATACTTAAGACACCATCGTAGGTACCAACATAGATTTCGTTCGTTGCTTGGTTGTAGGTTATGAATTTTGTATCGATAGAGTATAAGCCGTTCATCGAGTTGAAACTTACAAAGTTTTCGCTCGATTGCGGATTAAAGGAATAAACGCCACCATTGGTAGCACACCACAAATTGCCGTCTCTGTCCAAAGTAACAGAAATAGCATTCATTTGAGAAGAATAAACAGTCCAGTTAGTTAAATCAATGGGTGTTTGGGCAGTAAGAAAAGAAAAAGTAGTTAAAAAAAATAATAAACAAGCAAAAAAATTTTTCATAACAGAATTATATTTTTTCGAAAAGCGAGACAAGTTCAATTGCAGCCATAGCTGCATCGAAACCTTTATTACCACTTTTACTACCCGCACGCTCGATTGCTTGCTCGATTGTATCGGTGGTTAGGACACCGAAAACAACTGGAACACCAGTTTCGAGGTTCACTTGGGCAACTCCTTTTGCAACTTCGCTCGCAATGTAGTCGAAATGTGGAGTAGCCCCACGAATTACTGCTCCAAGAGCAATAATTGCATCGAATTGCTTAGAAAGAGCAAGTCGTTTGCAAACAAGAGGTATTTCGAAAGAGCCCGGACAGTAAACAATAGTAATGTTTTCGTCTGTTGCATTATGTCGTCGAAGTGCGTCCAACGCACCATCAAGCATCTTAGAAACAATGAATTGATTCCAACGAGAAACTACTATTGCAAATTTTTTTCCCGTTGCGTCGAGAATACCTTCGATAACTTTGTTCATTTTATCCTCGATATATAAAAAAGAATTAACGAGTTCTTTTTAAAAAAATTGAAATATCCTTTTCTGTGGGAAAAGGAGAAAAGAAAGCAAATACTTAAACCAATTCCAATAAAATCTACTTTTCGAATTTTTAAATTAACTATGTTTGAAAAAATAAAGGGAATTTGTAACAAAACTACAAATTCGATACAACTTCGGTAACGGTTTTTGCTGCTTCTTCGAATGTTCTCGCTACACGAAATTCAAGGTTCGAATTTCGAAGGATATTCAGACCTTCCTCGGCGTTTGTCCCATCGAGGCGAACAATAACTGGAACCTTTACCTCGACGTTTTTCAATGCTTCGACAATTCCGTTTGCTACTTTATCGCAACGAACAATACCCCCGAAAATATTTATCAGAACGGCTTTCACATTTGGGTCCGAAACCATTATTCGAAAAGCATTTGCAATTCTTTCAACATTGGCTCCGCCTCCGACATCGAGGAAGTTCGCGGGTTTACCTCCGGAAAGTTGGATTAAATCCATCGTTGCCATTGCCAAACCGGCTCCGTTTACCATACACCCGACGTTGCCGTCCAATTTGATGTAACTTAAGTCATACTTCGAGGCTTCAACTTCAAGCGGGTCTTCTTCGGTAATGTCTCGGAGTTCTGCATATTCTGGATGTCGGAAAAGGGCATTGTCGTCGAAATTCATTTTTGCGTCGAGTGCTATCATCTTGCCATCAGTTGTCAGAACCAACGGATTGATTTCCAATAAACTACAATCCAATTCTTCGTAAGCACGAACAAGTTGATTTATGAAATAGACAAAGTTTTTGAAAGCCTCGCCAGTAAGTCCTAAACCGAAAGCAAGCCTTCGGGCTTGATATTGCTGGAAGCCAATCGAAGGATTTATCCATTCCTTTAATATTTTTTCAGGGGATTCCTCGGCAACCTTTTCGATTTCAACTCCACCTTCGGTGGAAACCATAATTGTGTTCCGACCAACATTCCTATCGAGTACAATCCCGGCGTAAAATTCTTTTGCTATGGAAACACCTTCTTCGAGTAAGATTTTTCGAATAATTGTTCCAGCCGAGCCCGTTTGCACTGTAACAAGTTTTTTCCCAAGCATTTTTACCGAATACTGGTAAACTTTGTCGGCAAGATTTTCGCCAGTAACTACATTTACCCCACGGACTTCTTTATCGAACAATAGCATTGGTTGGTCGGTTTCGGGGTCGTAGACAATACCTTTGCCTCTGCCTCCGGCAAAGACTTGTGCTTTTACGACAACGACATTTCTTCCTTGTGTTTCGAATTCATTGTATGCAACTCGCCCGGCTTCTTCGCTGGTGAAGACAACCTTCCCGAACAAAGTTGGAACATTGAACTTACGTAATAGTTCCTTTGCTTGATACTCGTGAATTTTCATAAACAATTTCTATTTATTTAAACAAAAGAAATAAAATGCAAAATTAACTATTTTCGTTTCTTTTAATTACGACAAGCACTTTGTCTGCGTCGACTTGTTGACCGGGCTCGACATTTATTTCCGAGACAATTCCATTAATCGAGGAATATAGAGTAATTTCCATTTTCATTGCTTCGACAACGATAATGGGGGCACCTTCTTCAACTTCTTTTCCTTTTTCAACAAGCAATTTTACAACGCTTCCCGGCATAGGTGGTTTGATAAATTCAATATCTTTTTCTTTTGCTTCGATTACTTTGTCTTCAAGTATGTTTTCGTCGGTTTTTTGCAATGTGTATTGGTCCCCGTCGATAAAAACATAGCAATTGTTATTGTCGTTTGCAACATAAACGACTTTTTGTTCGCCATCAATAGAAATTTTCAAGATATTGTCTGAATATTTTTCAATTTCTAAGGGATACTCGTTGTTATCGATTTTTATAATGCTTCCACTTGTTTCAATAGTAAATTGATTTTCTTTGTATGCAATTTTCATTTTTACCTCTACGATTTGTTCATTGCAATTTCCCAAGGACCAATAGATGCCCAAGGCGATGGAATTTCTTCCTTCCCTTTGTATGAAACTACCACTTTCTTTTGGTTTCTGAAAGAGAATTCGGCGGCGGCAAGAGCAAATTTCAAAAGATTTGGGTCGGCAGTGTAGCCTTGGGAGAAATGTTTTTCGATAAAGTTTGTATAAGTATTGCCAGCAATCCATTCTGGATGTTCAAGCACTTTAATCATAAATCCGATGGAAGTTTTGGCTCCTAAAATCACAGTGTTTTTCAAAGCATTAATCATGCGATTTCGGGCTTCCTCGCGGTCTTTTCCCCAAACAATTAACTTTGCAAGGATTGGGTCGTAAAAAATTGGTACTTCCGAGCCAATATAAATTCCCGAATCGAAACGAATCCCCGGACCGGTTGGCTCGCGCAAAAAAAGGATTTTTCCACTCGATGGTAGGAAGTTGTTTTCAGCGTCTTCTGCGTAGATACGACACTCGATTGCGTGGCCGTGTTGCTTCAAATCGTCTTGTTCGAAAGGCAATTTGCCTCCGTTGGCTATATGAATTTGTAGTTTTACTAAATCTACTCCAGTAGTAAGTTCAGTAATCGGATGTTCAACTTGGATTCTTGCATTTACTTCAAGGAAGTAGAAGTTCCCGTATTTATCTAAAAGAAATTCAACGGTGCCTAAATTTGTATACCCGGCGGCTTTGATTGCCCGGACTGCGGCTTCGCCCATTCTTCGGCGTAAATCTGGGTCGAGTGCAACCGATGGGGTCTCTTCGATTATTTTTTGGTGACGCCTTTGGATTGAACACTCCCTTTCGAATAGGTAGACAGCATTTCCAAAGTTGTCCGCAGCAACTTGGAACTCAATGTGCCGAGGTGATTCGATATATTTTTCCAAGTAGATTGCGTCGCTTTTAAATGCCGAGATAGATTCTCGCATTGCCGAAGCAACCGCAACTTCTAAGTCGTCTTCGGACTGGACGACCCGCATTCCTTTGCCACCGCCACCATCGGATGCTTTCACAAGAACTGGGTAACCTAATTCTCGGGCAACAGATTTGAATTCTTCGATGTCTTTCGAAGCAGACTTCATTCCCGGAATTACTGGCACCCCCGAGCTCATCATAGTTTGCCGGGATTGGACTTTTGAGCCCAGAAGCTGCATCGACTCGGGGTTCGAACCAATAAATATCAAGCCAGCATCCCGAACCATTTTATTGAATTCAGCTCTTTCGGAAAGGAAACCATACCCGGGGTGTATTGCGTCGCAATGTGTTCTTTTTGCTGCTTCGATTATCGATTCCATATTTAAGTAGGATTTCAAAGGTGGAGATTCTCCGATGTAAACTGCTTCGTCGGCAAGCAATGTATGAAGTGCATTCTTGTCGATATCGGAATAAACTGCAACTGTCTTTATTCCAAGTTCCTTGCAAGCCTTTATTACTCGGCAAGCAATTTCGCTTCGATTTGCCACAAGTATCTTTTTTATCATAATTTATTTTGCAAAATTTAAAAGGTGAAATTTAAATTAATTTTCATTTTGAAACAAATCGTTAACAAAAAGCTAAATTTTTTTGGATTTAGTTTCAGCAATTGTTCAATAAATTTTTTATACAAACATTCGGTAAAACAAAAAAATTTTGTAACCGATAAGTTTTTAAAATAAGGTTTTTTAATTTTTTTTCCAAAATATTATTGTTTAATTTGCAATTTGTTTGTAGGTTTAATAAGAGTTTACTATGGCTGGTACAAAAATCACAATGCAAGACGGGAAATTGAATGTTCCCGACGACCCAATTATACCATTTATCGAAGGCGACGGAACCGGACCGGATATTTGGCGAGCAAGTGTGCGTGTTTTTAATGCTGCTGTCGAAAAAGCATACAAAGGAAAGAGGAAAATCCATTGGATGGAAGTTCTCGCTGGGGAAAAGTCTTATAAATTAAAAGGAGAATGGCTACCACAGGAAACTCTCGATACTTTCAAAGAATACATTATCGGTATTAAAGGACCTTTGACAACACCTGTTGGTGGCGGAATTCGTTCTTTAAATGTTGCATTAAGGCAACTTTTGGATTTATATGTGTGCCTTAGGCCAGTGCGTTATTTCGAAGGGGTTCCCTCCCCAGTAAAACATCCAGAACTTACAAATATGGTTATTTTCCGCGAAAATTCCGAAGATATTTATGCTGGTATTGAATGGATGGCTGGAACACCAGAGGTAAAAAAAGTTATTAAGTTTCTCCAAGAGGAAATGGGAGTTACCAAAATTCGCTTTCCCGAGACTTCATCAATTGGGGTGAAACCAGTTTCGGAAGAAGGAACAAAGAGAATTGCCCGAGCTGCAATTGAATATGCTTTGAAAAAGAAACTTCCTTCGGTTACCTTTGTCCATAAAGGAAATATTATGAAGTTCACCGAGGGTGCCTTCAAAAATTGGGGCTACGATGTTGCGGAACAAGAGTATGGCGATAAAGTTTTTACTTGGAGACAATACGACCAAATTAAAGCAGAAAAAGGCGAAGAAGAGGCTAATCGAGTTCAAGCCGAGGAATTAGCAAAAGGGAAGTTGCTGGTTAAGGACTTTATTGCCGATGCATTCTTGCAACAAATTCTTACCCGACCAAATGATTATTCCGTGATTTGCACTTTAAACCTAAACGGCGATTATATTTCCGACGCAGTTGCGGCTACTGTTGGTGGTATTGGAATTGCCCCCGGTGCAAATATTAACTTCATTACTGGCCACGCTATATTCGAGGCAACCCACGGAACGGCACCGCGCTACGCTAACCAAGACAAGGTTAATCCCGGGTCGGTTATTCTTTCGGGTGTTATGATGCTTGAATATATGGGCTGGCAAGAAGCAGCCGACTTGATTATCAAAGGTATGGAGCGAACTATTAAACAAAAACGTGTTACTTATGATTTCCATAGATTAATGGAAGGCGCTACTTTGCTGAAAACTTCTGAGTTCGGTTCTGCTATAATCGAGAATATGGACGATTAATCCAAAAAGAATGTTATTATTCCAAAAAACTAAACAAAGACAGGCACAAACCTGTCTTTGTTTTTTTTTTCCACCACCCCTCCCCTTTTAATGTCGTAAGAATTATTGTAAGAGAAGAGTGTAGTGAATTCAATTAGAATGAACAAGACAATTGAATGCCCCACTTTTTTTTCAAAAACAAAGATAGTTGTTCTCCTTCCGAAGTACCGCCGACAACTTCTCCGTCGGGAAACTTAATTTTAAGCAAATGCAAAATGTTGGTGCTTCCGTGGTGAGCACGGGCTTACAACCTGAGTGAATTGAAACAGCGGGGACATCCTTCCCTTCGGTAAATATGCTTGGTTTAGACTTGCCACTTTGGTCAGTATTAATTTGTTAAAGTGCGAGCCAAGGGATTAATGAAAGAAAACGCAATGGGTTGAGGAGATTTTTATTGCGACATAATGATTTTTTTTCTTGCAATTCTTGTTGATTTTATTTTTAACTTGTGGGAAGTTACTATGTCGACTTTTAATTTCTTGCCTTCCTTTTTTAAAACAAAGGGATGGAAAATCGTTGTTTCTCTTCTTCTTTCTGCTGACCAGTAGTTCTAACAAACATATTATGATTCATCTTTTGTGTGGAAGAAAAATGTTTTTGACTAACCCGTTTGGTGTTGTGGCAATACTCAAGCATTTTTACCTTGCAATGAATGAATTTTAGCATATCCCGCTGAGTTGCCTATGGACTTTGTAGAAACATTTAAGGAGAGCAGAGTAAATACAACAGAACCTCTATTAGAACTTTATTTAAAAAATGGGTTTGATACTTTGCAAAAGATGGTCTCGGCTACTCGCGTTGAGTATTTCTTTACCTTGCACAAGAGGTATTGAAAGGGAACTACAAATCAGATTGGTCGTTAGTTATTGATAGCGTGGTGAGTGTGATAGGATTACAATTAAGTTGGCTAAGTGATTAATATGTAACGCAAAAGGTAAAATAATGTTTGGAGAAGTATTGAAACATTTCGATATTAGTAAGGAAAGTAGATTTTTTGAGCAAGGAGAAATGTGCGGGAAGAAGTTCGTTTCAAGAACAAATGTTGGGAACAGAAAATTAGATTGAAGGCTAGGGAAGGAACAAACTAAAACAACCTTGCAATTGAAGTAAAGTTTGTAGAAACAAAGTCAAATGCAACTGGGTTTTAATACCGTGGGGAAGGAAAAAATGATATTCGTAGGAAACTTTTAAGCAAGTAAGTATAAGTTCGGAGTGCTGAAAAGGAAAATTCTTAACGTGTTGTGTTTCTTTATTGCTCAAGTTTTGCAAAGCGAAAGGGATACAAGATGATTGTAGCGAATTAGAAGAAGGTATTGGCGAAATATTATCGAAATCTAATTAATTGATAGACAGTAGATAGTAAAAATTTACTTTGTTGCAATTTGAAAATATTAGACAAAAGGTAATTTGACTATCTTTGCATTATAAAGTTTTCCACGTGATTCTATCTGAATTAATGTCTCTGGATTTGAATGCTCGATAGAAACGTAACCCATTCCAATAGGCTTGCTTAGAACGGGCGAAAAATTCCCACTTGTAACAAAGCCAATTTCTCTACCATCGAGGAATATTTTATAGTTGTGTCGGGGAATAAACTTATCTGCATCACATACAAAACCTACGAGTTTTCTTTTCGGTCCTTCTTCTTTAACTTTTGCAATTGCTTCGGAACCATTAAAAGTGCCTTTTTCCAATTTGGTAATCCAACCAAGCCCAGCTTCGATAGGGTTAGTCGTTTGGTCGATATCGTTTCCATAGAGACAATAGCCCTTTTCGAGCCGAAGTGTATCGCGGCAACCTAATCCTACTGGTTCAATTTGGAATTCCTTGCCAGCATCGAAAATAGCGTCCCATAATTTCTTTGCCGTTTCGAAATCGCCACGGAAGTAAAGTTCAAATCCAAGTTCTCCGGTATATCCTGTTCGTGAAATTATCATATCGATGTCGGCAAGTTTCCCTATTGTAAAAGTGTAGTATTTTAATTCTTCTAAATTTATAGGAGTTAATTTTTGCAAGGTTTTCAATGAATTTGGTCCTTGAACAGCAAGCAAATTTGTCTCGTCGCTTATATTTTTTAGAACAACATCGAATTCTTTCGAATTTTCCAAGCACCAATTGAAGTCCTTTTCGATGTTTGCAGCATTGACAACAAACATAAAATGGTTTTCTTCCAGTCTGTATACAAGCAAATCATCAACTATACCCCCATTATGGTAACACATTGCCGAATATTGTACTTTCCCCGGGTATAATTTGCTTGCATCGTTTATTGTAACTTTTTGGACGAATATTAACGCGTCGGGACCAGAAATATCGAACTCACCCATATGAGTAACATCGAAAACACCTACGCTTTTGCGAACAGCAAGATGTTCGTAGATAATGCCTTTTTGATATTGAATTGGCATTTCAAAACCAGCGAATTCCACCATTTTAGCGCCAAGTTGCTTATGAATTTCATTGAAGACTGTTTTTTTCATCTGTTTCACCATTGAAAAAAAATGCAATTTAATAAGTAATAAACTTTTCTATGCGTTCTAATTTTTTTCTACCAATTCCATCGATTTCCAATAAATCATCTTTTTTAATAAATTTCTTTTTCATTCGCAATTCAATAATCTTTTGTGCTGTTTTTTCTCCAATTCCCGGAAGCCGCATTAGTTCAACTCTTGATGCAGTATTGATATTGATTTTTTTTAAAGTATCGCTATCTTTAAGTTTCGAAAATGTTGTTGTCTTGATGATATTGGTCAGATTTGCTGTGTCTACGGGGTTGGAATTAATATCGGTGCCAACAAAGGTCTTTGTTTCCTCATCTTCAAGGCTGTCGATTAAGTATTGTAAGTATTTTCTTGTTCCTTCGTGTGCTGGATTTTGATTTATGAACTTGTTTAATGAAGCAACAACAAGAGCGAAAAACAAAAAGCCTACGAAAATCACTTCTTGTTTAGTAATTGCTAAGTTTTTACGAAAAAAATCGATTACTTTGTTTGGGAATTTATTCACTTTTTCTTAGTGCGATTTTTCAAGGCATTCCCTTTCGAAATCATTTGTTCGATTTTTTTCATTTGTTCTTGCCGAACTTTTTCTACTTCTTGGTAGGCTTCTTTCTTGATATTTTCAAGTTTTTTGTTTTCTTGGTCAATTATTTTTTGAAGTTCTTTATATGCTTTTTCCTTTGCTTTTTCAATTTCCAATTTTGTTTTTTCGCGGGCTATGGTAATTCTTTGTTTGGAAAGGGCTTTTGCTTCGTCGATTTTTTGTTTCGCACGAAGTTCTGCTTCTTTGACTTTAATTTTTGCTTCCTTACGGGCTTCCCTTATCAAGTAGTCATCGGAAGTTGTATCTACTTTTCGCACGGTCTTTTTACCTTGTTTAGTTTCGGCGGAATGCTCGGTATTTTGTCCTATTAATTGGACATTGAAAAAGAAAAATAGACAAAAGGTAAGGCAAAATACAAACAAATTCTTCATATTGCACCTAACAAATGAAATTTCTAATATATAAAAAAAATTATAATTTCCTTTTTGAAAAGTTGAGAAGATAATTAAGATTGAAGCCAAATGCTATTTTCGAAGCGATTTGTTCGCCTTTATAATATTGAAAAATGGGTATTTCGCAAAAGGGGGAGATACTAAGATTGTCGAAAGAGATTGTTGCTCTTGGAATAACCAAAAGAAGATTAACACCAGAATTTGTGAATATTGTATCGATGTGCTTATCTTGCAACGAGAAAATATTGCGTAATTCAAGTAATGCACTAAGGCTTTCTGAAATTCTTAAAGAAATTAATATGGAACTCGAATTGGTTGGACCAAATTGATAATCCAAATTATTCTCGAAAAAATAATCGAAGCGGTTGAAGAAAAGTAGGTTCAGATTTAGCGAGGGAAATGACTTTTGAATCAAACCGAAACCGTAGAACCCGAAAGCACCATTCGAAGGTTGAACGACAATTGGAATAGAATCAATTGGCTTGAATTTCGTAAGAGGAAGGCGAACTCCCAACCCTGCATTAATAATGAAATCCGAGTTTTCGCTTTCGTAGAAAGTGTGTCTACCGCCCAAGGATAAATGCGAAAAGCCCGAAGATTTCGAAACAAATTGAAATTGATTTAATTCTCGGAGGTTATAATTAATAAAGAGGTCGATTGCAGAATAGTTCGAAAATCCATAACTAGCGAATAAATCAAAAGAATGATAGAAAAAATCAATAGAGGAGATTGATTTGGAACCCTTGTAAATTTTATTGCTAAGGCTATGTTTATATATTAAATCCAAAAACAATCTTTTTTTTGCGGCAATTGTAAACTCGCTCTTACCTATCCAATGCAAAGGAGGCAAAAATTGCTGTGCAGAGGAGCAACCGCATTGGCAAAAAAGTTCTATTTTTAAAATCGTAAGGAAAGTGATATTAAATGCAAGTATGTATATAATTTTTGACATATACACTTAAATTGACAAATAAGTACAAAAAAAACTACAAAGTAGTAAAAAAAATGGTAAAAATTTATAAAAATTTGAATAACGAAAAAAAGATAAGGTTAATTTTGCATTGCCTTTTGGCATATGTTAAACATTTTTTGGAGGAATTATGAAAAAAGCTCTTATTGCAGCAATAGTAGCAATTGCATTCATTGCTACTAATATTTTTGCACAAGCGCAAGCCCAAGGAACAGTAAAAGAAAAGAAAGCGAAGGTCAAGACCGAAGCAAAACAAGAAGTTAAGAAGGAAAAGAAGGAAATGAAAGAAGAAAAGAAAGCTGAACCGAAGGAAAAGAAAGAGATGAAAAAGGCAGAAGCAAAAGAAAAGAAAGAGATGAAAAAAGAAGAGAAAAAGGAAGTGAAGAAAGCAGAAAAAAAAGAAATGAAGAAGGAAGAGAAGAAAGAGAAAAAAGAAAATAAGAAATAATATTTTTCTAAATCAAAAAATGAGAGAGTTTAACAGGTTGCCAAGAGTGGCAACCTGTTGTTTTTACAGGATAACATAACAGTTGCGTTTTCCATTTTTAAATTTTTTTAAGACAAAGTTTGCTAAATATTAATTAGTAAGAAAAATCTTTTGCCAATTAAAACCAAATGTAAGAGATATTTTCTGAATTCTCTTGCGAATTTTCTCAAAAAGTTCTTTGTCCAACGAAAAGGATTATGGGTCAAGTTTGTAGAATATTAAATAAGAACTAAAATTTAATTAATTTGCATATTTTTAAAATATTTATTTCCTTGCAAAATGAGAATTTCATTTAATTTGTTGAAGGAATTTGTAGACTTGCCGAAAACCCCGAAAGAAATTGCAAGCATTCTGACTTCGATTGGCTTCGAAGTCGAGGAGTATTTTGATTTTGGAGAAAAGTATCAAAATTTTGTTGTTGCCGAGGTAACTTCTTGCGAGAAGGTAACCGAAAAGCTTTCGTATTGTAGTGTATTCGATGGAAAAGAAACACATAAAGTAATTTGTGGAGCCCCAAATGTTGCAATAAATCAAAAAGTTGTACTTGCCCTACCCGGCGCAGTTATCCCAAAGAGTGGATTAGTAATAAAACCTACAACAATTCGGGGGTACGAATCCAGCGGAATGATATGTAGCGAAGACGAACTTGAAATTGGGGACTGTAGCACCGAAATTTTCGTGCTCGATAATAATGCTCCAATTGGAACCTCTTTTTCGGATTACTATGGTTTAAATGATGTTGTTTTCGAAATAGGAATTACACCAAATCGAGGCGACTGTCTTAGCCACCTTGGAATAGCAAGGGAACTTGCTGCCTTTTTTATGTTGCCTTTGAAAGTACCTTCTGTTGAACCTAAGGAAGATTTCTCGACCACTATCCAAGAATTCGTAAATATTGAAATTTTGGATAAAGAGAAGTGCCCAAGGTATTCTGCAAGAATAATAAAAAATATTACTGTTCAAGAGTCGCCAAACTGGTTGAAATCCAGATTAATCCTTTTAGGACTAAGGCCTATTAACTGTGTTGTTGATGTAACAAACTATGTTATGATGGAACTTGGACAACCATTGCACGCGTTCGATTATGATAAACTTGCACAAAAACGCATTATTGTTCGCACTGCAAATAATGGTGAAGAATTTGTTACCTTGGACGGAAAGAAAAGAGAACTTGACGATACGATGCTAATGATTTGCGACGCAGAGAAACCAGTTGCAATTGGTGGTGTTATGGGTGGCGAAAACAGCGAGATAAGTTTCGAAACTAAAAATGTGCTTTTAGAGTCTGCGTTTTTCAATCCAGTTTCAATTCGAAGGACAACAAAGAAACTTGGAATATCGAGCGAGTCGTCGTATCGATTTGAAAGGGGTGTTGATTACGAAAATGTTGTTTTTGCTTTAAATAGGGCTTCCCAATTAATTGCCTTGCTGAGCAAAGGAGAACTTGTCGCTGGTTACATTGACATTTACCCAAACAAGATACCTCGGAAATATGTTTCTTTTCGCTTCGAGCGAGCAAGGAAAGTTCTTGGTGCCGACATAAAAGAAGAAAAAATGAAGGAAATCCTTGTTTCCTTGGGTTTTAAAGAAGAAGGGAAAAATGCCGAGAAGTTAATTTTCGAAGTTCCTTCGTTTCGTTTTGATGTTGAACAAGAAATTGACTTAATTGAAGATATTGCAAGATTTTACGGTTACGACAATATTCCAGAAGATAGAAGTTATTCGGTAACTTTTTCGGGGGAAACGAAGGAAACACCTTTACTCGTACCAAAACTAAGGAACGAGTTGAAAAGTTACTTTGTTTCTCGCGGCTTTACCGAAATTCTTACCCAAAATCTGTATAGTCCAAAGAAAACTTCTAAGTTTTTCGAAGGGGAGACAATTGAAATTGCAAATCCACTTGGCGAAGAATATTCAATCGTACGCCCAAGTATTTTGCCATCTATATTAGAAATTGTCAAACTCAATATGAACATTGGCAAAAAAGATTTAAAACTTTTTGAAATAGGCAAAGAATTTAGAAAAAATGAGAACTCGAGAAAATTTATCGAAGGTATCGAGGAAAGAGAAGTGCTTGCTGGTACACTTTCTGGACTTTGTTTCCCCTTGCAGTGGGGATATCCCCAACGCGAAGTAGATTTCTTCGATGTCAAAGGTATGGTCGAGCACTTATTATTTACGCTTGGTATTAATGAATTCGAAATTGAATATGATAACCAAGGAAACAAAGTTTTTGGGAGTGAGTATGGGAAAATTAAGATAAATGGTGCTTTACTTGGAGAATTTGGAGTGATAGCGGAAGAAATCAAGAAATTTCTTGATTTACAAAGTGTTGTCTATATTTTTTATATTAACCTTGAAGCAATTTACAATCGTAGGAAAGAATTGAGCAAGTTTTCGAAAATTTCGCCTTTTCCGGTTGTTCGTAGGGACTTAGCGTTCGTTGTAGACGAGCAAGTAAGTGCACTTACCTTGCAAAAAGTTATACGCGAAAACGGAGGAGAAAATCTAAGAGAAGTTATACTTTTCGATGTTTATCGTGGTAAAAATATTGGCGAGGGAAAAAAGAATTTGGCTTTTGCTTTATTCTTTAACTCTTACGAAAGAACATTAACCGACGAAGAAGTTCAAGATTGGATTAATAGAATAATTGAAAGGGTTTCGAGCGAGGTTGGTGCAGAACATAGAGTTTTCTAAATTTGATATTTTGAAAATAAAATAAACTATGGAACAAATCGAATTTGAAGAACCGAAATTTACTCCATCTCCCAGTGTCCAAATTGTAATCGATAATTTATGGACAGCAATTAAGGGTTTTGTTGAAAAATATCAAAAGCAGATTGAACAAAATAGGCAAATCCAGCAAGAGAACAGTAAACTCATTGAAAAAATTTCCGATTTGGAGACAAGGATAGAGGAGCAAGAAAAACAAATAAAATTTTTGGAAACAAAGTTCTCTCCTGAAGTTATTCAGAACTACGAAACTATTATTGCTCAATTGGAAGAAGAAAACAAGTCGCTACAGTTGTATTACGAAGAGTACCAAAAGCAAAAAAAATTTCTCGAAGGCAGTTTATTTGGTTATTCGGAATATGAAGAAAAATATAGAGAATTGGAAGAGAATTACGATGCTGCGAAAAAGGATATTATTCAGAAAAACTTATTAATTAATCAATTGAACGAAGAGATTTTGAAAAAGAACGAGACTATTGCTGAACTCGAAAATAGAATATTTCATTTCGAGGAGAAGGAAAGAAAAATTGCAATCTTAGAGGCAAAAATTCTTGAACTCCAAAAGTATAATAATGAATTGCAAGAGCACTTGAATCAGAACAAAAGGGAACTTGATGGTTTGCGCCTTCAAAGCAACGAGCTTATTGTTGCAAAGGAAAAACTCGAAAAATTGCAAAAGGAACAGTTCGAATTGGAGAAAAATCTTGAACAGACTGTAATGCAAAGGATTGAAAAGGAGCGCGAGATTGAAAAACTATTGGGCGAAGTTCAAAAACTTCGGAAGGAACTCGACGAAACCAATGCGAAGGAAAAAGAGTTTTTCAACGAACTTGAGCAAATTTTTTCGGACCCATTTTTCGCTAAGCAAGAAATTGTGCTTTTGGGAAAAACTTTTGCCGATTTTTTGAATCTTTCCAAGCAAATTGGAATAAAACTTAGAGAATTGGCAAATGAATTTGGCTCTTTGAAAGAAGAAAATCTTCGATTAAGAAATACTATCGAGGACATAGAAAAAGAGAACATAAAGAAAATTCAAGAACTTGAAGAAGAAATAGTTTTCCATAAAAATCGAATTGCTGGCTTAGAAGTCGAATTGACCACAAGGGAAAAAGAAAGATACAGTCTCGATTCATTGGTGAAAAATTTAAAGACACAAGACGAGGATAAACTTGCCCAAATCAAATCGCTTGAAAGAGCGATAGAGCAACTTAGAGCCGAAAATTTGAAATTGGCCGAGGAAATAAACACAAAAAACAAAAAATTCGAAGAACTAATTGAACAATTAGAAATCGACAGAACAACAATAGACGATTTGAATACTCAAATAGAGAACCTCAATTCAGATATATTAGAAGTAAATCGTAAAAATAAAGAACTTGAAACAAAGCTTAATAGCATTACAAGCGAGTTGGGAAAGAAGGAAGACCAAATTCGCGAATTAATGCAGTATAGAAATGAGTTTTATAAATTGCAAAGCGAGGTAAATTCACTCCGCCAGATAAATAAGGAACTAAAAGAACTAAACAAGCAAATCAACGAAGAAAAAATTGAACTTCAAAAGAAGATTTTCTCTTTGAATAAGGATAAAAATGAGATGCAAGATAATTATCTTAAAGCACTTCGTGAAAAAGAAAAAATAGAAATACTGTATAATGAGAAGATTTTGGATTACAGAAATCTTAACGAAGAACTTGCAAAACTTCGTTTGGCAATTCAAGAAAAAGATAAAACTAAAAATGTATTAATTGAAAAGGTTAATAGTTTGATAAATCAAATTGATAAACTAATCGAAAGCGAAAATTAATATGAGAACAACCTATGCAAAAGTTAACATAGATAATCTTTACAATAATTTTTGTAATATCAAAAGAATAATTGGGAACAGAAAGATAATTGGCGTTGTCAAATCAAACGCATACGGCCACGGTTTAGTCGAAATTTCGAGATATTTGCAAGAATTTGGGGTCGATTATCTTGCTGTTGCTTTCGTCTCCGAAGGAATAATGTTGCGAAAGGCTGGAATAAGCGTGCCAATTCTTGTTCTTGTTCCAGAAAATGATGCAACTATCGAAGCTTCTGTTGATTTTGAGCTCGACTATGCAATAGAGCATTTCGAAGTTGCAAAAAAGATTTCCACATACGCAAAGCAACAAGGCAAAAAAGCTAGAATACACTTTTACATCGACACGGGAATGGGACGCGATGGAATTTTCCCAGAAGGTGCAAAGGATTTGATTCAAAAGTGCTTTGATTTACCCAATATTGAACCAGTTGGGATTATGTCGCATTTTGCTTCCTCTGATTCAGATATTCAATACACAAAATTGCAAGTCGAAAGATTTAAGAAACTTCTTGATGAACTCGAGAGTTTGAATTACCAATTTGAAATTCGCCACATAGCCAACACTGGGGCATTGTTCTCTTATCCAGAGTCTTTTTTTGATGCTGTTCGGCCCGGGCTTGCACTCTATGGATATACACACAATGAGAATACTCAATACAATTTTTTACCGATTATGGAAGTTTACTCCAAAGTAATATCCATTCGCAAAATTAGAAGTGGAGAAAGCGTAGGCTATGGTCGGAAATTTATAGCAAAGGAAAATACTACAATTGCAACTGTTCCGATTGGTTACGGCGATGGCTTGCCAAGGATTTCTTCCGACTCATTATTTTGTTTAATTCGTGGCAAAAAATATAAAGTAGTTGGTGGGATTTGTATGGATGAAATAATGGTCGATGTAGGAAACGACGAAATAAAATTAGGCGACGAAGTTGTAATACTTGGTAAGCAAGGGGATGAACAAATAACTGGAAGGGATTTGGCTCGTAACTCGCAAACAATTGTCTACGAAGTATTAACATCAATTTCGAATAGAGTACCAAGAATATATGTGAAAAATGGAACCTAAAACAGAGGGTAACAACACAGAGAAAAAAGAAAAAAAATATGGAACATTGTTTATTGTTTCCACACCAATTGGAAATGATGATGACATTACAATTCGGGCATTAAAAGTCTTGAAGATGGTCGATATTGTAGTTTGCGAAGAACCAAAGGTTGGAGCACGAACATTGCATAAATACAATTTATCGCAAAAGATGGAACTTTTGAACGAGCAAAACGAATTGATAAAAACTCCTCAACTACTTGAACTTTTGGAAAAAGGGAAAAATCTTGCCTTAATTTGCGATGGTGGAACACCAATTTTTGCCGACCCTGGACTGTTGCTCGTCCAATCTTGTTTAAAGAAGAACATTCCTATTAAAGTAATACCAGGAGTTTCAAGTTTAATGACGGCTATTGTTAGATGTGGCTTCCCAATAGACCAATTTCTTTATGCTGGATTTCTTAGTAGAAAAAAAGAAGAGCGAATTCTTCAACTTCGACGTTTGAGTACTGAACAAAGAACAGTTGTTCTTTTGGAAACTCCTTATAGATTGGTACCATTGTTAGAAGCAGCGGCACAAATTATGCCCGAGCGTCGCGCCTACATTGGGTGCAACTTGACAATGCCGTTCGAAACCCATCATTACGGAACATTCAAAGAATTGTATGAAACTTTTAAAAACACGAAATTCAAAGGCGAGTTTGTAATTTGTTTCGATGGCCTACCAATTCAATCCATCGAAGAAGTAGAAGCTACAAAAATTTCTAAAACATCATTAAATTTGACTTCTCGCAAGGAAAAGAAAAGCAAATACCTAAGGAAAAAATTCTCTTCATCCAAAAAAAGCTCGAAGAAAGGAAAAGGAAATAAAACAAGTACCAAATAATCTAATTTTTGGTATAATTTCTGTTTATTTCTTTTTTTCTTATTTTGCAATTATTTGATTGGCGAATATGTTACTGGATATGAGGGAAACTATAAGATTTAGGGTAGTTCTTTTATTTTTGTGGCTATTATTAACCACTTTTTTATTTTCCCAACCATTTGCAACAAGTCCATCGGTTTGGCTTTTTCCAAATGGGAACCCGCAAGGAACGCGTTACCAACCTATTCGCTCTTTTCCACAAAATGTTTCGAACTTTATTATTAAATGGCGCAACAAGTCTATCGCTGGCGATGTTCAGATGCTTGTAGGGAATGTTATTAGAGATACAGCAAAAATCGACGATACTTTCACTTATGCTCCTAACGAAATTGTTGCTTCCATTGGGGGAAAAGTAATAGTTATAGATGGAAAAGGTTTCACTCATAAATCAAATACTTTTGGCTTCCAGTATGTGAAGAACGTATCGGTTCTTTTCGATACAATGTCGGCAAGTTTCTACCCAAATCCAACTTCCAGCGTTGTATTAGGGTTGGAAACTATTGAATTCGAAAATCAAAAAGATACTTTAATATACTCGTATATTGCTGGTTACGACAGTAAATCCGATACAATAGCACTTCTTAAGCGTCTTGTTTTGGATATGAGAGAATACAAGCCAAATGTTTTTGGTTCGATTAAGCCATTTTTTGGTAGACGCTTTGCAAATGAGTTTCTCGTGTATGCATCCACAAATATTTTCAAACCAGAAGTGAACGAAAGCAATCCAAGCAAGGCACCTTTCTTTCGTGGTTTTTCGGTCTTTTCATCCAATAACATATTGTACACATTTCCAATGCCCGACATTACAGACAACAAAATGTTTCGGATAACGCTTGGTCCAGAAATTTCTTTCGCTCCACCATCGCTTTTTCAAGAGGGAGCTAATTTCTATGTTGCTATTCCAAATTATGCTTCAACAAGTCCCGATGTTAATATTCCTTGCATAATTTCTTTGGAAAAAACAAATCCTTTGAAATCCTATCTTTTGGCTTATTCCCTTATGAACAATCAGATTAGGCAAAAGTTTCAGCCATTGGAACTGACAACAATTCTCGACAAAAGCGGGAAAAGACCACGAATACGACCTTTATTCATTACATTGAACAATTCAATAAGCCAAGACTCGCTTTATATATTAGTTGCCGAAGAATATCTTGGGATTGACTCTTCTTTCGGGCAATCTCGCCTTCATCTTTTTGATGGGAATGGAAATGCAATTACATTACCAAACGACTTATTTTCCCCTTCTTTTGTAGGAAAAAATAATCACATTTGGTCTGTTGCCCTTGGAAATGTTGATGGTAATTCCACAAACTCTTTTTTACCCTATTTCCCAAACAATCCGGGGAAAGAAATTGTCGTTACACATAGTTCAAAGTTTACTTCTGTTGCAAATAATAAATTAATGGTGCTAAGATACAACGCTGGTAATCCGGTTCTCAAACCAAATCCACCAAATTCTTTTCTTTATCCTTTCGATACTATTTGTACTGCAAGTATTAGTGGTTGGATTGCAGCCATAAACGACCTCGATGGTGGAAATGACGGCAAAGAAGAAATTGTCCTTGTTGATGGTTCTAAACTGTTGGTTTTGCAAATGCGAGATTATCAATCTTTTGAATTTCGCTTAGGAAACGCTTTCGACACGCTTTATTTGCGTGAATTTCCAAACGAAACAATTATGGACGCTATCGTTGTGGATTTGGAAGGTGACGGTAAAAATGATATTGTTGTTCAAACTAATAACTATACTTATTTGATTGGCTCACCACTTCCAAAACTAATCGAAGTTTTAAATCCAGTTTACGATGAAAATCGAATTAAAGAGTTTTGCTATGGGGACACTTTGTCGATTACACTTAAGTCCAAATCGAGAAGTGATTTTAACATTAATATTCGATTTGTTCCAAGAGTTAATAATCAAAATGATTATCAAAACACAGTATTAATTACTAAAAATATAAAAATTGATAAGGAAATAACATTAATAAATATTCCAATAAGCCGGCAAATATTGGGTAAATTTGGAATTGTGATAGTCGAAAATGCCCAAGATACAACCCAAATTTTCGACTCCACCGGAGTTTTCCAGTTCAATTTTCCATCGATTGCCTTCGATACATTGATATTGAACCAATTGGATTTTTATAACAACGCAAGGATAGATTTAAATACTGTTTGCATCGATACATTAATAATACAATATTCGATTGATAGGAAGCAATGGAATAATATTTTTCAAATTGTTAAACCATCATTATTAGAAACTCGGTATATTAATTTGCAATGTCTGAAATTATTCGACTATTTTGCAAAAATTGTAAAATTTGATTTACCAATTCGCGCAATTTTTACCAAATATGATTATAAAGACACTACTGATATTTATTACAAAGCAATTAAACCACAGAGTTTTACAATTCAATACGACACGACGAATACTTTGTGTTGCTTAAAACATATTCGATGGAATTTGCCGATGTGCGACACGGTCTCCATCCTATTTTCTTTGGATGGGGGTACTACTTTCCGAAAAATTGCAGAAGTTGAAGCGGTAAAATCTCAGTATTTATTTGAACAACAAAGTATTTTCCCCGATAGAATTGCTTTTCGTATAGTTTGCCCCGACGAATGTTTGATTGCCGACACAACCTTGTTAATAACAAAGCCAAGCATAATTAACACAGTTGCTCCAAACCCGTTTAATCCCAATATTGAACAAGCGGAAATTAGTTTCATCTTAAAAAAAGATGCAGAAGTAACTATAAAAATCATTGACGCTGCGAATAGAATAGTTGCAAGACTAATAGAGGCGTCCCCTCGAACAAAAGACACATACTACTGTGTATATTGGGATGGAAGAACAGAAAATAATCGTATTGCCGACCCGGGCATTTATTACATTCTTATCGAAACTTCGGACGGAATTCAAGAAATTTTTCCTATATTCGTAAAGTAATTTTGTATTATTAATTGCAAAACAATATGCGAATTCTTGTTGTCGAAGACGAGAAGAAACTTGCTAATTTTATCAAACACGGATTAGAGGAGGAGAAATATATAGTCGAAGTTGCAAACGATGGCAACAAGGGTCTCGAGTTGGCAATGAATAACCATTACGATGCAATATTGCTCGATGTTATGCTTCCCGGCAAGGATGGATTTACTATACTTCGGGAATTGCGTAATGCTGGAATTTCCGTTCCAATAATGATGCTCACCGCACGCGGTGCAACCGAAGACAGAGTTATGGGATTAGACCTTGGGGCTGATGATTATTTGCCCAAACCATTTAGTTTCGAGGAACTTGCTGCCCGACTTCGGTCAATTTTGCGTAGGTCGAGCACCGAGAAAACAACTAAGTTGCAATGTGGCGATTTGATTTTAGACACTGTTACGCATTTTGCTTATCGTGGCGGCAAAGAAATTGAACTTACTACAAAAGAATATGCCCTTCTGGAATATCTGATGAGAAATAAAAACCGAATAATTAGCAGAAGTAGTATTCTTCAACACGTGTGGAAACATTCTTTCGACCCAGAATCGAACATTATTGATGTATATATCAAGCGATTACGGGAGAAGATAGAAAGCGACCCAAACGCTCCTCAGCTAATCCAAAGCATTCGTGGGGTAGGTTACCGTATCCGTGAATACGACGAAAATAGTGTTTCAAATGGATAACAATTCTACTTTACAGAAACTTATCAATTCAATTATTGAAGGCATACCAGAAATACAAAAGTGTTTCGATGAATATCAAGAAAAGTTTTTTACTACTCGACCGCCCGAATTTTTTTGCTTGGAGTTGAATGGGGAAGCCGGTGAGTTGGCCAATGCCGAAAAGAAAATTTGGAAAGGCAAAAATATCGACAAGAACTTACTCGCCGAAGAAGCCGCCGATGTTTTTATTGCCCTTTTCAATTATGTGAACGCACGAAAAATCGACCTTACTTCTTCGTTGACAAAAAAGTTGCTCTCGATAGAAGAAAAACGGCAATCTCTTCAAAAAAAGGGAGAAAATTACTAAATCATTTCTTCGTAAGTTTAGGTTTGTTTTGTAATCCCCTTATTTCCGCTACTATTTTGGGAAAATTCTATTCTATGTATAATTGACCCAATTGTAATTATTGAAATCTCTTTCATACTTGTTGAACAAAATGCAAAAATTTCTAATTTCTTTGTTTATCTATGTTTCAATTAATATTTTGGATTTGATGAAGTAATTAGATTTTAATTAATAATTTTATTAGTCTTTATAGCATTATTATTATGTGATTTCGGCGATAAAAAACTTAAAAATAATACAACTTAGTTTCTTAGTCATTTGCCATTTTGAATTTTGGTTTCATTGAACAGAGGTATTTAGCTGATTTATTGTTCTAATTTATTTTGCACTAAATAAGCAAAAATGTTAGAATAATTTTAGGCGAGCAATTTGTTTGCGAATTGTGCATAACAATAGAAAAAAGAAAGACAAGGGGAAAAATCCCCTTGTCTAATAAAATGCAAAATTATTCAGTGTATTATCGTTTCAAGTTGTTTGTTTCGCCAAGCATTACATCGGTAATAGTAATTGTTCTTGCTGCTGCTTCGTATGCACGCTGGGTTGTTATCATATTAGTAAATTCTTCTGCAAGGTCGACATTTGATTGTTCAAGTGCACCGGAGTAAATTCTACTTGATGCAAAAATTTCGCCAGCTGTACCAATAATTGGAAGCCCACTATCGGGAGCAACTGCGAAAAGATTATTCCCTTCGCGGACAAGGGCAGAAGGATTGGCAAACCTTGCAAGTGCTACTTGACCTAAAAGTTCGGTTCTGCCATTTGTAAATGACCCCCAAATTTTACCTTCGTCATCGACATTCAAGTCCGAAAGTTCGCCAAAAGTGTAACCGTCTTGGTATTGAAATGTAACAGTGTTTACACCGGAAAATTGAGTAATACCTTGCAATAAATTATTTGCGGGGGCAAGTTCGACGGTAATATCCTTTGGTGTCGTAGCATCGAAAACGTTTTGACCAAGAGCAGTATTTAAATTAGCAGCAGTAATAGTTAAAGTAGTTGGAGTGTTAATTGTTCCGTCTGCATTAAATGTAATTGTTGTTGCTCCAAGTGTTAAGGCGTTTCCATCAATTGTAGCAGATACTGACCAATCATTGGGATTAGCTGTTTTAGTAAAAGTGAAAGAAAGAGTGTGGGCAGTCCCATTATTGTCGTAGATTGTAATACTCGTCAGAGCAGTGGAATTAGTTGTAGCATTTGCATTAAGATTGCCACTCAATTTTATGTTTTGAGTTTGTTTTGGCGGGGTAATTGTGTTACTTGGAATTTGGAGATTATTGAGTGCTTTATTGAGAGAACTAATTCCATTAGCATCAAAAATTATGAAACCATTGTCGTCGCGAATCACATTGAATCCTTGGAGTACAGCACCAGTTGATGGGTCAACAAGATAGCCTTGGCTATCGCGAATTATTGGTGCTGAACGAGAGAAATATTGTCGACCATTAAGTTGGTAAACGAAGAAGCCGTCGCCTTGTATTGCCATATCAAGTGGACGATTAGTAGTTTCTATTACACCTTGTGATAGGTCGGGAGATATCGAACCAACACGTACCCCTAGTCCATATTGAAGTGGATTATAACCCCCTGCACCTCGACCTCCAACAATATTCGAAGCTCTACCGCGGTTAATGACTTGGTTGAATTGTTCGACAAAATTAACGCGAGAGGCTTTGTAGCCTGTTGTGTTAATATTTGCGACGTTATTTGCAATAACGTCGAACCTGCGCTGATGGCTGCGAAGAGAACTTGTTCCGATTGATAATGCCCTTGATATTGCCATATTTCCTCCTATTTGTTGTTAATAAATGATTTTTTTGAATTTTCCTCCTCAGTCGTTCGGAGTCGGTGGGCCTCCCGCCATCTGGCAAGGTCCAGCCCAATTAATATCCAAATACAACACTATCGATGTTTGTAATAACTTTGTCTTGAAGTTTTTCGTTAGAAAAAACAGTAATTATCGTTCGGTTTTGCACGGAAACCAAGAAAGATTTATCCGGGAAAATAACAAGGCTTTCTCGGCCACCTTTCGATTCGGCACTCTTTACAGCTTTTTCCAACTTTTCAATTTCATCGAAAGAAAGATTAATTTCTCGGCTTGTTAATCGGGATTTTGCGTGGGCAGAGAACTTTAGATTAGAAATTTCTGCTTCGAAAATTTCTTGGAAACCACTACGCTTCGATGGAATAGTTTGGTTTGTCGGTCTATTTAAGGTTTCTACACCACCTATTGGTACAAAAGGAAGACGAACACCATCGATTTCCATATTAAACCTAAACTTTTGATTTAACAGAAATTAAGTTTTTAAGTGGAACTTCAATTCCATCGATAACAAGCATTGTTCCTTCGGATTTAAAGCGAATTGCTTCGATTTTCCCAGTCAAGAAAGTTGATGCGTTAAATGTACTTCCATTATAATTCGATACGATTATTTGAATAGTAAATTCACCCGGATTAACTTTGTTTCCATCGTTATCTTTTCCGTCCCACTTTAGCTGATGCTCACCAGCAGAAAGCATAGTAGAGGGAAGTGGTATCCTACGAATTTCGCGCCCATTTGAATCTTTGATAATTGCTTCGCCACTTTGAGCGTTCGAGTCGAGCGAATATCCTATTGTTGGTTCGTTATCGCCAGTATAGTTCATTTTGTTTGTGTAGACTGTTCCAAATTCGCCAAGTACAGTACTCATTGCAGAGCCTTGCAACGCTTGCGTAAGGGATTCAAAAAGTTTACTTTGATTTTCAAGGACGCTTCGAATATTTGTAAGTTGTTCGAGTTGAGAAAATTGTGCAAGTTGCGTAGCGAATTCCATATTATCAAGTGGTTTCATAGGATTTTGTGATTTAAGTTGAATTAGAAGCAACTTTAGAAACTCGTCTTTTCCAAGGTTGCTTTGCTTTGTTTGGCTCGTAGAGCTGTTCGCTTGGTTGCCCATAATCGAATTAATGCTGGTAATCATTTTCCCCCCATCTATCTTTTGTGAAATTTCCATTATAAATTTGATGCTTGAGGAACGAGCGTAGAAATTCTCGCTTTAATGCTTCATCTTGTTGTTTGTTTTGCCTATTCGAAAAAGCACCGAAACCGCTATCTCTTTCTTCTAATTGGTGGTGGAATGAAAATGTTTGTTTTTCGAAACCAAGATTTTGCAATTTATCTTTTAGAATACCAACTTGGCTTTCAATTGCTTGTAGTGTTTCTTTTTGTTCGGATTTAAACATAATTTCAATTTTATCGTTAATCACATTCATTTCTACAACAACTGTACCAAGCGATTTTGGATGGAGAAGAATTTCTGCTTTGATAGGTACTTCCTTTGCATTTTGTACGAAAGAAGCTACTTTAGTTGGAATATCGCTAACTCGCACTGGTGTTGGTTTGGAATTTTGACTTGTAAGTTCGTCTTTTTCAATTACTTCTTTCTTTGTTTGAGAATTTATGTCGATAACATTTGTTGGTATTCTTTCGTTTTTAAGTTCTGTTTTTCTATTCGCCTCAACTCTGAATGTGGAAATATCGTCAAATTTTTGTTCGCTTTTATCATTATGTTGATTTTTGGTTACTACCGAAAGTTTTTGCTCAGAATTTGAATTGAAATTAAAGTCGGAACTGTTGGTAAACTGCTTCGAAGCTGTA
>JAOAEE010000041.1 GCA_026416955.1 Ignavibacteria bacterium | reverse complement strand
CTCCGCCGGGTCTGAAGCAAAATCGGGACTTGCTGTGGTTATAATTGGTGGTTTGCTCAGCTCTTTGTTCCTTACCTTAATCGTTGTTCCCGTTGTCTACCAAAAATTCGACAAATGGCGCGAGGCATTCCACAGAATACTCTCTAAAAAACGAGCTATCGACATTGTCCCAGACTAAAAATAGCAAGGGGCTCGGTATTTCGAGCCCCTTTTGCTATATCAACAAATACCGATTATCTTCAATTTTTGAAAGAATTAAAAAATGTAAAAATTCCTTAAATTTTAGATAATCATGCAAGAATTCCTACCTTCACTATCAACCCAGTAAAATTATTTTATTACGACAAAAATATTTAAATAAAATGATTCTGGTTAAATTCAATACCCCCATTTCAATTCCCTATACAACATATTGCAATTAATACAACTATTATTAATTTTTTACAAATCACTTAACATTTAACATTTAATTCAGATAATTCTTTCTTACACTTAATATTAATATTATTATTTTGTAAGATTTTTAGCTAAATTATTTTATTTATAAAAGCTCAATTGAATTCTTAAACACTTCAAAGCAAATGGTGAATTTGAAATTACTTTTGAACTAGTAATTCAAGGTTAAAATGTTCTATTATCTTTGTATTATTTTTCCATTTCCATAAAGTTTATTAATTTTGTATTTCTAATATGTTTAATAACAAATAGTTGAATGAATATGGCAAACAATATGACAAAGGCGGACATTGTTGACGAAATAGCCAAGGCAACTGGCTTGACTAAGATTGAAACAAAAGCAGTAGTCGACGGGGTCCTTTCTACTATCATCAACGCAGTTTCAACTGGAAAAAGAATTGAGTTGCGTGGTTTTGGAGTTTTTAAATCGAAAGAGAGAAAACCAAGAATAGCAAGAAATCCAAAAACCGGAGAAGTTGTTCCATTGGACAAAAGAATTGTTCCAATTTTTAAACCATCCCCTGAATTCCTAAAAAAAGTAAACGACAATATGAATCATCAAGAAACAAAATAAAATAGAGGTAAAATTATGCCTTGCGGAAGGAAAAGAAAACGCCACAAAATGAATACTCATAAAAGGAAGAAAAGACTTCGCAAAAATAGACATAAGAAAAAGAATCGCTAAGTTTTCAAAAATTTTCGCTCATATGTAAATGCTTAAAAGAGTTCAATTTCTAATAGTAGTAGCAATATTTTGTACTTTTTTTGCCTTTGCTCAGAACAGTGGAACAAAATCCACTGTTCTGTTGAAAGGCAGAGTTGTAAATCAAAAAACTCTTTCTCCAATCGAGACAAAATTCTTTTTGATTGACAATACTGGAAAGAAGATACCTATCAAATCATCATCTGATGGCACTTTTTCTATTCCTTTAAGTAATTCTGGAAAATATAATATACAATCGGATAATTTTTTTTGTCTCGACCCATTATCAATTGACATTGTAGTAAGAGAAAGTTATTCCGAAAAGGAAGTAACTTTATTTTTTCTTCCATATGAGCCCGGGCTAACTCTAAAAAAAACACACGGTT
This sequence comes from Ignavibacteria bacterium, assembly GCA_026416955.1. GTDB lineage: Bacteria > Bacteroidota > Ignavibacteria > Kapaibacteriales > UBA2268 > Naka2016. Next base: position 1,971 of record JAOAEE010000041.1, on the reverse strand, counting down.
TCGACCAAATTACAAAGGAATTAACACCCGAAGGTAAGGATGCTTTAACATTTATCAGCGAACTAAACAAAAATGTTCATAAGTTGTTCTTTTCTATTTATTTAAAAATAGACGAAAGCTATTATCAACCTAAGACCAAAACAATTCAAGAAGGTAAGAAGAAAAAAAAGATTACAATATCGCAAAGAGAACAAGCAGAAACCTTTTCAAACGAATTAATGGGGTTAATCAAATCATTTTTAAACTCCTTCAACCTACCAGAAAGAAGATACAAAATAGTTGTTGAATATGTAAAGAACACAACACAAGCAACAAAGACTAAAAAGGGTAAAACAAAGGAGCCAGAACCGAACTATCGCCGATTCCCCAACCTTGAAATAAAAATTGATTCAATATTAAAAACAGACTTGGACAATACGAAATAATTACTTTTTCTTAAAATACTTTTTGGGATATTCAAAAAACCTAAGTTTTCCTTTGGAATTTAATATTTCCTTCCAAGACTTGAAGTCGAAGTCGATACAAACTATACCAGTAGTGGGTATGTTTTCGATAAAAACATCTAACAATTGGTTTGCAAGTGATGTCAAATCGGGATTATGACCAAAGAGATAAACAGTATTATGAATATCATCTATTTGTGAAATTAATTTTCGAACTATTACTGAACCGTGGGTGTATATTTCTTCGCGAACAATGATTTTGGACTTATCAATTTTAAATTCCTCAACAAAATATTTTACAGTTTGTAAAGCACGTTCAGCAGGACTTGTAAGGATCAAATCTGGAACAAGATTTTGTTCTTTCATCAATTTAGCCATAAAAGGTGCATCCCTTTTCCCTCGCTTATTTAATGGACGCTCAATATCAGTGATATTAGGGTCGGACCAATCGGACTTAGAGTGCCTAACGATTACAAGGGTTTTCATATCTATCAATTCCCATTATTTTTCAACTTAAATAATTCCCTTTCAAGACGCATTTGTTCAACTACTTGTTTCGCATTTTCAAATTGCCTTAACTTTGTGTATGCCGACACAAGACATCGCTCGAACCTTGTTCTTATTTCTTCTCGTTCGTGAATATTCTCTATCTGAAGCCAAGATTTTTGGTTGTAAAAAACACTTAAACGTGAAATTACTCTTTTCGGAAATTTCAATGTATCGTTTTCAGCAAGTTTTAAGTTCTTGTCCAACAGTTTATAAACATTAACTTTGATACTATCAATTTCGTTATGATTTTTATTAAACCGTTCTATTTTATTCACAAGTTGACCCACCACTTCCTCGTTTGTAAAATCGTAAACTTTGAACTTAATTGGAATAGGTGGTCGAATTTTTATCGAAATGTCGTTACCTGAACGCGGGAACCCAAACATATTCAATTTTGAAATGATATTATCTACATCGGAATAGGTCAAATTGGTTGTCACCATAACTAAAGCACCTCGAATAAGTAATTCTCCAGTTAACCCACTATTTATTCGAGAATAATTTTTCAATATCATCTGACGAATAAATTGAGCCTGGTTGTAAGCCCTTTGATAATCGTCTCCACCAAGCCCCTTCCGAGAGCGAAGAACTTGGAGAGTTGATTTGGGGTCTCGGTAGCCAAAAAACTCTAAAAAACCAATTACTTGGGAAAAGCCTACTTCGACATAGTAATGAATTTGGTCTAATTGGGCAATCCGGGCAAGTTGTTTTAAATAGGCATTTCTACCCCGAGCAGCACGTACAACTGTTAACTTATTTTGACCAGTGCTATCGTGATAACCTGCATCTGCAGGTGTATCGCGTGGCACCGAAATAATTTCAATCTTACCACTGTCGAGGAGTATCGACAAAATATGATTGGCATCTGCATGATTACTATTGGTACCAATTCGAGAGTCCAACCCAACTATTGCGATATTAATTCTTCTTCCAGTGTATCTGGGTTGCAATGAAACACCAGCGCTACCATCGAATTCTA
>JAOAEE010000024.1 GCA_026416955.1 Ignavibacteria bacterium | reverse complement strand
TGTTTAAAATTTTCTTTGCACATTGGGGGATAATCGTTCCGGGACCAAAAATTTCAGCAACACCAGACTTATAAAGAAATTCATAATCTTGGGGTGGGATAACTCCACCTACGACTACCATAATATCCTCGCGCCCGTATTTGCGAAGTTCTTCGATTAATTGAGGGACAAGAGTTTTGTGGCCCCCTGCAAGTGAACTTACTCCAACAATATGGACATCGTTTTCGACTGCTTCTTTTGCAGTTTCTTCTGGTGTTTGGAACAAAGGCCCAATATCAACATCGAAACCCATATCGGCAAAAGAAGTTGCGATAACTTTTGCACCTCGGTCGTGGCCATCTTGGCCCATTTTTGCTACAAGTATTCTTGGTCGTCTTCCAGAGATACTTTCGAATTCATCGGCAAGTTTACGAACTTCCTCGATTTCTTCTTTCTTTCCATAGGCAGAAATATATACTCCAGTAAAAGAGCGAATATTTGCCTTGTAACGACCCCAAACCTTTTCTAATGCATAGGAGATTTCACCCAAAGTTGCGCGTGCTCGGGCTGCCTCGACCGAAAGTTCCAATAAATTTCCTTCCCCAGTTTCTGCACATTGAGTTAATTCATTAAGTTTTTGCACGACAAGTTCATTGTTTCTTTTGGCTTTTACTTCATTTATTCTTTGAATTTGTTTTTCGCGTACAGCTGTATTGTCGACCTCTAAGATTGGGATTTGTTCTTCATTTTCAATTCGATTTTTGTTTACTCCAATTATTACTTCTTCTCCAGAGTCAATTTTTGCTTGGCGAAGTGCAGCAATTTCTTCAATTCTCATTTTTGGTAAGCCTGTTTCTATTGCTTTTGCCATTCCCCCAAGCGATTCTATTTCTTGGATATGTTCCCAAGCTCGGTGTACAAGAGAGTGGGTTAGATATTCAAGATAGTAGGAACCGCCAAGTGGGTCTATTGTGCGGCAAACTCCAGTTTCGTGCATAATATAAAGTTGTGTGTTTCTTGCTATTCTTGCCGAAAAGTCGGTGGGAAGTGCAATAGCTTCGTCCAAAGAATTTGTATGAAGGGACTGCGTGTGTCCGAGAACAGCTGCAAGAGCCTCGATACAAGTTCGGATAACATTGTTGAAGGGGTCTTGTTCTGTTAAACTCCAACCAGAGGTTTGGCAATGGGTTCGTAATGCCATCGATTTTGGATTTTTTGGATTAAATTGTTTAACGATTTTTGCCCAAAGTAATCGTGCAGCACGAAGTTTTGCGACCTCCATAAAGAAATTTTTTCCAATTCCAAAGAAGAATGAAAATCTTGGGGCAAATTCGTCAACATCTAAACCAGCTTTAATTCCCGCACGAAGATATTCAAGACCGTCGGCAAGCGTGTAACCCAATTCAATGTCGGCCGAAGCACCAGCCTCTTGTATGTGGTACCCAGAAATGGAAATAGAGTTGAATTTGGGCATATGTTTAGCAGTATAGGCAAAAATATCAGTAATAATTCGCATAGAGGGGGCTGGCGGATAAATGTATGTGTTTCGGACCATAAATTCTTTGAGAATATCGTTTTGAATTGTTCCAGAAAGTTGTTCTTGGCGTACCCCGGATTCTTCGGCAGCAACAATGTAGAAAGCCATTACCGGAAGTACAGCCCCGTTCATTGTCATAGAAACAGATATTTGGTCCAGTGGAATTCCGTCGAAAAGAATTTTCATATCTTCGACGGTATCGATTGCAACACCGGCTTTACCAACATCACCAATTACTCTTGGGTTATCCGAGTCGTATCCACGATGGGTAGCAAGGTCGAATGCAACGGACAAACCTTTTTGGCCAGCAGCAAGATTTCTTTTATAAAAGGCATTACTTTCTTCTGCTGTCGAAAAGCCAGCGTATTGTCGGATAGTCCAAGGCTGTTGTATATACATTGTTGGATAGGGACCACGTAGATAAGGGGGAAGCCCAGCAGTAAAGTCTAAATGTTCGAAATCTTTATAAACTTCGTATGTGTATAAAGGAAAAATTTCGATTCCTTCGAGGGTTTTGGTGACGAGTTCTTCAAACTTAACTCCCGTTCTTGCTTCGAATTCGTTTTTCCAAAATTCAAAGTTGAAATTTAGATTGTTTTCCTTCAATTCGATATTAGAAAGTTCTGCAAAATTCATATCAATAAATAATTTAACAAAATACAAAATTAATAAAGTAATGAAAAACAGACCTCCACACTCGGCTTGAAGATTAGGATTATTATTAATTAATATAATTTTTTTGATTTTTTCCGGGTGCTTTGCTAAACAATACAAGATTATCGGGTCGGAATAGTCGTATTGAGACACCCATTTTTTGTAATCATAATTGCAAGATTGTTGAAAAAAATTATATCCTATGTTTAGTTTTTATTGCATACTTACAATTCAATAGTGGAAATGGAATGGTTGTTTATAACAACAAAGAAAAAACAAAATTGAATGTGAAAAAATATTTAATCATATTATTTTTTATTTTGCTTTTTTTAAAGTAAACATTTATGGAAGTTTCGAAATCAACATCAACGGATTTTTACGATTACGAGATTTATGTTCGTCGTAGAGGGGAAAATGATTATGCTTCTTACTGTCCTCAACTGAATTTAATGATAAACGGAACGGAGCACGAACAAGTTGTTATGCTTATGCGACGAGCAATCGAAAAACACATTGAAGAACTTAAAGCAAAGCAAATGGATCAAAACGCATAATGCCCGAGACCAAAAGTAATTTCCTACTAATATTTCAAAATAGTTGGTGGGTCTCTTTTACAATTTTTCTAACTGTTTTTTTAATTACTTTTTTCTTTATCTACCAACTAATTCCTTTTTCGTTTGCGAATGCACCGATTTCAATTTTTTTTGCAAGTTTCCTTGCAAATTCAAGCGTTGTTCTTATTCAGAACTTTCGAGTTTGGCATTTTGCTGGGTTAATGGTTAATCGCTACTCAATAAAGCATTTTACTTTTGGCTTTTTGCTTCCATTAATATTGTTTTTACCAGTTCTATTAGTTCTATACTTTAAAGGAATATCATTACAAAAAGTTTCTTACTTGGATTTACTGTTTTATCTTTATTATATCGGTTTTAATGCTACTTCCGAAGAGTTGCTTTTTCGTGGTGTTCTTTTTCAAAAGTTAATTGACAAAAAAGGTGAAATTTTTGCAGTTTTTATTAGTTCGATTGTTTTTGCCATTGCCCATATTTGGAATCCAAATCTTACTATTCTTGCTTTATTGAACATTTTTCTTGCTGGGGTTTTACTTGCTATTTGTTATATAAAAACTTCTTTGCTTTGGCTTCCGATTGGTTTCCATTTTGGCTGGAACTTTTGGCAAAAGTTAGTGTTGGATTCGCCAGTTAGCGGTTTACGATGGGGAACCCCTTTGGTTCAAACTAAAATCACTGAATTAAACGAGATTGTTTTTGGTGGCACTTTTGGGATTGAAGGTGGTTTAGTTACGACAATATTGCTATTGTTTGCTATTATTTTTGTTTCAAAGAGTTTTGTGCCTTGTCCCGAAGTTATTTCGAAAATTTTAAAAGAGCGTTACCAGAGTAGAAATTTGTCTTAATCCAAAATATTATCTAAGTAGGTTAATGTTCCTTTTTCTGCATCAATTTCTGCGGCAACTCCAATTGGGAAAGTAGCCTGGTCGGAAGTATGTCCTATGCAAAGGCCATAAAAGGATGGTTTGTTTAAGTTCGAGAAGTAATTATCCAATACTTCCCCAAGCGAAAAATCCCAAACATTTTGCGTTGAAGGAACACAATCGTTACATTCACCAAAAATCAAACCATTTACTTTTTTAAATATACCCGCAAGCCTTAATTGGTTTAGCATTCGGTCGATTCGATATGGTTCTTCTTGGACATCTTCCAAAACAAGAATGGTATCGTTGAAATCATACTCAAAAGGTGTTCCCAAAAGAGAACAAATAATCGATAAGTTTCCACCAACAACAATTCCTTGAGCTTTTCCAGTCTTAATTGTTCGAATGTAATGTGTCGAGCGAATTGTTTCCGTTTCAAATGGATTTTGGATTTTAGGTTGTTTCTCTTTACCGAAAAGTAGATTTCTTAGCAATTCAAATGTATAGCGCGAAAAAGGTGAGAGAAGGACTGGACCGTGAAAAGTAACAATTCGAGCGAATTTGTTGAAAGCAATATGTAAAGCAGTAATATCGCTATATCCTACGAAAATCTTTGGATTGTTGCGGATTATCGAATAATCAATTTTATCGAGAAGTTGGCCACTCCCATATCCACCTCGAATGCAGAAAATAGCTCGAACATCTTTGTCCAAAAACATATTCATCAAATCGTCCAACCTTTCTTGAATAGAGCGTGTTCTATAATTTGTTCCTTTGGAAATATTGGAGCTGAACTTTGCTCGCAAGTTCAATTTCGACAAAATTTCCTTTGCGCGGAATAAGTCATCGGGACTGGGGACTGCTGTCCCCGGAGCAACAACCCCGACTATGTCGTTCTCTTTGAGGCTATTTGGTTTAATTAAAGTCATTCCATTTGAACTGTTTTTCGAAATCGAAAGAACTTTTAAAGAGGAAAGTTCAAGAATACTCAAACCTAAAAGGGAAAGCAAACTTCTTCTTGAAAACATTTCTTGCACCAGTTGTTGAAAAAGCAAAATAAAAAAACTTTTCAAAGATTATTTTCTATTCAAAATTAATATAGTTACTGAAAAATAGTTGGTATTTCTTTTGTAATTTTATTTTTTATAATATCAATGGATTACTATGGATAGGGACGAAGAAACAATAGTAATTGAACAAAACACCATAAAAAATGAACAAGTGGATGTTGCATCTATTGTAAAGGAAAAGAGAAACGAGTTTGGGCTGGTTCCACTTTTCGATGAAAGGAATATCGATTTGAAGAAAAAGTTGGTACGTCATCCAACTGTTATTCGACCACATTTTGCTTTATCGGGATACACAAAAAACTTTGTTGAAGATTCAATCTTGATTTTCGGGAGAACGGAAATCGAATATTTAAACGAGTTGGAACCCGAGATAAGATACCAGAGATTAAAACAAATAGCTAATCATAGAATTCCTTGTCTCTTTTTCACTAATTATGGGGAATATGAAATTGAGAATAGTTTCATAGATATTTTCTTGGAAAAAGGAATTCCAGTCTTTGGTTTTCGGGGCAAAACCCCAATATTTGTTTACAGACTAATGGACATACTCGATGATGTTTTTGCTCCGAAAGCATCTTTGCACGGGAACTTAGTTGAAGTATTTAGCGTCGGAATACTAATCATAGGCGATAGCGGAATTGGTAAAAGCGAACTGACGATGGAGCTTGTTGCAAAAGGTCATTTGTTTGTTGCCGACGATTTAATTTTTGTAATTAGGAAATTTGGGCACAAACTTTTAGGATATGGGAACCAATCGGTTCGTAGGTGGATTGAAATTCGTGGTGCTGGGATTTTCGATATTACACAATTGTTTGGTGTCAATCGATTTAAATCTATTACAGAAATCGAAAGCATAGTGTTTTTATACTCACAGAAAAATCTTATTGAAAAAGTCCACGACTTTATGTTTAATTACATCAAATCGAAACAAAACAATTACAGTGGTATCCCAATGGCTTCTTTAAGCGAAACGGAACTCCTTGAAGAATACACAAAAATACCCGATTCAGAGCTGATTGATGCAGAATATAAAATTTACAAACGAATATTGAAGTATTCAGTGCAATCAAGATTTAGTTCTGGAACCTTTCCGGGGTCGATTCTCGAGGTTCCAATTGTAATAAATCCCATTGATGTGCACAGAGTAAGGGATGTTTCCGTGATTGTCGAGGCAATTGCAAGTAGAATTAACTCGGTGAAATACCATTTTGGCGACCCATCGGAAAAATTGAATATTAAAACCGGCCCAGAACATTACCTTTTCCCTCCGAACTACTACAAAGAAGATTAGTATTAAATTGTTAATGATTTTTAGAATTTTTTAGCCCAAACAATGTATGAAAGTTGTTACTTATTTCCAAACAAAGTTTAAGATGTAGCGAATTCCAAGGAATAATATAGCAACACTTAGAATCAACTTAATGATTTTAGCTGGCAAATATTTTTGTAGGCGAGCGCCAACATACATTCCAAGAAACCCTCCAATTCCGAACAGAATGCCAAGCTTCCAATCGGGTGCAACCGAAAGAGTTGGGTAGAAAGGAGCAAGTATTTCAAAAATAATCACTCCAAAAACCGAAGTGATAAATGTGCCCATAAGTGCTGGTCCGGCAACAGTATATACTGGCAAGTTGAAAAAAGTAACATAAATCGGAGCCATTATTGCTCCACCGCCGATACCATAAATACCCCCAACGATACCAACAATGGAACTAATTATGAAAATAGGAACAGTTTTGACTTTAAACCTTTCTCCAACGAATTCATATTCAAGAATTTTGAAATTAAATTGTAGAACTTTTGCTTTTGGAAGTTTGATTTTCCCTTTCTCTGTCTTGTGTCCCTTAACAATTTCGTTGAACTTTTGTTCAGCTTCGAGAGTGTGTGGTTTCTTTTTCGAAAGGTTTTCTCGTAAAATTCTGAAACCAATATAAAGAAGGACAAAGCCAGCAAATATCTTGAAGTACGTCGGATTTGTTAGGTAATTTATTCTAACAAAGGCTCCAATTAGTACTCCGGGTAAGGTTCCAGCGATAACTATCCAAGTAAGTGGCCAAATCATTCTGCCTTCGCGAATGTATCGGTAAACCCCACTTGGAATTGCAACAACATTGTATAATTGATTCGTTGCACTAACCGATGGCGAGGTGAAACCAAGTACGCTAACTTGGAATGGTAAAATAATAAACGCTCCGCTTACCCCACCAGTTGAAGTAAATACTGAAATTAAGAATGCAACAAGTGGTGGAATTAGTGGATTGACTGTTATACCAGCTACTTCAAAATACATTTAGTTTCTCCTTTTGTATACATAAAACGAGAAGGTTTTAAGTGTCAATTTATATTTACTTTCCAGTATCTTTTTATATTTCTCGTTTTGGTTAAATGCCTCCCACGAGGAAATCTCTTTCCCAAAGAAATGTGTATGGTCGAAGTCTTGTATAACAATGTATTTTGCTGAGTTTAATTCTTTGACAAACCGTTCTTCCCAATCGTTTGGTTTTTTAAAATTTGAAAGAATAAAAACCGAGGTAGGAAAAGCCGAAGTACGACAATCGCGAAGCATTGTGTAAATTTGTGCTGCTCCACCAATAATAATAACTGTATCGGATGGATTTATTTCCGTGTTGATATAGTTTGCTATTGTTGTATGTTGCCTTAGTAATGTATTGGCAGTTGTAGGATTTTCGAAATAGTCGATGTATTTTTCCTTATTAGTAAAGTATAAAAAGGTTGGAATTGCGGTTCGGGAATATCTTGGCAATGGTGTATAAAAAATTATGAAAAATATCGCTATAGGTATCAAGATAAGAAGCAGTTTCCGAGACAACGATTTTGCTTCTTTGAAAATCAAGTAAATACCTAAACCAGAGTAAATTGAGCTAATACTTGATATACGAATGAAGTGATAATTCAAAAATTGATGCTCGACCACAATGGACAAGAAAATGAAGCAAAGGCTAATAAGTAAGAAATTATGATATTTATTTGGGGATAAATTGAAATCGTTTTTTCCTTTGAGAATATTCCAAACTGAATAGAAAAAAGCAAATGAAAAAACAAGAGAATAATGGACGCCCAAAATTATTTCAAGATTATTCGAAATTCTTTTTAAATTTTTATGATACAAAATCGAAGTTGATTGATAATAGTTTAAAAAATTCCAAATGAAAATAAAATCTTTCAGTGAACCATTTTGAAAATAAAGAATAAAAAATGGAATAAATGAAGTGATAAAAAAGCTTAATAGGTAAACTGTAACCAATTTGAACCGAGCTTGTGGTTGACTTTCAGTAATTAAATAAATAATAGTTGGTACGACTATAATTCCAAAAGAATACTTCAATCCAAATGCAATGCCAGAAAGTATTCCTGCAACGACAATGTGAAATATTGAATTGGATTTTTTGAACAAAAGTAAGGCTATTAAGCAAAATATCAACGAGAAAACTAATTCTGGTTCGAAAATGTAGTTATAATTGAATGAAGCAATGAAGAACAAAAAGGGTATCGGAGAAAGAAAACCTAACCATTGATTTTGCGTGAAAAAGGTTGTAAGTTTATTTATCGTAATTGCAGTAAAAATAAGAATAGATGTGTTAAAAATTTGATAGAGCAAAATATTGTTTTTAAAAAGGAAATAAAGAATAGAAAAAGAATAATATAACAAAGGTGGTTTGATATCTATGAAATCGACATATAATTTCCCTCCATTATTTAGAATTTTACCACCTAACCAAAAAATAGAGTAATCGAAACCAAATGGAAGAAAAACAAATGGAATTGAGATAATAAAATATGTTATTATTGAAAAGTAAAAAATATTTTTTTTCATAACAATAAAAAAGCAAAATTAAAAAAACGCTGTGGATTAAACCTTTTCTTTGGTTATTTGTCAAATAATTGAATTCACTTAATTAATTTTGAATAGATAATGTTGAATTTGGCAATAAATTTGCAAACTGATAAAGAAATTATCGAAGAGTTTACGAAAGGAAATGTAGAACAAGCGGCAAACGAGTTTGTTAAGCGTTATAAAAATTTCGTTTACCTTATTGCTTTTCGATATGTTAAAGATTACGATGATGCCGAAGATATTACCCAAGAGGTTTTTATCGATGCACTGCAAAAATTGAAATTCTTTCGTCAAGAAAGTTCTTTAAAAACTTGGCTTTATAGGATAACAGTAAACAAATGCAAAAATTTTCTTCGTCGCCGTAAACTTGTAACACTGGTTCGCTTTGGTTTTCCGAATGATGATGAGGAGAAAGGATTGGACTTTCCCGACAACTCCCAAAACGGTGGAGTTGAAAAAAAGGAGTTGGAAGAAAAATTTCTAGAAGTTGTTGCCTCGCTTCCCGAAAAGCAACGAGAAGTTTTTTCTTTAAGATATTTCGACAATTTAACTTTTGCCCAGATATCGAACCTACTTGGGACATCGATTGGTGGATTGAAGGCAAATTATTTTCACGCTGTAAGAAAAATAGCTTTTGCAATGAAACAATATTTGGAGGATTAGTATGGAAAAGCAATTTTTCGATAGACAAGAGATGGAAGAAAGAATGCCCGACTATATTTTTGGTCGCCTTTCGAAAGAGGAAATGGAAAAATTCGAGAATTCATTGTTGAATTTTCCCGACTTGGTTCAAGAAATAGAAGATGTTCGAAAAGTCTTTTCCAAATTGGAAAAAGCAAACATCGATAAATTTGTTGAAAAAAGAACAAGAAATATCCCAGTTAAAGTGAACGAAAGATTGAAACAAAGGAGAAGCCCATTAAATATTCTTGCTCGTCCCGGATTTGTTACTCTTGTTGCTGGGTTGGGAATTATTTTAATTGCAATTTCAATTTTCTTCCCAATTGCAAGAAAATTTGATGTTAACCCAACGCAAGTCGTAAAGAAAGCAGATACTTTGGACAACAACCCCTTAATCTTTCCCCAACTTGATGAATTGGCTAATCTTGCAAACGAACAACAACTCGATTTAAACATACTTCCGGAAATAGTGTCGGCAATACCATTAGAACAGGATAATTCTTACGAACCAGCAGTTGATTTCCTCGATGAATTAGTTTCCGAGCAAATAGTCGATTTTATTGTAAACGAAAAGAGTGTCGGTTTTACTCCACCATATTTTGATTTATTTAAAAACTTAGACAAAATTGATGAGAATAATTTTCAAAAATTAATAGAGGAGTTAAAAGATGTTCAAATTTAATTTCAAAAGTGCCGTAGTGGTTCTTTTTGCAATCGTTTGTGTTGCTTCAAATGTATTTTCTCAACCTGCATTTCGTGCAAAAGAAAGAATTGCCGAGTTCAAAAAAATGAAGCTCTTGGAGGTTTTGGACTTAGACGAGAAAACAGCAGAAAAGTTTCTTATTAAATATACTTCGATAGAAAAAATAGTTCGCGAAAAACAAGAAAAGCTCGAAGAAGCAATTTTGGATTTAGAATATCTTCTTCGGAAAAAAGCCAGTAAGGACGAGATTTCGAAGCAATCGCAAAAAGTTATGGATTTGCAAAGAGATTTTCTTAACACTTTGCTAGAACAGCAAAAAGAAATAAAAAGCATTTTATCGGAAGAACAATTTGCCAAATATCTGGTTTTCGAAAATCGCTTTCGTGAAAGGTTGCAACAAGCAATTATCGAACGTGCAAAAGGTAAAGGTTGGAACGAAAAAAATGGTAAACCAAAATCGCCAAGGAAACCACCAGTTGATGAAGAAGAAATAGAAATTTTCCGTTAATATTTTATTCTTTTAGCGAATTGGAAATTCATTCTCTTTTACCTTTGAAAAAGTTGTACTCGTGAATAATTTTTGTTGCAAGAAAATCCCAATTTGCAATCGATTTATACTTATCAATACCTTTTTTGAATTTTTCTAATGGATGCTCGAAAAATTGCAAAATTTTTTGGGCTAACTCGTTGGGGTCCGGTTTGTCGACCATAATGCCAGTCCCAAATGGTTCAATCATCTCGTGCAAGCCTCCAACGCGAGTGGCAACTACTGGCAATTCAAAATGGTATGCTATTCCAACAATTCCACTTTGAGTGGCAGATTTATATGGAAGAACGCAAACATCGGCAGCAGAAAAAAATAGAGGAACTTCATTATCGGAAATATATCGTACAAACATTTTTACTTTACTTTGAAGATTATTTTTTTCTATCATTTCTAAATAATTGTCCATAGAAATATATGATTCTCCAGCAACGACAAGAAAAAATTCTTCGGGCAACAAAGAAATTGCCTCGAGTAAAATATCCAGACCTTTGTATTCCCGTATAAAACCAAAAAATAGTAAAATTTTTCGATTTTTGGGTAAGGAAAGTATATCCCTTGCTTTTTCTTTTTCTATTTGTGTTCCGAAATGGTCGTATAAAGGGTGCTGAACAAGAATAAAGTTTGCTTTAGGTTTTATTTTCAACAAGTCCTTAAGGACTTTATTGCTCATTACAACAAAAGAATGATTTTGCTGAATAAAATATTTGTTCAAAATTTGGGCAAAAGGGAATTTTTCGTGTGGGTCGACATTGTCGAGAATAGCGATGTTAAATGTATGTTTTTTTAAGAGTTTGAGTACAGTTCCAAGCGAGGGTGCAAAGAAAGGCATCCAATATTTTGTTATAACAATATCGGGTTGATAGCTTTTGATTTTTCTTGCGGTCGAAAAGTATGAAAGTGGATTAATTGTATCCAAAACTTGGTATGTTTCAATTGCTTCAACTTTATCATTTTTATCGACAAATTGTGATTTCCCCGGGAAAAGAAGTTTTGGATATTGTCTTTTAAAGTTGAAAGCGCGAACTTCGCAATATTTGGATAGGGAACGCAACAAAGATGCATTGAACTGAGCAATGCCGCCCCGAAATGGGTAAAATGTAGAAAGATATGCAATTTTCATAAACTTCAAAATTATTCAAATAATTAGACGTTTAAGTTATTAATTTTTGTTGAAATTGGATATGGACACAAATTTTGTCGAAAAAACTATAAATGAACTAGGTTTAAGTTGGTATTACTCCTATTACTGGTTGTATCAATATAAATTGAGCAAGAACTACATTATTCCATATTTTCAAAAAATAGGGTTTGACCCAAGTGGTAAATCTATATGCGAAATTGGAAGTGCCGAAGGTGGTGTTTTGTTTGCATTTGCAGAATATGGTTCGCAAAATTGTCTTGCAACCGATATTGTCCAATCGCGATTAGATGCTGGAAGAGTTATTGCAGAGGCTTTCAATTTTCCTATTTCTTTTATTAGTCACAACATACTTACTGACGATATTCCAAAGGAATGGGAAGGTTCGTTCGACCTTGTTATTTTACGCGATGTAATTGAACATTTAGAAGAACCCGAGTTGGCTTTGCAGAAAATTAAAAAGCTTCTAAAAATAGGGGGATATCTGTATGTAACTTTCCCTCCGTATTATTCCCCATTCGGCGGGCATCAACATCAAATTCAAAATTTTTTTAGCAAAATACCATATTTGCATTGGATTCCAGACCCAATTTTTAATTTGTTTCTCGAAAATGGTCGTTTAGCCGATGTTGAAGAAGTTGTTAGGTTAAGGAGTATTAGATTAACAATAAAAAAGTTTTTGTCGGCTGTTAAATTATCTGGTATGAGTATCAAAGCATTTGAGTTTTTCCTTGTGCGCCCAGTTTACAAGTATAAATTTGGGTTAAATCCAGTAAGATTACCTAAGTTTTTGTCTTTTAATCTAATTAGAGAGATATTTGCAACCGAAGCATCTTTTATTCTTGTCAAAAATACATAATATGAAAGAAGAAAATATTATCTTTGGTCGGAATCCAGTTTTAACGGTACTCCGAAACAAACCAACGCAAATTGAGAAAATTTATTTACGCTACGGTGTCGAAGGTAAACCAATCGACGATATTATTTATTTATCGAGAAAAAATAGTGTTCCTTTTTCTTTCTTGGACAAAGAAAAGTTCAAAAAAATTGAGAATGAAATTCAAGTTCCACAAACCCAAGGAGTTATTGCATACCTAAGTCTAATTGAATACTTGGAGTTATACGAATTAATTGACATTGCTTTTCAAAAGGAAAAGCAACCCATTTTAGTTTTTTTGGAAAAGATACAAGACCCACAAAATCTTGGAAGTATTGCCCGAACTGCCGAATGTGTAGGTGCTCAAGGATTAATACTGACCACTAAGAAAACTGCACCAATTAACTCCACAGTAGTAAAAGCGAGTACCGGAGCAATTTTGAACTTACCTATTGTGAAAGTAGATTCAACAATAGAAACTATCGAAGACCTTAAAAAATTTGGTTTTTGGATAATTGGTACAACACCAAAAGCAGAAATAGACTTTTGGGACTTCAATTATGATGTGCCAATAGTTGTAATTTTTGGAAGCGAGGGAAGAGGTTTAAGTCAAAGTACATTAAAGCATTGTGATGCAGTGATTAAAATACCAATTTTCGGGAAAACCGAGTCCTTGAACGCATCAGTTTCGGCTGCGATTATTTTGTACGAGATTCGCCGCCAAAGGAGTTTGTCTGTGCCAAAGTAACTCCAACAAGTACGAAAACTCCACCAATTACATACAATTCTGTAAGTGTTTGTTCAAAGAAAATAATAGAAAGTATTGTAGTAAAAACTGGCTGTAAGTTGTTGAAAACTCCAACACTACTTGCGGGCAACCTTTTCAGTGCATAATACCAAAGAAGGTAAGCAACCCCAGAGGTCATAACCGAAAGATAGAGTATTTGCAACCAATGGATTGGTTTAATCATCTGCACATTATTCAAGTCCCCAATTGCTAACGAGATTGGCAAATACATAAGAAATCCCATAATCATAGCAATAGCAGTTGAATAGGTGCTTCCATATTTGTTTATCATTGGTTTTCCATAAGTTGAATAAAAAGCCCAAGATATGCTTGCCAAAAGTGCAAGTAAATTCCCAAGAAAATATTCCGATTTTAAAGATACTCCTTTTTCAACAAGTATAATAGTAATCCCCAAAAAACCAATTACTATCCCCAATACCTTTAAGTAATTAACTTTTTCTCGAAGCCCAACTACGGAAATTATTAGTATGAATATAGGGCTTAATGCGTAGGCTAAAGCAACATTAGGTGCAGTTGTTGATTTTATACTAAGGTAGAATAAAAGTTGGTTTAAAGGGACATTTAACAATCCAAGAATTAACCATTTATGTAACTCTTTCCTTTCGAGTAAAAATGGATTTTGTTTTCTAAATAAAAGTATACACAAAAATAAGCTTGCTGCAAAAAGGCTTCGAAAGAGTAGAATTAAAGTTGGTGGTAGATCGAATGTAAGATTTTTGGAAAAAATGTGTGTAGTCGAGGCTATAAATTGTTGAAAAATCAGAATAAGATAAATCATAGCAATAAACCTAAAATGGTATCTTCTTGGCTTTCCCAGCAAAAGGTTTCTGAACCTCTTTTAATATCAATTTGATAATCATACTTGTTTTCGAAAACATACTCGATTTTTCTCGCTAGTTCCTTTGGTGTAATACTTAAAGGAACAAGCTCTCCAACCTTGTATTGCAAGAATACACTTTCAATTGCTGGCAATTTTGTTGCGATAGTTGGTATTCCCGCTTGTAAATATTCGAAAAGTTTGTTTGGTAATGCCAATTCATACGAAAACGAAATAGGTTCAATAAGGCATAATCCAATATCGCAAGCCATCGTGTAGTTTAAAAGTTGTGAATATTGAATCAAACCAAGAAAATGCGTTCTATCGGAAACATTAAAATCTTGTGCTAATTTTTTGTATTGTGCTTCCAATGGACCAGAACCTATTACAACAAGATGTAATCTTGTGTTGGAGGAAAGGGATTTTATTGCTAAGTCCAGCCCGCGACCATTTAGTAATACCCCTTGGTAAACAGCAAGAATCGAATTTTCGGGTATTTTTAAGACTTCTTTCAAATTGATTTTTTCAGTCTTATTACACTTTGAAGGGTAATTTTTTATTATTGAAAATTTTTTTTCTGGGAAAAGTTCCGATAGATACTCTTTATCTAATTCACCAGTAACAATAATTTTATCGACAAATTTGATGTAATGCTTTTCGAAAGCAGTGAGCAATTTTTGTTTCCAACTTTGGTTCGATAGAGATGCCAATGATGAATAAATTTCTCGTGAGTCGTAGTAAAGTTTGGATTTGTATCTCTTTTTGAAAATTGAACACAATGGTAATGAATAAACATCGGAGCAAATGATATGTGTAGGATTAATACTGTTTATTAACTTTAAGCCATTTAATGTGAAATTAATTGTTTTAAATATTGTTTTGGAACTTTCATCAATTGAAATTGTGAAAGCTTTTAAGTTGTTTTTAAAATTGAAAGGATAGCCAATTGTAATTGTTGCAATTGAAAAATTATTTTTGGAAAAGGTGTGCAAGAAGTTAAAAAGTCTTCCGTCGTAATCTATCTTGTTTAATGCAACGATTAAGATATCGACGGATGTTTTATTCATTTCTAATCACGAAACTTATAATGATAAGTGCTTCGAAGAATCCCACGAGAATGAAAACGTTCTTTAAAATTTATTAAACTCAAGGCTGGGGTCATAGGGTTACTTGATTTTGTGTCTTGGGAAACACCTATGTCGACCCATTCAAAGCCATTTTCCAAAGCCCAACGAACCGTTTCATACATTATTAAATAGACTGGTTTAAGATGCTCGTATTCATACAATAACATATTATAAAAGCATAATACAACTTTGGGATTGCAGATAAACAACCAAGAACCAGCAATGGGGATATCTTCGTAATAAACCATATTTAAACGGACTTTGTTTGGAACAAGTTTAGATAGCCGTAACATATCGTCGAGCGAATGTGTTGGCTTTGCATTATGTTTTGCTTTATTTTTTACGAGAATTTCGTTGAAAGTAGGGTAGTCGGTGCTTTCGCGAATTTGAATTTTTTGTTCCCGTAGAATTTTTCGAATTGTTTTCCGGGCAGTTTTATCGAAATACGACAAAAAGTCTTTCTTGAAATTAATATGGATTGCGTGACTAATATAGTGTAATTCGAAATCGAAGTGTCTGTATAACATTGAGTATTCGATATGTTGGGTAATGACTTTGTTGTAAATAATAGGTGGTGGAATGAGAAAAATTTCTTTAAATCCATTTTTTTCGAAATATTCCATCATAGTGTCGACTAAAAGCAATGCTTTTTCGAATGGTATGTCCTCGGTCACTAAAGAGCCATAACTTGCTCCCACTGGAGACCAATAAATATTTGAGTCGACAATTCCTCCGGGGAGAACCGCAAGTAATTTGTCATTTTCGAAGAACATTAGATGGTGGAAATTGAATTTCCCTTTTGGATGATATTCCAAGAACGATTGGAGATGAAAAAGGGTTCCATTATTGGATTTTTCAACAAATTCGTCCCAAAGCGAACGATACTTTTCCTCGTATTCAACAACTTCTATTTTGTTCATTTCAAATTTTAAAAAAAGCAAAATTAGTTTAATTTATCTTAAAAGGAATAAAAAGTGGCAGATATTAAAAAAGAAACCCTGAACATCGAAAAGAGGAAAATCAATGTTCAGGGTTTTCGTTGTGGGGGTTGCACTAACGAAAGTTTATAACTTTTTTGAAATAAATATCTTTATTTGTTTGAACTTTGATGAAATATGTGCCAATTGGGAACGAATTTAAATTTATGATATTAACTGGTTGGCAATTGGAGCAATTGAATACAATTTGGCTCAATTGATTGAAAACAGCTATATCATCTATCGAATTATTATTTTGTATCACAAAAATTCCCGGTTCAACTTCATCGAAAACAAGTGGTGGAACTTCATTTTCTATCGAGTTCACTCCTTTTATCCTAAATTTTCGAACTTCCGACCAATCGCTTTCCAAAACACCGCTAAAGGCTTTAATTCTCCAATGAAACCAAGTCTCGGTAGGTGCGGTTTGCAAAGTGTACTCGCTTTGGTCGTAAAGAATTTGCTTGGTAAGAATAAATTCAAAATTTTCGTCGTAAGCTATTTGTAATTCATAAAAAATCTTGTCGGCAGTTTTTTCCCATTCAAATTCGATTGGAAATTTTTCCAAATATACAAGATTAGCGGGTGAAAGTAACATTGGTTCGCGCAACCCTGTTGTAAATGAATAAATTTCGGACCAGAAGCTATTGAAAGAAGAATTGATTGCTTTAACACGCCAATAAAATCGAGTTGCATATGCCAATCCTGAAATTTCAAAACTTGTGTCTGATATTTCCTTGTTTACAACTAAATTGTTGAAAAATTTGTCGGTGGATATTTGCAAGATGTAACTATTTGCATTTTCGATTGACAACCAAACAAGTTTATCTTTTTGCCGAACATTAATAGCTTGGTCCGATGGATACATAAGAGTTGGAGGAGGTAAATAATTTTCTGGAATAGTTTTGAACCAAAATATATCGGAAACTGGGCTTTCAAGTTCATTATTGTATGCTTTAACTCTCCAGTAATAAATTGTTGAATAAGCAAGTCCAGAATATTGAACAAATGTTTGACCAGCTACTTTGTAACTAATTACACCGATATTGAAGTCTTTCTTTTCGCAGATTTCTATTTCGTAATTTGTTGCAAAATTTACTTCTTTCCATTTAAGAATTCCGCTTACTGGGGCAAGAGTATCAGCAAAAGGAGGTCGAATTAGTTCTGGTTTTGATAATTGGGTTTTAAAAGAGAAAGTTTCAGACCACTCGCTTTTTCCAGTTTCCCCAGTTGCTCGAACTCGCCAGTAATATTCAGTTGCAGGCTCCAAATTCAAATATTCATATTGAGTTTCTTTGACATCTACGACATCAATAAGGTTTTTCACAAATTGTGGAGTTTTAGAAACCACAAGATGGTAGTGAATTGCACCGGGAACAGCTGTCCATCTTAAGGTTCCATTAACTGGTACATTTTTGGTAGTATTTCCCGGGGAAAGTAGTAGCGGGGGTGCCAACATTGTCCTAAACTTTCTAACATCCGACCACATTCCATATTGCTCACCCCTCAAAAGTCGTACACGCCAGAAGTAGTCAGTGTAGTAGTTTAAATTAGAAATCTCAACTATGGAGTTGTTTACGATAGTATCCCTTTCAATTGTTTCGAATTTGCTATCAATAGCAATTTGTAATTGATACGACCAAGCATTTTGATTGGCAGCCCAAGTAAATTGAACCTTCAATGGCATATCCAAAGAGCTGTCGGCAGGTGCAAACACTGTAATTTTTTCGTAAACAGTTGTGAATTCAATAGGGCTCGACCAGTCGCTAATGCAACTTTCTCTTTCAGCACGAACTCTCCAATAATAAGTTTTTCCGGGCATTAGGTTTGTAAGCGTATAAGTAGTATCGGGGATGTTATCAATATCATAGATAATATTTTGAAAGTTTGAACTAAAAGAAACTTGAATATGGTATTTTTCGCCGATAATAAATTTATTCCATCTTAACCGTGGAGAAATAGGAACGTTCAATTCACTGTTGGTTGGATAAACTGGTCTTGGAACCCCTATGTAACCAGCTCCAATACAATATTCACCTACCCCAGAAAAATTAGTTTCCAATCTGTTATATTGACTATTGTAAGTTGTATTTAATTGTGTAAAAGGACCAAAACCTTCCGCTTGTCTGTAAAAAACCTTTAAGTCTTGTGGATTTGAAAAACCGGTCAATCCATTTAAATCAAAATAAATATACCCAGCGATTGAATTTGAACTTTGTTTTGTTATAACCCAACGATAAGGAAGAACTGAGCAAGGTCCCCCTTGGTTTAAATTATGAGGTGCGTATTTATGCTTTTCTACAGTATATTTTGCTGTTCCGTTTAGATTAGAAACAGAAATACTAACATTTGTGTTATATTGAGAGTTTCTGAAGTTTACAACCCCAGTTGATGTGATAGTCGAGGTAACTGCATCCATTTTGAATATATAACGATAACCTCTATATGTACCACAATTACCGGTAAACTCAAGTGCTACTGTTCCGTCTGGAGTTACTTCAGTAAGTAAGTAATTATGGCCTCCTTCTGCAGTAGTGCCGCCCCAAGTAATTAGAGTATTACCATTAGGAAGCCTTTGGCAACTACCCATTGAGTAAGAAACAATATTATTGGGAGCTCGATATTCCCAAACTTTTGAGACTGTTCTGTTATTTTCGTTTATCTGATATTCGACGACACGCGAAAATTTATTCGGGCGCAAATTCCCATTATCGAAAAGAAGAATATTTCCATTAGATAATTGCTTTGGGTCGTGTTGATGGGAAAACCCAAAGAAATTATTAATAGTATCGTTCATAAATGTGAATTGATTATTTCGGCATTTGCTCCCCCCCAGTCGCCAAATTATATTACCATTTTGACGATTGATTTTTGTCAATTCATCTAAATGTCGACAAGAAATAAGAAGGTTACCATCGCTTAAAAGTTCCATTGAATTGATATGGAAAGGTCGAATATAACTTGCATCGAGAGCAATATCTTCTGTTGCATCTGTTATAGAATAATGTTCAAGAGCATTCCATTGCCACACTACACGCTTGGTTTGTGGGTGAATTTCTTGGATAATGAAATTGTTAACTTGACAAGTTGGATGCCCATTCGGAATAATCCTACTCATATCAATAATGGTATCTGCTACGGCAATAACTAAATAATTGCCATTTGGAAGTATTAAAAAATCGTGAAAGTCCGTTGGATAACCAACTGCACCAACAGTATCGATAATATTTAAATTCGAATCTAAAACGATGAATTTACGAATGTTAAAAAAATATGCAGAAAGCTTACCATTTGGGTGCATTTTAAAATCATAAAAACCTTGGGATTGAAATCCGAAGCTCTTTGTAATAACCTTGTAACCAGAGTTGTCGTAAATGGATAAGTCCCTGTCATCAACTGGTCCAAGAAATAGATAACCGGGAGAAGGGTTGTTCCAAACTGTTCTTTGAATTAAAGAAGTATCACTTAGTAAATAATTACAATCAAATATTATCACAATCACTATCAAAATTTTAAATAAGCATTTCATATATTCTCCAAAGATTTAATTGTTTATCAATGTAAATTTTTCGAATAAACTCCTTTTATTTGTTTTAATTAAAATCGTGTATAAACCACTTGGAAATGAAGATAAATCAAAAACTATTCCATTGAAATTTGAAATGGAATCGGTAAAATGCATTACCTCGTTACCGAACAAATTGAAAATTTTTATCGATATTATTTCTTCGTCTTTTGTTTCAATTGTTAAATTGCCTTTCGAGGGATTTGGAAAAATGTTAATCTTCTGGAAAGCCTCTTCGACTGAATTTGGACCTTGAATCGAGAATACTCCACTTTCAGCATAATTTTGATTGTTTTTGAGTGATGTTATTCTTATTTTGTAATTGTTTCCAATTTGTAGTGTGTTCGGAACATTCCAAATATATTTTCCAAATACACTGTAAATTGAGTCTATTATATTCAATACTGGTTGATTGTTGTTATACAAAGTAATCATAAAGTCTGGGTCAAGATTGTGTTCCCATTCTATCAAAAAATTACTTTCTTGGCTTAATTTGTCACCAGTTTTTGGAGAAAGAACCCTTAAAAAGGGCTGTTTAACCTCGAAGGAAAAAGCTTCCGACCATTCACTCTGTCCATAAGGATTTGCACATCTAACCTTCCAGAAGTATTTACCCGCAGGTAATGGTGAAATTGTGAGAATGTTTTCTTTGAGACCATTAGTATTGAAAACCACATTTACAAAATTCTCGTCTTTTGCAATTAAAATTTCCGAAGTCAAAACTATATTTCTTGGTGTCCATTGGAAGGTAATTTTCTTTTGCGAGTTCAACACTGCGTTGTTTGGCGGAGCGGTTAAAATGGGTGGGTCGGGTTTCTTTTTGAAGTCTCCTGTAGCAATAATGTACTCACCGTTCAAGTTATTGACAAGTCCGATAAGTATTCCATTTGTTTCATCGTAGTTTGAAGGTAAAGGAAGGAATGGTTCATATTGGTTACCACGGCGCCAAATTGCCAAATTCTTTCTATGAATTAGTAATGGGAATTTGGAAAGGTCCAAAATTATCTTGCCATTGAATTGAAAAATGTTTTCGGATTTAACTATAACTTTGTAAGAATTTACTAAAGGAGTTTCGTTAAGAAACTTAGGATATAAAGGTGCATAAGAATACTTTTCGACTGTAATTTTAGAGGGACTTTCGTCGCTTAATTGATGGAATACAATTGAAACTCCCGTTTCTTTTTCATTTTCTTTAAAGTGTAAAGTATCATAAAGGGGATTGCCCGGGCTTATTATCGACGATATTTCTTCTTTTTCAACAACAACATCTGGAAGACCTGGTGGGTATGGAAACCTATAGGCTCTATAAGAAGTGGTTTGAAACGTAACTCCTTTAGGGAACGAAAGTTCAAATTCGATTTCACCTTTGGGATTTACTTCAGTAACTATACGAATATGACCAGAGGTTACTCCTCCCCAACCAATTACAGTATTTCCATTTGGTAATCGCTGTGTCGAACCCATTGTTTCGCCATAAATGTCTGGATTATTACGATATTCCCAAACCAGCTCTGCCGTGAGATTTTCTTCATCTAATTTGTATTCTACAGCTCTCGAATAAGGTGTAGGATGTTGGTTTCCATTATCGTAAAGAGTAATATTCCCGTTTGGTTGACGGCGAATGTCGTGTTGGTATGAGAAATATGTTGGGGCATTTTCTGAGTGTTCATTAATGAAAGTAAACATATTCTTTTTGCCGCCAAGGCGCCAGATAATTTCACCAGTTTCGCGGCTAATTTTTGTAATTTCTGAAAGGTGTCGTGAGGATATCAATAGATTTCCATCGTAATCTAACTCCACTGCATTAATATGAACGGGGTCGACTGCTATTCCAGTAAGTGGGGAGTAGGCATCGGTAATAGGTATATGGTCCCAACTTCTCCATTGAAATACAACATTCTTTTGAGCATCCAATTCCTGAATAATACTTCCCAGGACAATAGCGTTTGGATTTCCTCCATCGACAACTTTGCTCATATCTATTGGTTGTGGGTCGTATGAAATAAGCAAATAATGACCGTTTGGTAGGATTTTAAAGTCGTGGAAATCTGCAATATATCCACCTTTACATTGAACAGTGTCGATAATATTTAAATTCTGGTCCATTACTTCCATATATGCTTCTGCCCAACCCCAACCTTGTGGTATGTGTGAAGTAATGATATGTGCGTTGGTTATTAACCCATTGGGTTGCATTTTGAAGTCGAATCCGGGTAAGGGAACCTTTTTATATTTTACTGGTTTTCCATTGTTGTCGAGAATCATTAAGTAACTTCTTTCGGCACCCATTCCGAAATTTGCAATGTAAATATATCCGGGAGCTGGATTTCGAACGGAATTTATAATAACGGTTGGAAAATCTTGTGGAACCGTGTCTTGCAGTGTAATATCAGTTTGCTTTTGATTGCCTTTGGATAGGAAAGCACTTGAAAGTTCAGGAAAATAGTTGGGGAAATAGGCACTGAAAAAGATTTTTTGCTCTTCGGGGCTAACGCTGGTGGTTGTAAATGAATATTCCTTGTTTCCAACTTTGATTGCAACTTTTTCATTAACAGAAAATGGTTTCAAACTTTCTATTGAAATAGTTTTTTTGTCATTTGAAAGAGAATATTTATAATTATGTATTCCACTTTTTTCACCGTAAATTTGAATTTTAGTGCAATAGGAACAATTTTCAATTGGAGCGTCGAATTTAAGGATAATTGGGGTTTTTATTGAATGCATTCCTGTATTAGGAAGTGGGTAAACGTATGTTAAATTTTGTCCAAACGAACAAAGCAAAGAACCCAAAAAGGAAAAAACCAAAATCCAAAACATCATCGTTTAATTTCCATTTTGTGAAACATAATAACTAAAAACACTTCAAAGTACATAAAAGTTACAATGAATGATGTTTTTGTAAAATCTTGCTCAATCATACATAATTACCTTATTTCTGTAATTAAAAATAAGCAAGGTAAAACTTTTGTGTTGTCAGTTAACAAATGAAATTTTAGTAAATATAGTAATGAAATTTATGTAAGAAAACTAAGAATGTTAATGTAGTTAATTTTACTACAAATTCTAAATAGATTAAAGTTTTTAAAATATTTCCTAGAAGAGTAAGACAGGTAATTTAGATAAAATTAACATAAATAGGAAAAAACCTTTCTCTTTCTGAATTGAAGAAAATTAAACGATAATCTATTAAGTATGACTCTTTAAGTAATATTTAATGTTATACCAAACCGTTTTTTATGGCATAATGTGTGAGTTCGGCATTGTTTTTCATTTTCATCTTTTCCAAAATTCGAATGCGATATGTACTTACAGTATTTGCACTTAGTTGAAGTATTTCAGCAATTTCTTTGATTGTTTTACCAGAAGCTATCAAGCAAAGCACTTGGAATTCACGGTCGGAAAGCAATTCGTGGAGTGGGACTTCGCTTGTATCCTCTAATTTTTGGGCTAGTAGCTCTGCAAGATTTTCGGAAACATATTTCCGACCCATTGCCACTCGATGAATGGCTTCGATTAATGCCTCTGGTTCGCATTCTTTGTTTAAATATCCAGAAGCACCTGCTTTGAGAAGTCGAACTGCATATTGGTCTTCTGGATACACAGTGAAAATTAAGACTGGTAATTTAGGTTTAATTCTTTTTATTTCTTTAAGAGTTTCAAGACCATCTTTTCCGGGCATTGAAATGTCGAGAATAACAACGTCGTAGTGTCCTTCTTGAATTTTCTCTATTAATTCGAAACCAGAACTTGCTTCGCCAACTACGCGTAAATTGGGGTCCGACTCGATTATTTGTTTCAACCCAGTTCGAACTACAGCGTGGTCATCCGCAATAATAATCTTTATCATCTTTAATTTATTGGTATCGTTAATATTACAGTTGTTCCGATGTTAGAAACTCCTTGTATTTGTAGTTTACCATTTACAGAATTTGCTCGTTCTTTCATTCCAGTAATTCCCAAAGACCGCTTCGAGGAAATATTTTCTGGTTTAATTCCTTTCCCATTATCTGAAACTGTTAAAATAAGATTATTTTCGTCAACATCCAAGTAAATATCGACACGGGTTGCATTTGCGTGCCGGGCAATATTTGTTAAAATTTCTTGAAAAACTCTGAAAACAACAATTGATTTAGATTCGTCGAGACGTATTTCTTGCTTTGGAAGATTTATTCTGCATCTTATCGCAGTCTGTTTTTGAAATTCTTTTGCTTGCCACTCAATTGCAGCGACTATTCCGAAATGGTCCAAAATACTTGGTCGGAGTTGGGAGGAAATTGAACGAACTTTTCGAATTGTTGTTTCAACCATTTCTATCAATTTGAGTAATTTTTCGTGGAGCAAATCTTCGCGCAAAAACCTCTTTTTCAAAATCCACGACATTTCCAATTTCATTGCGGTCAAAAGGTGCCCAAGTTCGTCGTGTATTTCGAATGCCAATTTCTTTTTCTCCTCTTCTCGTAATGATTCGAAATACAAAGCCAGATTTCTCATCTCCTCTTGCGAGGCTTTTAATTGTTCCTCAACTTTTTTCTGTTCATTAACATCTAAAAGAAAACAATTAACATAGACAATCTTGCCACGTTCGTCCACAATATTTTCGAATGTACCTTTTACCCATAACCATTCTTCTTCCATTTTCCATAATCTAAATTCTGCGGTTCTAACAATGTTTGGGAAATGGAAAAGTTCATTCAACAAGTTCAATACTTTTAGTCTATCATCATTGTGAACTAATTCGATAAAATTTTGTCCTTCCTTAAGTTTCTCGAAATCAACAACACCATAAATTTTTCCAAAAGCTGTTTCAACCGAGTAATTCACTCCAATTCTAAATAAAGCGAAACTTATGTGCTTTGCAATTTGTTCAAGTTTAGATTTGTATTGCTCAAGTTTTTGGTTTAGTTCAATAATTTTACTATGGTTGGAAATTTCAATAATATCCAAAGTTTCGTTTGTAAAATTGTTTTGGTACTCTTTTATTGAAACATTAATGTATTCATTAGGTTCTTTTTGTGTTTGATAAAGAAAATTAATCTCTTCCTTTGCTTCTGCCGTTGATTTTTCTTTAATTATTTGATTTAGAAGTTCCTTATCGTTTTGCAAGAGTTTTTCAGCTATACGGTTTTGATAGATTATGTTGTTTAGTTTGTCTTGGATTAATATTCCAATTTTGAGATTGGTAAGAATAGTTTCGTAGATATCTATTTTGCTCAGTTTTTTCAATTTTTCTTCATCTACCTCGGAAATTTCTTTACCAATTAGCACAAAAACATCTGAATTTGTTTGAATTTTGTTAATACTACATAACAAAGGTACTTTTTTGTTGTTTTCAATATCATCAACATAAGAAACAAAAGAGCTATAATTGGTGTTCAAGAGTTGGGTAATTAGTTTCTCAAAATCATCTTGGTTATTAAAATCCAGAAAATGTTTGATTGATTTTGCAGATTGATTATTTATTTTGAAAAACCTTTTTGAATACTCATTTTGATAACATACTTCGAGAAAAGCATCCAAAAAGAGAACCGAAAGTGGAAGTTTATCGGAAAATTGCATTAGGACTTTTAAGTTGTCATTCTCGATATTCTCGCCACATAAAAATTTTTCGTGAGATTCTACATTGGCTAAACTTTGGGTTTTAATTGTATTTAATGAGCAAAAGCCACCATCAATCACTATTGGAACTGAACAAATTTTAGTAATACTGAAAGTGTTCTGGTTGCTGCTTACAGAAATTATTTTTTCGTTTTCGCGATAGTTTTTGAAAACATCAATCGAAGGGCAATAGGTACATATATTCTGCGAGTTGAAAAGAACTTGGTAACATTTAGTTCCGGAAGAAAATAACGAAGCGTTTCTTTGTGAATCGTTTGTCCAAAGTAAATCGAAATCCTTATTAACCAAGTACATTGGTGTTTCAATATTAAAAATATCCGACAAGAGAGAAAATTGGGATACATCCTTCTTTTTTCGAGATTGGAATAAGTTGTTAAAAATTTTTTTAATGGTTTTCAATTCCTTTTCTCATTAACTCCATAATAATTAACAAGATTTATAGAAAATTATTGTTAGAAATAATTAATTAACGATTTCAACTTCATTTTCCAAAGAAATTCCAAACTTTTCGTATACATCTTTTTGGATAAGTTTAGCGAAATCAAGTACTTCCAATCCAGTTTTTACTCCATAATTGATAATAACCAACGAATGTTTTTCGTAGGTTCCGACATTACCTATTCGCTTCCCTTTCCAACCCGCCTTTTCTATCAACCAACCTGCTGGAATTTTGTACAAACCATTCGTAACTTCGAATGCTGGAACATCGGGAAATTCTTTTTTAAGTCGAGAATAGATTCCTTCGTTAACAATTGGATTTTTGAAAAAAGAACCTGCATTGGGATATTTAATCAAATCTGGGAGTTTTGATTGTCGTAATTTAACTACTTGTTCGAAAATGTATTTTGGGTCTGGTTTAATAAAAGGAAATTTCTTAACAATTTTCCTTAATTCTGGATAAGAAAGATTTACATTTGGTTTTTTTTGCAATTTTAGTTTTGAGGAAGTGATAATAAATTTTCCTTTCAAATCGGATTTGAAGATTGAAGTTCGGTAACCAAACTTACAGTCGTTAGCTTGAAAAGTAATAAACCTTCCCGAGCGAATATCCACTCCTCGCACATCGACAATGAAGTCTTTGAGTTCCGCCCCGTAGGCACCAATATTTTGTGTAATTGCTCCACCAACTGTTCCTGGTATCAAAGCAAGATTTTCCAAACCAAAAAGTTTATTTCTTAGGGTTATTTCAACAAAATTGTGCCAGCCCACTCCTGCTTCGACATCGAGAATTGCGAAATATTTATTGTTTTCGATAAATTTTATTCCTTTGTTGACAAGATGAATAACAATTCCATCGAAGTCACCAAGGAATAAGGTGTTCGACCCACCACCTAAGAAATACTTTCTCGAACTTTGAAAAGCATTGGTTTCCAAAAGCGAAAGTAGTTGGTTTTCATTTAGGATTTCGGTGTAGTATTTTGCAATTGATTCAACAGCAAAAGTGTTTTTTTCTTTAAGGGAAACATTTTCCAATATCTTAATCATATTTCATTGAAGTTATGATTGTCGAGCGTAAGCATTCACAACTATAAGTAAAAATAATGTTAAACATTTCATTTCAGAGGTTATTAATATTCGGGAGTGTAACCCATATTTCTTATCCACGTGCGGACTTTTTCTGCTAAACGGTCTTCTTTTCCATAAAGTCGAAGAAATTCGTTGAAATCGGCAACTGCGTAAGAGAAAATGTTATCGGAACGGTAAGCTATTGCCCTATTTAAGTAGGCTATTGGATTTTCTGGTGCCAATTCAATTGCAGTAGTAAAATCTTCGAGCGATTTTTTCAAATGCTTCATTTTTAGATAAACATTTCCCCTTGCAATGTATGCGTTGACAAAATCTGGTTTTATTGCTATGGCTTTTGAATAATCGCGCAAAGCATCCCTGTACTGTTCAAGGGCATAGTTTGCATTACCCCTTCCAAAGTAAGCATAGGCATAGTTTGGGTCAATTGTTAGTGCCTTGTCGTAATCAATAATTGCTTCAACATAATTTTTGAGATGCAAGTTAGAGTTACCTCGATTGAAATAAATTGTTGCAGATTTGGGATTTAGTTCTATTGCCTTATCGAAATATTCAATTGCTTTGTCGAACTGTTTCAAACCAACATAAGAAATACCTAAATTATTATAAGCATCAACAAAGTCTTTTTTTAGGTCGATTACTTTGAGGAAATCTTCGATAGCAAGTTCAAATTGACGCATTTGATTCAAACAAAAGCCACGGTAGTTATAAGCAAGATAGTTTTTCTCGTCTATTGATACGGCAAGTGTAAAGTCCCCGATTGCTTCTTTATAATTTCCAAGTTTCATATTAATCACCCCGCGCGAAACGAAGACTTTTGGATTGTCGGGGTCAAGTTCTATTGCCCTGTCGTAATCTGCAATAGCTTCTTGGTTCCTATTAAGATGGAAATAGCAGTTTCCTCGGTAGACATAGGAGTCTGCGTGTGCTGGATTTAATTCAATCGATTTGTTAAAATCTTCGATTGCCTCTTGGAATTTTTTTACAATATAAAGACAATATCCTCGGCGAAAATATGCCAGAGCAAAATTTGGATTTACTTGTATTGCAAAGGTAAATTCTTTTATTGCATCATTTATTTGCAAAAGTTCAAGGTGGCAAATCCCTTTTTTATAGTATGCAAAAGAAAAAGTTTGGTCCAATGTGATTGTTCCAATGTAATACTTTATTGCTTCTTCCCATCTTTTGAGCATCGACAAAGCATTTCCAGCTTTGAAATATGCAAAAGGGGAACCAGAGTTTTCAGTTATTGCATTTTTGTAATAAATAAATGCTGATTCATAGTCTCCATTGTTGAAGGCTTCGTCGCCGAATTCGAGCCATTCTTCTGCACTTCTTTTTACAATCG
This sequence comes from Ignavibacteria bacterium, assembly GCA_026416955.1. Classification (GTDB taxonomy): domain Bacteria; phylum Bacteroidota; class Ignavibacteria; order Kapaibacteriales; family UBA2268; genus Naka2016. The sequence goes on along the minus strand of JAOAEE010000024.1, from coordinate 28,817 downwards.
TTGATTTCTTTTCCATATCTTCAAAAATAACTATTTTAAGACTTCGTTAACTTTTTTTAATAAAAACAAAAATAAATAAAAATCATTATGTTAAAATTTTTCCGCTTGTCTTTACTTACAGACGATTTATTCAAAAAATTTGTAGAAAAAGAACTAAATCTAAACGACCAACTTGCTGCAATTAGGTCTATACTTGCAAGCGAAAGAACTTTTCTTGCTTACCAAAGAACGGCTCTTGCCACTCTTGTTGCTGGGTTAACACTTTTACAATTTTTTAATCTTTTCTGGTTTCAACTCGTAGGTTTGATATTAATTCCCATTTCTTTAATTACTGTTACCATTGGTTTTATTCGATACAGAAAAACGCGCCGTTATATCTTTCAACTCGAAAAGGATTTTGTACAAGAAGCACGAAGTCACCAAAATTAATTTTTTGCTCCTTTTGCAAGAGTTTCTGGAGCCTTGGGTTCAACAAATATCACTTCTTCTCGCATAACAACTACGGTTCCGGTTTCTGCTTTTTTGGGTTTTCGAATGTACTTCCTTTGTGTGTAAATTACTGGAACATAGTCGCTGTTTCTTGCTTTTGAAAAATATGCTGCAATTTGTGCGCATTTTTCTATGATATGTTTTGGTGGTTCTTTCCCTTTTGAATACTTCAAAACGCAATGGCTTCCTTCGACAGTACGAGTGTGGAACCAATAATCGTTTGGGCTTGCAAACCCAAAGGTAAGCTCTTCGTTATTCTTTGCATTTCGCCCAACGAAAATAATTGCACCATCATCAATTTCATACCTACGAAACTTAACCGCTATTTCTTTTGTTTCTTCCTTTTTGTCAATTTGTTCAAAAAGGTCGGAAAATTCTTCTTCAAAACTTTCTATTTCTAAATAATTTTGAATTTTTAAAAGTTTGTCAATTGCTGTTTTTACTCTTTCAAATTTGGCTTTTGTCATTTCATCGATTTTTGTAGAATTCAATAGATTTGTGCGAAGTTTTTTTACTTTGTTGTAATAGTTTTCAGCATTTTTTTGCAAGTTTAGTTCTGGCTTCAAAGGAATTTTGACTGAATTTCCTGCTGTGTCTATAATTTCAATCTCGGTAAGTCCTTTTAAGTTTAAATTTGGTTGACTAATTAATAGGTCGGCATATATCTGATATTTCTTGATATTTTGCTCGATATTTTCTAATCTTGAAGTTTCTTCGATTAGTTTCCTTAGGTATTCAAATTCGCTTTCCAAATATTTCTTTAATTGGGAATATCTTTCTTTAAATTTCTTATATCTTAAGGACTTAATATAGCAAGAAAAAATTGCATCTGAAATAGAATTGAACTCTGCTATACATTCTATTTGGGATAAATTGATAAAAGAAATAAAATATTTATGGTTATAGAAATAAAGATAAAACTTGTTAGTATTTTTTACCTTTTCGACTATTTTGTTAATCTGTTTAAACAAGGAATTTCTATCAAATTCGGACATATTGGTCAATTCCACATCGCAGTCTAATTTGTATTCTTTGCACAAAAACTCGGAAAATTCTTTACTGAAATGCGTTTCTTGAACAAGATATTCGTAAACAGTTTTAATTTTTTTTGGAACTTTGCTTGCAAGAATTTCTTGAATTCTTTTGTTTTCGAATTCTTTTGGTTTTAGGAAACTGTTTAAAATAGTTTCGTATTTATCCAAGACAAACGCATTTGTTTTTGAGCCACCAAATAATACAAACCATAGTTCATAGTCGGAAAAATCGAAAGTAATAATTCTTTCGCTTTCAACTAAAAATACTTTTGAGCATTTTTTCCCTAATAGCTCTGGGAAAATGTTCTTGAAATTTGCTCTTGCCTTTGCAAAATTTCTGCGTAGAAACAATGCCTCGAAACTAGGTTCAGAAGAAAATTGCAATGTTTCAATTTCCAATCCATTGTAGAATTGCAGAGTAAGCACATTCCTTTCTTGTGTGAAGCATTCAATAAGTATCGAATCTTTCAACACTTGAAGTTCTTTTGTAAGGTGGAACAAGGAATAATAGTCTCGCATATATTGAAAGAAAATTGTTTCACACTATTTAATTAGTGAAACAAGTTTTGTTTCGAAAGAATTTTGGATTAATGAGAAAATAATATAAACACCAGAAGGAAAATTTCTTACATCTAAGTAAAAGATATCGGATTGTGCGGAGCTTTTCTTAAATTCCTCACATTTACGACCAAAAAAGTCAAGAAAATAAATTTTACAAGGAGCACTGTTTTCAAAATTTAGTTTTACTTCTACTAAATCATTCGATTTGTTGTATTTTGCAGAAAATTTGCTTTGCGGGGCTTCACTTTCGAAAACATATTCTATTTTGTTGCAAATACTTCCATTTCGGTAAATATTATTTTGGAACATTTTCCATTCGGGACCTTTTCCTTTGCCAAAGGAAATTAGGTATGCTCTTCCGTAGTTTTTCGAAAAGTCTGGGTAATCGGTTTTCCCCCCGACAACGAAGATATCCAATTTCCCATCTAAATTGAAATCTGCAACTAAAGGACAATGCTCGATGCTAAATTCTTTCCCAAAATGTTTTTGTAAATCGATAGTCGAAATATTTTCTCCATTTGTTCCTTTAAGCACAATAATTTTGCCTTGATTTGTTCCAAAAACAACGTCGGGAAGGTTGTCGTTGTCGATATCTGAAAGAGCAACCCCACGGAAAGAAGGAAAATCGGAGACCAACTGGAACCTCCACAATGCCCTTCCATCGTGTTTAAGTGCAATTACTTCGTAGGCAGTAGAGAAGACAATTTCGCAAGTTCCATCTCCATCAAGGTCGCCAATCGAAGAAGGACTTCCTATATAATAAAAATTATTATCACTAAAAGTCCACAAAGTTTTTCCATTTTCTGCATTTAGAACATAAAGTTTTGCACTATAATCACCAAAAATCAATTCAAAACTTCCGTTCCCATCTAAATCTGCGATAGAAGTACCGTGGTAGACTGTACCACCTAAGTCCTTTTTCCATAATAGTTTCTGGTCGTAACCACGGAACGCATAAATTCGGTTGGTGTCTGTTTTCGCCAAGCACCAAGTAGAAACAACAAAATCGAGCAGACCATCCTTATCGATATCAACAAGTGAAGGAGCCGTTTGTATCCAAGTATTTGGTTGGACAAGTATTTCCCATTTTCTTTTTCCAGTTTTTGCATCAAGGCAAATAACATAACCAAGGAATTCACCGTGAAGAATCTCTAAATTCCCATCGCCATCGATATCCCCAATGGTTGGCGGGGAATCACTTCCACGAGTGGCTGCTTTCCATTTTACCGAACCATCGACCCCATTGAAGCAAAATGTTGTTGGATTACAAGAACTTGGAACAATAACATCTTTATCTCCATCCCCATCTACATCGTAAATCAATGGAGCAACATCATTACAACCCTCGGCACCACCAAAAGAGGTGTTGTATTTCCAAAGTAGTTTACCGTCTTTCCCACTCAACGCATAAATTGAACTATCGTTTCGGTAGCAACCAAAAACCACATCTAAAAAGCCATCGTTATTTATATCCTCGGAGCAAGATTGTCCAAAAGCAGAATCGTTCACATCGTACCACCATAGAATTTCTTGTGCGGTTAAATAGTAATAGTTAAATAGGTTAATTAAAAAAATAATAATAATTTGTTTTCTCATCAAATTTTAGTTTAATTATAAAGTAGAAAAATAATAAAAATAAAAACAAATTTGAATACAAACATTCAATTTTTATACTTGGAATTAAGCAATTTTTGTTAATCTCTAATTTTATAACTAATTTTGAATTTTTGTATTTTTTCTTTTATTTATATCTTTTTCGGGGAATGAAATGAATGAAGGAAGAATTGTCCAAGTAATCGGACCTGTTGTTGATGTCGAATTTTCCGATGGTCATATTCCATCGGTTTTAAACGCACTTGAAATTCCACGCAAACATCCAGAAACTGGCGAAGATGATATCCTTGTATGTGAAGTTCAACAAGATTTGGGAGAAAATCGAGTTCGTTCCGTCGCTTTGGATACAACAGACGGACTTGTTAGAGGAATGAAAGTCTACGACACGGGAGCGCCAATTTCGGTTCCAGTTGGACCCGAAACTCTTGGAAGAATGTTTAATCTTCTTGGTAGGCCAATTGATGGAAAACCACCAGTAGAAACAAAATTGAGATTACAAATACATAGGCCAGCACCTAGTTTCTCTTCTCTTTCGACTAAAAAGGAAATGTTCGAAACTGGAATTAAGGTTATCGACTTGATTGAACCATTCACAAAAGGAGGAAAAACTGGTTTGTTTGGTGGTGCTGGTGTTGGAAAGACTGTTATTATCCAAGAGTTAATCCATAATATCGCTGTTCACCACGGGGGATATTCCGTTTTTGCTGGTGTTGGGGAAAGGACACGCGAAGGAAACGATTTATACTTGGAAATGAACCATTCTGGTGTTATTAACAAAGCTGTGTTAGTCTTCGGACAAATGAATGAACCGCCCGGTGCTCGTTCGCGTGTTGGTTTGAGTGCTTTGACGATGGCGGAATATTTTCGTGATTACGAAGGGCGCGATGTTTTGTTGTTCATCGATAACATTTTTAGGTTCATTCAGGCAGGTTCGGAAGTTTCCGCACTTTTAGGAAGAATGCCTTCTGCTGTGGGATATCAACCGACGCTTGCTACTGAGCTTGGAATTCTTGAAGAAAGAATTGCATCGACCGATAAAGGCTCAATTACTTCTGTACAGGCTGTATATGTTCCAGCCGACGACCTTACCGACCCAGCTCCGGCAAACACATTTACACACTTAGATGCCAAGACAGTTCTTTCTCGTCAAATTGCCGAGTTGGGTATTTATCCGGCAGTCGACCCATTGGATTCGACTTCTCGAATTATGGACCCATTGATTATCGGCGAGGAACATTATAATGTTGCTATGGAAGTCCGAAGAGTTTTGCAAACCTACAAGGATTTGCAAGATATTATCAACATCTTGGGTATGGATGAATTAAGCGATGAAGATAAATTGACTGTTTACCGGGCAAGGAAAATCCAAAAGTTTTTCTCGCAACCCTTCTTTGTTGCCGAACAATTCACTGGTTACGAAGGAAGGTATGTTACAATCAACGATACTGTTGCTGGATTTAAAGCAATTCTTCAAGGAGAATGCGACCATATTCCAGAACCATTGTTTGCATATGCCGGTCCTATCGATGAAGTTTTCGATAGAGCAAAGAAACAAGGAATAATTTAATTTTTCTGGGCATTGTATGGAAAAGCAAATTTATGTGGAAATTGTAACCCCACAAAAACCTATTTTTAATGGAAATGCTGTTAGTGTTAGTGTTCCCGGTGGTTTGTCGCCTTTCCAAGTACTTTATGGACACGCACCCATCGTATCGACAATCGAGCCGGGAATTGTGAAGATTAATTCTAGTGGTCTTGAACAAATTTTTGCCGTTGGAAACGGATTTGTTACAGTCCAAGAAAACAAAGTATCTATTTTTGTTGAAAAAGCATTAACCAAAGATGAAATAAACCGTCAAGATGTCGAAAAAAGATTAAGCGAATTGAAAAATAAACTTAAAGAAGGAATTTCAGATAAAGAGAAAAACGAAATTGTGCAACAAATTTCGGAATTAAAGGCTCAATTACTTGCACTTGGTAGTTAATAGGATGTAAAATGATTATTGAACCATATAAAAACAAAATAGAAGACTTAAAACTACGCTCCGAAGAACTTCGGAGGTATCTTTGACATTTCGAACAAAAAAATTCAAATAGAAGAACTTGAAAAACAAACCACTGAAGCAAACTTTTGGGACAATCCAAACGAAGCCCAAAAAGTAATGCAATCCATTTCAGAAATGAAAGCTATTGTCCAAGAATGGGAAGAACTCCATAATGAGATTATCAGCACTGAGGAACTTTTGTTATTGGTAGAAGAGAGCAACGATGAAACCCTACTCCACGAAATTATTGAAGAACTCGACATTTTGGAAAAAAAAGTTTCTGAACTTGAACTAAAAAAATTACTTTCTGGCAAGGATGACCATCGCGATGCATTGCTTACAATTCATCCGGGTGCTGGAGGTACCGAAGCACAAGATTGGGCAGAAATGCTGTTGAGAATGTATATCCGTTGGGCTGAACGCCACGGCTACGAAGTCTCTCTTGTCGACCGACTTGAAGGAGATGGCGCTGGTATTAAATCTGCAACAATTGAAATAAAAGGGAAGTATGCTTATGGCTATTTGAAGTCGGAAAATGGTGTTCATCGCTTGGTTAGGATTTCCCCTTTTGATGCTAATGCTCGAAGGCATACATCTTTCGCGTCCGTCTTTGTTTATCCAGTCATCGACGAAGATGTCCCCATAGAAATTAACCCCGATGATATCGAAATGGAAACTTTTCGTTCTGGTGGAAAAGGTGGACAAAATGTGAATAAAGTCGAAACAGCTGTAAGATTACGACATAAACCCACGGGAATAGTTGTTTCGTGCCAACAAGAGCGCTCGCAATTTCAAAATCGGGAACGTGCTTTGAAAATGCTAAAAGCAAGATTGTATCAGTTAAAACTCGAAGAAGAGGAGCGAGCAAAAGCCGAAATTGAAAGTAAGAAAAAGAAAATCGAATGGGGTAGCCAAATTCGCTCCTACATCTTTCAGCCATACACACTTGTTAATGACCATCGAACTGAAACGAAGAAAGGAGATATTCAAGCTGTTATGGATGGTGAAATCGACGAGTTTATTAAAGCATACCTTCTTTGGAACCAAGAAAGTTAACTTTTCATTTGGTTAATTAAAAGGGTAAGTTAACATTCAAAGCAAAACCAAATCCTTTTGATATTTTTTCATTTGGATTAATTTTAAAATCAATACCCCAATGGATAAAGTCACTTATTAAAGTTGGTATTCGGGAAAAGCCGAAGCCAAATTCGTAGAACAAATTTTTGTTCGATGAATAAAGTTTATTCATACCATAGTTTGAGAAAACACCTAGTGAAAATGTTGCCGAAAGTTCAAAACCTCTGCCTTTGATAGTAGGCAAACCAACAGTTCTCCAAAGTAAGTCGGAAAAGTTATGCTGGATATGAAGAGAAAAGAAGCGTTTCCCACCAAATCGGCAAGTTGGAGCAGTGAGAAAATTTCCAAATCCCCAAGCATTTGGCATCTTGAATTCATATTGTGGTGGAGTTTCGTTTGTTGATATTCCAAGTTCAAATAACATTTTAATCATCATTGGGTTGTAACCAGTGTAAAATGTAGGGAACTCGACAAAAACTTTTGGGGAAATAAGCCCAAAAATTAACCCATTGGAAATTTCACCTACAACCAATTCAATATCAAACTTGTAGCCTGTTTTGTGTTCCCTAAGAACAAAACCAAACATTTCTGGATTGGTACTAATACTAAAATCGAGTTCGAATGTCTTGAGATTCCCTTCTAAAATTTTTGGGTTTTCCCTCCACAAAGATTTGCTGAAAAGACTTTTGTCCGTCTTTTTTTCTAAATTCGAGTGTTTTGCAATCTCGTAACTAAGCGAAAATTTGACATAAGGAAAAATTTCTTGATTTTCAAGTGAATAACCAATTTTTAACCCTTCTTTTTTATAGTAGTCATAATAATCCCAATGAAATAGATAAGAAAAAAGTCCCGAAATTTCCTTACCCATATTTCTGTCCCTCGAAACAGCATCTACATTAGAGAAAACCGAGAAAGTTAGTTCGGAATTTTTTGTAATAAAATATTTATTTAGGTTAATCGCAAATTTTGCATCGTAGTACATTTCTTTTTGTCCAAAGGAATATGTAGGGGAAATAGTGAACTTGTATCTATCATATTCTAAGTAGGGGGAAATTCCAATATTGTAACTCAAAACTCGATTATAACCAAAATCATCTGGAACGCTAAATCCAAAATTGAACTTTTTTTTTGGTTTCCCCAACAGCGAAAGATACAACGAATCAGCATTTATTACTTTTGCTGCTGTATCAACTTTGCGGTATATTTCCTTTTCTTTATCGGTTGTTTCAAAAAGAGAGTTATTTTCCCAAAATTCGTCTTTTGTGGAATCGGCAACTGGACTTACGTAAATTTCTCTTTGTCTTGCTTTTGCGACAATGCTATCGGGTAAAGGTTGATTTATAATTGCATCGGAGACTATACTGGTAATTTTGAACTTTAGTTTGAAATCTAAAAAGCCTTTAACAATATTGACGCTTAGTCTTCCAGAAATTTCAAGGAAAGTTGGTTGCCAAAAGAAGTTTCCCAAAGTGGTAAATTTTTGACTATAGTTAAGAGAATCAAAAAAGTCTACCGAAGAAAATTCACTCGGTTTAAGATTAATTTCCAAAAGATTGTAACTTTTCTCTAAAATTTTGATTGTGCCAGTAAAAGTTGGGTAAATTCTGGTGTTTGGTTCGACTTTTATATTATAAACATACAAATCGCCATAAGCTTCTTTGCCAAGTAGGGAATATTTATAATATTCTAAAGCATTGTCCGCCAATGGAGTGATAAATTCGGTGGAGACAATCTTGACAGTTTCTTCGTAAAAACTAAGAAATTCAGAAAACACCAATTGATTGACTTCCTTTGGAATGTTTGCAGTTTGCCTTCGTTGGGTAATTTCGGAGTATTTAATATTGCTTTGGTAATCAACAAAAAAATCCGAAAAAGTTTCGAGAATAAAGTTTTTTGCAAAGTCCAATGAATATTTCTGTCTTAGGCTATCTTTGGCCGACTTTGTTTTGAAATTGATTATTCGACGCTTATTCGAAGTATCGAAAGATGTTTCTACTCCTATATTTTCAAGTTCCAAAAATAATTTGCTATAAATTTTTGCTTGCAAAGTTTTCAAATTTGCCAAGTTTTCGCGTTTTTTCTTTATTGCCCTACGAATAATTTCCTCGACATATATTTCCCCAACTTTTTCTACTTCTTGCATCTTAATAGGCGATGGAATAAGATATACAAATAAAGTGTCATTTGAGCTTATCTCTTGGATTTGCTGTTCGTAGCCTAATGATTTTAACAACAATTTGCTACCAATTGGAACATTTGGCAACTTAAAAAAGCCGGAAGGACTGGAGTATGTCCCTTTATTGGAGTTCAACAATTGCACCCATACCCCAGCAATTGGTTTTTTCGTTTCTTGGTCGAAAACCCAACCAACAACATTATGAGCGATAAGTTTTGGTATGGATGAACTTATAAGCAAAGTAACAAAAAGTATCTGAGTGAAGTAAAAACAAATATTTCGAAGTCGTTTCATTTCGATTTGTCAAATAAAGGCAACTGATTTTCTATTTGTTTGAAATTGAATCTATTCAACTTCAATCTGTATTTTTCGTCAATTGTTCCATTATTAAGCCTATCAATAATCATATTATAATATTTTTCGTCGATTTCTGCAGAAATAAAATGTCGATTCAATCTTCTACAAACTTCAATTTCAGAACCGCTCCCTCCGAAAAGAATCAAGACAATGTCACCTTCCATCGTGCAAGCTTTTATCAACATTTCGGATAATTTTTGTGGAATTTGACAAGCGTGAATAGTTTTCTCTTTGCTAACATTTTTTACCAAATCGAAATAGAACCAACTATAAGGCATTCTACCTTTTGAACCATTTTGTAAATTTTTTTGTATTCTTTTATCATCTGGATTTTGGTATGGAACTGCTACATTTTCCTTATAAAATTTGTTGAACTTGGTTTTCCTACAATGTAGTATACTACGATGTGCTGTTGTAAATCTTTTTGGAGAATGACCAACATTAGTATTATAAATCCAAACATAGTCTAATACTTCGTAACAAACATTGTCCAAAAATTTTACTCGTAAATACGAATTTTGTTTAGGGTAGTTAATGAAAAACAAGTTTCCTTCGTCCTTCAAAACTCTTAAAGATTCTTTAGCCAATTCAATATACCACTCAGTATATTCCTCGAAATTTTTTGTGTAGGATTTGTTCCCATATTTAATCCCAACATTGTAGTCGGGGTCACCATAAACCATATCGACACATTTGTCTGGTAATTGTTTCAATAAATCAAAAACATCCATTAAGAAAACTTTATCTAAAAAAGAACTAATATTGCTATTCATCGAAAACCTCGGAAATAAAATCATACAACTTCTTTCGTCCAAGATAATTCCAATAAACTATATCCTCCATTACAAAAAGCCATTTGAGAATTTTTAGTAGAACCTCCACATTTGCACCAACATTAAAAGCTTTTAGCAAATTTGGATATCTCTTTAAAATATTGTCGACATTATTCTCTTTGCATTCAAAAATTAGTTTAATAGCTTCTTTAAGTTCATTAATGTAATTTGGGTTTTCAATTTTCTTTTTTAGAATGTCATTTTTAATATCTTCGTGTTTGCCTTTGTTTAATCCAAATTCCTCTTTAACTTCGACCTTAAAATCGAAGTTATACTTATTTAACCCGGCTGGTCGAAAAATGTAAATAAACTCTCCTGAGGATAATTGTTCAACTGGATAGCGGAACTTAACACTATGACCTCTTTTGTCTGCTTCATTATTGATAAAAGTGTTAATAACTTTTCTTACAATCTCTTCTCTACTTTCGGTTCCTTTGATTATGATATGTTCACAATCAATAATTTGGGTTTTTTGTTTCATTATTTGAAATTGTAAAATAAAATCAAAATTAAATAAAAAAAGGATTATTGAGGGAGAGGGTGGAAATAAAAGAGTTAGTTTATTAATTCGTCGCGTGCAATACCATAATAACCATCGGAACCAGAGGAATCGAAAAGTAAACCACCAATGAATTTTTTCACTTGGGTGGAATTAATGTTTCGTAAGCCCATCATCATTGCTCTGTCGATGAAAAGTTCCATTAAATCGAGTGGTAGTAACCCAAGAGAATAAAGTTGTGTCAGTTCTTGCCAGCCATCAGGGGTGAATAAATCTTTTTCGGCTTCGTGCAAATAGCGAAAAGATTTGCCACCCGATTGTATATTTTGGAAAAGTGTGGATTTACCATCTTCCAACCTTTCGAAAATCCAACTCAAAGCGATAGAAATCTCGGATTTAGAATATCCTTTGTTCATCAAATACTTAACATCTAATTCATCAATTTGCTTTTTCTTAGTCAATTCCGTTGCAAAGTAAACAAGTATTTCTATCAATCTTTCCATAATTATTCAATTTTATTTAAAAACATATCTTCTAACTTTCTCATTTTGTTTCTACTTCTTACTGTATCGTCCTTAAAACCTAAAATATGTAAAATCCCGTGAATTGCCAAACGCATAAGTTCATTTTGTAAGCTAACTCCAAATTCTTTTGCTTGTCTTTCTGCTTGTGGTAAACAAATATATATTTCTCCTAAATATGTATTATCGACACTTAAGTCAAAACTTATAACATCTGTTACAAAATTATGGCCTAAGAATTTTCGATTTAGTTCTAAAATTTGTTCATCTTCTACAAGAACAATCAAAATATTAATCTCTTTTTTGAAATGGTCTAAAACCAAAGAAACAGCGTTTTCCAACTTCTTTCTTGGAATTCTTTTCTTTTTCGTTTCGTTAAAGATACGAATACAACAATCCATAGAATTTCCTAAATAAGGAAATGAATTGATAACAAAGTCTGTACCAAATTTATGCTAAGGTATCTTCGAGCAAGGCTAATTGAAGGGCTGATAATAAAAAAGCTGGGTCTAGTTCAGCGATGTTCGTTTTTACAATATCCCTATTGATATTAGAATATAAAGAGCAAGTACAATTTTTTCCTACTATTAAGCAATTAATTTTTTCCTTACTAAATTCTACAAAGGAAATTTCGTTTGGTTCGAGAAATAGAACGTGACTAAAATTGTGGAGCTCAAAATAGCCAAAATTGGTTTGAACCGATACCAATCTGTTCTTTTTTCCATCAAATTCAATATCGGTGTAGAGCGAAAGAAACAAAAAACTCTTATTTTCTTTGTCGTAAAGTTTCCAAGTCCAGCAATTGAAAGTTTTTTCTGGTTCAACTTCCAAAAAATTCGTTATCTCGATTGGATTAATGTCCTTTTCCATAATTATGCATTCTACCAAATTATATTACATTTGAACAAAGGGGTAAGGAACCCCTCTGTTCAAAGTTGTAAAGTGTAAAGAAAAATTAGTAAAATCATAAAATTTAGTCCATTGACTCTATCATTTCGGCGATAATAATATTCAAACCATTGACAACTTTTGTTTTGCCAATGATACCAACGAAATTATTGTCGGCAAACTTAGCAAGTTTCTTGCCAGCGAAAGAACCATCTTCGTTGAATACGAAATAAATTTTAGCTTTTTTCCCTTCGCCAACAAGGAAAACAATTGGCTTCCCTTCCTCGGCTTCTCTCGTAGCTTCATCTTTCTTAACAATTCCTTTTCCATCGAGGATAAATTTTGCAAGACTAATTACTTTGCCTTTAAGTGGCTTACCAGATTTTGGTTGGTTCGAAGTGGATTGTTTAACGTCGGCTTTTGTTGTTTCTTTTTGTTCAACTTGCGTTTCTTTTGCTTTCGGAGCTAATTTCTTTTTCCCAGCTTCTTCTTGGGCAAATGAAAATGTTAATCCAAAGACGAGAACAATTGCAATTATTGAAACCAAAATCTTCTTCATTTTCCCTCCTTAATTAATTGGTTTTGCATATGGAACACCAACTTTCTTTTGGAATGAAATTTCGCATTCAATGTAGCGATTGTCGGGGGTTCCTTGTAACAAACCACCAGTCGAACCAGGTTTTATCAAGACTTTAGCGTAGTTCCAGTCTGTTTGTCCGGGTGCTTTGGTTCTAACAATTATTACGACCCCATTTTTAAAATCGGTGTCTGTAAGGTCGATGTAATAGTTTTTCGAAAAGTTTCTTGCGTTCAAAGCTTGGCTATCGTAAACATTGTCTAACGAGTTAGTTAAGAAAATATCTTCGCTAATTTCGGTAGTATAACTTGGCTTAGTAGGAAAGTTGTAAAGATTCTTGTCTGCAATATAATTTGCAGTATAAAAGCTGAGTTCGCCAGATTTAGTGTAAAGGCCAAGGTTCCAAAATTCACCACTTGCGACTTTTAATGTTCTTGGTTTTCCACTATTGGGGTCGAATAATTGCAATCCACTACCGAATTGTGACGCGGTTTCGTAAACTCTTATAGGTTCATCATTAATGTTTTTTGTAAAGCGAAATGCTGGGGACCATTGAATTTTTGCACTTTTAACACTTTCTTTGTCATCGATATTTCTTGCTCGTAATTCGAATGTATAGATTGTTCCGTCGCTTAGTCCAGTAATATCAATTGTGTTTGTTCCCTTTGGAATAACACGGGGGGCAAAAGCTCCGGGTGAGATGTAAAGTACATAGTCTTTGAAATAGGTTTTGCTCTCGTCTGGCGAGAGTTTCCATCGTAGCGAAACTGTGGTCTCGTTTTTCGAAGTTGCTTTCATACTATCTGGACCGGCAACAGTTGGATTCGGTTCGGTGGTATTTGTGGTTTCTTCGCAAGCAGTAAATAGTAAAAATGCCAACAAAAAACTTGCTAGCATTAGGGCGGGTTTGAACTTCATAGGTTTTCCTTTAAATGTTGGACAAAAATTACAAAACGACATTTTAGGTAATTTATTTGAAATACAACAAATCATATCCTACAAGCTAAAGCCAACTGAAGACTAAGTTGTTCAGTTAATATCTTCCGGTCGAACTTTTCCAAGAACGAATCGCTTGGCTCGGGCAAAGTTTCGTTTCTCCATAAATCGTAGAATGTGTTTAGTGCTCTATAAATACCTTCGACATCGCGAGGTTCCACCCCAATTGCCGAATCCGATTCCAATGCTAAACTTTTCATATAACCATCGGGGGCACAAATCAGAACTGGTTTTTTTGCACCGAAATACTCATACAACTTGCCCGGAGAACGTACATTATCTTCGAACATTAACCAAAGTAGGTTGGACATCTTGAGTAAGCGAACCACTTCCGAGTGTGGTTGATATCCAAATAGTTTGACTTTCGTTTCTAAGTTGAATTTCTTTATCAATTTAATATGTGATTTTCTCATTAGTCCAACGAACCAAGCTTCTTTTGGAATTCCATCATTTCGAACTTCTACAAATTTAGCAAAAGCTTTCAAAAAAAATTTAGGATTTCGATTATCTTGGAAAAGTCCAGAATGGGTAACAACGAATTTATTGGGGTCGGGTCTTATATCTTCAACCATTTCAAAATCTTTTTTGTCGTACCCGTGTGGTATTATTATTACCTCGTCGCTTTTCAAGAATGGATATTTAGTAAGTAGCACATCTTTCGTGCCTCGGAAAGTAACAATTATTCGGCTTGCCTCTTTCAAGACATTTTCTTCCAATTTCCGGACATACATTTTGTGGGCGAACGTTGGAAAGAAATGAAAAGGATTATCCACCCAAACGTCACGGTAGTCGACAACAAATGGAATATTGAATTCTTTTGAAAGCTCTTGGGCAATAAGAAAATCGGTAAATGGGGGAGCAGTTGCAAAAATTACATCCACTTTGTGGTTACTTAGTATTTCTCGTCCTAATTCAATTGCTTTTCTCTTCCAAAGGACTTTGGTGTCTGGTTGAAGAAAAAAACTTAGAATTATTCTTCCAATATTCTGTATTAAAATATTCCTTGGAAATTTTTTCAATTTTCTACTAGTTGAAATTCCAGTTCTAAATACCTTGGCTTTAGTTTCGTCCAGTTCGCGCTGTAATTCCTCATCGAAAGCATAATAAGATTTAGGCGAACTTGTTAAAACAATTGGTTCCCAATTAAATTCTGGAAGGTATTTAACGAATTTAGAAGTTCTTTGTACTCCACTTAGTCCCATTGGTGGAAAATAATAAGAAATAAGCAGAACACGACGAATGTCCATTCTTGATTGATTTATCATAATTCGTTTAAATAACAATAAGTTCAGTTGGTGCTTTAGTTAGATATTTTGCCCCGTCTCGATTTACATAAATGTTGTCTTCTACTCGAAGTCCATATTTATTTGGAATATAAACACCAGGTTCGATTGCAAGAATACATCCTTCGGGAATTATTTGGTCGTCTTTTCTAAATGTAATCAATGGTTGTTCGTGGGGGGATATTCCCACTCCGTGTCCTAATGAATGTTGGAAATATTCACCGTATCCAGCTTTTGCAATTAAGGAGCGAGCTGCTTCGTCGACAAGTTTTCCATTTACAAAGGGCCTAACTCGTTCAATTGCGCTATCTTTGGCCTTTATCAATAGTTCATATATTGCTCGTTGTTCTTTTGTGGATTTCCCAACCGCGAAAACTCTTGTTACATCGCAACAAAAGCCATTAACGATACATCCAAAATCGATTGTAACAACTTCGTTCGACTTAATTTGCTTTTCCGATGGGCTTCCGTGAACAAGGGAGCTTCTTTTGCCGCTAACCACAATTGTAGGAAATGGCTCGCCTTCGGAACCAAGCTTTCGTGCAATATAAACAACTTCTGCTGCTAGTTCCTTTTCTGTCATCCCAACTTTAAAGTTCTTCAAAACTTGCTCGAAAACCTTTTCGCTCATTTCACAAGCTTTGCGAATATTTTCCAACTCTTCGGTCGATTTTGGCATTGTAAATGGTTCGACAATTCCCAGTGCGGGTTTAAATTTAACTGGTCGAATAATATTTCTAATGTTAATAACATCTTGGTAACTTAAACGTTCCGATTCGAAAACAATGGAAGAAATATCTTTAAGTAATTTCTTTTTTACACAATAATCCCAAACATCGCGAGTAATGAAAGTTTTCAAATTTGGCAATTCATATAATTCAGTTTGGATTTGTTCTTCGTATCTGTCGTCTGTAAAGAACCATACCTCATCTTTTAAAATAAATAGCGAAGCAGCAGAGCCAGAAAAATTTGTTAAGTAACGAATATTAGGTAAGTAATTAACAAATAGTCCATCTGCTTTTTCTTCTTCTATTCTGAACCTAATTTGCTGGAGGCGTTGGTCGATTTTTTCTGGATAAGTTCTTTTGATAACGGAAGTTTCGGTAGTTTTTTTTGCCATAGTTTGCCAAAAATTATTTAACAAAATAATTTGGGGATTCCTTTGTGATGCTAACATCGTGTGGGTGCGATTCGCGTAATCCAGCGTCGGTAATTCTTACAAATTTTGCATGTTTTTTCAATTCTTCTAGATTACGACATCCGCAATAACCCAAAGCAGCGCGTAGACCACCAACAAGTTGGAAAATTGTGTCGGCGACATTACCTTTGTATGGAACCCTACCTTCGATACCTTCGGGAACAAGTTTAGTTATCTCGTCTTCGACATCTTGAAAATACCTATCGGCGGAACCTTTTTTCATAGCCTCGAGTGAACCCATACCTCTGTAGATTTTGTACGCACGCCCTTCGTATAGTATTTTGTCACCGGGGCTTTCTTCGTGCCCAGCAAGAAGGTTACCAACCATCACCGAGTCTGCACCAGCTGCTATAGCTTTTGCTATGTCTCCTGTTTGTTTTATTCCACCATCGGCAATTATTGGTATGTTGGCTTTTTGTGTTACCTTTGCTACATTGAAAATGGCTGTAAGTTGTGGAATACCAACGCCAGCAATTACTCGGGTAGTGCATATCGAGCCGGGCCCAATTCCGACCTTGATTCCATCGACCCCAGTTCTTACAAGGTCCTCGGCTGCTTCGCTTGTTGCAATATTGCCAGCAATTAGTTGTACTTCTGGGTATCGGGATTTGATACTTTTTATCATTTCTATCACACCGCGGCTATGGGCGTGGGCTGTATCTATAAAAATTGCGTCGACACCTACCTTCTTCAATTCCGCTACGCGTTCCAATGTTTCGGACGAAACACCAACGGCTGCACCAACTCGCAACCTACCAAGTTCGTCTTTGCAAGCATTGGGGTGCATTTTCTTTTTTTGTATATCTTTAACAGTGATTAACCCCTTAAGAATGAAATTGTTGTCTACAACTGGAAGTTTTTCTATTCTGTTCTCTTGCAATATTTTTTCTGCTTGTTCCAATGTTGTTCCTTCGGGAACAGTTATCAAGTTTTCCTTTGTCATTACCTCGTCGATTGGAGTATCGAGTGCTGGATTAAATCTAAGGTCGCGGTTAGTTACTATTCCTATTAGCTTTCGGTTTTCATCAACTATTGGAATTCCAGAGATATGGAATTTTGCCATTAATTCCAATGCATCGCGAATTGTATTGTTAGGACCCAAAGTTATCGGGTTCATTATCATTCCACTTTCGGAGCGTTTTACACGGTCGACTTGGTCGACTTGCATTTCGATTGACATATTTTTGTGTATAACTCCAAGCCCGCCCTCTCTTGCTATTGCAATTGCCATTGGTGCTTCGGTTACTGTATCCATTGCCGCGCTTATTATAGGAATATTAAGCCATATGTTTTGAGTTAGGCGAGTTTTTAAGTCGGTCTCTCTTGGAAGGACCTCGGAATATCTTGGTACTATCAATACATCATCATAAGTCAAAGCCTCGCCTATTATCTTTTCGTGTTCAAACATCGTCTCCTCTTTTTTCAAAAAAAATTTTACAAAATTAAGAATATTCAATGAGAAAATTGACTTGAACATAATTTTTACACTAAATCTCAGAAAATTGGTATTTAGTAAATTCTCTTTAAAATTTAATTTTTGCAAGTCTTTTTGGAAAAAAACAATTCATTTTGCACTTCGAAAACAAAACGCATTGAAGTTTAAATTTAGAAGTTTAGAACAAGTTTGGTAAAAGTATTTTCAAAAATCAAACCCAGTATAAAAAATTATCTTTATGCTAATTCAATTTTTTAAGTTTTTTAGAAACGAATTTCTTTTGTTGAAGATAATTTTTTACTTCTAAATCTCCATTAATCAACAAAAAAAATACAAAATGTTCTTTCCTAATCTTTGCTTTATTAGATGAATGTTAAATTAGTTAGGGTAATATATTTTTTAGGATGAATTTTGTTGAGTTTGTAAGGGAAAACAAAGCAAGTTTGTTGCAAGGATGGTTCGAGTGGATTCTTTCGAATTACCCAGAACCATCGCGAAAATACATTTTAAACAAAGATGCTCCTTTTACTAATCCCATTGGATACAATGTTTACAATTGCTTATTGAAAATATTGGAAACAATCCACGAGGCTAATTTTAGTTCTTTGGAGTTCGAAAGGGCAATCGAGGGAATTTTGAAAATTCGCACTCTTGAAGGATTAGACCCTTGGACTTCTGTGAATATTTTTGAATACCTATGGAAAAGATACTGCGAGCAAAGTATTAATTGCTCGGATATTAATGATGTAATTCAATCATTCGATTTCTACGAAAAACTTGTTGCTGTAAGTCTAAAAAAGTATGTTGAAATAAAAGAAAGAATTGCCGAAATTCAAAAAAACGAGATACGCAACCGTTATGGAAAAATTCTTGACCGCTTGAACGAAAAATATTCTTTACTTAAAGATGAAACAAATGAATAATATATAAGGATTAATATTTATGGGATTGGGAATTTCGTTCATTTACTTTGCAATTATTCTTTTTCTTGCTTGGATTGCTGGTGTTCTGCCTTTTCTTAAAGTTTTCTTTACTACAGTCATTCCCTATGTTGCTCTTGTTGTGTTCATTGTTGGTGTTATCGCGAGAATTATTCGTTGGGGGCGTTCCCCAGTTCCTTTTAGAATTACAACAACTTGTGGTCAAGAAAAATCGCTTCCTTGGATAAGGCAGAACAAATTGGATAATCCCAGTTCGTGGCTAGGGACCTTGGGCCGAATGTTGCTCGAAATTTTGTTTTTCCGTTCTTTATTTAGGAATACTCAAGCAGAATTTCGTGGCGACCGACTTGTCTACTCGGTAGACAAATGGCTTTGGTTTTTTAGTCTTGCCTTCCATTGGTCTTTTTTAATTATTTTCCTTCGTCATTTTCGATTCTTTACCGAACCAATACCATCTTTCGTGACCTTTTTGCAAAATATTGATGGATTTTTCCAAGTGGGACTTCCGATTATTTACATTACAAATATTTTAATTGTTGCTGGGTTGCTTTATCTTTTTTTGCGAAGAATTTTCGATTCTAAAGTTAGAATTGTTTCCCTTCCTTCGGATTACTTCCCTCTTCTCTTAATTCTTGGAATTGCTGCAACTGGTATTTTAATGCGCTATTTCTTCAAAACAGATTTAGTTGCTGTAAAGGAATTTACTGTTGCGATTTTGTCTTTTCAAAGTGTTAGTGGAGATTTGATAAATAAATTAAGTCCATTGTTTGTTATACACTTTACATTTGTTTGCACCCTTTTAATCTATTTCCCAATGAGTAAATTGATGCACCTAGGTGGTGTTTTTCTTAGCCCGACACGAAATCTTGCAAACAACAATCGTATGAAGCGCCATATAAATCCTTGGAACTATGATGTTCCAGTACATACTTACGAGGAATATGAGGATGAGTTCCGCGATAAAATGAAAGCAGCTGGTATTCCAGTAGAAAAGGAGGTATAATATGGCCACGAAAATCAAACCAGAAGAACTACTTCAAACAATTAACTTAAAACCGAAGTTCAAAAATTGGATGGATGTTCCAGTTGAGTTTCGCAAAGGAACGTTCAATTACGCTGGAAGCGAAGAAGCATTGATATATCTTGACCAACCAAACCCAAGGAAATGGCAAACTACCGACCCCGATTGGAAACTCCCAGAAAATTGGAAGGAGATTATACTCGAGGGGTTAAGGGAAAGACTGGAAAAATTCCGCTCCCTTAAAATCTTTATGGATATTTGTGTGCGATGTGGTGCTTGTGCCGATAAATGTCATTTCTTTCTTGGTAGTGGCGACCCCAAAAATATGCCAGTTCTACGAGCCGAACTACTTAGGTCTGTTTATAGAAGAGAATTCACCACTGCTGGGAAAATTATGGGAAGAATGGTTGGTGCACGCGACCTTACTTTTGATGTTTTGCGTGAATGGTTTTATTACTTTTATCAATGTACGCAATGTCGCCGTTGCTCCGTTTTTTGTCCTTATGGTATTGATACTGCCGAGATTACCTTTCTTACTCGAGAATTGATGAACCTAATTGGTGTAAACATCGATTGGATTATGACCCCAGTGAAGAATTCTTACCGTACTGGTAATCATCTTGGAATCCAACCCCACGGTATGAAAGATAGTTTGGAAATGGCTACTGCCGATATAGAAGAAATTACAGGAATACACATAGATATCCCTTTGAACAAAAAAGGTGCAGAAGTTTTGTTCGTTACCCCATCTGCCGACTTTTTTGGAACTCCACATTACTACACTTTTCTAGGCTATGTTATGTTGTTCCACGAAATTGGATTAGACTATACATTTAGCACATATGCATCGGAAGGTGGAAATTTTGGTTCTTTTGTTTCGCACGAATTAATGAAAAGACTAAACAATAAAATTTATGCCGAAGCAAAGAGGCTAAAAGTAAAATGGATACTTGGTGGTGAATGCGGTCATATGTGGAGAGTGATTCATCAATATATGGATACAATGAACGGGCCGGCAGATTTCCTTGAGGTGCCACGTTCACCCATAACAGGCACAGTTTTCGAAAATGCTAAATCCACCAAAATGGTTCACATTTGTGAATTTACAGCCGATTTAATTTACCACGGGAAAATTAAACTCGACCCAAGCCGTAACGACCATTGGCACGCTACTTTCCACGACTCTTGCAATCCTTCGCGTGGAATGGGGCTTATCGAAGAACCACGGTATATTATCAAAAACGTAATGCGGAACTTTACTGAAATGCCCGATAATACAATTCGCGAACAAACTTTCTGTTGCGGAAGTGGAGCAGGGCTTGGAACCGACGAGAATTTCGAAATGAGAATGCGAGGTGGCTTTCCAAGAGCGAATGCTGCTAAATATGTTAAGGATAAATACGGAGTGAATATTTGCCTATGTATTTGCGCAATCGACAAAGCAAATCTTCCTCATCTATTTGAATTTTGGGCTCCAGGGCTTGAAGTAGGTGGTGTCCACGAAATGGTTGGTAATGCTCTTGTAATGAGTGGGGAAAAGCCTCGCGAGACTGACCTTCGATTTCAACCTTTAATTAATCAGGAGGTGTAAAATGAAACTTTACGACGGCTGGAAAATTATCCTTGGTTTGATTGTATTTTTTGCTTTTTTCAGCTTGCCGGTTTGGATAAACTTATCCTCGGCTCAAAGTAGAGTAAAACCACAACTCGAATACCCAAAAGACTCTAAACAATGTGTCGAAAATAAAGACTATATGAACCACTACCATATGAATTTACTCAATTTTTGGCGCGATAGTGTAGTTCGAATGAACTACCGTTATGTTGTGAGAAATGGAGTAGTTCTGACCCATAACGGCAAACCCCTCGAAATGAGTTTAACTTTGGCTTGCTTGAAATGTCACAACAACAAGCAAAAGTTTTGCGACCAATGCCATAACTACCTCGATGTAAAGCCTTATTGTTGGGATTGTCATATCGAACCAAAGGGAGGTTTGAAATGATTAATAGAAGAAACTTTTTAAAGATAGTTAGTTTTGGTGGTGGAATTGCTCTTGCAAGCAAAATAACATTTGAACTTACATCACAAGAAAATAATAATGAACACAAAATCGAGGGATTAAAAGCGAAACGTTGGGCAATGGCGATAGATGTTCAAAAATGCGACCGAACCCCAGATTGCAAAGAATGTGTCGTTGCTTGCCACAACTATCACAATGTTCCTAATTTCGACAATCCAAAAGACGAGATAAAATGGATTTGGAAAGATAAATTCCACAATGCCTTTATTACCCAGGAGAATATTTATTTACCCAGTGGAATGAACCATCAAACCGTATTGTTGCTTTGCAACCATTGCGATAAACCACCTTGCACCAATGTTTGTCCGACTCAAGCCACTTGGAAACGAGAGGATGGTATCGTAATGATGGATTGGCATCGTTGCATTGGTTGCCGCTATTGTATTGCTGCTTGTCCATACGGCTCCCGCAGTTTCAACTGGAAAGACCCAAGACCATACATAAAAAATTTAAATCCAGATTTCCCGACTCGCACTCGTGGCGTTGTTGAAAAATGCACGTTCTGTGCCGAACGTCTTGCCCGAGGGCAAATGCCCGCTTGTGTCGTTGCTTGTCCATCAAAGGCTTTGTTTTTCGGAGACCTTTCGGACCCGGGCTCCGAGATTCGGCAAGTGCTTTCTGAACGATTTTCAATCCGACGCAAACCCGAGTTGAGTACCAGCCCCGAAGTATACTATTTGGTTTGAAACTTTTGTAATATTTTTGACCTAAATTCCTTTTCCTGCTTTGTAACTAAAAGTGAGCAATCGATAAAAGTAGCATTAGGTTATTCCATAGTTTAGTTCAATTAGCAATTATTAAGAAAATTCTAACATCAGTAAAGATTAAATTATTACTCTTGTTGAAAGACTAGTACTACCCAATAATTTAATTCTCCAGCAATCTGTGATAAGTACAAAACTCAACAGTTTTCTCTATATAGCTATTTAAATATTCTCCTTTTAAAGGATTTTATTTAGATAAAGTGAAAAGAAAAAAGTTGATTATCACTATGCTTATTCAAGCAAAATTGGAAATTTTGTTAAATATTTCTTCGGGTTTAAGTTCATTCATACAATTGAAATGTTTTTTTGGACAATTCGAGCGGCCATAATGGGTGCAAGGTCGACAATTCACACTATTGTTTTCAATAATTAAACTTTTGGTACGAAAGGGGATAAACCCAAATGCTGGAACTGTGGAACCATAAATCACAACGACTGGAACTTTCCGAGCCGATGCAATATGGACTACTGCACTGTCGTTCGAGATTACTAAGTTTATATCATCAAGAAACTCTGCAGTTTGAATTACATCGAGTTCCCCACACAAATTGGAAACATTGCTGCACTTTTCGGAAATTTGCCAACAGATTTTGCGGTCCGTTTCCCCACCAAGCAAATATATTTCGGAATTAAAGTTTGATTGAAAAAATTTAATAAGTTCCACATATTTTTCGGGTGGATATATTTTGGTAAAATGTTTTGCACCTGGTGCAATAGCAATTCTTTTAAGGTCAATTTTATCTAAAGTTTTGGAATGAGGCTTGTATGAACCTTCATCTTTGCTTGTCCAAAGTTCCAAACCTAATTTGTCGTCGATTTGTTGCAAAGAAGGAAAGGTATCTCGATACAAAATAGGAATCGGTAAGAACTCTTTTGGACGACTTTTGAGGTAAACTAATTTTAGTTTATAGAATCGTCGCTTATTGAAACGAAAAACCGTGGAGCTTTTCCCCCAAGAATAGACCCAACTTCGAATATTGTTCTGCAAATCGATTATTACATCGTAATGACTTGGATTGTTAATCGAAAAAGTGTTTAGCAAATGAGAATAGAAAGGAAGTGATTTATCGTATTCCAATATTTTGTTTATCCTTGGATTATATTTAAATACAATTGAAAATTCTTTTGCTACAAGGAAGTCGATTTTTGCATTTGGATAAATGTTGTGTAACATTCGAACCATAAATGTGGAAAGAATTACATCTCCGAGCGATGAAAGTCTAATGATTAGTATTTTCATTAAATCGAAATATTAACCAAAATTACTAAATTAGTATTTTTATTATTGTTCGAATGGTATGAATCTTACAATTGAGCATAACAACGAAATTACAGTTGTTCGGGTAAACGAAACAAAAATCAATTCAGAAAACAGCCCCGACTTAAAAGCCAAATTGCTTATCGAAGCTCAACCAAATTTGAAAGCATTGATAATTGATATTAGCAAAGTAGAAAGTATCGACAGTTCTGGATTTGGTGCATTTTTGCTTGCCGACCGTCAACTCCGCGAACACGGAATTCCAACAATAATCGTTGGAGTGCGCGATAATATTAAACACCTTTTCGAAATTTTGAAGTTGGATAGGGTTTTCGGTTTTTGCAATTCGGTTGAAGAGGCTTTAGAGACAATATAAATTCACTTTACCTCTCCGTCTCGTTCTGGATAGGGTGGAAGCGGAAGCGCTCCGGGAATTCCCATTAGAGGAAAATCCTTCCGCAAGGGGTACAAAGGTTCACCAGTTTCTGGGTCTAAGAAATCTTCGGGCATATAAAAACGCCTTAAGTCGGGGTGCCCTTCAAATTTAATTCCATACATATCGTAAGTTTCCCGCTCATACCAATTTGCACTTTGCCACACTTCTACCATAGTCGGGCACACGGGATTTTCGTTGTCTTGCAAGGGAACTTTTACTCGAAGTCGAGTTTTGTATTTATTTGAATACAAGAAATAAACAACCTCGAAACGATGGCTTTTTCTGTCGAGCCAGTCGATTGCAGTAACATCGATTAGCATATCGAAACTTGTATCGGGATTGTCTCGCAATTCGGTCATTAAATCGACTATTCGTTCGGTTGGAACGACCAAAGTGTATTGGTTGCGGAATTCAATTATTTCATAAAACGGTGAAATTGTTTTTGCTATACTTTCGACTGTTTTAATTATTTCTTTCATATTACATCAAAAAAATGCAAATTAACACTAACTAATAAAAAATTGAAATTGAAAGTTTCATTCCTTTTCCATCGGGAAGAAAACTTAATGAAAAATTCTCGTCGAGATTAAAACTAAACAAATGAGCATTAACGTAGGCATCTAACATCGATAATCCGTAAACCCCAACTAAAAAGAAAATACTAATGTCACGATTATCCCGAGAATTCTCTCTGCGAATTTTTAAACTAAATAATCTTGGGTCTTTCGGATTCGATTGGGAAATTTCGTTATACTGTTGGGAATAATTTCGAAAATCTTTGTTATGTTTAAATACATAATAATACATTACCCCAGCACCGGCAAGAAATAAAGGTGCTTTCCAGTATTGTTCGACATAAATTTGACCCCATCCGGGTAAGATAAGAGAACGAACAACAGCCCCGAGAGGGGATTTTTTGCTTGCAAAAAAGCGATAATTTGTATCTTTTGGTAAAATCTGATTCTGCTTGTTATTTGGGGTAGTATCCAAGTCTTGAGAAAATAAATTAAGTGTGAAAGCAAAAAATAAAAACAACAGAAGAAGCTTTTTAGGGATTATCATTCCACAACTGCGATGGCTTCAAT
This sequence comes from Ignavibacteria bacterium, assembly GCA_026416955.1. GTDB lineage: Bacteria > Bacteroidota > Ignavibacteria > Kapaibacteriales > UBA2268 > Naka2016. The sequence continues at coordinate 3,648 of JAOAEE010000024.1, read as the reverse complement.
TTCAACAAGAACATCTTTGGGTAGTCGAGCCACTTGGAATGCAGCCCGAGCTGGTTTACTTTCTTTGAAGAACTCCTCGTATACTTCGTTCATAGCAGAAAAGTTGTTCATATCGCTCAAATAAACAGTTGTTTTAACGACGTTGTCAAGCGATGCACCAGCACTTTCAAGTATTGCTTTTAAATTTTGGATAACTTGGCGAGTTTGTGTTTTGATATCATCCCCGGCAATGTTACCCTCTGTTGTTAATGGAATTTGGCCCGATACGAAAATGAATTTGCCTTCTGCCAAAATTGCTTGTGAGTATGGGCCAATTGGTTTTGGTGCTCCTTCGGTTTCGATAACTTTTTTCATCTCAATACCCTTTTATGTTTGTCCATAATCTTTTGCTAAAAGTGCGGAACCAATAAACCCGGAATCTTTGGTAAATTGTGCTCGAACAACTTGTGCTGTCTCGGCAATATGTGGCAAAGCTCTTTCTTTTATTGTTTGGATAGCACTTTCGATGTAATGGTCTGGTGCTAGCGAGACTCCACCTCCGATAATAGCAATATTTATGTCGAGTAAGTTCATTGCTGTTACCAATCCTATTCCAAGAATATGCCCCATATGGCGAAGAATGTCTATTGCCACATCGTCTCCTTTTTCAACAGCGTCCGAAATAAAGTATGGGTCGGTCTTCTCATATTTATGCAAAATTGATTCGGGTTTATCTTTAATATACTTTTTTGCAAACGATGTTAATTGGTTTTTCCCAATGTATTCTTCAATAATTCCAGTTCTAAAAGGACGTTTAGTATTCAATGGTTCAAATGGATTGTAAATAATATGTCCGAATTCCCCAGCAGCATTATGTTCACCTTTGAAAATCTTTCGTTTATAGACTATTGAACCACCAACTCCGGTTCCAAGGGTAACATAAATGAAACTATTAAAATCTTTTCCCGCACCAAGCACCATTTCTGCGTAGGCAGCACAATTTGCATCGTTTTCGATTATAACTGGAATTGCAAAGACGTTAGTGAGAAATTTACCTAAAGGGACATCTACCCATTCTGGCATATTTGGAGATATTTTGACTGTGCCATCTTCATAGACAATACCGGGAACTCCAACACCTATTGCCTTAATTTTTGGGAACTTGCTCTGCAAGGTCATTATCAATCGCTTAAGGGAAACGAGCATATACTCCAAGCCTTTGTTTGCATTTGTGGATTGAGACCGTTGATAGACAATGTTCCCTTTCGCATCGAGTATACCATACTTAAGGTTCGACGCTCCTATATCGATACCAAGATAAAGGTCTTCGGTAAAGATGTCGTTCTGTTCCTCAGTTTGCTTTTTTCTTGGTGATGGCATATATCTCCTCGCCTTCTTTGACTAACCCATAGTATTCTCGTGCTATTCTTTCTATTTCAAGTGTATCATTTTCGAGTAAATTTATTCTTTTTTCAAGTGAGTCCCTTTTTTTTATTTCACTATTAATCAACTGTAATAATTCTTTTTTTTCTTTCTCTAGTCTCCACCTTGTAAGATATCCATATTTCGAGAAAAACAAGAAATATACAGAGACTAAAACAAAAATTAGCATAAGAAGTAAACGGAACGTTTTTCTATTTATTTGAAAAATAGCCATTAAGTACCAAAAAGTTTCAAAAATTCCACGAATTTTTCCAATTCACTTTCTGTTCGTTTCTCGGTTACAGAAACTAATAGTCCGGGTTTTAGTTCTGGAAATTTGCTTGTATCAATTCCAGCAAGGATTTTCTCTTTTTTCCCTTCTTCAAGAATTTTATGGACTGGTACTGGCGGAATAACTAAGAATTCACGGAAGAAAGGTTTATTGTTGAATATTTTGAAGCCGGGAATTTTCTTGATTTGTTCAGCAAGATAATGTGCTTTTCTAAAACAAATCTCTGCAAGTTCCCGTATTCCGTTTTTACCCATAATCGAAAGATAAACAGTTGCAGCAAGCATCATTAATCCTTGATTCGTGCAGATATTCGAAGTTGCACGCTCTCGTTTAATTTGTTGTTCTCTTGTTTGCAATGTTAATACAAAGGCTCTTTTTCCATCGGCGTCAATTGTCATTCCCGACAGTCTCCCCGGAATTTTTCGAATGAAGTCTTGTCGTGTTGCAAAAATTCCAAGATATGGCCCACCGAAACTTAATGGTATTCCCAACGGTTGGCCTTCGCCTACAACTATATCTGCATTATACTCACCTGGGCACTTGATTATCCCAAGTGAAATTGGGTCTACAACCGAAATTAACAATGCTCCTTTTGAGTGTGCAATTCGTTCAATTTCATCAACTTCTTCTAAATTTCCATATGCATTGGGTTGGTGAACAACTACCGCAGAAGTTTTCTCCGAAACTATTTGCGATAACCGTTCTAGGTCACAAGTTCCGTCGTCGGCAATTGCTAGATCGAAATTGAAATTTTTTCCAGCGGTAATTGTTTTGCATACAGTAAGATAGTTCGGGTTTGGAGTACCAGCAAAAACGAAGTGTGTTTTTCTATTGTGGGCATTCGACATTAATAATGCTTCAGCAAGAGCAGAAGCTCCATCGAGCATCGAGGCGTTTGCAACTTCCATTCCAGTAAGGTCGCATATCATTGATTGAAACTCGTACATTGCTTGTAATGTACCTTGCGAGACTTCTGCTTGGTATGGTGTGTAGGCAGTTTTAAATTCGGGCCTATCGATAACAAAATTGACCAAGGCAGGAACATAATGGTCGTAGGAACCAAGTCCCATAAAAGTTACATATTCATTCGAATTTAAATTCTTTTTTGAATATTCTTGCAAAAGATTTACCACTTCGAACTCGGATAATGCAGGGAACAATTGAAACTTGTCCAGAACACGAATACTTTCTGGTATTGATTCAATTAAGTCCTCGAACTTATCTACTCCGATAGTATGGAGCATTTCTCTAAGTTGCTCTTCTGTGTTAGAAACATAATTCATATTTATTCCATCTTTTCAAAATACAAAACTGCAAATTATTAACTTTGGAAAGACTAACCAAAGGGTACCCTTCTTTTGTCTTTTCTAATGTAGTCAACAAATGCTTGAAAAGAAATAGACGTAAGAGGAATGGGCCGTCACAATCCAAACCAACATAGCAATCGGAGGAGAGAAATTAGAAACAGAAAAGAAAGCAACTGGACTTAAACACAATGGTAGGTTAAATAGGACCAAACATATTTGAAGCAAACTTGAAAGAAGGTAAGCAAATGTTCGAAATTAGAAACAAGGGAACTTCCAAACGGTTTGTATTTCGTCATAGCGCAAATTACCACAAAGCAAAATTGTATTAGATGATAGTATGTAAATAGTAAGACGAACTTAAACAAAGAGCAATACTAATTTACTATTTTCAAAGCTTTTTTGTTATTGAAACAAATGATTAAATTAATTTTTTTATTTGTTTTCTAATGTTTCCTTGATGTTGCAATTTAATCATTGCTTACATAATCTCCATTTTTATTTAGTATTGACTGAAAAATTACTTTATTAAATTAAAATTCAATCAAAATGAAATTTTTTTGTTCATTCTTTGCTTATAGGAGTTTCCTTTTTTACAATTTTGAAAGAGTATATCGTCAATGAATTTACATAACAAATGATGATATGCAT
>JAOAEE010000049.1 GCA_026416955.1 Ignavibacteria bacterium | reverse complement strand
CAAAGATGTGCCTTTTTATTGGACAGATAACACACTTGATATCCCAATACTAAAAACACCCGGTGGAAAATTTGTGGATGTTCTCCGTGGAAGTAACGATAAAAACAAACCAGATTTCGATATGGATAGCGATGGCTACCCAGATGTCTGGCTCGATACCTCATCGATTTTTCCAAAAGGCTATAAAATTGAAGAAACAGAAGTGTATTGGTTAAATCCTTGGGAATATTATCGAACGGGCGACTCGTTGTATTACGAGGACATTGACCACGATGGGAAAAGAGCAATCGACTTTAACGGCGATGGTGTTGTCGATGTTGAAGAACCGGGCGACAAAATCCGTGTTTGGAAAGTTACTTGGGATATTGGAAAAGTTGCTGGTTATGAATATTTCGACCCATACTGCTACTACGAGATTTGGATAGACCCACCAGATTTAGTGCTGCTTTCTGCTGGTGTTGGCAAAGTATTTGGAAAACTCGATAAAGATGTTCCCGGTATGTTCTTTCCATATACAAAAGATATAACAAAAGCCGATAAGAACGACCCAAAATGGAAGTATTGGATGGAAACAGACCAAAATGGTAATCCAATTTGGAAGCAATTTATTTTACAGAGGGTTCACAATTACGAAGGTTTTACATTTATTGATACTGCAAAGGAAAACTATCGATTGAAACCCACCGACGAATGTATTGGAACAGTACCCCAGCCGCACCGTGAATTTATTGCAGTACTTTCCCTTGGTGGTCGCGATATTGATATGAACAGTCCGGTAACAAGTTCATCCCAATATTCCAATTTAACATACAAGACTATTTTCAACGAAACGAGAAATACCCCTATAAGAACGACTTACACATATTATGCCCCCTTGCCTAATCCTTTACAATTCGAATATCTTACGAATTGTTTTGAAATAACCGACACAACTGGTACTGTTCGATACCAAAACTTACCAATGTTCGGGAAAGCATTGTTGAAGTTTACTATGGACGCTTCTACGGAATATTCGTATTATTGGATAAGAAATGCTGGGCACGATGTCGATTACAACGACCCCTCCGAACGCATTGAAGGTGTCGAAAAACTTGGTGACGGCGTTTTTGGTTACTTGATTTACGATTTGCCAAAAGGTATAGGTGGGTATAAAATCACTTTACCAAAGAAACCCGATGGTTCCTACGACATAGATAGGATTGTTAAAATCGATGGAAAACCTTTCCAAAAATGGTTGGATAATAAGAACACAAAGAACAATGTTGAAATTTTCGAAGACCCATTTCAATACCATATTTACATACCTCAATTACTTATTCCCCCAGCGCTCGACGACGATAATAACGATGGAATAGACGATTGGATTGACGACCGTGGAGATAGGTTCCATTCATCAACAGGATTTCTTCACGACCCGTTTATGTTGGGCAACGGAGAAGACTATAAAGATTGGCCCAAAGAACCATTCCAAGATGATATTTATGGAACAGTTACTTCTGGATGGTATCCCGGAGAAGATAATACCTATGGCGACGATAAATTTGAAAAACTTGGAAAAACAAGGATAGAAATTCAAGCAATATACGAAGGGCTTGGAAAGGAAGGCACCGTTGAAATAAGTAAAGGTGGTTGGCTCGTTGTCGAGGAAATTTTTGGTGGTTCCCCTTGGGTAATTACTTCCCATACCCTTTCGGGCTTTGCCGTTGGCTCGAACCTTAAATTAACTTCCCGTGTGCAACCTTCTTCGGTGAAATATGGATTGGACACTACATACATTATACATACCATTGAAGATGTTGGGGAACCTCATTACTTCAATACCAATTTCGACCCGTTCCACCTTTCCTACGGTTACGGAGATGTTACTATTACAACTTACTCCGGAGGCAGAGACCCAAGTAATCTACTGGAACCCAACATAGTTATGCCAACAATTATCGACCCCAAAGTTGATAATTACAAATTAACAATATTACCCTATGCAGATACTTCGAATCCAATTTTGAAAGGATATCCCAAGCAAGTCGAAGGTACATTTTTAGAGGTTCGTGTAGAAATCAATAATAGTACCGATTACAATTTTTGCAATTTAAAAGTCGAACCAGTTCTTCCAAGTAACTTGAAGAATACTAGTTTGGTATTTAGTTATGTTGTATATCCACGTCCACTTGTTCCAGCAAAATTCGACCCATCTACTGGGAAAATAATCCAAGGTGGTGATGATTTCGGAACACTTCGCACTGGTTGGAGATTTAATCAACCAGAGGGCGAAATGCTTGTTACATTAGGCAACACATTGAATATGTTGCAAGCAGGAAGAAGAGCCTATTTCATTTTCTTGTTCAAAATCGACTCTTCGCTAACTCCTTCGGTTTACACTATTAACTTCAAATCTTCTGGTGATATAATTGCATATTCAAACGAGAGAAAGGGTCAATTCAAATACGAAATTCCTTTTGCTCAATTTAGTATTAGCAAGAAAAAAGTAGATAAAACAATTGTTGAATACCAAAAGTTTGTTATTGGACAAGCCGATTTGAAACGACTCGACATTCAAGGAGCAAAGCCTTTCTCGGGTTTGAAACAAGCAAAATGGTCTCAAAGTCAAATTTCTTACATAGATTTCGATACGCTTTCGAAATCCTTGAAGGTTGATTACAATCCAAGTAGTCAAATCGAAACTATTGATTTGAGCTCGTTCAAAAATTTTCCAAGCAAGGATTTCACAAAATTCTATGTTATTGAAAAGGTCGAGGTCAACAGTTCGAACTTTTCCGATAAATTCGATTTGACAAAGAAAGAGAATTTGATATACGAGGTGCAACCCTTCGGCGATTATGTTGCAACAGATAAAAATCTTACTTTAAGCAGTGTTGGTCCACGTATAACCCACTTTAAGAGAATTTCAGCAATCGATGGTAAGGTGGTTCCAGAAAACGCATCTGTTTTGCTTAATTCAGGTTCGAATAATCTCGAGGTTTCGTTCTATGTAATTAACATCGGAAGCGATGTAGCAGAAAATGTGAATCTTGCTTTTGAATCTGGTAAGAATTTTGTATTTGATAGTTCAGCACAAAAAATAGAGAAAGTTGCTCCGAACAAGTTCAGAATACCGATTGGCTTAATTTTGCCCGGGGAAATGAAAGAAATCAAATTGTATCCACACATTAACCCCGAGATATGCGTTAATTGGTACGACAATCCTATGGTTGTTGACAACATTGAAATAATGTATAATGGTGCAAGAAGTAAGTTCTTAAATAAAAAGGAAATTTTTACATACCTCGACGATTCACAACTCGATGCTCCCTCTTACGACCTTTATGTTAAATATTTCTCCCCAAACAAACGAGAGGTCAAACCCGGAGAGACAATAAATATTAATTGGGAAATTGGCAACGGACTTGTGCCTTTAAATTCCAATATTCCATACGATGTTTATGCAATTATCAATTTCAAGGACACTATATTGCTTTATCGGGATACATTATCAAAACTTGATGTTTTAACCACTAGCAAATCGAACACACAATACACATTGCCCGATAGTTTGTACTTCCTTGAATTTATGATATCAATCGATACAGAGAACTCTTTAAGTGAAATTTGCAAAGGGAACAATAAACGCATCTTTGCGGTTGAACTTATTGGGCCAGATTGGATGCGAAAGGTAAATGTTAAACCAAATCCGTTTGATTTCTTTACATTTGTTTCCTATGTTATTTCACAAGATATTAGTAAACTTGATGCTTACATATATAGCCTCGATGGTTCCTTTATTTCAAAAATTGAGAATTGCCCTCACCAATTGGGATACAACAATTTCTATCTCCAAATCCCAGAATTGGCAAAAGGTACATACTTGATTCGTTTCGAGGGAATTACACCAGAAAACAACAAAGTTGTTAACTATGTCAAAGTAATTAAGGAGAAATAAAGTTCCACTCGATGGTTTTTCGTTTTTTTGCTTGGCTATTTCTAATTCTACTGGGTGTAAACACTTCCAGAGCTCAAAGTTATGGTTTTTACTTTGGAATAGGATTAAATAGGCTCGAAGGTGATTTCCGTCAATTCCGTGAACTACAAGATTCTATTCCCTTGATTGGGAGCGGAGCATCTTTGTGTTATTCCCTTGGTGCTTTTTCGATTTCCCCTATTAGCAAAGGTGTTCAATTACGAAACTCTATTGGTATCCAATTTTACTCCTTGGATGTTACTGCTTTTAGGGATATGTCGGCAAGATTTGATACTTCTATCCCCCAACCGAGATATATTCTTACTATGGATGGAAAATTCCGCTACAATTCTTTAAAAGTAACATACGCTCCTAATGTTATGGTAAAAGTAATTAATAACTTATTTTTCGATGGTGGCTTGACCATTGGATACGAAATCCTTTCCCCAAAAAACTTAGATTACACACAAGTCTCATATTATAAAGGTGGTTCGTTTGTTACAGAAAAGTTCCAATTTCGGACCGAGGGTCGCCATAAATTCCCAATTTCCTTTACTTTCGATATTGGTTTATCCTACAACTTCCCAAAAAACCTTTTTGGATTATTCAAAGTTGGTTTTTCACCTCGTTTTTCATTTGGTTTTACAAACATTAGCAAAGATTTTATCTCGGACATTTTGCAAATCAGCTTGAATATTAATATCTACCCCGAAATTATTAAGAAGGTAAAGAAACCAAGTGAACAAATTAAATTCCCGCCAATTGATTCCTTGCTTCCACAACCTATTGAACCAACCCAAATAGTCGAAAAAGTTGATGAACTTCGGAACGATAGTATTATTATTGATTATGTAGGTATTTCATTCCAAAAAGGCCATCCAAAGTATGTACCGGCGAATATATTAGTTACAAAAGAGATTTACGAAACAAAAGCACCCTTGTTGAATTATGTGTTTTTCGATTATGCAAAGGCGGAATTGCAACCAAGATATTCCAGCCTCCGTTCCATTTCCGAATTTAACTTTGCTTCCCTAAGAGACAAATCTATTTTAGAAGTTTATGATAACATTCTTAACATAATTGGATTTAGACTCAGGCAAAAGCCAAATTCGACAATCACACTGATTGGTTGCAATTCTGATGTCGGCGAAGAGAAAGGAAATCTTCAACTTTCTCGCAGAAGAGCAAATTCCATCGCAAAGTATTTAACCCAAGTTTGGGAAATTGAGCCTAATCGAATTAAAATCGAAGAAAGGAATTTACCATCGAACCCATCCAATCCTAAAATTCCCGAAGGAAATTCGGAAAATCAGCGTGTTGAAATTTTTAGCGAAGACCCGGAAATCCTTTCACCTTTTGTCCTTTTGGACACTTCTTTGGTCGTTTTCCCAGATTTTATTAGAATTTATACCAAAACGCAATCAAAAGAACATATTCCTACGATAAAATTAATAAATCCTTTGAGCCCATTTGATACTATTACAAAAAAGATAAAAAACCCGATAGATTCAATCGACTTGAGCACATCTACCCTATTGAATAATTATAAAGTTATTCCTCAAATAATTGATATTATGATTATTTATTCATTTGAAGATTATATTAATTCCAGCAAAGTACTCGGTATTTCGTTGCCAGTAGTTTTCCGAGAAAGCAATAAGATAAGTCCAAACATAGAGAAGTTTATTATTCCTCCGTTTGATTTCAATTCGAGTGAACTCAATACAGCACAAATTTCTTTTTTTTATCAATTCAAAGACAAAATTTTTAAAGCAAAGAAAATAACTCTTGTTGGTCACACAGATATTATTGGCCCCAAGGATTATAATATAAATCTTTCTCGAGCAAGGGTGGAAACTGTTTCTAAGTTCTTGAAGAAACTCCTAATGGGAACCTTAGACCAATTTAACAAAAGTGAAGAAAAAGAGTTAGATATTCAAATTCGCAAGGAAGCATACGGAGAAACAAATCCACCCTTCGATAATAAGCATCCAGTAGGAAGATTCTATTCCCGAACGGTTGAAGTTATCTTAGAATATTAATTTTTTCAATATTCTTATCTTTGTTTTTTTGGAATTATGAATTCTGGATTAGAAAATCATAAAAGGGAAACTACTTCCATACTGAGTTTTATCGAAAAACCTCTAATAAACTGGTGTGTAGCAAGATTGCCTAAGTTTGTAACACCTGATTTTTTGACAATTACTGGGGTAGTAGGTGCAATTATTACTGGTTTGGGATATTCCTTAACTTATTTCCATAAAGATTATATTTGGCTTGCAACTTTTGGTTTGTTCATAAATTGGTTCGGCGATAGTCTTGATGGTTCACTCGCTCGCTTTCGACAAATTGAAAGACCTCGTTACGGGTTTTTCATCGACCACACCCTCGATTCCATCAGTATGATTATTGTTGGGGTGGGTGTTGGTTTGTCCCCATATGCTCGATTGGACTTTGTTTTATTAGCTCTAGTTGGATATTTACTAATGTCTATCTTTGTTTATATTAAAACAATGATAATTGGTATATTCAGCATTACTTACTTTGGATTTGGTCCAACCGAAGCAAGAGTTTTTATTGCTATTGGCAATACCATTGTTTATTTCTTCGGAGTTGGGGAAATACCACTTTTTGGTGAAAAGTATACAATTCTAGATGTTTTTGCTCTGTTTTTTGCTTTTCTTATGCTATTTTTGTTTGTTTTGTCCGTGATTATTGACGGCAACAAGTTGAAAAAAATGGAAGAAAAAAAGAAGTAGCACGAAAATTTTAGAGCTACAACAATTTTTCCTGCCCATTTAATATTCTTTTTAAAAATGATTTTCTATGCAAATCGGAAGGTTGGTGCTTAAGGATTTGTTCAATGTGATACTTTGTTCCATAGCCTTTATGTTTGTCGAAACCATATTCGGGATACTTTTTGTGTGCAATAGATGTCATCCATCGGTCTCTCTCCACTTTTGCAAGAATCGAAGCAGAGGCTATAGTGAAGCTTTTGGAGTCTCCATCGATAAGCAATTTGTGGGGGAAATTTCCTTCGTAGTGGTTTCCGTCAATTAAGGCAATAATATTTGAGTTGTTAAATTTTTCCAGGGCCTTATTCATTGCAAGATATGTGGCTAGTAGTATGTTATATTTGTCGATGTAATCGACATCCACCATTTCAATCGAGAAGGATAAACAGTTTTTGATAATTATTTTGTAAAGTTCCTCTCGCTTTTTTGGAGAAATAGATTTAGAATCGTAGACATTAAAGTTGGGTTTGAAGCCAAGTGGATAGACCACTGCGGCAGCGAAAACTGGACCAGCCAAAGCACCACGGCCTGCTTCGTCGACACCAGCAACAAGGATGCCCTTTTCCCAAAATTTGCTTTCGAACTCAAGATCTGCGGGTTGCAGCATTATTTAACGTAACCCATTCCAATGAGATTTAGAAATTCGTTACGAAGGTTTAAATCGGCAAGAAGGTAGCCTCGCATAACGGAAGTAATCATTAATGAATTTTCCTCGTTACCTTTTACCCCACGAGCAATCATACAATAATGCCGAGCACGGATAACAACACCAAGAGCCTTGGGTTTAATCAAATCTTCGATATAATCGGCAATTTGTTCGCCCAATTCTTCTTGAATTTGCCCGCGACGGCAGAACCAGTCGACAATTCGACTTAACTTGCTTACCCCAAGAACATACTTATTTGGTATATATCCAATAGCGCAATCGCCAGATATAGGTTGCCAATGGTGCGAACAGACGCTCATCACAGTAATTCCTTTACTGATGATAAGTTCGTTAACTTTTTTGCGATTTGGGAAAACGGTGCTTTTTGGTGCTTCTTGGTATCGCCCGGCAAAAAGTTCCTTGACAAGCATACGTGCAATTCGTAATGGTGTTTTAGTCGAGTTTGGGTCTCGGCGCGAAATTCTTAGAATTTCCATAACTTCGATAAATTTTTGTTCAAGTCGCTTTATCATTAACTCTTGTTCTTCGAGGCTTAAAGGCATATTTCCATTTGCATCGAAAAGAAGTTCGCCCCATTGGTTGTGTGTGGGAAAAGTTGAAAGGACCTCGTCGGGTTCGCTTTCAAAATCATCCAGATGGTTGTTTTCGAAATAACTATCCATAGTTAAATTATTCATTTACAAATCTCTTTATTTCAATAGGTTCGCCAAAATATTCAACTAAATTGTTTTCGGTTTCGTACAATTTAATTTTGTATAATTTGCAATTTGTGAATTTGTCTTCGAGTTCTTTCCAGAAAGCAACAGCAAGATTTTCGACCGTTGGAATAATTCCGCGTAGAAATTCAACATCCAAATTCAAATTTTTGTGGTCAACTTTCGAAATAATATACTTTCGGATAATTTGTTTTAATTCCTTTAAGTCTATTAAGTATCCAGTGCTTGGGTCTGGAATGCCGCAAACTGTAACTTCGAGTACATAATTGTGACCGTGCCAATTTGGATTGTTGCATTTGTCGTAGATTTCATTGTTTTGTGCATCCGAAAAAGTGGGGTTATACAATCGGTGGGCTGCTGCAAAAACTTCTCTTCTTGTAATATAAATCATACCAAAATAAAGTATTAATTTGTGTTTCTTTAAAAAATGCAAATTACAAATATTTTTTAGTATTATTTTGAAACAGTTGGAGAAACAATCGGTTATGTTGCTGTTGCTTTTTGTTTGCCTTGTGATTTTCAATTATAACCTTTTTCCACAAGAACAAATAGAAAAAGGTTACGAAGAAGTAAATTTTAATTCTTTACCGCAATTAATTGAAGTGAAAGGTAGAATTAATTTTGCACTACCGAAGTTAAACTTTTCTGCTCAATTCGAAGCAAGAATTGTTGCCGAGGACTCTGCTGTTCTTTCGGTTTTTGGTCCGATGGGGGTGCTTCTTGCCAAAGCTTTTTCCAACAACGAGAATTTTGTCTATTACGATGTTTTTAACAATTGGGCAGTTATTGGGACACCCACAAGGGAAAAAATATTCAAGGCGGCCCGTGTTCCGCTAGGTTTTCGGGATTTCGTTCGCCTTTTTAAAGGGCAATTGATACATCCAATCGACTCGATGCGAAATAAAAAACTCGATGATAATAGGGTTCTTTATTCGTATAAAAGTGGCGATTTTGTAGATTTTTCTCTATGCAATAACGACTCTTTGCTAATTCAATTCCAAAAAAAGAACCTCGATGACAAAGTTGTTCTAAATATTTCTTATCCAGAATATTTTTCGAAAGATGGTAAGAAATTCCCTAAAAAATATATATTGGAAATAGAAGAGCGAAATGGAACGGTTTCTTTGGATGTTGAAAAGATAAATTTCGGTTTCGATTTAACCAATCCCTTCTCTTTTTCTGTTCCTAAAACTGTCGAAATTTTTGAATATAAATGAAACTTTTTGAACATTACTACATTATATCTTATTTGATTTTCTGCTTATTGAAAAATGTTTAATTATTTGTGGTTAAAGATAATTATATTGTTCTTTTTATCAATAAACATAACACCAGTTTTTGGATTGGTTTCTGAAAAGAATATTGATGGATTGGGAACAAACTTATTCGCTTTTCAAAATCCCCCAGAAGCTCCGAAAAAGAAGATAAAAAATATTAAAACACCGCAAGATACTGCTAATATACTGCTAATAGATACCTTACAGACCAAATCCGAAAAAGAAACTCAAATCGAAAATGTTTTGCCAAAGGAAAATTTTACCAAAGACACAACTAAGCCGAAAGCAACTTTCGACGATATAATAAAATTTAGCTCTTTGGATTCTATTCGATTTAATGTTAAGCAAAAACATCTATATCTACGAGGCAAAGCCCAAGTTCAGTATAAGACACAAAAATTGGAGGCAGAGATTATTGAATTTTATTTCGATAAGTCTTTACTTCGAGCACAAGGTAGCAAAAATTCCGAAGGAAAATATTTCGGCTACCCGGCATTTACCGATAATCAAGAAGTCTACTATGGCGAAAAAATCTCTTACAATTTCAAATCGAAACAAGGAACAATTACTTTGGGCGAAACACAACTTGGCGAAGGTTTTTATTTTGGTGATAAAATTAAGCGCGAGAACGAAAGAGAATTCTTTGTTCAAAATGGTTGCTATACAACTTGCAATGCACCCCATCCCCACTATTATTTCGGTTCACCGAAAATGAAAGTTGTTGCTGGGGAAAGTGTTTATTTAGACCCATTGATTTTTTACGTCGAAGATTTGCCAATATTTATCTTACCCATTGGTCTTTATTTCCCTAATCGTAGTGGCCGGCAATCCGGGTTAATTGCTCCTTCATTTTTCTTTTCGCAAACTCGTGGTGTTGCTATTGAAAATTTGGGGTTGTATCTTGCACTTAGCGATTATTACGATACTCGATTTACTTTTGATTTCTACTCCAAAGGAGGTTTCCTTTCTAAAAATTACACACAATGGAAATATCGTAATATTTTCGATGGAAACTTAGAACTTTCTTTTGGAAGGGTTCGATTTTCTGTCGACCAACCTTACCAGAAAACTTGGTCATTTGCAGTTCGCCACAATCATAAAATTAACCCCTTTGAAAATTTCAATGCCGATGTCCGGTTCTTCTCGCAAGATTATTTCAGAAATACTTCTTTTGATATTTTCACGCGACAGCAACAAGACTTAACATCGAATGCATCATATTCAAGGACCTTTGAAAATGGTTCTTCGCTTTCCCTTGCTTATTCTCGCTCGCAAAATATTCTTACAACTGCATATACTGAAACTCCATCTATTAGTTTTACAGTTCCACAAATCAATCCCCTTCGCTCATTTGCACCGGACAACGAGTTCCTTCGAAGTATTTCTTTCCAGTACTCTGTTCGTGCATACCACAATAAAAGTAAACGCGAACGCGATTCTACTTTTGCTTTCGACTACTCAACCAAAATTTCTCATTCTCCTACTATATCTTTTCAATTGCCGAAAATCTACTACTTTACGTTTACCCCTTTTTTCAACTTTTCTTTTAACAACTACTTTAGAAGAACAACAAAAGCAATCAATCCGATTGATTCTACACTTAGCGAAACAGTTGAAAATGGAGTTTTTACAGAATACAACTATTCATTTGGAATAAGTTCCACAACCAAACTCTACGGTATTGCTAAACCAAATCTTTTAGGGGTTAAGATGGTTCGACACACCGTTTCGCCGAGTATTCAATTTTCCTATACACCCAATCTTTCTAACCCTAAATATGGATTTTATGGAAAATATTTAGATTTTAAATCCAATCGAGAAATAGTCTATTCTAGGTTCGAAAAGGATGGTGGTGGGCTTGCTTCTCGGTCTCTTTATCAGTTACTTTCGTATAGTATTCAAAACAATATTTCTGTTAAATACAATCCGACGGATACTGGCGAAGACAAAACCATTGATATTTTGAATGCAAATATTTCGGGAAACTATAATTTTGCAGCAGACTCACTAAAATTTTCGGATATTTCACTTTCGATTTATACCACTACCATTCCGTCGCTTAGTGTCAATTCATCGCTTGGTTTTACTCTTTACGACCAAGAACCAATCTTGGATGCAAGCGGTAAACCAACAAACTCCTACCACAAAGTCAATCGATTTTTAATTAGTTCTGGCAAAGGACTAATTCGACTTACATATTTCACCCTTTCATTAAGTACAAAAATTACCGGCGGGAAAATTCCTTCTACACCTCAAAGCGGGGAAAAGCAAACTGATTCCTTATCTTTGGGCGAAAGATTTTCGTTGCGAAGAAATATAGAAACAAAGGAATTTGACTTTTGGGGCGAAAATACATTAGGTTACCAGCCTTTTCAAACTTCTTGGAGTTTATCGTTTGATGTGAATTACAATTATCGAAGAGATTTTGTCAATCAAAAATCACAATCTTTGAACATAAGTTTGGATGCTTCGTTTAAGTTGACCCCCACTTGGAATGTTTTTCTTTCTACCCAATTTGATGCAATCAACAAAGAAATTGTTTCGCCAGTAATTCGCATCAATAAAGATTTGCATTGCTGGGACTTGGCTTTTACTTGGTATCCCTATGGTTCATTCACTGGTTTCTACTTCCGCTTTGGAATTAAGTCCTCCGTTCTTCGCGACTTAAAAATCGAAAAAAGAAGTTCCCCACTATATTGATACAAAATTCTATTCGGATAGTAATCTTAACTTTTTCGTTTGAAATAATTTTTTTATACTTTACGAAAA
>JAOAEE010000060.1 GCA_026416955.1 Ignavibacteria bacterium | reverse complement strand
CTAGGTATAAAATTAGCAAGAAAAACTCATTGGATGTATTAAATTTAAGAGTTTTTCGTAGTTAGTTGTTTAATAAAATCATTACTTCAAAAACTTGTTGATGAGAAATTGTTTTGAAAGATAGGGATTTAGAGAAATATTGGCGTATGAGTTTGTTAGTGTTTTCTACCCATCCTTTTTCATAAGCGGCGTAAGGATGAGTGAAGTAAATACTTGTATTGAGTTTTCGTTCAATGTATTTATGCATAGCAAATTCTTTTCCATTATCAACAGTAATTGTTTAAATAAAATCCTTGTAAGGTTCGAGAAGATTAATCATTGCTTGATCGGTTTTTTCTGTCATTGATAGAACAAAGTTTAGTGATAAGAGTGAATTTAGTGAGTCGTTCTGTAAGAACTCTCCAAATATTTGTTCGGGCAACAAACCAAATTGTAATTTTTCTCAAATATTTTCCCTACCTTTGCATGCTAACAAAATACATTAAAAAAAATCTATGGCAAACAATAACAACACCATAGAACGGGAAAATCCAATCTGTAACGTAACTTCAATTACGGCAAACTTTCAGATGAACAAGCCGAACATACGATAAAAGAAACGACATACTACGAAATAAATTTTTGTGAGGATAAAAGATCGTGAATATGACTGAAGACCAAAAATTTTATAAAGCACTTCAAGATATTTTTGGTGGCCAAATTGAAGGCCAAGGTGGGCTTGTTAATTGGATGCGAATAAAAACTAATTATCATTCTTAAAATTTTTATAAAAATTCAATTATGGCTAAAAAAAATAATACTACCGAATCTTTTGAACAACAACTCTGGAAAGCTGCAGATAAACTAAGAAAAAACATTGATGCTGCAGAATATAAACATGTTGTCTTAGGCCTAATTTTCTTGCGCTACATTTCTGATGCCTTTGAAAATCTATACGAAAAGCTGAAAAAAGGCGAAGGTGAATACTTCGGTGCTGATCCAGAAGATATTGACGAATACAGAGCCGAAAATGTCTTTTATGTAACACCCAAAGCAAGATGGCAATATCTGAAGGAAAATGCCAAAAAACCTGAAATAGGCAAAATACTCGATGAAGCAATGGAGGCAATCGAAAAAGAAAACCCATCTCTAAAAGGGGTATTGCCTAAAGTTTATGCTAAAGGGAATATCGATCCCATTAATCTTGGCGGGCTAATCGATCTTTTCAGCAACATTGCTTTCGACCAAACAAAGGAAAGAAGCGCCGACATATTGGGACATGTGTTTGAGTATTTTTTAGGCCAGTTTGCTTTGGCAGAAGGGAAAAAGGGAGGGCAATTCTACACACCACGCAGCGTTGTTGAACTTTTAGTTGAGATGTTAGAACCTTATAGAGGTAGAGTTTTTGACCCTTGCTGCGGTTCCGGTGGGATGTTTGTTCAATCTGAAAAATTTGTGCAAGAGCATCAGGGAAGAATTAATGATATTTCTATTTACGGGCAAGAAAGTAATCAAACAACCTGGCGGCTTTGCAAAATGAACCTTGCCATTAGGGGAATTGATGCATCACAGGTTAAGTGGAATCCCGAAGGTTCGTTTTTGAACGATGCCCACAAGGACTTAAAAGCCGATTTTGTTATTGCCAATCCACCCTTTAACGATAGCGATTGGAGCGGAGAATTGATCCGAAACGATGTCCGTTGGAAATATGGCATACCGCCAACAGGAAATGCAAACTACGCTTGGATCCAACACTTTGTTTATCATTTAAACGTCAAAGGTAAGGCGGGGTTTGTTCTTGCCAAAGGTTCTTTAACTTCGAAAACAAAAGAAGAGTATGAGATTAGAAAAAACTTGATAGAGGCTGACTTGGTAGAATGTATAGTAAATTTGCCTGCTAAATTATTTTTGAATACTGGCATTCCTGCTTGTTTGTGGTTTATCAATAGAGATAAGAAGAGAAAAGGTCAGATTCTTTTTATCGACGCCCGCGACTTGGGAGAACTTATAAACCGAAGAACAAGGATTTTAAGACCTGAAGACATACGAAAAATTGCAGACACTTACCACGAATGGCAGAAGAGCAACAATGGAAATTACCAGGATATTGCTGGTTTTTGCAAGTCAGCAAGTTTGGAAGAAGTCAGGAATTTAGATTATGTATTAACTCCCGGTAGGTATGTTGGGCTCCCTGACGAAGAGGATGATTTTGATTTTGAAGAACGATTTACCCAACTAAAAGCTGAGTTTATGGATCAATTGAAAGAAGAGGAAATGCTTAATAAACGTATTCTTGAAAATTTGGCAAAAATAGATTTGGCAAACTTAAAGAACGATATTGAAAATTGAAGAGATTATTAAGCAACCCGAAGGAAGAAAACTTGAGTTTAAAGAAGCCATTCCTTTATCATATAAAAGAACACATTACGAACAATTGCAAACTAATGCGAACGATTATGAACGATTGCGAACGATTATGAACGATTATGAACGATTGGACGAAAACGAAAAAGTAATATTACTTTATTTATTAGATAATAAAAAAATTTCAAGAAAAATAGCTGCGAAATTATTAAAATTCCAAAGCACAAAAACTTATGAAGTGTTAAATGCTATGGTAGATAAAGGATTACTAATTAGAAAAGGAGAAGGCAGAAGTACTTATTATATACTAAAAAAGGGAGATAACTATGAGTGAAAAAATACCAAAAGGTTGGAAGTGGGTGAAGCTGGGGGAGATAGCGGAAATTAAAACAGGGAAAACCAATTCGCAAGATGCAGACAATACAGGAGATTATCCTTTGTTTGATAGATCAAGTATAATTAAAAGAAGTAAAAAGTTTTTATTTAACACGGAAGCTGTTATAGTTCCTGGAGAAGGTAAGGAATTTATACCACGTTATTACAATGGAAAATTTGATTTACATCAAAGAGCTTATGCTATTTTTAATTTTAAGAGATGTATTCCAAAATTTATTTATTACAATGTTTTGTTAAATAAAGACATCTTTAAATCTTTTGCCACAGGTTCTACTGTTTTATCCTTAAGATTAGAACATTTTCTTAATTTTCCAATCCTCCTCCCCCCTCTTCCCGAACAAAAGGCCATAGCCGAAGTTCTTTCAAGCATCGATGACAAAATCGATCTCCTCCATCGCCAAAATAAAACACTGGAAGAAATGGCGATGACTTTGTTCAGGCAGTGGTTTATTGAGCCAACCAAAGATGGATTGCCCGAGGGGTGGGAAGAGGTAAAAATTGGTGATGTATTAGATGTTGTTTTGGGTGGAACTCCATCTACAAAAGTTGCAGAATACTGGAACGGTGATATTCCTTGGATAAATTCAGGCGAAATAAATAATTTTAGAATTATTAAAGCAACAAAATATATAACAGCATCTGGTCTAAGAAATTCAAATACAAAATTAATGCCTAAAGGCACTACTGTATTAGCGATTACCGGTGCTACACTTGGGAAAGTAAGTTTATTAGAAATTGATACTTGTGCAAACCAATCAGTTGTAGGTATTGTTCCTAATGATATCTTCCCAAAAGAATATATTTATTTATGGATTAAATATAAAATTGATGAAATTATTCTCAATGAGACTGGAGGTGCTCAACCACATATAAATCAAAATGATGTAAGAAATACAGTAATTATTAAACCAATAAAAGAATATTTGAATGAAAGAAATAAAAAATTAAAAAATATTTTTTCAAAAATTACTAATAATGTATTCCAAATCCGAACCCTTGAAAAACTCCGCGACACACTATTACCCAAACTAATGAGCGGAGAGGTGAGGGTGAAGATGGAAATAATGTAAAGACGCAATGTTTTGCGTCTCTATAAAAAGACGCAATGCATTCCGTCTCTATGATAATACGATAAAAAGGAATAATAGATATGAACGATAAATATAAAAATAAATATCGCATTGAAACAACACGGTTAAAAGGTTGGGATTACGGAAAAAATGGTTATTATTTTGTTACCATATGCACAAAAGACAGAATTCCTTATTTTGGTAATGTGATTAATGGAATGGTTCAATTATCGGAAATAGGTAAAATAGCATTTGACGAATTACAAAAAACACCGGAAATTAGAAAGGATATGAACGTAACATTAGGGGAATTTGTAATTATGCCAAATCATATTCATTGCATCATAATCATTGGCGAAAATGAATATAATATATGTCGTAGAGACGCAATGCATTGCGTCTCTACAAATATTGCAATGCGTGGTGATGAACGTAGAGACGCCATGCGTTGCGATAATAATCGTAGAGACGCCATGCATGGCGTCTCTACGATAAATACGACAAATAAATTTGGTCCACAATCAAAAAATTTACCATCAATAATTCGCGGATTTAAATCTGCCGTAACAAAACGCGCTAAAATAATAAACCCTGATTTTTCATGGCAACCAAATTATTATGAACACATTATTAGAGATGAAAAATCATTCAAAACAATATCAGAATATATAATTAACAACCCATTAAAATGGAATGAGGATAAATACTATGAACGCTAACCTCAACGAATCTTCCATCGAACAGTTTGCCCTGGATCTTTTCCAATCCCTGGGCTGGGAATATATTTTTGGCCCTGATATTGCACCTGACGTAGAAAAAATTAATTTTGGCGTTGCCAAAAGAAAATCTTTTGAGGATGTCCTATTGCTCGATATACTAGAAAAGAACTTAAAACTTATCAATCCACAAATTCCGGATGATGCTATACATGATGCAATAAAAACGATTTCTCATCTCCCAAACCACTTTCCAAACCTGATGTCAAACAATGAAGCATTTCATAGGCTACTTACCGAAGGTATCCCCGTAACATACAGGAAAAATGGAGAAGAAAAAGGAGATATTGTAAAAATAATTGATTTTGAAAATAGAGAAAATAACGAGTTTCACGCCATCAATCAATTCACTGTTATCGAAAATCACATCAACAAACGCCCCGATATTGTGCTTTTTGTGAATGGCATACCCCTTGTTGTCATTGAACTCAAAAATCCAGCAGATGAAAAGGCAACGATACGAACGGCATACAATCAAATTCAAACCTACAAGCAAACCATACCTTCTCTTTTTACCTACAACGAAATTGTAGTCATCTCTGATGGATTTGAGGCAAAAATAGGCAGTTTGTCAGCAGGCTATGATAGATTTACATCATGGAAATCGATGGATGATATTTATAGAGACGCCATGCATTCCGTCTCTATATTACCACAATTGGAAATATTGATAAAAGGTTTGTTTAAAAAAGACACCTTTCTTGATTTTTTAAGATTTTTTATTGTATTTGATAAATCAAAGGCAGAAGATGAATCAGGGCAGACCATCGTAAAACTTACCAAAAAAATTGCCGCCTATCATCAATACTATGCTGTCAATAAAGCTGTTGAATCTACAATCAGGGCCATAGGAATAAACAAAGATAATTGGCAAGTAAAAGAATCGCCTGCATCTTATGGTTTGCCAGATGTGAAAACGCAACCAGAAGGAGATAAAAAAGCAGGTGTTATCTGGCACACTCAGGGTTCGGGTAAATCTTTATCTATGGTGTTTTATTCAGCTAAGATTATTCAAAAACTTGCCAATCCAACGATAGTTGTTATCACCGACCGAAACGACTTGGACGATCAATTGTTTGATACATTTGCCGCATCTACTCAGATTTTACGCCAGGACCCTGTACAAGCCGAGAACAGAGAACACCTTAAAAAGCTTTTAAAAGTTGATGCAGGTGGTATTGTTTTCAGCACAATCCATAAATTCTGGACTGACGATGGTAATATTTACGAAACTTTGTCAGAAAGAGATAATATCATAGTTATTGTAGATGAAGCCCATAGAACGCAATATGGTTTTAAGGCAAAAATTGATAAAGAAACAGGAAAGATAACCTATGGCTTTGCAAAATACTTGAGAGATGCTCTCCCTAATGCTACGTTTATTGGCTTTACAGGTACTCCTGTTGAAAAAACCGATAGAAACACACCCGCAGTATTTGGAAACTACATTGATATTTACGATATATCCCGCGCTATTGAAGATGGAGTTACCGTTCCCATTTATTATGAAAGTAGATTAGTAAAAATAGACCTTACAGAAGAAGGTAAAAAACTGATAGAAGAATTTGAAAGAGAACTTGAAGAAGAGGGCTTATCGGAAATTGAAAAAGCAAAGAAAAAATGGGCAAAATTAGAAGATCTCATTGGCGGAGATAAAAGAATCAAGCAAATTGCTCAGGATGTAGTCAATCACTTTGAACAGCGGCTTGAAGTATTAGACGGCAAAGGAATGTTTGTAGCCATGACCCGAAAAATTGCCGTTAAGTTGTATAAAGAAATCCTAAACCTTAGACCACATTGGCACAGTGATGATCTGAAAAAAGGGTTTATAAAGCTGGTAATGACAGTGGCTTCATCCGACGAAGCAGATATTGCGCAATTTTATCTCACGAAAGACCAAAGACGCATGCTTGCCGACAGATTCAAAGACCCAGATGATGAATTAAAACTGGTAATTGTCGTTGATATGTGGCTAACTGGGTTTGATGTTCCTTGTCTTCATACAATGTATATCGATAAACCAATGAAGGGGCACACCCTTATGCAGGCAATCGCAAGAGTAAACAGAGTTTACAAAGATAAAACAGGAGGGTTGATAGTCGATTATCTTGGCATTGCATCCGATTTAAAGGAAGCTCTCGCCTTTTATGCAGAAAGCGGCGGCAAGGGCGATCCTGCAAAACTGCAGGAAGAAGCAGTAAACATCATGCTTGAAAAATACGAAGTAGTTAAGAATATGTTTTTTGGCTTTGATTATCAAAAGTATTTTCAAGCCAATACACAAGATAAACTTTCCCTTATTTTAGAAGCCGAAGATTTTATATTGGGTCTTGAAGATGGTCAAAAAAGATATATCGATGCTGTAACTACTCTTTCAAAGGCATTTGCAATAGCAATCCCCCATCCAAAAGCTATGGAAATTAAGGAAGAGGTTGCTTTTTTTCAGGCAGTAAAGGCACGGCTTGTTAAGTTTGAACGAAGGGGAGAGGAAAATAATACAAAGGATTGGGAAACTGCTGTCAAGCAAATTATCGATAAAGCTATTGTTTCAGGTGGTGTTATAGATGTCTTTGATGCAGCAGGCATAAAGAAACCCGATATTTCCATACTTTCTGATAGCTTCCTTGAAGAAATCAAAGGAATGAAGCATAAAAATATCGCTATAGAAACACTGAAAAAACTTTTAAATGATGAAATCAAGGGAAGAATAAAGATAAATTTGGTTAAGAGTAAATCCTTTATGGAGGTATTGGAAGAGTTAATAAGAAGGTACAACAACAAAATCATTACTGCCGCCGAAGTAATCGAAGAATTAATAAAACTTGCCAAAGAGATCAAACAATCTGACAAAGAACCCGAAGAAATGGGGTTAACAGATTTTGAATATGCTTTTTATACAGCAGTTGCAAATAATGAAAGTGCCAGAGATCTTATGGGAAAGGAAAAATTAAAAGAACTTGCAATTGTGCTTTATGATAGAGTAAGAAAGAATACCTCTATTGACTGGACAATACGAGAAAGTGTAAGATCAAAACTCAAAGTAATCGTAAAAAGAACGCTTAGACAGTATGGCTATCCACCAGATATGGAGGCACTTGCCACTGAAACTGTATTAAAGCAGGCAGAACTGATTGCTAATGAGATACTTTCCTGAAGTGATAACATTTGATTATAATTTTCAAAATTTATATTACCACTTAGTTGAATTCGCCTATCTTATGCATTTCTGTATATTTTCTTGAAAAGTTCTATTGATCTATCTACTATTTCTCCTTTAAATTTACCTCCTAAGCATTTATTATTTATATCATTCATCATATCTAGATAATTTTCAACAGGGTTTTCATAATTTAAAAATTTTAGTAAGATTGCTAAGTTTTTTGTATATTTATGTATTCTTTTTTCAATTATTGGGCTTATCCTTGTTTTACCTTTTTGAGGATTTGTTTTTTTGGATTTCATTTTTTTATTTTTTAATTTAAATTCTAATTTTAGATGCTTCAATGATTTTTTGAGATCTTTTGTGTTCGTTATTCGATCCATATTTTGGAGAGGTTTTTAATATTCCATTTAATATATGTTTGTCTGTTATTTTTTTTGTGTAAGTTTGATAATCAATTTTTAATTTTGAGTTTTAACAAAAATTTATCTTTAAGATACACTTTACCTTTTAATCCATAGTTAATAACTTCATACTCTATATATTTTTCTTTAATCTTTCTCTTTATTTCTGCTTGTTTTCCTTCAATATCTTTTATTTCTTTATTCATGGTTAAAAATTTCTCTAACAATTCCATATCAGTGGGGTCCCCTACTGCAGTTTCTTTTATTGGCTTAAAGTATTTTTTAAGTATCTCATATCTTATTTCATCACTTGCGGTGAGAAAATAATCTGCCAACCATTTGATAAAGAAACACCTTACGAATATATTTTTCATCCACATTACTTAAAGGAATACAATCATAGATGGTATTTAATCGGATATAACGAAACAGTAAATGAAAAACCTTATGTATTAGCATTAGATAGAATAAAATCAATTGAAGAACTGAAAGATAAAGAGTATGTGCCATCGGAC
>JAOAEE010000046.1 GCA_026416955.1 Ignavibacteria bacterium | reverse complement strand
TATCCTTTTATTGTGTTGGCTTCGTCGACGTAGACGGTCTGTTTATTTCGAAAGAGTGCAAGGACAATTGCGAGCCCTATTGTTGCTTCGCCGGCTGCTATTGCCATTATGAAAAATACAAAGATTTGACCAGCAACATCGCCCATAAATGCCGAAAATGATACAAGAGTCAAATTAACAGAATTCAACATTAATTCTATTGCCATAAAAACAACGATTGCATTTCGACGGGTTAGAACACCAACAGTTCCTATTGTGAAAAGTATCGCAGAAACAATCAAATAGAACTCCAATGGTACAGTTTGCATAGTTCCTCCTAATCGACTTTTCGTTTTGCCAAAACAATAGCTCCAATGATTGCAGAAATTAAAAGAATACCAACAATTTCGAAGGGCACGAGATAATCGCGGAAAAGTGTTTGACCAATAAATTGCGCTGTTCCAATTTTTGAAGAATCTGGATGTAGGTTGGAATTTATACTTTTGGGAATGAAGATTGCAACAAGTAATTGAATAACAAATGCGACTCCCAAAATAACTGCAATTGCACGACGAAAGTCGAACTTTTCGCTAAGGCGTTCTTCATTGGATAGATTTAGTAGCATTATCACAAAAACGACAAGAACCATAATTGCGCCAGCGTATACAAGTATTTGGATGACTGCAACAAATTGTGCGTTCAAGGTTAAATAAAGTCCAGCAAGCATAAAGAAATGGAAAATTAAAGCAAAAGCACTCCGAACTGGGTTCCTACTCGAAATTGTAATAATAGCACTAGCAATTGCTAAAATCGAAAGAATACCGAAAAAGAAGTACAACAAACTCACTTTACAATCATTAATTTTTAACAAAAAAAACTAAATTAACAAAAAATAGATTATTATAACTAAATTTGAAATTTGTACTATTGAAAAGTATGAAACTTGGTTTGATAGTGACAGCAGGTGGAAGTGGAAAAAGGCTTGGTGGGGTAATTCCTAAACAATTTCATACAATTAAGAACCAGCCGATTATTGTTCTTTCCCTTGAAAATTTACTGAACTCATTGAAATTCGACGTTGTTGTTGTTACTTATCCAATTGATTATTATAAACTTACTTGTGAACTTTTGCACGAAAAATTTCCTTCGGTCGAGATTGAATTAGTACCAGGTGGAAACGAAAGGTTTGATTCAGTACGAAACGCTCTTCAGAACCAGAGAATACAAGGAACCGACTATGTCTTTATTCACGACGCTGTAAGACCATTTGTTTCGAAAGAATTAATAATCAGATTGTACGAAAACGTTCTTAAATACAACGCTGTTGCACCTGCTATTAAAATTAAAGATACATTAAAAGAGGTCGATGACGAGGGATTTATTCTTAAAACAATCGATAGGAAGCAAGTTTATGCAATCCAAACTCCCCAAGCCTTTAGAACTGAATTAATTATTTCTGCATACGAAAAGGCAATTTCCGAGGAGCAATCATTTACAGATGAGGCAGGGGTAGTTGAAAATTTCGGGCAAAAAGTCAAAATTATCGAGGGTGATGAAAAAAATATTAAAATAACCACACCCGATGATTTGCTTCTTGCAATGTTTATTTTTGAGAAATATTGAGATTGTAGAGGTTAGATAATTTAATTTATTTGAAAGGGTCTTCATATGGAAAAGGCGCAAAACGAAATTAAAAAGGGTTATTTGTTAATTGTTGATGATGATATTAACTTTTTGAAACTACTTGAAATGTACCTTAATAAGCATTTTATTATTGCAACTGCTAAAAGTGGACCCGAAGGTTTAGAAATCATCAAAAAAGGATTTAATCCCGGAGTAATCCTTAGCGATTTGAATATGCCAGTAATGAACGGAATTGAATTTTTGAAAGAAACTATGAAATATGCTCCGAATGCAATTCGGATTATTCTTTCAGCTTTTGCAAATCCGACAGAAATCATTGCTGCAATTAACCAAAGCCGAGCATATATGTATTTAATGAAACCAGTAGACCAACTGCAACTTATTCAAATAATTAAAAATGCATTCGATACATATAATTTAATTTCTCAAAATAATCAACTACTCGAAACACTTCGTAGAATGGGAATCTCCGATGTTAAAGGTATTGATATAATCACAAAGAGCCAACCCCGACAAATTGCTGAAAAAGTTGCAAGCGAATTTGTCCGTTCGATACAAAAAATTTTGAGTTTGTCGGAAAAGTATTATTACACAAACCATACAAGTTATGTTGTTGCAATTGCAGAAAGACTTGCAAAAGAATTAAAATTTTCCGATAGAACAATTGCCGAAATTACCACTTCGGCATCGCTCATTAACCTGCCAATGTTGATAATGCCCAAAAGATTTCTTCTTTACGACCCTTACGACTTGGAACAAGCCGACAGAAACTTCTTTTTCAAACTTTACCAAGAAGCGATAGATGCTTTGAGCGAAATGGAAACAATAAAAGGAGCAATCAAAATCTTGGAACAAATTTGGGAAAATAAAACAGGTAGCGGTGGACCAAAACAACTCGAAGGTATAAAGGTTTTGAAAGAATCACAAGTTATTGCAATTGCAAATATTTACCATAATAAAGTATACCGAATACAACCTTTTCACATCACGAAACTCGAAGAGGAAGGGCTCGTTGTCCAAACAAAAGAAGAAACTTTCGACCGACACAACGAGGCTTTGAAATTCTTCTACCGGAAAGCAAATTGGTTCGACAACGATATTCTAAACACGTTCCAAGATATTGTAAAGAAACGTGTAATCCCAGAATTAATAGTACCAAAGACCAATCTTGTGATTCGAAATTTCGATTTAAGAACTCTTCGTTCGTCGGATTTGGGAGAGGTTTTTGAAAGCGAGGAGACCCAGGAAGAAGCTCCGCCACCAGAACCTCAAGTCGTTGAAAGGGAAATTCGTGTCGAAAAATTGAAACCTGGTATGATAGTTGCACAAAACATTGTAACTAAAACCGGAGTATTGATTGTTAGGCAAGACAATAAACTCGACGAAGCCTTGGTCGAGAACATAAAATATCTTGCAGAAGCTGGACTTGTTCCAAAAGAAGTTTCGATTTATGTAATACCGCCACCAAACATAACCGAGACAGAAAAAGAACATCCGCAAAGTTAAAGATTGCCAAATAATTCTTTTTACATTAATTTGTTATTGAACAAATATTCATATTTTTGTTTTATGCTAACTTTAATGCAGGCATACGAAAGGTTCGATTATTTTGTAGTTGCACACCGTGGAGCAAGCGGTGTTGCTCCGGAAAACACACTTTCGTCGTTCGAGGAAGCAATTCGCTCGGGCGCTCATTTTATTGAAATGGATATTCAGGTTACTTCCGACGCAATTCCTATTGTCTTCCACGATAAAGGATTAAGTAGAACCACGAATGGTATTGGGCTTGCAAGTAAATTGTCGTACCAAGAATTAAAAAAGTTGGACAGTGGGGCTTGGTTCAGTCGTGAATTCCAAGGAGAACGAATTCCCTCGCTCGAAGAGGTTTTGCAATTTTTAACAAATAAAGTTTTGCTAAACATTGAATTAAAAAACTTAGGAGAAACTCCAAATTTCCATATTCAAAATATTCTTAATCTAATTATGAAATATAGATATTCGGATAGGGTTGTCATTTCGTCCTTTTATTACAATCAATTGAAAATAGTAAAGGAATTAGCCCCAGAAATTCCTATTGCCGCAATAAGATTGCCCAAGGATAATACATTCCCTTCGAGATTGAAAAAGGAAATTGGTTGCGAAGGTTTCGTTTGTAGCGTAGAAGAATTGAACAAAGAATTAACCGAAGATGCACAAAAGAACAACATTTTCCTTGGAGTTTACTCAGTAGATAATGAAGAACAATTGGACTATGTATTGCAATTTGGTGTGAAAGCAATTGTTACTAACCACCCCAAATTAGTCTTGGATATATTAAGAAATAAATACAAAGCAAGAGTTTAATCTTTCTTCTTATATTAAGAAATATTTCTGTAACGAGACTAAAACTTGGCTACAATTTCTTCGGTGGTCGTAATATAGGCAAAACCAAAAGATAAGTTCAATAGCGAGGCTAAGTGCATTTCCTCGTTAATACTACCAGTTGCATCTGCAAGGAAAAAAACTCGATAGTCGCGAAAATAAGCATCGCGAGCAGTAGATTCGCAACACATATTAGTCATAATTCCAGTAATTACCAAATCTTCTACTTTTAATCCACGAAGATAGACTTCGAGGTCGGTATTGTAGAAAGCGGAATACCTATGCTTTTTTACCACTTTTTCATTTGGCAAAGGTGAAATTTCATCGATAACGAAGCTTTCAGGAGTTTCATCGACGCACATACCTTCCCACCACCATTTCATTATACCGGCGTCAATTCCTTCGGGGTCGTGAACGTGGCGTGTGTAAATCACCGGAAGCTTTTCTTTTCGGAAACAATCGAGCAAAAGTTTGATATTGTCGATTATTGCAAGTCCACCACAAGTAAAAGTAGGGGACTGAGGGTCGAGAAAAAACTTCTGCATATCTATTACAAGTAGGGCGGATTTCGAAACATTGAGTTCCATCCGATGTGTGTTAAATGGAGCGATTTTCCGAAGCCATTCGTGTGTTTTGTCTTTTAATGTTTCTTTGTTTACATAATAATTCATTTTTCCCTCGAATAAAAAAGCAAAACTAAGAAAAAAATTTTCTTAGCGAAAAAACTAAAGGATTAAGAGAAAAAATAAATTTTTATTCAAATTTTTTGATTTCTTTGTTAATATATTTAAACATTTCTTTCTCTTTATGTTGAAGAATATGTTCCCAAAAATATTTTGCACCAATTTTGTGTGATGGCAAAGGAACAAGTTCGATAAACTTTTCTAATGTTAGCCATTGGAAAGTTTCGTGTTCGGGCGAAATTTTTATGGTTTCACTAAAATCAACAACGACACCAAAAACTGGGGAAGCATTTACTGCGTCTTGGTAAGGGTCGAAAAAGATAGCAACGAAGGGCACCGTCCAAATCTCTTTAACCTGGAGCCCAGTCTCTTCTTTAACTTCTCGTATTGCACATTCGATTGCAGTTTCTTTACCTTCGATTGTACCAGTAATTGCTTGCCAGATTTCCGGGTAGATTGGGTTGTTCTTCGAGCGCTTTAATGCTAAAAACTTGTATTCCATATTTCTCGAATCCCAAGCAGCAATATGAACTTGTATAGTATTTGCAACGAAATTAGCCATTTAATACTTTTCCAATAAATTCTAATAATCTTTTTTCGTCGGATTCCCAATTGTATTTATTCCGTGACCACCGAAAAGCATTATTGCTAAAAGTTATCCAATCGAAATTATCTATGTTGTCGAAAAAATTTTTTATAGATTCCCTTTCTATTGGCAGAGAAATTCCAGCATTTGTTTCTTCTACCAGCCGTTTCAAAGGTTTTGCATTAGAAACAACCACTGGTATTCCAAAAGCAAAGTAATCGAATATTTTATTATGTAAAGTATAATTGTTAAACTCATTAGGAGGATATGGAATGACACCGATATCCCCTTTTTCTAAAATTTTTGGAAGTTCTTCGAAATTGTACTTACCAAGAAAAAGTACATTTTTTGCATTTCTTTTGTTTACGATTTCTTTAAGTTGTGGGATGCATTCGCCTGGTCCGGCAATTAATAGTTGGAAACTATCGTTTGGGCTTGCAAACTCGATAAAGTACTCAACGAATTTATCGATTGGCTTTTCGCTTGTGTGATACCCGTGATGAATAAAAACTCTGGGTTTTCTCGCCGGAATTTTGTCAGTTGGATTTAGGAAAGAAATTTCTGGGGTATTGTAAATCACTTCTGTTCTTCCGTTAGGAAAACTATAGAATTTCGACAAGCGTTCCACTTGCTCTTCACAAACAGTTAGAATATAATCGGAAATAGAGACACTTTCCCTTTCCCATTTGTCTACAATTTTTAAATTGTAGACCAAGAACTTAGTAAGGGGATTTTGGTTATACTTTTTCCATTCGCGAACTGCTGCTGGGTAATGTTCAGCCATATCGATAATTACTGGAACAGTTCTACTACCGAGAGCTCTCTTTACTGGTTTAACGAGAAAAATATCTCGTACAATAATACATTCGGGTCTGAATTCATTAATAATTTTTTTCAAACTATTAACCCAGAATGGATTTTCGGGAAATGGCAATGAAAGATATGTTGGTATCTTGTAGCAAGCACGTATTACATCCAATCCGTGCCATTGTTCGAAATCGGTGGGTTCTCCTTTCCAACGGGCAACAATCAGAACTTGGTGACCAGCAGATTTTAAAGATTTACAAATTTTAACTAATCTACCATCCCAAGGGAATTTACCTTTGAAAATGTATAGAAATTTAGCCACACCAATTAGATAATGTATTTAATAATCACAAAGCCACCAATAAGTAAAAGCAGAAAAG
The DNA here is from genome assembly GCA_026416955.1 of Ignavibacteria bacterium. Taxonomy (GTDB): domain Bacteria; phylum Bacteroidota; class Ignavibacteria; order Kapaibacteriales; family UBA2268; genus Naka2016. The sequence goes on along the minus strand of JAOAEE010000046.1, from coordinate 43,459 downwards.
CAAAAGTAAGTTTTTCGAAGTATTTATCGATAAATGCTTTTACTGGGGGACCAAGGAAGTAGAATAATGTGGCAACTGCAAAGAAACGCAAGCCTCTGCCAATTAGCGAAATAATAACAAAAGGAATGAAACTCTGATGCGTTGCTCCAGCGGCAATAGTTGCAACTTTGTATGGAATTGGTGTGAAGGCAGCCCCAGCAAGGAACCAATAGCCAACATCACTATTGAAAGTTGCAACAACTTTCGACCAAGTATCTTGGAAATTATAGAATTCTATAATTTTAATTCCCACTATCTCCATCAATGAATAACCAATATAGTAGCCAAAGACACCGCCAAGAGCCGAACCAATTGTGCACCATAAAGCGGACAAATAGGACCGTTTTGGATATGAAAGCGCAATGGCAATCAACAAAACATCCGGTGGTATTGGAAAGAAAGAGGCTTCGGCAAATGCAAATACAAACAAAGCCCACAAAGAGTATTTCGTTTGGGCGAAACTTTCCATCCATAAAGCGAGACGCTTTAAAAAATTGTTAATTCCTTTTATCATAATTCTTTCCAAACTCCTTTACTATAGAACTTTTCTTTCCGCATTCGAACAAGTTCATTAATATCGATTTTCAACAGATTGTCGAGTTCTTCGGTAAGTATACTTCGCATAATTTCGAACATTTGCTTGGGGTCTTTGTGTGCCCCGCCCAAGGGTTCGGGCACAACTCTATCGATTACATTTTGTTCGAGCAAATCTGTTGCAGTCAGTTTCAATGCTTCGGCAGCTTGCTCCTTGTAGTCCCAACTTCTCCAAAGAATGCTCGAGCAAGATTCCGGAGCAATTACACTATACCAAGCATTTTCTAGCATTAATATGCGGTCGCCAACCCCAATACCAATTGCACCACCACTTGCACCTTCCCCAATTATTACAACAATAATTGGAACTCTTAGTTTAGCCATAAGAAATAAATTTCTTGCTATTGCTTCTGCTTGACCTCGCTCTTCTGCTTCCATTCCGGGAAAAGCACCCGGGGTGTCGAGGAAAGTAATTATTGGTTTACCAAATTTTTCGGCAAGAAGGAACAATCGATGGGCTTTGCGGTAGCCTTCGGGATTTGGCATACCGAAGTTACGAAACAAGTTGCTTTTAGTGTCTCTACCTTTTTGATGGCCAACAACCATTACAGAAATACCATTGAACTTTGCAATCCCACCTACAATTGCTGGATCGTCGCGAACAAGTCGGTCGCCGTGTAGTTCGACAAAATCGGTGAACAGATTATTGATATAGTCCAAAGTATAGGGTCGCTCGGGGTGGCGAGCAATTTGTACTCGTTGCCAACGAGTAAGTTGGCTGTAGATTTGAACCTTAAGTTCGTGTACTTTATTTTGAAGATTTGCAATTTCTTCGTCGATATTTATTACTTCGCCCAATGATTTCATTTCTTCGATTTTTTTCTCGAGTTCGTATATTGGCTTTTCAAAATCAAGCAGATATTTTGAGGGTGTTTTTTCCATCTTTTCCTCTTTTATATTTTAACAAAATTTCTAAATCGAGCAAAGGAGTGTATCCTTGAAGATAAAAAAGGTTTAACTTTTCGAGTGCCTTTGGGGTTGTTAAGGCAGAAGAATTCGCCTCGGATATTGTAATCAGTGGTTGTTTGTGAAATATTTGTCGAAACTCCTTGTCGAGCCCGACAAATGTCATTTCCCCTAAAAGAATTTTCCAAAAATTTTTCAATTTTCTTTTACTTTTATCGAAAAACAAAAATAAGAATGGAAACCCAATCGTGAAAAACCAGAGCAGAAGGAACAAATCGAAAACTCTCTTGAAGAAACGAAAGCGAAATAATGAAAGATTGTATGAATAGAGTATGTTGTCCTTACTTGTTAAACTTGAAATCAACTCGGAAGCAACAACATCCTCGTACCCTTGGGCATAAAAAATTTTAATATTTTTTCCTTCAAGTTTTTGTAGGTATTCTAGCATATCGATTTTGGTAATTTTCTCATCGGTAACTATTATTTCTGTAATGTCGTAAAGTTCAACAATTTCAGAAATTTCATTTATTCTTCCAAGGATAGGAAGATTTGTGCAATTTTGATTGATATCGAAAAGAATTACACCAATCAATTCAAAATCGATAGTCTCTGCCGAATCTAGATGGTCGATTATTGCTTTTGTATTTGTATTGTTTCCAACGAAGGCAATTCTTCGTGGCGTGCTTATCTTCCTTTTTAAATTAAAGACCAATCTGGTGGTATTTGTTAGCAAAAGTGTAAGTCCTATTGTTAAAAGAAGAACGCCACGGCTGAAAGCAAAATCTTTGAAAAAATATGTCAACGAGGAAAGAATAAAGAACGAAATCAACAACGCGAAAGTGGTTTTCCAAAGGCTATGCTTGAACTCGAAATATTCACCCGCAGAGACCATCGAAAGGAAAACTACCACACTTAAAACAATGAATACCGTTGGATATGCATAGTCGGGGAAACTTAACATATTCCCAAATCGTATCCAACTTGCAATTAATAGCGAAAGATTTGCAAAAAGAAGGTCGAGTAGGACGAATAGTAATTCGGTTTTGTATTTATATATTTTCGATATAAAATGGCGAAAATAAATTCCTAGTTTTATAAACCAAAGGAACCAATTTCGCGAGCCGAAATGCTTGCGGGTAAAAATTTCCATCGATTTAAAAAAGTGGAAAGAAGTATCAACAAGACTTCTTTTTGAACTTTGCCCTTTGTAATGGATTATTGATGTATTTGGAACATAAGCAATTTTCCATCCTAATTGTTTTGCTCGGTAGCAAAAATCAAGGTCTTCCCCAAAAAGAAAGAAATTTGTGTCGAACCCATCCAATTTTTGGTAAACTTCGCGGCGAAGAAACATAAACGAGCCACTAATCGAGTCCACAAAAGATACCTCATTTTCGTTTAAGTATGTTAAGTTGTATTTACCAAACAATTTACTTTTTGGAAACAACCTTTGCAAACCAAACAGCTTTGTGAAAGCAACCCAAGGTGTTGGAACACTTCGCCGGCAAGCAAGTTGCAACGAGCCATCGGGATTGAGAACCTTGCATCCAGCTACGCCAACATCCTTGTTACTTTCCATAAAATCATACATCACCTGCAAGGTATCTTCTTGTAAAACAGTGTCTGGATTTAGGAGCAGAATATATCTACCTTGGGAATTTTCGAAACCAACATTATTTGCAAAACCAAAACCTTTGTTTTCTTTCAAAGGTATAATTTTTACAAAAGGGAAATGACTTTGAAGAAATTCAATAGAATTATCGGAGGAATTATTATCGACTACAATTATTTCGTAGCCAAAATTTACTTGGGATTTTAAAATTGAATTCAAGCATTGAGAAAGGAAATCTTTTACATTGTAGTTAACAATAATAATCGAAAGTTCTAAAGGGGAAGTCATTATTAATCAAATGCATTTGAAAATTTTGCACAATTTTAATTTCCACACCAAAAAAATTGCTTCGAAAATTATTTTCTTGTTCATCTTCGAAACACCGTTTCTGCGGTCGACGAAAATTATTGGAATTTCTTTAAGTCGAAAACCGCTTGCCCAAAATCGAAAGTTCATTTCGATTTGAAATCCATAGCCATTTGTCTTAACTTTATCCAAATTAATTTTTCGCAATGCACTTGCACGAAAGCACTTAAATCCACCGGTGGCATCTTTAACTGGCATTCCAGTAATAAAGCGTGTATAAAGGTTAGCAAAATAACTTAAAATCAAACGACTTAGTGGCCAATTGATTACATTCACCCCCGTTAGGTACCGCGAGCCAATAACTAAATCGGAGTCTTGAAGTGCTTCGAGGAAGCGGGGTAAATCCTCGGGATTGTGGGAAAAATCGGCGTCCATTTCGAAAATCGCTTCGTAGTCTTTTTGCAAAGCAAATTTGAATCCCTCGATATATGCAGTGCCAAGGCCAAGTTTCCCCGGGCGTTTAATCAGATTAATGCGTGGGTCCTTTTCCATCAGCTTTTCAACAATAGAAGCAGTTCCATCCGGTGAGTTGTCGTCGACAATTAATATATTGATTTCTGGAACCACTTGGAATATCTTGTCGATAAGTTTTTCGATATTTTCGGCTTCGTTGTAGGTTGGAATAATAACAAGTGCCTTCATATTCAATCGATTTCCAAAAATTCACGTACTTGTTCCGAGGTGGAAAACCTTAGAGCCTTTTGCAATTGAGCTTTTGCAAAAGAGGAATCTATCTCAGAAATCCATTTCTTAACTTGAAGCAAATTTTCTACCGAAACACTTATGGAATCGAATTCAAGTCCAATAATTAAACCAGTTGCAGCGGGGTGCGAAGCAAGTTCACCACAAATTCCAACTTTCTTGCCTTTTCTTTTTGCATTATTTATTGTATACTTCATTAATTTTAAAACAGATGGATGAAAAGGAGAAAAATATGAACTAACTTGCGAGTTATCACGGTCTGCAACCAATGTATATTGGGTTAAATCGTTTGTTCCTATACTTATAAAATCAACATAATTTGCCAATATGTCGGATTGCAGTGCTGCTGCTGGGGTTTCTATCATTATTCCAAATTTAACATTTGGGTCGAATTCCTGATTTTCCTGTTTCAGTTCCTCCTTACATTCTTCTATAAGACGCAAAGAATCAAGGACTTCCTCTAATGTGGTAACCATTGGTATCATAATTTGAACATTTTTTTCAACCGAAGCACGAAGGAATGCCCTTAACTGGGTTTTAAAGAACCTAGGATTTGCAAGAAGATATCGAATTCCACGGAAACCAAGCATTGGGTTTGCTTCGGTCATACCAAAAAGCGAAGGGAATTTGTCGCCCCCTAAATCAAAAGCTCGGAATATTACTGGCTTTGGATAGACTTTTACAGCAACATCGTGGTAAAGCTCGTATTGGACTTGTTCAAAGTAGTCAAATCCAATATTTTTATCGTAGAAATCCCGGATTGGTACAAGATGTTCAGTTCGAACCAAGCCAATACCATCCGAAAGGTAAATTTCTCTTTCGTCGAGTTCCTCTTTATAGTTTATATTCGCTTGCAACTCGATTGGTTTACCATCTTTCGTTTGGGTTGGTCGATAAATAATATCGCCAAGTTCTTTTGTAATATAATTTTCGTCCTCTACTTTTTCTTTGAATTCAAAGTAGGTTTCTTGCGTAGGATTTACAATAATAATCCCTTTATATGCATCAACCAACAGATGGTCGTTATTGCTAATCAATTTGGTTGCGTTGGGGATACCAATCACCGATGGGATTCTAAAAGAGCGCGCAAGGATAGAGGAGTGGGTTGTCGTCCCACCGACCTCTGTAATCAATGCAGCAACATTTTTTTCTTTGAATGCAATAACTTGGTCGGCGGAAAGACTTGGAGCAACAACAATTGAATTTTCGGGTATTGTTGTCGACAGTTTTTTGTTGATTAGTAGTTCCAAAAAGCGATTTTTTATCTGTTCGATTTCAAATGCTCTTTCCCTAATAAATTTGTTTTTTACCGAAAGAAGGTCTTTCTCGAATTTTTGATATGTTAGCTCAACGGCGAGTTCCGCAGATTTGCCACTATGTATATATTCTATTACACTTTTTTCAATATCAGGGTCTTCCAAAAGCAATTTAATAGAATCTAAAATATCGGTAGCAATCGATTTTTCTTTGCTTATCGAATTCTGGTATCTAAGTAACTCGTTTTTATATTCGACTATTGTTTGTTTAAATCGTTCAATCTCTTCAGAAGGATTTAAGTAGTTTCCGTTTTGGTTAAGGTTGAAGATATTTCTTTTGATGATGAAAGCCTTTCCCGAAGCATAACCTTTCGAAACGGGTATTCCTTTCAGCACAATATCTTTTGGTTTTTTTGTTTCTGGGTTTTCGTCCATTTGGTTATTCATAGTTCGTCGAAACCACGTTCAAACAGTGCCTTTAGTTCTTTTACTGCTTCTTCCTCACCTTCTCCAATAGCTGTGATTTTTACTGTTGTACCCATACTTGCTGGTAAAGTCATCAATCCAATAATACTTTTAGCATTAACTGTATAACCATCGACCTCCATTAAGATTTTGCACTTGTATCGCGAGGCCGTTTTGACTATTTGCGCTGCAGGTCTTGTATGCATTCCCGCCGGGTTTATTACTTTCACGTATTCAGTCGCCATTTTCTAATACTTTCTGGATTACAAAATTACTATAAATTTTTGTAATATCAATAATTATACCAATAACGCTACTTAACAAGGAAAATGAAAAAATCAAAAGTCTTTTACGATTTAATATTTATACTATTGTAGAATATTTACAGTATTTGGAAATTATTGGAAGTGGATAAAAGAAATTTTGAAATCTTACTTTATTGCATTAATTGAATTTAGCAAAATTACTACTTTCCTTGGTGCTGTCAATATTGAATTGAAATCAAACAAACATCAATAAAACTAAAAGTGAAACTGTACCAAATTTTAGAATTGGTTTCAAGAAATTTTTGGAGGATACAAATTCTTCGTAAAGAAATACTAATGAAAACGAGCATACTACAACTGCAAGGGCTAGAATAAACGACTCCGCTATTCCAAATGTTTTGTAATACAATGAAGCAAAACTTGGATACCAAGGCAGCCCAAAAAGTATCACTAAATGAACAACATAAACAAACAAGGCATTTTTCCCAAGAGTAAAGGAAATTTTTTTGACTATTGTGCTGTCGGCAAAATATCTTTTGTATAGGAACACTACAATAGACAAAACAATAAATACACAGGATAATCTAATAATAGACATCCCGGGATTACCTTTGAAGACATCGATAAAAGGTAAGTTCATTAAATTGATTAAAATATAAATTAAAATACCAAGTGGTAGAAGAATTAATCCGATTTTAATTCCTTTGGTAATAACAACTTGTGCTCGGTCTTCCAAAGAAAATTTTTGTAAATACGTTCCAAAAGCAACTCCGAAAAACATAAACCCCGAAAAAGGAAAGATAGTAAAATATGAGCCTTTCGCCAATGATAAATAAGGTGCTAAAGGTAATGGTAAAAACTTATACCAATCAATCAAGTGGACGATTGGAGTTAGTGTGAATATCGTTATTGCAGTAATAAGTGATATCTTTCCCAATTGAAGATTATTCTTGGTAAGTTTAAAATATAGAAGAACCCAAAGCAAAGTCAGCCCAATAATTTGCAAGATATTAACTTGGAAAAAATGGAGAAGAGCACTTTTGGGCTGGAAAAAGATGTGGAATGCTTTTTCGACTGGGAAGTTCAAAAAATAGGCAAGGAAAATCAAAAGTAAAGCTGTTCGAACTCTTCGCATTACAATATCGCTTGGGACTTTCCCATCAATTCGTTTGTTTGCAAAAACTTGAACAATACCCGAAACTACCAAAAATATTGGCGCTGTCAGCCCACGAATAAACTCCCAGATAATCCAAGGGAATTGGGTGATATCAACAAGATTTGGTTGGACAAGGTCGAAAAATGCGTGCCCTAGTATCATCATTATCATAGCAATGACACGCGTCAAATCTAAAAATACCAACCTTTGACTTTGTGGCATACTAGTTCCTTATGACAGATATTAGTCGAAAATTTACCATTTTTATTTTTGTGTACAATTGTAAGTAAATTTCGATGGAATAATTATTCATAATTTTGTTTTTTTAAGATTATGAAACGAGAAAATTTATTTATTGTAGGAGCTGGGAAGAGTGGAGTTGCAGCTGCTTTGCTTGCAAAAAGGCAAGGTTATAGTAGAATTTTCCTAACGGAAAAATCTAATAAAGAGAACTTTCCCGATGCTATTAAATTGCTCGAAGAAAATCAAATTGAATATGAATTTGGAACTCATTCATTCGAATTGTTAAAAGATTTCGATACAGTTGTCGTTTCGCCTGGAGTTCCACCCGATGCTGAAATTATTCTTGAAGCGGAAAAAAAGGGAAAAAGAATTATTAGCGAAATAGAATTTGCTTACCAATTTAATCGGAATCCAATTATTGGAGTTACTGGGACAAATGGTAAAACTACAACCACTGCTCTAATTGATTTCATTCTTAAAGAAGGAGGTAAAAAATCGATTGCAGTTGGAAACATTGGCACACCTTATAGCGATTATGTTGATAAAATCGAACCAGAGACGATTATTGTAATGGAGTTGAGCAGTTATCAATTGGACAGAATCGAAAAGTTCCGTCCCGATGTTGCTATAATACTAAACATTACCCCAGACCATCTTAAATACCACAAAACTTTTGTTAATTACCGCGAAGCGAAGTTCAAAATTTTTGCAAATCAAAAAGAGAATGATTTGTTAATTTTGAATTTCGATGATAAAGAGACTTATTTAGCGAGAACGCAAGCGGGGGGAAGAGTTGCTTTCTTCGGTTTAAGACCAGTTGAATTTGGTTCTTATGTGGAAGGCGACAATATTTGCTTGCGTTTTCCAGAAAATGCAAACGAGGAGGTAGTTATGAAAACTGGGGAAATAAAAATACCGGGTGTCCACAACATTTATAACTCGCTTGCAAGCATTGTTGCTGCTCGTTTTTTCGAGGTTCAAAACTCTCACATTCGCCAAGCACTGATGAACTTTCAGGGGGTCGAGCATCGATTGGAAATTGTCCGTACTTTAAATGGAGTTACATACATCAACGACTCGAAGGCTACAAATGTGGATTCAACATATTTTGCTTTAAATAGTTTTAAGCAACCAATAATTTGGATTGCTGGTGGACGCAGCGACAAAAACGATTACAGTTTCCTTAACGACGCTGTTGAAAGGAACGTAAAAGCAATTATAGCTATCGGCGAGGCAAAAGGTGAAATTTTTGCTCATTTCTGTACTATGAAACGCTGTTTTTTGGAGGACGACCTTGAAACTGCTGTTCTTCGTGCCCGAGAAATTGCCGAAGAAGGGGATATTGTTCTGCTTTCCCCTGCTTGCAAGTCGTTCGATATGTTCAAAAATTTCGAACATCGTGGTCGGGCTTTTAAAGAAATTGTGAATAGATTGTATTGAGATGATTAGATTGGCATTTCCAAGGAATGAAATTTACGAACCTCTGTTCCAAGAGTGCGAAATATACTGCAAAAGCCACAATATTAAATATTATAAACTAACTGAAAAAGAATGCACCGATTTTCTTCTGCAAAATATTGTCGATGCTGCATTCCTTTCACCATTGGGTTATGGCAAAGGAGTAAAAATTGCCGATTTTAGAATTATTCCGGGGCCTATCTTGTTTGCCGAAGATTATACTGGTCTGGCAACAATTTATTTCAAAAAGAACTTAAAGGAGGTTTCTTCGATACGCTCCAATACTCCAGATGATTTTATGATGGTTGTTGCGCGTCTTCTTCTTAAAGAAAAATTTGGTATTGAACTGAATTTAGAGCACAACGAAGGCACTAAATCCGAAATTCTAAGCAATTTCGACTCTGCTATTCTTTGGGGGAAGGAAAGTGGAGAAGATGTTACACTCGACATAACCGAAGAGTGGTTCGACTTGGTCGAAGAACCATTGCCGCTTGGTTTTTGGGTTTGCCGGGCAGAAAATTATCCCCCTAATATACAAGAAATTATATCTGCAATTGCTAGCCAAACTTTGCCCGATAAAGTGGAAATTAGCGAAGAATTTGCTGAGGATAATATCCAACATTATCAGCGAAAAGGGAATATTTATTGGAAGTGGGTACCCGAATTAGAATCTTCGATCGAAACTGCCCTACTATTTCTATATATGCATCAATTGTTGACCGATATTCCAGCAGTCAAAATTTTGTCCCGAGATTGATTTTTTCAAATTTTTATCTTAGAAATGAATTCTTCGACTTCTGGAATTCCACCTTGCAGAACTAAGTAAGCGTTGGTTGGTTCGCGTTCGGTTATTTCACCAGCAATCGGTGTTAACATAATTTCTTTAACTTGTTCGGGGTCTGTGGTTTGACCGAGCGTCCAGCATAATTTCATATAGGCAACTTCTGGCAACATATTCTCGCCGGGTACAACCCCAAGCGACATTATATCCCTTCCAGTTTCGTAAACATACATTTGGACATAACCCCAAAGAGTTTGGACAGTCATTAAGATGAAAATCCCTTTGTCGTGGGCTTTCTTCAATGCTGGATAAATTTGCTTGTTCACGTGTCCAAGACCAGTTCCGGCAAGCACAATACCTTTGTATCCGTTATCTATCAATGCTTCTATGATGTCGGGTTTCATATTTGGGTAGTAGTAAATTAAAGCAACCTTTTCTTCGAATGCTACAATAAAATCGAAACTTTTGTCCTTTCTCCTTGTGTTATAATCCTTTCGTAGTGGAACAATTTTTTCTTTATCCACAATTGCAAGAGGGATATCGCCAATGGTGCGAAAAGTGGAGCGATGGGATGAATGCATTTTTCGGACACGGGTCCCACGATGCAAAACACCATAGGCATCGGAAATTGGACCTATCATACAAACAGTTACTTCTGCGATATCGCTTTCGGCTGCTGTCTTGACACTATAAATTAAATTTAAAGGAGCGTCGGAGGCTGGCCTATCGCTTGAACGCTGCGACCCAACCATCACAATTGGAATTGGTGGATTTTGTATCATAAACGAAAGTATAGAAGATGTATAATGCATAGTATCAGTTCCGTGGGCAATAACAATACCGTGGTATCCATTCTCGATGTCGTTTGCAATTGCATTTGCTATACCAAACCATTGCTCCGGACCAATGTCTTCACTTAACACACTATAAAGTTTTTCAGTGGACAAATTACAATATTCCGAGAGTTCTGGTACAAATGCATAGAGTTCTTCGGGCTCGAATGCTGGAACAACAGCCCCAGTTCTATAATTCAATCTTGAAGCAATCGTTCCGCCAGTACTAATCAACTTCACATCTGGTTTCTTTGGGTCGGGCGAAATTTCTTTTTTGGGGATACTTGTCGGTTTTTCAACTTTTCCAAGCAATTCAATCGATTGAATTTTATCGACACGAATTCCAACGTTGTATCCAGTTCGCAACTTTAAAACTATATGTTCATCGTTGCTCCCTTCGCTACGGGGTAGAATGATACCGACAAACTTTGTTTCTGTTGTCGTAACTCGGACTTCGTTCCAAACATTAACGCCAAAACTTTTTAAAACTGAAAGTGCAACTCCTTTATATCCTTTGTAATTTTCATCATTCATACTTTTTATTCCAGTTTGTAAAGACATAATTGTGGACAAACCTTCCTTCGACCCTACCACGAAGTTGTTGCATAATCAATCCTACAGCTATTTCTTTCGTTTTTTCTGGATGGTAAAGCCTTGCGTTTTTCAAATAAAGAATAGCCCGGTGGAATGCTGTTTCGATTTCATTTATGCTTACTGGCGAAAGCAAATGTAAAATGTAGCGTTCTTGTCCCTTTAGTATTAATTCGAAAGCATATTTTATTCCCTCTTTCAAAATTTTTCCAGACTTGTAAAGTTTAAACACTTCCTTGATTTGCTCGTTCGAAATTAAAGAAGTATTAAGTTTTTTTCTTCTTAACCACCTAAACGAGCTCAACAGTTCATTGGCAACGAAGGATGGGGATAGCTCCATTTCCTTGGATATATCTCTAATTAATTCAAATCTTCTAGAAGTAGCAACTTTAGAAATAATTACTTTTGGAATATTGTTGTTGAGGCACCATTTTAGCCTTTGCCCAAATGTTTCGGACAAACTTAACCTAATTCTTTCAAATTTATGGGAATCCAAAACTAAGGTTGGTAAATCGGTATCGGGATACATTCTGTCGGTTCCGGGTAAAATCCTTTCGAATGCAGTGGTACCATCTTTCAAAGCTCTCCGACTTTCCGAAGGTATTCCTTGGGTAGCCTCGTGAAGCCGAACAATAATTTCGTCCACTGCTGTTTTGACATCGTCTGAGTTCCCCCAAACAATTACGAAAGCGTCTTTGTCGCTTGCTCCAATGAATTTTCTGGTTTTATCTATTTCTTCCCTCGAAATTGTGTTATCAATTATATCGGAAACAATAATATTTGGTGTCTCTGTCAAGCAAGCAATAACCTTTACCCTATCGGAAATTTCTTGGGAAAAGACAGTATATCTTTGGGTTGGCCATTTAAGTAGACCAGCCCACTTTGGGAACAAAATACAGTGGACTTCTCCCCCATTTGCAAGGCATTTTGCAATGGGATAATACTCCGTGTTTTTGAGTACCTTGTATATATTGAAGGACTTGAAAGAGAAAGTTTCGGGGGTAATTCCCTTTCGATTTAATTCATCTCTCAAACGGATTAAGTTCCACTGTCTTCGAACTTCGTTGTAGGCAATAATTGGAACATTTTTTATCTTATCTATTCCTTTAATTTCGATTCTTGTTCCTCCAGTAATACTAATATTTAAGTCGAAACGAAAAGTACCACTTCCAACACGCCCCTTACCCGAAACTATAAAGTAGTTTCGAATTAATTCGCAAAATTCCTTAACCTCGTTTGGGGACTTTAGTTCTGGTTCGGTAACAATTTCTATCAAAGGGATGCCAAGTCTGTCGGTGTAGAAAGTTCGGATGTGGAATTGGTCGGAATGCTCCCTTGCTGCATCTTCTTCCAAAATAATTTGCGATAGATGAATATTTCTTCCATTGAATTCAACAAAACCATCGACACCAATAAGGGCGGTTCTTTGGAAACCGCTTGGGATACTACCGTCAAGCTGGTGTTTGCGTAGAATGTATATCTCGTCTATTGGTTTTGCATTAAAGATAAAACAAAATTGCAATGCAATATCCAATGCTTCTTGGTTTATTTCAAATGGAGGGGTTTGGTCGAGCTCGTATGTGCAAATATTATTCCTATTAATTCGATAATGTATTTCTTTTCTAGTTTTATATTCCATTAAAATCGATGGGTCGATTTCCCCTAATTCCGAAGGTGTCGGTCGCATAGTTCTTACAATTTCAGTGTGATAGGTATTGTCGTATGGTGGCTTCGGAGAAGGGCATCGGCAAAATAGTTTTTGGTTGGTTTCCAATTGTTGATGAATTTCGACACCAGCGCGAAAACCCAAAGCCTCGTAGTCGGCGTCGGTCATCTCTTCGAAATTTTTTAAGAAATCGTTCTCCATTTGCAAAAAAATAAAAAACAAAATTAAGAATAAACAACAGCCAAAACCCATTTTTTGTATTTAGATATATCTTGATATTTATTTTATTTTGGATTAATTTCTTTTAGTTGAATTTATTTAATAAACCTTTTGAGGAAGGATATCAATGTTCGTTAAAATACCTCGTTATTCACAAATATGGATTATCAGAAAAATTTTTTATTTGTTTAAATAAAATTAAATCATACCAAATAATTCCTTTGCAACTTTCCAGATATTTCCAGCACCAAGTGTCAATACAATATCACCTTCCTTGATTAGTTCCAAAACTAATGGAACAACATCGACAAGGTTTGGCACATAGTGTACATTTTTATGGCCGTACTGACGTGCGGAATCTACAATCAATTTTCCAGAGACGCCTTCAATCGGTTGTTCTCTTGCTGGATAGACGTCTGTTACAATAAGGATATCCGCTTCGTCGAACGAAGAACCGAATTCTTTGGATAAAGCTAATGTGCGGGTATATGTATGCGGCTGAAAAATTGCGATTATCCTTCGGTTCCAACCGTTTCTTGCTGCTGCAAGAGTCGCTGCAATTTCGCTTGGATGGTGGGCATAGTCGTCGACAATCATTATTCCATTTTTTTCGCCAAGAATTTCGAACCTTCGATGTACACCAGAAAATTCAAGCAATGTTTCTCGAATAGTTTCGAGGTCGATTCCAAGTAGTATTCCCACCCCTATTGTAGCAAGGGAATTCTTAACACTGTGCGTCCCGGGAATATTTAGGATAAACCTACCCAACGAGGTTGATTGATGGAAGCATTCGAAAGATGTTTGGTTTCCAGCAAAAACTATATCCTCGGCTCTGAAATCTGCAATTCTCGACAAGCCAAATGTAATAACCTTTCTTTTGATGTCCTTCAAGATTTCTTTTACACCAGTATCATCAATACCAGCAAAGACTGCACCATAGAAAGGAACTTTGTTCAAAAATTCGACAAATGTCGTTTTAATCTCTTCAAGGTCTTTGTAAATATCCAAATGGTCTGGTTCAATATTGTTTACAATTGCAATAGTTGGAAGAAGTTGCAAGAAGGAGCGGTCGTATTCGTCGGCTTCGACTACTGTCCATTCACCATTTCCAAGCCTTGCGTTAATTCCCCCAAAAGAACGCAATCGCCCCCCTACAATGACCGTCGGGTCGAAGTTTGCTTTGATAAGTAAATGACCACAAAGCGAGGTAGTTGTTGTTTTCCCGTGTGTACCAGAGATAGCAATTGTATAGTTCAGCCGCGTTATTTCGGCAAGCATCTCTGCGCGGCGAATAACAGGAATTCCAAGTCTTTTGGCTTCTTGCACCTCGGGGTTAGTTTCGGTGTGAACAGCACTGGAATAAACTACTACTTCGGCGCCAGCAATATTGTCTGGTGAATGGCCAATTTGGATATTAATTCCCAAGTTTCTAAGGTATTGTGTATTTTCGGATTCTTTTAAGTCCGAACCAGATATGTTAAAACCTTGCCGAAAAAGTACTTCGGCAATTCCGCTCATTCCAATTCCACCAATTCCCACAAAATGAATATTCTTGACAACAGTGAAAAAACCCTTCTTCATAAGGAAATTCATTTATTAAACATATATTGAGAAAAAAGTATTACTTTGTAGAAGCCACTACCCAATCTAAATAGCTTTTCAAACCATCATCTACTTTCAGGGAAATAATTTCTGGAACTTCGTCGGTATGAAGTTCTTTTATCCTTTTCTTAAGTGCTTCGAATTTGTTCTTTGTGGTTTTAATCAATACGACATTTTCTTTTCTTTCTTCAATTTTTCCTTCCCACTCGAAAAATGAAGTGGCATTTTGAATTATAGTACAGCACGCTGCTAACCTTTCGGTAACAAGGATTTTCGAAATTTGGTGGGCATTCAGAAAATTTTCGACAGTTGTCAATACAACTATAAATTCAGTTTCCATAAAACCAATTTTTTGTAATTTATTCATTTGCAAATTAACAAACTTTTTTGTTATGGTTGAAATATTGATATTCTATTTACATATTTTGGCTTGGATTTATGCATTCACAAAAGTGTGGCAAGAAAAAGGCACCAAAATGGCCTTCCTTTCTTTTGGAATTTTGGCATTTGTCTTTGTCATTCTTTGGACACTAACAAGTCCAATAGCAAGATGGATTTATCCCAGTAAACCAATTTCGCCATATTTCACTGCCGATACTCTTTCGCTACTGCTTCTTCTTATCCCAGAAAGCATTTTCTACTATTATTACTTTTTCCGCGCAAAGTTTTAGTTTTTTTAAATTTTAATCAATATAATTCGTTTAAGAATTTATTTAAACATTATGGAGTAATAATGGCACTGGAACTAGGAATAAAAGCCCCCGAATTTGTCGGTTATACCGACAGCGAAACTAAGATTAATTTAAGCGATTTTCGTGGAAAGTGGGTTGTCCTTTACTTTTATCCAAAAGACAACACTTCTGGTTGTACACGCGAAGCTTGCGACTTTCGTGACAATTACGAAAGAATTACACAATACAACGCCGAGGTTATTGGAGTTAGCCCCGATTCTATTAAATCTCATAAAAACTTTAAGTCGAAATATAATTTGAATTTCCATCTTGTTGCCGACCCAGATAAGGAAATTTGCAAACAATATGATGTCCTTGGCGAAAAAACTATGTATGGGAAGAAATACCTTGGGGTTGTTCGTTCAACATATATTATAGACCCGGAAGGTGTTATTCGATATGTTAATCCAAAGGTAAATGTCGAAGGACACGTCGATGAAATTATCCAAGAATTAGTAAAATTACAAGGCAAAAATGATTGATACACATTGCCATTTAGATTCCCAAGAGTTCGAAATAGATAGAAAAGAGGTAATCGAGAGAGCTTTGTCCAATGGGGTTGAATATATTATTGTTCCTTCAATAGATACATCGAATATCGAAAAAGTTGTTAATCTGGCAAATGAATACGAACCTATCTACTGTGCAGTTGGGATTCATCCACACAACGCAAATGAATACAATAGCGAGGTCGAGCACCGATTAGAATTAATTTTGGAACATAAGAGTAATAAGATAGTTGCAATAGGTGAAATAGGGTTGGACTACTATTACAACTTTGCACCCAAAGAGGTTCAACTCGAAATTTTTCGGGCCCAATTGAAACTTGCAAAAAAATTTCAACTTCCCGCTATTATCCACAACAGAGATTCGAACGACGACTTGATAAAAGTTCTCGAAGAAGAGCAAGATGGTAGTTTGAAATTTGTTTTACATTGTTTTTCGCAAAACCAAGATTTTCTGAATAGGGCATTAGAATTAAATGGATATGTGTCCTTTACTGGAAATATTACTTTCAAGAACAACAAGTTTTCCAGCATAGTTGCCCAAGTTCCCGACGACCGTTTCTTTCTGGAAACCGATGCACCTTTTATGACACCAGTTCCGTTTAGAGGCAAAAGAAACGAACCTTCTCTCATTAAGTTGGTAGCGGAAAGGGTGGCAGAAATTAAATCATTGCAAATAAATAAGGTAATCCAAATGACTACAAGTAATGCAAAAAAGTTTTTCAATCTTTTCTTGGTTTTTCTTCTGCTTTTTGTCCCGTTTAGTTTATTTTCGCAAGAAGAAGATATTGAAGAAGGGTCATCCTACAAAAAAGTTCTTGGTATTGGTACAAATTTAGGTTTCAATACACTTGTTGTTTTCCAAAGTTGGACCGAGAATTTAGCCAAGAAAGAACGAAATTCTGCCTACGAAGGGAAGTTCTTTTGGGGTGCAAATCTCAATTTCTCACCAATTGATTTCAACATCAATAGATTGGAATTCACATATACTTTGGACCGAAGATATACCGACACTGTTTACAAGGACTTGTCGTACATTTATCGCACTCTTTCGTTTTCTTCTTTGTTTTTGATTAATCCATCTATGCGGGTGAACTTCTATGGTGGAGGTGGTTTGACCTACATTTTCAACAGTTTTAATCTAGGACATCCCTATCGTGATTTTAAATCGAGTTTGGGAGCAAACTTTTGCGTGGGGTTCCTAATTAATATTCCAATCCAAGGAGTAGGCTTGTTTGCAATAAATGGTGAATGGTTAATGATTTTCGACCTATCGAATTACAAAGGCATTTACGATGTCGAATTGAAAAGAAATGTCGATGCTTATTACTACTATTCTCAGCCTCGTTTGTTAGTTACTTGGTACCCAGAATTTTTTAACAAACTAAGATAAAATTGAAAAAAAGCAAATTCCTTTTAGGCTTGTTGTCTGGTGTTTTTCTTGCTCTTTCATATCCGCCATACCCTTTTTTTCTTTTTTCTTTCGTTGCTTTCTTACCGATTTTGTCTGTTTTTAACCAAGTGAAAAGAAAATGGCTGTTAGTTTATTTAACATTTTTCATTTACCATTACGCTACAAATTGGTGGATAAGTAGTTGGCAAAAAGATACAGACCCGTATCTGTTTGTATCTGGATTTGCTGTTGCTTTTGTTCATCCTTTGTTGTTTATGTTCCCTTTTGCTGTTTTACATTTAGTTTCTAACAAGGTAGGATGGAATAAAGCAATAGCAATGTTCCCATTTATCTGGGTCGCATTCGAATGGCTACACAGCCTTGGCGACCTTGCTTATCCTTGGCTAACTATTGGTTACACTCAAACTTATAATCATCTTTGGATACAAATTTCCGACATTGGTGGTGTTTGGTTTGTAAGCTTTCTTATCTTAACAATTAATGTCTTGATTTATTTTGGAATCGAACATTACAAAAAGCATAGTAATGATAAAATTATTTTACTTTTAAAAAACAAATATTCTATTGCAGTCGTAGTACTATTAATTCTACCGTATCTCTACGGTTTCGTAAGAGTTAATGAATTTAATTTTCAAAAACTTATTAAAAATTTTGATATCGTTCGAGTTGGGATTATTCAACCGAATATTAATCCTTGGCGAAAGTGGGAGGCCGACGCTGCAACGCAGGTTCGTATCCATTTAAAAGTCCAAGATTCATTGTACAAGGTGGTTCCTAATATCGATATGTTTGTTTGGAGCGAAACTGCCATTACTCTATTCGACTTGGACGTTAATGCAAAACATAATTTCGAAATATTTCACTCTTTCATACCTAAGGATGTTGGGTTGCTTACTGGTTTTGCCGACTTCCGATTTCTTGGTCAAAACGAGAAACCAAGTTTTACTACCAAATACTTTTTTGGCGATTCCACACTTGCATACGAAACCTATAATTCCATTCTTTTGCTCAACCCGGACAGAACATTCGAAATTTACCATAAAAATCGCTTAACCCCTTTTGGCGAGCATATTCCATATTCTCAAATACTTGGTTTTGCTAAATCTTTTCTCGAATGGAACGTGGGTATTTCCAGTTGGGCAAAGGGGCGTGAACAAAACATTTTGGAACTGCGAACTTCGAAAAAAAGGTGCAAAATTGCTCCTATTATCTGTATTGAATCAATCTATCCAGATTATTGCCGTACATTTGTAAAAAATGGGGCAGAGTTGTTAGTTATTATTACCAACGACGGTTGGTACGACTATACTTTCGGTCCATTGCAACATTACTTGATTGCTACTGTGCGTGCAATTGAAACTCGACGCTTCGTCGTCCGTTGTGCTAATACTGGTATTTCGGGAATAATCGACCCAACAGGTTCCACCCTTTATCGCGCTCCACAATACCAACAGATTGGTATTGCTGGGGATATTTCAAAACTAAATTACACTACCATTTACACAATTCTTGGCGATTTTATTCCCTACATCTCAACTGGTATTACTTTTCTTCTTCTACTTTTTACTCTTTTCAAAAGAAAAAGAAATAATAATCCTTAATAATTCACTCCTATAATTTTTTTGATAAAATAATGTTTTACTAAAAAATAACAGCAGACGTATTTTTTAAAAATACTTTAATATGTAATAGATTCATTGAAGTCATACTTAATTTTTTTCTTTTAAATTTCTTTGCTAATCCTAAACAAATTTTTAGAATAAATAATTTTATTTTTGTGATTTAAATATAAAGGTGTTGTATGATACCCTTTATCGTAATAACAATATTTCTTGCTAATTTGAACTGTTTTGCAATAGACAATAATCAGCAAAGAGATAAAGTTATCCATAGGGAGCAAATATCAATTTTCGCGGAACTGGCTGGGCAAGGTCTCTTACTTTCGTTAAATGCCGATTACCTTTTCCATCCAAATTTTTCTGTTCGCGGCGGATTTTCTTTTTTGCTACTTGGGTTTGGAATTCCTTTATCTATTTATTACCTTACCGATGCAGGAACATCGCACCATTTTGAATTTGGGGCGGGACTTACTTATGTAAATGTTGCTACAATTTCTATATTAGGGGGCGGTTCCTCGTCGAAAGGCATACCTTTGTTCAACGGTTCCTTTGGATATCGATATCAACCCCGTAAAGGTGGTTTCTTTTTCCGTGTTGCTTTTACTCCATTCATAAGGTTTGAAACCAATGAATACTTTGATTACGAGCGAAGGGAAACAAGAACTTCTACGTCAGTCAAATTTCATCCTTTTGCTGGAATTTCTTTGGGCTTTTCTTTACCAGCAAAGTAGAACACTTAGCCAATTTTTTCAATTCCTCGAAATTTATTTATTTTTGCTTTTCATAATTTTTTTCTTTTATGATATTCGACCCAAAGAACAAAGCAAAACTCGACGACCCCGAAAGAAAAAAGATACTACCTCCCGAAGAAATCCTAATTCGTTCCGGTCTTAAGCCGTCGACTACTATTGCCGATATAGGATGTGGAACCGGTTTCTTTGCGATACCAGCTTCGCAAATTGTTGGTCCTTCGGGAAAAGTTTATGCTTGCGACGTATCTCTCGAAATGTTGCAAGACTTGGAAACGAGATGTAAAAATTTTGGTATATCCAATATCAAGTTAATACATTCCAAGCAATACCAAATTCCAATCGAGAACGAAGCAGTCGATTTTGTTTTGATTTCGAATGTATTGCACGAGCAAGACAACAAAGTAAAGTTTCTTTCGGAGTTAAATAGGATTTTGAAATCAAGGGGAAAGTTAATATTAATCGATTGGCTATTTAAAGAAATGGAGCAGGGTCCCCCGATTTCCGAAAGATTAACTGAACAAGAAATTGAAGATTTAATCCACAAAAGTAACTTCGTTGTGTTAGAAAAATCGATAATATCGGACTCATTCAATTACTATTTGGCAGAGAAAATATGAAAGTTGATTACAGCAGCAAGTTATTCGAGCAAGCAAAAAATTATATTCCCGGTGGTGTAAATTCCCCAGTCCGAGCATTTAGAGCAGTTGGTGGAACCCCAATATTTGTTAAACGAGGTCTTGGCTCGAGGATTCTTGATGTCGATGGAAATGAATTTATTGACTTTGTTTGTAGTTGGGGACCACATATTTTTGGTCATTTACCGAAATTTGTAAAAAACACTATCATTGAGCAGTTAGAAAACGGGACAAGTTTTGGGGCTCCGACAATTCAAGAAGTTCGACTTGCTCAATTAATATGCGAGCTTGTGCCTTCAATCGAAATGGTGCGTCTAGTGAATAGTGGAACAGAAGCTACAATGAGCGCTATTCGGCTTGCACGCGCATATACTTCACGCGAGAAGATAATTAAATTTGCTGGTTGCTACCACGGTCATTTCGATGCATTTCTTGTAAGTGCTGGTTCGGGAGCTTTAACTTTTGGTGTACCCAATAGTCCGGGCGTAACTGTTGGGGTGGCAAAAGATACTTATATTGCTCGGTACAATGACATCGATTCAGTTTATCGAATTGTTAAGGAAAATCCAAATCAAATTGCAGCAATAATTATTGAGCCAGTTGCTGGAAATATGGGGGTCGTTCCTCCGAAGGAAGGTTTTTTGCAAAAATTGAAAGATATGTGCACCGATGAAGGAATTTTATTAGTTTTCGACGAGGTAATTACTGGTTTTCGTCTTGCCCCGGGTGGTGCCCAAGAACTTTACGGTGTAGTTCCAGACATAACAACGCTTGGAAAGATTATTGGAGGCGGTCTGCCAGTGGGTGCTTTTGGTGGCCGCAAAGAGATTATGGAACTTCTTGCACCAACGGGACCCGTTTATCAAGCCGGTACTTTGAGTGGCAACCCAATCGCTGTTTCCGCTGGTCTTGCGGTTTTAAAGTTTATTAAGGAAAATCCCTCGATTTACAAATCCTTAGAGTTCAAAGCATCGCTTCTTGAAGAAGGTATTAAGGTAAATTTATCTCGTTTTGGCAAAAGATTCACTTTGAACCGAATTGGGTCGATGCTTACACTTTTCTTTACCGAGAATGAAGTTACCGACTTAGAGTCTGCGCTTAAATCGGACACAGTACTTTATGCATCCTATTTCCACAAGATGTTGGACCGAGGCATTTATCTTCCTTGCTCCCAATTCGAGGCAATGTTCATTTCTTATGCACATACCGAAGATGAGATAAAATTTTTTGTAAAAACACAATTTGAAGTTTTTAAGGAGTTGTTCCAGTGATTTTTTTCTATTTAATTTTGATTTTTAATTTTTTGTTCCTGAATTGCAAATCGCAAAAAATTGAGCAATCAAAAGATAAGGTTTCTGAAAAACCAATTACTTTTTCTATGCATCAATTTCAAGTTATTAAAAATAATTTCACGAAATACATAGTATATATTGAAAAGCTGGGAGTAATTACTGCTTCGGAAACATTTTGGTTGGGGAAAGAGTGCTGGACAAATTGCGAAGGGAAAAGATTAGATTTTGGACCAATTCAAATAGAACAAGAAGGGAACAAAGTCGAAATTCCGGTTTGGCTTTTTAACCTTGAAACCAAAAGGAATTTAAACAATAAAATTTGCGATGGTATTCATTTTATTGCGAATAAATCCCAATTCGATTTCGACATTAATTTTCAAACTCCCGACGAAAAATTCAAAGCATTTCCCCATATTTTGGTCGTTGATGATAGTTTGATACTTTTTGTGCTTGATTTGCTTCGCTTGGAACCCGCCGATGATGAATACTTCCCGAGCTCCGAACGATTAAGAATAGAAATTACCTCGCAACTTGGGAAGCCAATTTGGAATTCAGACTTTAATATGTACTTCCTTCAAGTGGTTGGAAAAGTAGAACCACTTGAAGTAGGGAAAGTCTATCGATATGTAATTGCGTGGAATAGAAGAGACAACAACGGACAATATGTTGGCAGTGGTACGTTTAATGTGGCATATATTTTGCCTATTAAACCAAATAATATCTTGAAAATATTGAATTTAGAATTAAAGAAAAGCAATTGATGGAAACAAAAGAATGGATGCGAAGAGCAATTGAACTTGCCAAACTTGGGGCTAATTATGTTCATCCAAATCCAAGAGTAGGGGCTGTTGTAGTCAAAAATAACGAAATTGTTTCGGAAGGTTACCACAAATATTTTGGTGGTCCTCACGCAGAAATCGAAGCGATAAACAACGCAAAAGGCATAGATTTAGAAGGCGCAACACTTGTCGTTACTCTTGAACCTTGCACTCATTTCGGGAAAACCCCTCCTTGTGTAGATGCAATTATTGAAAAAAAATTTGCAAAAGTAATTATTGGAACAATCGACCCAAATCCAATTGTCTCTGGAAAAGGAATAGAAAAATTGCAATCTGCTGGTATTGATGTTGAAGTTGGAGTTTTAGAAAACGAATGCAAATGGATAAACCGTTATTTTTTCAAGAATATTATCGAAAATAAACCCTACATCATTTTAAAGGTCGCACAAAGTTTAGACGGTTCTATTGCAACACAGAATTATGAATCGAAATGGATAACTTCCGAAAGCAGCAGGAACTATAGTTTACTACTTCGAAGAGAGGTCGATGCAATTTTGGTGGGAAAAACTACTGCACTAAAAGATAATCCTTCTTTAACATTACACGAAATCGAAGGCAAGACACCTTGGCGAGTAATTCTCGACACTTATCTCGCTTTGCCATTGGAACTTAAAGTTTTCATTGATGAAGTAAGAAAACATACAATCGTTGCTGTCGACGAAAATTTACCTCAAACTCGCAAAATGGAAAATCTGAAAATTGGTGGTGTGCATATTGTTCCTACTATTTCATCTTCTGGTCTTATCGACCTATCTTTATTAATAGAAAAGTTAAAGGAACAATTTAATATTTCGACTATCCTTGTTGAAGGTGGGGCTGGGGTTTATTCAAGTTTTGTAAAAGAAAACTTGTGGGACGAAATCCATTTTTTCGTTGCACCCAAAATTGTTCCTGGGGGTAAAAATGCATTTGGCGATTTTAAGATCGAAAACCTTTCCCAATGCATTATGTTGAATATTCTTTCGATTGATGCCATAGAGAACGACATCCATATTATTGCAATTAACCCAAAAAACAAATTTTTAAATTTTTAACTTAAATTTTTAACTACTCATTTTTAACTATCTAATTTTTAGAACTTCAGTTTTGAAAATTTTGCTGATAGTTTTTTCGTTTTATAACATTTTGTTTCCTTTTTGAATTTTTTGCAAGGAGTTTTTTGTTTCGTAAATTATAAAATTGAAAAGTTTGGAATTTGTTTTTGGGAATTTTCGGAGAACTAAAGGATAATTCATTGTTTAAATGTTCAAATATTTTTCGTAAAATGCAGTTTGTTGAAACATCTTTCTGGGAAAAGTTATGGAAAACCAAGTAATAGAGCAAGAAAATGTTTGCCTTTTTTGCGGGAACGACTTGCAATCTTTGTCAAAGCCCAACGAGATGGTTTGTGTTTTCTGCGATAAGAAGGAATTAGCCAAAGAAATTTGTGTCGAAAACCATTATGTTTGCGATGAGTGTAAGCATCTGGATGCAAAGCAGATAGTTAAGACCATTTGTTTGAAGTCGAAAGCAACGGACCCAATTGCTCTTGCAATGGAAATTATGGCATCTCCTGCGATAAAAATGCACGGGCCCGAGCACCATTTCATCACTCCTGCTGTTTTGCTTACTGTATTGGCTAACTTAACAAATGATAGAGAAGGGCTCGAAGCAAAGATAGAACTTGCTGAGAATATTGCTATGCAAAGCGCTCCAACTTGCTCTTGGCATCTTGGCACTTGTGGTGCTGCCTTAGGGGCTTCGATTTTTTTGATTGTTTGGAAAGGGCTCGACCCGAAAGAGCAAACTTCCTGGGATGAAGGAAATTTAATCTTAGGAAAAAGTTTGCAAAGAATTGCACAATTGGGTAGCCCACGCTGTTGCAAACGCGATACTTACATTGCTATCGAAGAAACAGTAGAGTTTTTGAGGGAAAATTACAATATTAAACTAAATACTACCGAGGCAAAATGTAACTTTTCTTTGCGCAATCGTTCTTGTAAGCGCGAAGATTGTATATTTTTCAATTTAAAATTTGCCTTGGTTTAATTTTTTTGAAAAAGTTTATCCTCTTTATCAATTTTTATACCAAAATTAACTCATTTTGTTTAAATTTGCATTGGTAAACATTAGAGTTGATTATGCCAGTGCTCGAAGGTGTTGTTTTCAGTTCAAAAGATATGTTGTCCCCCTTTGCTTGCGATGTTTCCCGATGCAAGGGCGCTTGCTGCTTCATCGAAGGCGAGTTAGGTGCTCCATTGAAACACAACGAAATTAATCTAATAGATTCTATTGTTCCAATAGTCTGGGAATTGTTACCAGAAAAGTCGAAAAAAGTTATTCTTCAAGAGGGTTGGTGGGTAAAACGGAATGGGAACTACTACACAAATGTTGTTGCAAATCGTGAATGTGTCTTTGTCTATTTCGAAGATGGAATTGCCCGTTGCTCGATAGAGAAATGCTTTCATCAAGGGAAAATAAATTTTCGTAAACCAATTTCTTGCCACTTGTTTCCATTAAGAGAATATTCTTTTTTCATATCTGAATTAGTTTACGTGAAAATACCGGAATGCAAAGTAGCAATAGAAAATGGAATGCAACAGCAAGTTCGTTTGTTCGAAACATTAAAAGATGCCTTGATACGAAGATTTGGTGAACGATGGTACAAAACCCTTGTCGAAAAGGAGATTTGTGTCAATACAAATGAGTTTCCAAAATCTGGGGGATGAGTATGAAACCGACAATTACTACAACTATTACCGTAACACAAACACTTACACCACAGCAAATTCAATATTTGAAACTTTTGCAAATGCCTTTGCAACAATTGGAACAGAAAATAGAAGAAGAATTACAAGAAAATCCTCTCCTTGAAGCTGTCGATTCCCCCGATAGTTTAGAGTATGAAACCATCGATATCGAAAGTGAACAAGAGAGTGAACAACCTTTAGGGTCGTCCGAACCTACTGAAATAATTGAGTATCAACCTTCGGAACCATTGATTGACGAAGCACGAGACCCCTTCGATATCTATCGCAAAATTTGGCAAGAAGACGAGGTACTAACACGCAAATCTATTGTCGATGGTTACGAAGACGAGGACCAAGAACCCTTTCCCATAAAACAGACAGTTTCCTTTATTCAAGAAATGATTCAACAATTTCGTATGCTTCCACTTCGCGAAGAAGAATTGTTGCTCGGAGAACAAATACTAGGCAATGTCGATTCCGATGGGTATCTGCGAACCCCATTAGAAGAAATAGTCGACGATACAAACAACCTAATTCTTGAATATAATCTTGAACAAGGTCGGACCGAATTGGTCGACGTAAACACAGAAAATCCAGCAGTCCAATTTGCAGTGCAACCCGAGGCAAAAATTAGTGTAGAACTGGCTTTGAACAATGTTGCAACAAAAGGAGAGAAAAAATTTCTTACCCCGGTAACTCTTCAAGATGCAGAGAGGGTTTTGAAAATCATACAAAACCTCGACCCGCCCGGTGTAGCTTCAAGAAATCTTCAAGAATGCTTGATAGCTCAAACCAAAGCAATTCCCGACGATACTCCGGGTAAAATGCAAGCATATAAAATTCTTACTGAAGCATACGAAGAATTTTCGAAAAAGCATTTTCAAACAATTCAACGAAAGTTTGGTTGGAACCAAGAAGATATTAAACTTGCTTTTGAATTCATAAGAAAGTTAAATCCAAAACCCGGAATAGACGATACTCATCCAGAATTAAATACTGTTATTCCAGATTTTTTCATCGAAAAAGACCAAGAAACCGGTGAATTGATGGTAATATTAAACGAAAGTACAATTCCTGCCTTGCGAATTAACAAAACCTATGAGCAAATGCGAAAGGATGTTGCTTTGAATAAAAAGGACAAAGAAACTCGTGAATGGTTAAAAGCAAAATACGACGATGCTAAGTTCCTTCTTCAAGCCCTTGCACAGCGAAAGACAACAATGTTGAAAGTGATGACGGCTATTGCTGCAAGGCAAAAAGCGTTTTTCGTTCAAGGTCCATCGGCACTTAAACCTTTAATATACAAAGACATTGCCGAAGATACCGGCTTGGATGTTGCAACTGTTTGCCGAATTGTAAATAATAAATTTGTTCAAACCGAGTTTGGAACTTTCGAATTGAAGTATTTCTTCAGCGAGTCGCTTCCGACTGATGATGGCGAGGAAGTATCCACCA
The DNA here is from genome assembly GCA_026416955.1 of Ignavibacteria bacterium. GTDB lineage: Bacteria > Bacteroidota > Ignavibacteria > Kapaibacteriales > UBA2268 > Naka2016. The sequence goes on along the minus strand of JAOAEE010000046.1, from coordinate 16,732 downwards.
AAGTTATTAAGCAAGTAATTAAAGATATCATCGACAACGAGCCGAAAGATAATCCATATAGCGATGAAAAGATTGTCGAGGAACTTAAAAAGCGTGGATACAATGTTGCTCGCCGTACAGTTGCAAAATATCGAGAACAGATGAAAATTCCTATTGCTCGCTTGCGCAAAGAAATTTAGAAAAAAAACCTACTTGCTCAACTCCTGTAGATGCCTACTACTTGTTGAAGTTATTTTCCCTTTGTAATTTTTTTCATACAGTTTGTTTTTTTAATTCTTTGTTAGCTATTTTTGAGTATTAAAAATCGAATACGAAAGACGAAAGTAAAATTTGTGCTTGGTCGATTTTATCGCAATTGGTAGAAATTTTATTGAGGTAAAGGAAAAGGAAGGAATAAATATTCATTAAATTGGATTTCGTAATTTTGTGTTTTTTTAAAGTGTGCAAATGGTAAAGCTCGAAACCCTTATATCGCTTGCAAAAAGGCGTGGATTTATTTTTCAGTCGTCCGAAATTTACGGTGGATTGAATGGTTGTTGGGATTTTGGTCCGCTTGGAGTTGAACTGCTGCGGAATTTAAAGGAGATATGGTGGAAGTCGATGACCTACCGAGAAGATATCGAAGGTATAGACGCTTCTATTCTTATGCACCCAAAAGTTTGGGAAGCAAGCGGGCACGTTGCTCAATTTACAGACCCAATGATTGATAATAAAATAAGTAAAGCACGCTACCGTGCCGACAACCTAATTGAAGAGTATATCGAAAGGCTAAGAAACAAAAATAAAACCGAACTTGCCAACGAGATCGAAGCTAAACTTTCTTCTGCAAGCAAACCATCGGACTACTACGATATAATTGTTGAGTATAAGATTCCAGACCCGGTTAGCGGAACTACAGAATGGACAGAGGTTAGATATTTCAACCTAATGTTCAAAACATTTATTGGGGCTGTCGAAGACGCTTCGAGCGTTGTGTATTTGCGACCAGAAACTGCCCAAGGTATTTATGTCAATTTTAAGAATGTGCTCGAAACTGCACGCCAGAAAATTCCTTTTGGTATAGCACAAATTGGAAAAGCTTTTCGAAATGAAATTAATACAAAAAATTTTCTGTTTCGCACACGCGAGTTCGAACAAATGGAAATGCAATATTTCGTCAAACCGGGAACCGAAAATGAATGGTTTGATTATTGGATGAACGAGCGATACGAGTGGTATCTTTCTCTTGGGTTCAAGAAAGAAACTTTGCGATTTAAAGTTCACGAAAAACTTGCCCACTATGCAAACCGTGCGGTCGATATAGAATATCTTTTCCCATTCGGCTGGGGCGAAATTGAAGGAATACATTCTCGAACAGATTATGATTTGCGAAACCACCAAGAATATAGTGGCAAAAAGTTGGAATACTTCGACCCAACAACAAACGAACGCTATATCCCTTATGTTGTTGAAACAAGCGGTGGGGTAACACGCACTGCTATGGCCCTGCTTTGCAATGCTTACGACGAGGATATGGCTCCTACCGAAAAAGGGGATTTGGAAAAACGAACCGTTTTGCGTTTCGACCCAAGGTTTGCTCCTATCAAGGTTGCAGTTTTTCCCTTGGTAAACAAGGATGGTATGCCAGAACTCGCATTGAAAATTTATAAAGATGTTCAAAAACATTTCAAAGCAATGTATGACGATTCTGGTGCTATTGGGCGTAGATACCGCCGTCAAGACGAAATAGGTACACCTTTCTGCATTACTGTCGATGGTCAAAGTCTTGCCGACAATACTGTTACAATTAGGGATAGAGATACAATGAAGCAAATTCGCATAAATGTCGATAATATTATTACTTATTTAAAAGATAATTTGATTATTTAAGAATAAATTTTATGAACGTTTTTCCAAAATCCTTGAACATACTATTTGTTCTCATTTTTTTATTTTTTTCGAATCCAATTGTAAATTCTCGCCAAGAAAATTCTCTTGCTTTCGCTTTCAATTTTCAAGAAGATACAACCGAAGAAGATATCGAAATCGATACACTGAACGAAGACAATTTTGATTTAGAAGAGTTAATAAAATACTTACAATCTTTACCAAGAGCAGAAGAAGGTGAATCAAGCGATTCGCTTTATTTCGAAATTGTTAAAGCCTTCGATATTTTTGGTGCAGCAATTCGAGAATTGCTTAAAAGTTATGTCGTTGAACTTAGTCCAATGGAATTAGTGAAGTTTGCGCTCGACGGTGTAACTATGCAGTTAGACCCTTATACAAATTTCTTTTCCGACGAAGGTGAACTGAACGAAGTTGTGAGCAACAAAGAATACGTTGGGCTTGGGATTGTAGTTTCTGTTGTTGATTCTTCTTTAATTGTTGTAGATTTTATCGACTCGTTGGCAAAGGATTTATCGCAATTGAAAATTGGCGACAAAATTGTTGCAATAGACAAAATCAAGTTGCCAGCAAATTTGGATACTTTGAAGAGATACACTTCTGGCAAAGAAAATTCTTCTATTGAAATAACAGTCGAAAGAGAAGGTGTCGACACTTTGGTTAGAATAACAACAATAAGGCGAAAAATCGAAATACCAGATGTTTCATATCATAAGATTTTTGATGTAGATGGTGGCAAGGTTCTTTATATAAACATTGAACATTTTTCGCCAGAAATGCCCCAATCTGTTCGTAGTTTAATGGAAAAATACAATAAATTTTCTTCGAAAGAAAAGAAAGGGATAATAATCGACTTGCGAGACAATCCCGGCGGAACATTGGAATCGGCAATACAATTATGCGAAATGTTCCTTCCGTCGGGTGCAAAAATTGTGTCCACTCGTGGTCGCCTCGAAGAAGAAGCAAAAGAATACAAGGCTGTTCTTGCTCCTTTGGATACTTCAACTCCACTTGTAGTAATTGTCAACAGAGGAACTGCAAGTGCTAGCGAAGTTGTTGCTGGTGCAATTCAAGATAACGACCGTGGAGTAATTGTTGGCGAACAAACCTTTGGCAAAGGAATTATCCAAAGCGTTGCCGTTCTTCCTCATAATTCCTATATCAAAGTAACGACATCGAAGTATTTTACACCTTCGGGAAGAAGCATACATCGCAACCGTTTCGGCTCGACAACAAGTGGAAAAATAGGAAGACTTTATACAATGGACACAATATTTTATACTCGCAATGGGAGAATTGTTAAAGAGTCGAAAGGAATTCAACCCGATGTAATTATTACCGAAAAAGAAGGAGACCCGTTCGTTAATTTTCTATATTCTAAGCAATTGTTTACACTTTTTGTTTCCTACCTTGAAAATACTAAAACACTCGATAAAGAGCTGATTTCCAATTCCCAAAAACTTTTGAATTCCTTTATCAACTACTTGATTAAGAAAGGAATAGATTTTAAGTCCGAAGAAGAAAAAGAACTTGAAACAGTCATAAAAAAATTGCAAAGTCAAAAGAAAAATCCAAAGATAGAAAAGAAACTTAAGGAAATCGAAAAAGAATTGCACAGACCAATTGATATTTTAGTCAAAGAGAACGAGAAAAAAATTTTAGAAGCTCTTCGAAGCGAAATCCAAAGAAGATTAGTAAGTTTTGAGGAATTTAGATTCTATATTTTGCAAGAAGATATCAACTTTAAGAAAAGTGTAGAGTTGTTGAAGGATAAAAACAAGTATTTCAAAATTGTTGGAAATTAAAAAACTAAAATATAAAAAATTTTCATTCGTTTTTTACCTTGATTTGTCTAAAACAAAGGTTACTGTTTATGAGAATTACTAAACAATATACTAACAGAGAAAGTCAATCATTAGATAAGTATTTACAAGAGATAGGGAAGTACGAATTATTGTCGCCCGAAGAAGAAGTTGAATTGGCAAAGAAAATCAAAAAAGGCGGCACAGAAGGCCAAAAAGCATTGGAAAGGCTTGTAAAAGCCAATCTTCGATTTGTTGTCTCCGTAGCAAAACAATATCAAAATCAAGGGCTTACTTTGGGTGATTTAATTAATGAAGGTAATCTTGGCTTGATTAAGGCTGCAACCCGTTTCGACGAAACTAAGGGGTTTAAATTTATTTCCTATGCAGTATGGTGGATACGACAATCCATATTGCAAGCACTTGCTGAACAATCGAGAATTGTTCGATTACCATTAAATCGAGTTGGTGCTTTAAACAAGATAGGAAAAAAATTCAGCGAGCTGGAACAAAAGTTCGAGCGTGAACCTACTGCAAGCGAACTGGCTGAACAACTAGATATGACAGTTGCCGATATTCACGAAACAATTAAAATTGCCGGTCGCCACCTATCTGTCGACCAACCATTACCGCAGAACGAAGACAACAGACTTCTCGACGTAATTCCAAATGACCAACAACCAGCCCCCGACCACCAACTTATGCAAGAATCCTTACGAATTGAAATCGAAAGCTTGCTTACAACACTTCCAGAAAGGGAAGCCGAAGTTATTCGTTTATTCTATGGTATTGGAACACCACAACTTACACTTGAAGAAATTGGGGAAAAGTTCAATCTAACCCGAGAACGTGTTCGTCAAATCAAAGAGAAAGCAATTCGAAGACTACGGCACTCTAATCGCTGCCAATCGCTTAAGTCTTATTTAGGATAATCAAATGCACAAAATAGATTACTTTGTAGAAAGTAACGAAAAAAAAGCACTTTCCCGAAGGCCAGAATGGTTGAAAGTTCGTGCTCCCGGGGGCGAGACTTTTGCCAATCTGAAAAGAATGATGCGTTCCAAAACTTTGCACACTGTTTGCGAAGAAGCCCATTGTCCAAATATTGGCGAGTGTTGGGGACGCGGTACTGCTACTTTTTTGATTTTAGGTGAAATATGCACTCGCTCTTGCGGCTTTTGTGCTATCAAAACTGGTCGGCCCGAACCTATCGACCCGGAAGAGCCTTTGAAAGTTGCTCTTGCTGTCCAGCAAATGGGTATCACACACGTTGTTATCACATCCGTTAATCGTGATGAGTTGCCCGACCAAGGCTCAATCATTTGGGCAAAAACTGTCGAAGAAGTACGTCGTTTGAACCCAAAAGTCTCGATTGAAGTCCTTATTCCAGATTTTAAGGGCGATTTGGAGTGTTTGCAAAGAGTTTTGGATTCAAGGCCAAATATTCTGAACCACAATGTAGAAACTGTACCTCGTCTGTATCGTATCGTACGCCCCCAAGCAAAATACGAGCGTTCTTTAAAAGTTTTGGAATATTCAAAAACAAAAGGTTTTATTACAAAAACTGGAATGATGGTTGGTATTGGCGAAACTTTCGACGAAGTGGTCGAAGTTATGAAAGATTTACGCGCCGTTGGGGTTGATATTTTTACTGTTGGACAATATTTGCAACCTACTCCCAAACATTTACCAGTAGACCGCTTCGTTACCCCAGAAGAATTTGCTGAATATCGCAAAATTGGTATTCAAATGGGGTTCCGCCACGTTGAATCCGGACCACTTGTCCGTAGTTCCTATCACGCCGAAAGTCATGTCTGACAATAAATTAAGATTTACAATTCTTGGTAGCGGGACATCATCCGGAGTACCAACTATTTCTTGCAAATGCCCAACTTGTTTGTCGACCGACCCACGCGATAAGCGATTAAGAACATCCTTACTTGTCCAATCGGACACTACAAGCGTTGTTATCGATACAACCCCAGACTTTCGCCAACAAATGCTTACGTATAATGTGGAAAAACTTGATGCTGTGGTTTTCACCCATGCACATTTCGACCATATAGGCGGGCTCGACGATTTGCGTGCATATAATTATACTACAAAGAAACCAGTCCAAATTTTTGCAAATGCACCAACTTTGAATAGAATAAAGAGGACTTTTTTCTATATTTTTGAAGAACCAGAACAAATTGGTGGGGGGTTGCCCGAACTTGTATTGAATGAAATAGATACAGAACCTTTTCAAATTGGTAACATCCGATTCGAACCATTAAAACTTTTTCACGGGAAGATGCTAGTTCTTGGTTTCAGAATAGGGAACTTGGCTTATTGCACCGATACAAATCATATACCCCAAGAAACAATCAAGAAAATGAAGGGTTTGGATTACTTAATTTTGGACGCACTACGATACGATAAACATTCCACCCATTATAATTTAGAAGAGGCAATCCGTGTTGCAAAAGTTATCAAAGCTCGAACCACCTACTTTATTCATATTGCCCACCAAATTCTTCATTCCAAATGCGAAAAGGAACTTCCAAACAATATTCACCTTTCCTACGACGGCTTACAAATAATATTGTGAACTGAAATATTGGCTTTAAAATATGATTTTCTAAAATATGATTTTCTTATAATAAACTTTACATTTTTTTATGTAAATAAAATAATCGAAGAAAATAGTTTTATTAATTTAATTTTTTTCTCAACAAAAGTAATAAACATAAAAGGTTTAATAAAAAATAAATAAATTCTATCTATAAAAGCGAAAATGTGAAAAAAGAGCAAATTGTTCTAAAAGTACATTAAAAAATAAAAAAAACAATAATACACTATTTCTAAAAACAGTAATATTAAAAGTAATTTTATGGTTCTAAATAAGAAAATTATTTTAAAATAAAGAAATTATAAGTTATTGAACTATTAGGGGTAATAAGTATACAAAAATAAGCACCAGAGCACAAATTTGAAACATCAACTTCATACTTATTATTCGTAGATTCTTTAAATAATATTTTGCTTTGTGAAAGTACCTTATTCCCCAAAAGGTTAAAAATAATAATATCGGCAAGTAATGGATTTGGGGTTGAGTAAAAGATATCAAGAGAATTGTTAGCAGCATTGTAACTAATATTGAAGTCAGATTTGAAATTAGTAGCGTCTTCTACATTCGTTGTTTTGCCAGACCTTAAGTCGGTTTCAACAATATTTCTACCATCAATTTTTTTCAGTATTAATTTTTTTGAATTGTCTTGAAGATTGTTCCAATCTTCAATAATAAAAATATGAGTTTGATTTCGTTTAAATTCTATTATTGAGTTATGGTAATAAAAACTATTTTTATTTAGTTTAAAAGAAATTCTATATGTCTTATCAGAACCTTTGTTTGTTAAAACAATTTGTTTTGCATTATTAAGTAACCTAATTGAAAGAGAATCTCCTTTTCTAAGAAAAGAATTATAAAAATTGATTTGTTTAATTGAAAGTTGGTCTTTATGCATAATTAGTAAATCATAATTATTAATATTTGTTTGGGAGAATTGAATTAGGCTATCTTTTTGGTAATCTAATTTAAAAGAGGCAATACCATTTGTTTCACCAGTTGAACTTAAAGAAATTGATAAATTTGGTGTGAAGCAACCAAAATTTACAGTTTTGCCATCAAGAAATTTGTAACTCAAATTTACAAAATCGTAACCTACTTGATCAAGATAAAATCCAACAACTTTTGTCCGCCCACCAGTCAAAGGGATTATAGGATAAGCATTTACATTTTTCTTAATTGGATTTATGTCAAAATTGCTTATTACTTCATTGTTCTTATTATATACAGATAATATAAGTTCACCAGAGAAGAAAATATCAACTTTAAAGGTATCGTTACTCAAAGTATAATCATTTCCAAAAACAATGTATTCTTTTGGTAATAAAAAGAAGTTAGGACCTCTGTTTCTAAAAGTTGAAACGACTAAGTCTGGAAATAATCCCCAAGCACCAACCCAATCTTCATTAAAATTAGAAACCGTAGAAGGATATCTCCAAATATTATTTGTACTGTCGACTAAAATGTACGCATTAGAATTACCAGGTAAATTGGGGTCGTAGACAAAGATTGTGTCGAAAGTATTATGTACGCTTGACACACGGTAAGGAACAACAGAATGTCCTCCCAAAATACTATCATTAACAATATAGTAGAGTGCTAACGGTTGATTATGTTGTCTATCGAGTTTGAACATATCCTTCAACATTTTAATGCAACTTCTAGGATCGAAGTTGGGGGTAAGTAAAGTATTTCTAAGTCTTCCAACATCTCTATCCCATTGATACAAAAAATACTTATTAACTAAATCCCTTGATTGCTGGTTAAGAGGAACATCATAAGTTCTTTGATAACCTAAAATTGGAGTGATGTAATCACAATATCTAAGTAACGAAGCAAGAGAAAAACCATAGCAAGAACCTCTCCAATTCATCCTGAAATTCCGGTATCTTTCGAAATTTTCAGGGTTATTTTCCAAGCCAAAAGTATTCAAGAACATAGCATAAGTGGGAAAAGAATCGTTTGATGGCCACATATTTTCACGAGTGTTGGCAAAATTGAAACCATCAGGGTTAGGTCTGAATTCAGAGGAAGGGGGTTTTAACAAAAAGACGTCACTTATTGCATAAATATTTGGGTCATCAGCATCTTCAACCTTTACAATTACTTGTTCTTTGTACATTTCCGGAGTTGACCATTTAAAAGAATAATTGTTCAAAATTGGATTGTCATTTAAGGGAATAAAAACTGGGTCTGTTACTGCTTTGTAATATAAATTAACCCTTTGAAGGGAATAGTTTGCTGTCCATCTTATTAGGTACTGATTACTTTGGGTCCATACTGTATTCTTATTTGGTTCAATTATTTGAATGTTCTTTGTTGGTTTATGCTCTTTATACCAAATAACTAATCTAGGTTTTTGTCCACCTATTCCATTCTCCTTATCGTAATAAATAAATACCGTCGTGGGAGAAAAAGCTTCGGGATAGAGAGCAAATCCAAAGTTTGTACTTGGGTTATCTAACCATTTTTTTACAGCAATAGTCATCGGAAAAACTAAATCTCCAGTTACGTTGTTTACCTTGTCAAAACCAGTATAGCTAACATTGGAATTAAGCCAGTTGCTTGTAATTGAATTTTCCTCCCAATTCGCAGTTATATAAAGGCCAACGACTTCAGTTTGTGTCCCGCTTCCTTCTATTTTGGTTAAATACAACTTTGCTGAATCTACTTGGGAAGAATTAATGTTGTTTGGCATTTGGAAAAAGAACGCTGGATAGAATTGATTGTAATTTGGTGGTGATTGGTAACCAAGTTTGATATTTTGCCCATTATAGTTTGCTTTCCCGTTTTTAGCTTCAGTATAGGCATCTTTAGTTGGGTATATTGTCATTGACGATTGTGAATACAGAGTTTGAGAAACTATAATTAAAAACACAAAAATAAATTTTAAGTGTTTCATAGTAACATATCCTATAGATAAACTATCTATAAATTACAAAAGGTTTAGTCTCTATTTTGCCATTGGCAATTATTTGGATAAAATAGATCCCAGCGGACAAGTTACCCACGAACAATTTTTGAGTATGAATTCCGGGATGCTCGGGTTGATAAATGCAAGAGTACAACATTCTTCCATTATGTTCGAACAATTTAATTTGAATGGGACTAGTATTTAAGATTGACAAATTTAATGTAAGATAATCGTCACCATCAATAGGATTTGGATAAATTTCTAAAATATTATTAGATAGTTTCACAAAGTCAAATCTTTTCTCGCTTATTTCATCGAAATTAGAATAATTATTTAAAAATTTTAAAGAAATCAAAGAATCGCCACAATTTGAGTTTTTAATTACTTTAATATAGTCTTTCTCTAAAATGGGTTTTCTATTAAAATAGAATTCAATAATTATTGAGTCAAATGGTGGAATCTCTAATGGTAAGGGTCTCGAAAATGTAAGGTTTGGAATTTCCGTTTCAAATGAGGAAATTGTCAAAGGTAAATTACCTTCGTTTACAAAAAGGTATTTCATTCGAACAACATCATTGTCTTTATAGTACTTTTCCTCAATACTTTTCAACCGCAGACAACTATAGAAAACATTAGAAATGACATTTTTGCAATAAACTGGAATTTTATATATTACAATAGTGTCTTTTTCAATAGGTGAGTAAAGTAGTTCAAGATAAACAATTTCATTAGGTTTTTTCCCAATACAAGGATTAGGGATTTCGAGGAAAATAGAACAACATAGTTCTTCAGAAAGATCCTCAGTAATTTTTTGGATCGAAGTCTCTAAATCCGAAATATTATCTGGGGAGTAAAAAATTGAATTTGAATGGGTATTTTTAATTATCCACAATCTTTGTAAGCCAATATCTCTGTCCTTGCTAGGGTTAGAAGGAATTACAACAAAATAAATAGGGATATGCTTATATTTCCAGATATGTTTCATCAAATGTTCGAAAAGAAAAGTACTATCAAAATAAGGGGGTTGATTTATTCCATCGGAGAAAACAACTAATGCCTTGTTTAGTTTTGGTGAGCGGTCCAAAAATTCCAAGGCAGTTAGTAGAAATTTATATAATAAAGTGTTTCCAGAGGGCTCCAATTTGTTAATTTTATCTAAAATTAGGGATTTATTGTTCGTCCAATTAATTAACTCATAGGAAGTATTAAATGTTATCAATGCCACGCTATCGGTTGGCAAAATGGTGGTATTTACAAAGTTTTGAATCAACTGTTTTTCAATTTCGATTTTCTTTTTCAGACCTTGCCCAACAATTTGGTCCATAGTATTAGATCTATCTACTAATAATAATATATTCTTATTTTTAATCGGAACTTGACATTCTATTGAATCAATACAATAGAAATTTCGTTGTGAACGTAATGTAAATTTTCTTTGTCGTATATTTTGAGATTGCCTTTTTAGCAAGTTAGTTATCCCCTTTAAATAAGTGGTATCCACTACAATTTCTGCAAAATCAATTTGAACTTCAACATAATTACCTCTACTTCTAATAAAAGTTTGGCAAGTATCTTTTCTAGGGAAACTTCTTATGTAAATATAAAAGTCCCCAGATAAATAATCAGTCGAAATTCTTTCGTTCGATTCAAGAGTAACAAAATTTAAAAATTTGAAGTTATAATTTTTATTATCTCCTTCGATTGTAATTTGATAAATACTCTTCGAAGAATCTGCAAAAGTTAGATTATAAGAATTGATGGTTTTATTATTTACTCGTAATCCTTGGTCATAATATGGGTTAAATGTAATAAAGTAACCACCAAAGTTAAGAGGGTTTGGTATTCTTACTTTTGTGTCGTAATAAAGTGGTATTTTCTTAGAAAGCACCTGATTAACCATGGATTGATTGATAGAATCATTTTTGGGATTGTTAGTTTTAAAAATGGGGATATCCTGAAAATATAGAGCGTCTATGCCGAATTGAGGATTAAAGTTTTCCCAAATGTGATATTTACCTACGAAAGTAATTCGATATGTGACTCCTGTGTGAAAAATTTTATTGAACTCAGTAAAATCTTCTTTATTTCGAAAAATGTGTGTAATGACAACGTTTCGAGAAGTATCGTTAGGATCAATTTCGTTAAAAGCAAATATATGATATTTAAATAAAAAAATAGTAAAAAATAGTAATGTAAATGATGGTTTCATATTTCACCTCAATGACTAACAAAAAATTTTGTTTTAAAAATGTTATCCTTCATTTTAATAAATAACAAATAAATTCCTTCAGGATACATTTCGGTTGATATTGATAATAAGTTTGAATGTAAATGACCATTAAATTGATAAACTTCTTCACCTATGAAGTTATAGACTTTAATAGTAATATCTGTTGGTGAGTCTAAAAATGGAATACCTACTAGTAAAAATTTATCAGCAGGTTGGGGCGATGTAGTCAAGTTTATCGATTCGCTTAATGTAAATTCTACGTTTAAAATATTTTCGATAGTGTAATATGCAGAAATTAAAAATATTGTATCTAAAATAAATGGTTCTCTTAACTTTAATAAGGTATCTTTATAAAGAAAACCAGTCTTGGAATTTTTACATACAACAGAGTCTAATTTCAATATGAATAATAGTTTGGGTTTAGTATCAAAGCTTTCAACTTTAGGTTTTTCTGGGAAAATTAAATCGAAGCCACTACAATAAAGTAATGTGTCGAGTAGGTAGTAGGTTTTGATTCTTGTTTTAAGCACAGTTTTACCCGAAGTATCAACAGCAGGGAGTTTGAGTTCGTAAACGCTTGGTAAATCTGGAGATGTAATCTTAAATTGAATAGTGTCTTCTTTATACGTTTGTTGCGACGGCCGTCTTGTTAGTGTCCTAAAATAGTAAGAGGAATTATATTTCACTCTAATTTTTATTGTGTCGTAGCTATAACAATCTTTTTTGAAAATAATTTCTTCATAAAGGTCTTCAAATCCCGGCAAGATATTAACTCTAAGCCTAGAGGAATTATTATCAAAATTTATTGTATCTGAATCTAAATGAATTGCACCATTGGATATCAATCGTGTGAAAGCTTTCGAGCGGATAGAACTATTGTTAATGTCCCTAATTATTAAATATATTTCTTTTGTCTTCATATTTTCAAGTGTTAAACAATTTATTATTGTCGTATCTTTTACATTTGCAATATAATTGGGCAACAAAATTCTACCTTTTACGACAACTTTTTTTATAGAATCTATAATATTCATACCATTCGATTTGATAATTAGAGTTTCCTCAAAATTTCCTGAAATCAATGTATCAATACGAATTTTGATTTTGACTTTTTTTCCAGGAGGAACAATGATAGGAAATGTGGATGAATCAATTACTAATGTAAAGTGTTTTAATTTTTTTTGTTTATCAATTGAAAAAATAATAAGGTCCCTATATCCAGAATTACAAATTTCCAAGTTTTTTACTAGATTAATATTGTCGCAAGTAATTGTCCCAAAATCCAAAGTATCATCTGTTAAGAGTATTGGAAGTGTAAAATTAGAAAGAACATATCCAGTCATATCGCTATAAGTATAAGGTCCTGCGCCCGGACCTAAATCAATGGTTAACTCAACTTTATTTGTCTTTGGATTGATTCTCATCACATTGTGGGTTTGTCTATTTGTTACCCAAACATTTTCATTGTAATCAATAGCAACTCCAGTTGGTTCGGTTGTTTCGGAGGATAAAAGGATAGTATCAACCTTATTGTTATTTGGATTGAATCTAATGACGTGTTTACCAGATCCGATTGAAGATGCTATCCAAACATTTCCATCTTTTCTGGATACGCAAATACCTCGACCGTACTGGGGTAAAATTTCTCTTTCAAGTATTTGAGTGCACTTTTTATTAACTGTATCTATCTTGTATTTTAGAATCTTATTACTTTCCAGATGGGTTGCCCAGAACATATTCTCCTCTAACGCTGGGGAGCAACCGTAAATTTTAACATTTGGGTCGACAAAATAAAAGCTGGGTTTTTTTGTATTCAGAATTAAAATACCGTTTTGATGCCCAGAAGAAACCAAAAAGCCAGACGAATTTACAAATCCTCCGTAACCACCAGCTTTGTATTTTGTGATAGGCATTAAAATATCACCATTTGAATTATTAATTATTGTATAACCTTGAGAGATTGGAAAAGAAAATCCACCCACCCATATATTATTGTCTAAATCAACCGAAATATGACGAATATTGTTTAGATCTTCTGAATTGAAGATTTTGCAAAAGACGATTAATTCATCCTCTGGCGGCAAGTTTAAATTTTCCCAACGAAGGATATTTTGCAGACCTTTTGATGTCTTAATTAAACCGTCTCGATTTCTGTCCAGGTTTCGCCAATCTCCGACACTAACCCAATCAAAAGGTGGTTTTAGATATTGTCCATTGGGGTTAGGCCTTCCAAGAGAGTCACACCTTGTTCCACCTACAACTAGGGCAATTTTTGTTAATCCAGCATTAGTTGTTCTATTACCCACCCACAGGTTCCCCCAAGCATCTACAGTGGTCCGAGATGGATCGCCTTGACCATTTGGATAAGTGTAGTATTCACCAATAACTTCTCCAGTTTCTACATCAATTCTTACCACAGTTCCTCTGCTGCTTGCAGGAACGTTTATATATTTAAATTGTACGGGTTTAGAAGTTTTATCGCAGTTTTCAAAAACAATTTCATTGGTTAAAACCAGAGTCTCAAATGGACAACTTTTGTTGAGGTTAATATCAAAGGAATAAATTTTTATTACTTTATTTGATAAATTATCATTAATACTAAATTCAAAAACACCTTTATTAACCACGCCCAATACGTTTTCTTTACCGTTAATTTCAACGGAAGTAATTAGAAAACCTTCTATCAAATGGTTTGGAGAACAATTCCATTTAATTATTGTTGAATTTAAATGAGGATGATAAATTGCTTTTACATAATTTGGAGAATTTAAAATTGGTTTTGGATTATTGAATTTGGGAGTTAAATATCCCTTTTGAATATAATTTCCATTCTTATCATAATACATATAATACAAGTAAAAACTACACATTTTAAATGTATCAGGTATAATATATGTAAAACTTTTTCCGCTAGATAATATTGAACCTAAGTAAAAGCCGTTGTATCCAATAGAATCATCGTCGGCAAAAAATTTAATAGTTCCGTCATCTACTTCATTCCAAAGAATGGTAATTTTATCATTAATTAAGTTTATGTTGAAATTTGGGACTGTTTTTTTCTTTTGGACATAAATATTAAAACTATCAACAATTGAGAAGTTTTGTATTGTCAATATCCAATTTCCCTGAATAGGGTTGTTGACTATCCACCAAACTCTTTTATTATCTTTTCTGGTTAGATAAAATACATTAGCAACACTGTCAGTTGATAGAAATGATTTATTAAGAGGAGATGTGATATAAGAATTTGGTATTGAATCTTTTACAGTTATCTCCCAAATAACTTTTTCGATATTTCCGTCAATTAGAATCGTGTCTTTTTTTACAAGATTCAAAATCAGCTCGCTTGAATTTTTAGGACCTATTTGGTTACGGAGTTTAACAAGTAAAGGACCCAACTGCAATTGTTGTTTTGCAAAATCGAAGTAAAAATCGAGTTTACCTATAGATGGGGACAGCTTTGAAAAGTCTAATACAGCAGCAATTTTTTCTTTGTTAAAATTAGCATTAGCAAAGATTGCGCGGCCTCCAATTTCTTGGTTATACAAATCAATTAAGGGACACTCGATGCAAAATAGCCCTTCATTTTTCCTCAATTTTGGAATAGTAATAGATCCTTTAATTTCACCGTTAAAATTAATATCATTAGATTTTTCAGTGTAAATAAGCATATCACCGTTCCCTTTGATAACGTAATCTTCGTTATCGTTCTCGTCTTTGTATTCTATAAAGTTTAAATTCCCATTTAACTCAAGTGTGTTTTTATTGAAATACCAAGCCCCTCTTAACATACCATTACCAATCCAATCTTCAGAACTTTTTTGTTTCCATATTTTTGCATTGGCTTTAATTTCGACGTTGCTATTCAGAAAAACCTTTGTATCATAATTTAGAGTAGCTTCCAAACCAAGTTCGAATAGGTTAGGGTAAGCGATAGGTTTGGTGGCACCCCAGAAACTAAGCTTCTTGTTCCCCTCGCATAAACCATCCACCTCGCCTCCAAAACCAGATATTCCCAAAGGAAGATTACCTAGTGGGATGGGTTTATCTATTGCTACTCCTAATTTCCCTCGATTAAAACAACCCTCAATAAAAGTTACACCAAAGGTAAGTTCTGCTGAATTGCTTAGTAAGTCAAAATTAAAAGTACCATCAAAGTCTATTTTATTTTGGTCTGACCGGAATTCCACTAACAATTGGTTCAAACAAACGTCAATTTTGCTTCCATCTAATTGGTCGAGTCCAAACCCGAGCCCATTTAATCCTCCTTTAAAAGCGACTTCAAAGTTACCAGTTGAGGAATTTTTATATATTTCTAAATTTTGTATCTCAAATCTTGTCCTTCTTCTTCTGTCATTGCAATTTTTTGTGTGTTCTAACCATATTTCAGCAGCCATAGTTATTTTTGTTGATGCAATCCCACCTGAAAAGACCAATTTTGTGGGTATTAATTTTATTCCAGCAAAGTAATCTGCTTTTTTAAACTTTTGAATATCTTTGTTTGTAATGAGATTAGTATCCTCAAAGGAACAAAAATATTCACCCTCATAAATAACGAGTTTCCCAACTTCAACTTTACCTGGTAACTTTACATTTTCGATATATATTTCTCCATTAAATTTTAACTCAAATTTTGTGGTGTCAATTATTGTGTTTCCTTCAAGAACTAAAATCTCGTTAATTATCAACTTATTTTTGAATTCTATTTTATTTTCAGCTATTCCAGTGTATTCGCCACAGAATTTCAAAATAGGTTTTTTTATGTTTGGATAATAATAACATTTTTGTGGAGGTGGGTTTGGATCTTGATTATTTCTTACAAGCTTTACTTCAACCTGGTTTGATTGCTCACTTTGTTTTCCTTCTTTTACAGCAATAACTACATAATAATAAGTTACTCCAAATTCTAAACCGAAATCTGTATATTCATTACTAGAAATACCAGTTGCAATTTCTCTAAAATTAGTTTCATTACTTTTTTTTCTAAAAACTTTGTAGGTTATACCAGAACCGCTTACTGCATCCCAAACTAGGGTAACTTTCCTTTGGTTTGTATCGATAAAAGAAACTCTCAGATTAGTTGGTGCGGTCAAAGGTAAGTTAATTTTAAAACTGCAAACGGTGGACCAATTTCCATATTGACGAGGATTACATCTATATGCCCTTATTCGCCAGTAATACGTTTTTTTATCTGTTAAGCTTGTTAAAACACGATAGGAAGTAACATTTCCAGGTATCCCATCTTGCTGTTCTACATAAGAACTGAAACTCGAAGATTCGGAAATTTGAATTTG
>JAOAEE010000033.1:5000-22541 GCA_026416955.1 Ignavibacteria bacterium | reverse complement strand
ATAAGTTTCTGTTTTTCAACATCTTAATTGTTGTTTCATTAACTCCGAAATGTTTTATTTATTAATCTTGTTAAACATTTTTGGTTAGTAATGAACAATCTATTTTTTATTTTATGTTACCCTCCCCAAGCAAGTGGATTGAAAAATGTTGTCATTCTTGCGTTTGAGTTCCTTTGAATTTCTGTTCTGGGGGTAGGTGCGTTCGGAGTTAGAGTTGTTGGGGTTTAGTCGGATTTGGTTAGCAGCTTTGACAAGAGCATATTGACAATCGCTTAAAAAAATTTTTTGTATTGGTAGAAATATTTAATTCAATTTGGTTTTTAGTTAATGATAACGTTTGTAGGATAGAAATTTGTTTCTGTGAAAATTGTGGTTCTCTTTCTTTTGGGATTATTACTTTTTATTGTCTGGTTCGATTTTCCAGAGTTTTTCGGAGTTAACATCGCTCATTGCTCGGCTTTTCCCCTTAATAAGCAAGTACTCTATCGCATCGATAGCACGGTTTATCATAGCATCTCGAATAGGGATTTCTTCTGGTTCGAATGGCGAAAGGACGTAATCGACCAGTTCATTTTTCCCGAAGTTTCTACCAATTCCACAGCGTAGGCGCAAAAAGTTCTGAGTTTGAAGATGCTCGATAATAGATGCAACACCGTTGTGCCCTCCGTCGCCACCACTGTCTTTTAAATGGATTTTTCCAAGGGGGAAATTATATTCGTCGCAAACAACTAAAATGTTTTCGCTTTGAATATTGAACTTTTTGGTTGCTAATTTTACAGCCAATCCAGAATTGTTCATATAAGTTCTTGGTAGAAGTGCAAGAATGTTTTTCCCAGCAAAAGTAACATTGGCAAGATAATATTCCGGAGCGAAGGGAATAAAATTACCTTTATGTTTTTGAACAAAAGCACTTGCAACCATCCAGCCAATATTGTGCCTTGTTTCGAGGTAAATATCGCTATGGTTTCCAAGCCCTACAATTAATAAGTCAACTTCTTTTTTCATTATGGAATTTTGCGAAATACGAATAAACGAAGTAGTAATTCAAAGAGAAAAACAATACTCCCCCCAAGGACAAATGGAAAAAATCTATCGGTAAATGTTGTGAAGATAGTTTGCTTGATTTTTGTTTTTTCCATTGTATCGATTTCGTTGTAAATTGTTTCCAATGCTTTGTTGTTGGTTGCGCGAAAATATTTTCCGCCAGTACTTTGAGCAATTTCCTTCAATAGCGGTTCGTCGATTTCCACATCAACATTCATATATTGAATTCCATAGGGAGTTTGGAAGGGATAAGGTGCTTTTCCGATAGTTCCTACACCAATAGTATAAACTCTAATTCCAAAGTTTTTTGCTAATTCCGCAGCGGTTAAGGGCGAAATAATACCAGTATTATTGATACCGTCGGTTAATAAAACAATAACTCTGCTTTTAGCCTTGCTGTCTTTCAATCTATCGACAGCAGTAGCCAGTCCCATTCCTATTGCTGTTCCATCCTCTATCAAGCCAGACTTGATTTGCTTCATAAGGTTTTTCAATATAGAATGGTCAACAGTTATAGGGCATTGGGTGAAACTTTTTGCACTAAAGATGACAAGGCCAATTCTGTCGTTTTTCCTTGCATCGATAAACTTTTCGGTTATCTTTTTTGCTGCTTCAAGTCGGTTGGGTTTGAAATCTTCTGCAAGCATCGAACCAGAAATATCCAAAGTAATAACAATATCGATACCTTCGGTTTCTATCTCTTTCTCTGAACTTGAGGTTTGTGGTCTTGCAAGGGCAATAATAAATAGAGTCAAAGCAATAATCCGCAGAATAAATGGAGAATGACGAAGGCGTACTTTGTAGTTTGGTTTTGTTCTTTGGAAGCCTTCAATTGTCGAGAATTTGAGAGGTACAAATAACTTCTTTTGGTTGAAAAAATACCAAATAATAATAATTGGAATTAGCAACAGAAACCAAAGATATTCGGGATTTGCAAAATGTATGCTCCAAATGTTCATTTTGATTGGGGTTCTTGTTCGACATCCACTTTGGGTATAGTGCTTTCAACAAATTCAAAAGCGACTTTTAAACAGAATGTATGGTCGTCGGGCAAAGGAACAAACTTTGCAAACTTAACTAAGTCTGAAATTTCGAACGAACGACGCAATTTTTCGATTAATTCTGCTTCCAAGTTGTTAATTTTAAACAGATTGTCGATTATCTCACGACTAATCATTTCAAGTGCTGGAATCTCGAATCGTCTCTCAATATACTTACGAATAATTTCGGTCAAGCGTATGTGGAATTGTTTAATTTCGCCTTTTTGCCAAAGTTTTTCGCTGTCGAGTTGCTTAAGTTCTTGCAATGCAACAATATGTGGAGGAAGTTTTAATTCCTCTGCCAGTTCTGGTTTTCTTTTCCTTCTCCTAATAAAGAAATAAATAAAATAGGCAAAAACAGCAATTCCAACCAAAATTAGAACATAGGGAATGAAATCCCAAATTGTATAAGGTATTTCGGCTATGTCTTTTATGTCTTTTATGTCTTTCGTTGTGTCTACTTCTATTCCCTTAACAAAGATTGGAAAAGAATCCGTAGAAATATTCGCGAATTGGTTTACTCCCTTTTTTAGGTAAAGAATATTGAGCGATGGAATATAGTAGTAACCACTGTCGAAAATAGTTAGTTTAATTTTCTTTTTGAGCACCAACTCGTCGTTAATCAAACTCGTGTCGGTTTTACCTATTTCGATAATTTCGAATTTCCCAAGCGAATCTTTCAATTCTGGAAAAATAACTTCGGTTGGTGGTTTGGAACGAACAAGAAGATTTAAACTAATATGGTCACCAATAAGAATTTTGTTAGTGTCGATTTTTGTTTCGACCTTAACTTCTTGGGAGAGAAGAAACGAAGGAACCAAAAACAAAAATGCAATTATTTGCCTTTTTAGGGAGTAATTCATATTCAGAACCTTCTACCTCTTTTACGGAAAAACTCTATAAGAGGTTCAATATAAGATTCCCCAGTATGTAATTGGATATGGTCGATATTATACTTTTGAAATAGTTCTTGAAGGCGCAATTGTCGTGAATGCCACCAGAGTTGGTAATTTTTCAAAGCTTGTTTGTCGTTGGAATCGAACCAGAAAGTTTCGCCAGTTTCAGCGTCTTGAATGTATATTAATCCAAGGGGCAAAAGTTCATACTCTCGTTTGTCGGAAACTTGGATAGCAATTGTATCGTGTTTCCGAGCCACTATTTTCAAAGCATTCTCGAATTCGGTATCGAGAAAATCTGATAAAACAAACACAATAGCCCTTTTTTTGATAGTATTGAAAACAAATTGCAAAGCATTTTCAATTCGAGTAGTTTTAGACTTTGGTTCGAAATTTAATAGTTCGCGAACGATGTGCAAAACGTGTGTTCTACCCTTTTTCGGTGGAATAAACCTTTCTACTTTATCGGAAAAAAGGATTGCCCCAATTTTATCATTGTTTTGTAAAGCAGAAAACGAAAGCACAGCGGAAACCTCTGCAATCAAATCTCGCTTGTAATGTACACGCGTACCGAAAGATTCGGAACCGCTAACATCGATGAGCAAAATTAATGTGAGTTCGCGTTCCTCCTCGAAAACTTTTACATAAGGGTGATTAAAACGCGCGGTAACATTCCAGTCGATAAGTCGAACATCGTCGCCAATTTGGTACTCGCGAACCTCGCTGAAAGCAATACCATAACCTTTAAAAACACTATGGTACTGGCCGGAAAATATATTTTGCGAAAGTTTCCGTGTTTTTATTTCAATTTTTCTAACTTTTCGAAAAAGTTCGGTTGCTTCCATTTTCTGTTACGGTACTTCTATTTTTTGCAAAATTTCATTTACTATGTCATCGGTCGTAACATTTTCTGCTTCGGCTTCGTACGAAAGTCCTATGCGATGACGGAGTACATCCAAACATAGGGCTCGTACATCCTCGGGCACAACGTAGCCTCGGCGTTTGATAAAAGCATAGGCTTTTGCAGAATGGGCTAAATATATCGAGGCCCGGGGCGAGGCTGGATAAGTTATCCAAGGTTTAATTTTTTCCAAACCATACTTTTCTGGATATCGAGTTGCGAAAACTATATCGAGTATGTATTGTTCTATTTTTTCGTCCATATAAACTTCTTTGACCAAGGAACGAGCCCGAAGGATGTCCTCTGGATTTACAACTGGATTGGCTTTCGGAAACTCTTGGGCAAGATTTTCTCGGACAATAAAGAGTTCTTCTTCGCGGCTTGGATATGTGATTACAACTTTCAACATAAATCTATCGACTTGGGCTTCGGGCAAAGGATAGGTACCTTCTTGCTCAATAGGATTTTGGGTAGCCATAACAAGGAATGGGTCTGGAAGTGGAAAAGTATTGTCGCCAATTGTAACTTGCCGCTCTTGCATTGCTTCGAGTAGTGCGCTTTGCACCTTTGCTGGGGCACGGTTGATTTCGTCGGCAAGAACAAAATTTGCAAAAATTGGTCCTTTTCGAACTGTAAAGGTCTCGTTCTTTTGACTATAAATCATAGTACCAATTAAATCTGCTGGTAACAAATCGGGTGTAAATTGAATCCTACTGAAAGAAGCATTAATTGTCGAAGCAAGTGTTTTGATTGCAAGAGTTTTTGCAAGTCCCGGAACACCTTCCAAAAGTATATGTCCGTTGCAAAGTAATCCAATCAGCAAACGCTCCACCATACTTTTCTGACCAACGATAACTTTGCCTATTTCCAAAAGAATTGCGTCGACAAATGAACTCTCCTTTTGAATCCTTTCGTTCAATTCCCTAATATCCACCATAACTACTACTCAAATTTTGTAATTCCAATTAACGATTTTTATTATAAAATATTTAGACTTTAATTATCTTCAATTGAAAGCAATTGCCTTTTACCATTAAAAATTATAGAAAAAAGCGGGAAGGATTTTCAATTAATTATTAAAGTATGGTAAGTTATTTTAGTTAAGTCTTTAAATAACTAAATAGTTTTTAACAAATAATTTGGATTATTCATTTCTTAATCGCAAGTGAATAACTTAGTTCGAATAAAGATTAAGTACCAAACTCAAATTTTTTCCCTCTAAGAATATCGAGCAATGCCTTTCTTGCACGAAAAAGTTGAACCTTTACAGTTCCAAGAGGGAGAGAAAGTCTTTTGGAAATTTCTTGGTAATCGAGTTCTTCGAAATGACGAAGAATAATTACTTGACGGTAATGTTCGGGAAGCATTTCTATTGCTTGATAAAGAGCATTATTCCTTTCACTTAATATTATCTTGTTGTAAGTGTCGGATTCTGTGTCGGGATAGTCGAAATGTCTATCGTCTTCTCCAGTGGAATAAGGTTGTTCTATCGATATTTTTTGAATCCTTTTCTTTCGAAGGTAATCAATACACAAATTCGATGCAATTTTGAACAACCAAGAATGAAAAGAAAATTCTTTTTTAAAGTATTTTAAATTAGTATATGCACGGATGAATGTTTCTTGAACAATATCGCGAACATCTTCGCTATTATGAACCATCCTACTAATCAAAAGGGAAAGCGGTTTTTTGTATTTGTTTTGAAGTTTTTCGAACAAATTAATGTTGCCGCCGAGAATTTCTTGCACAATTGCAAAATCCTCGTCCTTCGAGAAATTCTCGGCTTCTTGACTTTTCATCAAGTTTTATCTGCTTATTTCTAGTATCTCGAATTGGGTTTTCCCCGCTGGAATATTTACTTCCACTACATCTCCAGGCTTTTTCCCAAGCAAGGCTTTACCAATCGGGGAAGTTACGGAAAGTTTCCCTCGTTCGAAATCGGCTTCCTCTGGGCTTACAAGTGTATATTCAAACACTTTATTGAGTTTCAAGTTTTTGACTTTAACCTTTGAAAGAATGTATATTTTATCGTTTGGAAGTTCTTCGGGGCGAATAATTTGGGCTTTGCTTAAAGTTTCTTCCAATTTGGCAATACGCATTTCCAAAAGCTCTTGTTGATGCTTTGCAGAATCGTACTCGGCATTTTCGGACAAGTCGCCGTGCGAACGGGCTTCGGCAATTTTTTGGGCAACTTCTTTGCGCCCCTTGGTTTTCAGTTCGATTAATTCCTTTTGCAATTCTAAATATCTTTCCTCGGTTAAATAAACAACCTCTGCCATAGAAAACCACTTAAATAATAAAAAAACACGCCATCGAAAATGGCTTACCAACTTAAACGATAACTCAAAAAAATTATTTTTTTCGTTACTCTTAATTCTCGAATTTGCTTTCCTTTCTTTTAATATCAAAGAGAAAATTTTTTAAGTTTCACTAAAAATAACCAACCCAGTACAAAAAAACACTTAAAATACCACAACTTTGCTCATTTGAAAAAAAACGAGCAAAAGATTTACAAACTCTTACCTCATTCATTGCCCAACCACTTCGTTATAAAGAAAGCTAAGGCATAACTGCTGGTTTCAATATGAAGGGCTAATACAAGTTTTTCATTTTTTTTTGTTCCAAAGAGAGTTGAAAAAGGTATTGTCGCCATCAATCCTTTACCGAAAATGAATGTGTCTACAACTCTATTCACCCCGGCTGATTGCCTTTGCTCCCCACGGTTTCGCAAGCAGACTTGCTTGTTCTTCCCCCCGACAATGCTTCCCCCACTACTTCTTCTCACTAAAGCTGAGAAGCCCGTACTTCATACGGCTTGGCAAGACTCTTTCTTTTGTTTGCACACGAACACTACCCATCTTCAAGAAGTTGAGAAAGAAAAAGGGGAAAGCCAAAGTAGCTTGTAAAATGTGTATGTAAAAGCATTTCTCACTCTCGTTTTCAAGGAGTGAAGGTCAAAAGGGGCAAGGTCGCCTCAATATTTTAGAAAGACAGAAAAACAAGGTTATTTTGACGAACTTATGTTTTGCTTAGCGAAGTTAAGGTTTGTGTAGTTGCACTTTGTTCCTTGTTTCAATAGTTTTTTATGGAAAATAAATTTAGTTCGTTTTCTGAGAATTTTTTGAAATCATTCATTATTAATCGTATTTTAAATTGTTTTATAAAAAGTAATTGCGAAAATTATGGAAAACATAGGATTTTTTTATTCGAAAATTATTTGTAATTTTGTAACTCTTTTTTTGTGAATGAGGTCGAAATGAATAAACTTGATTTAGTTAAGAATTTAATTAGAGAGAAAGCCAACGAGGCGCGTAAGGCTGGTGGAGCAGAAGAAATTGAAAAAATACCAAATTTCAAGGCAGGCGATATAGTCAACGTTGCAGTTCGAGTTGTTGAAGGCGATAAAGAAAGAATTCAAAATTACAAAGGGATAGTGCTATACCGTCGAGGGGAAGGACCAAACCAAACATTCTGCGTTCGAAAAGTTTCCAATGGAGTTGGTGTTGAAAGAATATTTCCACTATACTCACCGATGATACAAAGCATAACCGTTTTGCAGTCGAGCAAAGTTCGAAGAGCAAAACTATATTATCTGCGTGGAATGAGTGAACGAAAGATTCGCCAAAAATTACGAGTTAAATAATATGAAAAAGAAAAGTTGGACAGACAAATTGTTCGACTCGAAAGACCTTCCTAAAGTAGTCGAGTTGAATGAAAAAGGTTCAGTCCATTGGGGTGGGCAAACAATGGTAATTCCTCGCCCTTTAGATGTTTTCAATTTAATGGCTCAAGTACCAGAAGGAAAAGTTACAACCATCACTGAAATTCGTAAAGCTCTTGCAAAAAAATATAAAACCGATATTGCTTGCCCTTTGACAACTGGAATATTTTCCACAATTTCGGCAAGAGCCTCGGAAGAAAACAACGACCCTTCGAAGTTGCCCAAAATTCCATATTGGAGAACTTTAAAATCTAGTGGTGAGATTAACGAAAAGTTTCCCGGAGGGGTTGAAGTCCTTTCTGGTAAATTAAAAGCAGAAGGATTCGAAGTAATTCATAAAGGGAAAAAAGCTAAAGTAAAAGATTACGAAAAATATTTGTTCCATTCCGACGATTTTGAATTATAGTTTCTTAATTTATTTTTAATATTTTTGTATTTGTATGTAGAACAAGATAATGTCGAGATAGAAACCTTTTGATACACATTTTACAAAATTCTTGGTTCAGAAACGAAGAAGTTGACTAATTTTGGTTTTTGAGGGAAAGGAGTGGGAAAAAACTTTTGGTATGATGTGTATCGAAAGGTTTTAGTTTTTTTAAAACTAAATCCTTTGTTTATTTTTTCCCTTATACTATTTCTTTGGATACAAATCAACCCAAATGAACTACTTTCCCAAAGATTGGATACAACGCTTTTGGATTTATCCACCCCAGAGTTCAAAAAGTTTAAAATTCCAGAACGCACCTTGTTAAGATTGGAAAATATTTATCGTTATCCAGATTACGACAATCCTCGTTTCCGTTACATTCCCGAAGGTTTGGTCAAGTATTTCGATATCGATTCTTCTTCCGAATATCTACACTACCAATACAATTTCTGGCAAACACCTATTGGTTACGATTATACTATTCCATTGGAGGATTACTTATCTATTCGAAAAGAAGCATTAGTCCGGCAAATGTGGGATTCCTTAACCCAAAGTTACGACTTGAAAGTTGCACTTAGTGGTGGCGATATTGCACGTATTTTAAGTCAAGCCACTGGATTAACCATACCAATTCCCTCCAACCCAATTATAACATTATTTGGGAAGCCCCAAGTAAGTTTAAATGTAAATGGGGAAGTTAATATCCGCGTCGGTTGGCGCTGGGATTTGCAAAATCTTGGGTCTACTTCTGCTTTTGGGCAATCGCAATCCTCTCCTATGTTCAGCCAAGACATTCGTGTAAATGTTACAGGTAAAATTGGGGATAAATTATCTATTGGAACCGACTGGAACACCCGGCGCGTTTTCGATTTCGATAATAAGTTTAAAATTGGTTACACTGGTGAAGACGACGATATTATAAAATTGATTGAGGTTGGAAATGTAACAATGCCAGTACCATCCACTTTAATTGGTGGTGGGCAAGCATTGTTTGGTGTACGAGCCGATTTTCAATTTGGTCCACTGTTTTTAAAAACAATTGCCTCGCAGAAGCGAGGAGAGCGTCGATTTGTTGATGTTCGTGGTGGTTCGAGCAAACAATATTTTTCGCTAAGAGCATACGATTATGCAAAGAACCACTTCTTTTTGGATACTGCTTATCGAAGGATATATCGCGACTATTTTAAAAATGCTACCCCAGTAATTCCACAATCCTCTTCTTTCTATCGGGTGAAAGAAATCGAAGTATACGAGTCGACAACAGATGTTCGCGATAATGCTTACGGTGGGAATGCTGTTGCATTTGCAGATATTGAACCAAAGAGAATGCGAAGGAACGAATTGTATCCTCCATCAATGAAATTTACCCCAATTCAAACTGGTGTCGTTGAACGAGGGACATTCCTACGAATTGATTCGACAAGATATAAAATTGATTATAATCTTGGAACCCTTACTATATTAAATATGAGGCAAGATAGATATTATGCAGTAGCTTATAGAATAGAAGGGGAAACGATTGATACGACAGACGATTTGTATTACGGTACACTGTCAACTCTTGTTGGGGAAAAAGATACATTATTGCTCAAGTTGATTTACCGACCCAACCTTTTGCCCGCATATAAGTCCCTTTGGGCAAGGCAAATGAAAAATATATATCAAATAAATGCTACAAATGTTTCGGTAAACGAGACAAAGTTGAATGTTTGGTACATTAATCAATCCAATGACTCATCAGATGTCCTTCCTGGAGTTCCCGACAAGCTCGTTACAATATTAAAAGTTGACCAAGTTAATAATGCAACTGGTGCGCCCCCGGGCGATGGGCAATTCGATTTGCGATTACCCTTCTTCGACCCTATTTATGGGGAAATAACATTTCCAAGTTTGGAACCTTTTCGCGAAGGAATACGAGATTATTTCGAACGAGCTGGAACGCCCCAACTTGCCGAACAATACGTATTTGGAGAAGTTTACGACACTACCTACGATGTTGCCCGAAGGAACACTGCACGCGACCGATTTGTAATTTCTGGTGAAGTCTCGGGGAGATTTACAGATAGAATTTCGCTTGGTGCTTTCAATTTAACTCCTAACAGTGTTCGGGTTACTCTCGATGGTGTGCCACTTCGAGAATACGACGATTATATCATAGATTACTATTCAGGAACATTAACCCTAAGGAACCCACGGGCATCGCTACCAAATGCTAATTTAAAAATAGAATACGAACAGCAAGATATTTTCAGTATTTCGACAAAAACTTTGCTTGGTTTGCGTGCGGATTATCAATTATTCAAAACAAGGCAAGGCGAGGCTGGTCTTGGATTTACTTCTATGTTCTACAACCAATCGCTTGTTACCGATAGAGTCCGTTTAGGAGATGAACCAGTGCAAAATACAATGTTTGGTTTCGACGCCCGAATGAATTGGGAATTGCCTTGGCTGACCAAAATCGTCGATTTACTCCCTTTTTACGATACCAAAGCAACTTCTTCTTTTAATGTGCGTGGAGAATGGGCAATGATGTTGCCCAATCCAAATCGAAGGACATCCGACGTAGCAAGCGACAACAATTCCCCAGTTGTCTACATCGACGATTTCGAAGGCGCACAACGATATATTTCTCTTAGCTTAACACCTTCTCTTTGGATACATAGCTCGCCACCTCAAGATGAATTAATTGGTATTGATGATACAACGCGGGCTAAGTACCGTGGTCGAATGTTTTGGTACCAATATGCCTTGCCAAGAGTACCAATTAAAGAGGTTTACCCAAACCGTGATTATATTCCGGGACAAGCCAATCTTTCCCCTCTATTTATTGAGTTCGACCCGCTATATCGTGGTATTTACAATAAAAATCCAGAATACCTCGACCCACTCAACCCAATGTTCGATACCTTGAATGCATTTGGAAATAAACCAGAAAACCGAGCTAGAATTTGGGCTGGAATGACAAAGTTGATTTCAACCTTCAATACAAATTTCGACAACGATAACATAGAGTATATCGAAATAATGATGAACATCCAACAATACGAACCCGGTAGAACGAAAATGTACATAGAATTGGGACAAATAAGCGAGGATATTATCCCCAACCAACGCTTAGACACAGAAGATGGTATAACTTCGGAAAGCCCAATGCCAAATGGAATTATAGATATTGGGGAAGATGTTGGAATCGATGCCCTAAACGATGTTAAAGAAAAGGAAGTCTATCCTTATCCATTAAATCTTGAAAACGACCCAGCCCGCGACAATTTTAAGTTCGACTTTGGTAAAGACGATAGCCAACGCAATCCAAACGATTTCCTCCTTTTCAACAACTTCGAAGGCAATGCTATTTCCGAAATGGGTCAGTTCCCCGACCAAGAAGTGCTTAATAAAAATAATGGGCAAACCATCTCGCTCGCCAACGATTATTTTCAATACGAAGTACAATTAAATCCCGACCCCAACACAAACACTCAAATCGTTGGTGGCAACCCCGACGCTGGTTGGTTCTTGTATCGTATTCCAGTTCGCAAACCATCGCGAATTGTTGGCAATCCAACCTTTGCAAATATTCAATATGCAAGAGTTTGGTTCAAAGGAGGAATAGCAAAAATTGCAATAGTCGATTGGCGACTTGTTGGCGCACATTGGCAACGAAGCAACAATATTCAAACAAATGTTAACCCGAACGACAGTGTGCTTTCGGTCTCATTTGTGAATCTTGAAGAAAACAATAAAGCCCCAGATTTCTACACTATGCCTCCCGGTGTTCAAGCACCTCGAAGATTGGATAACCCAGACCCAACAAGAATCGTAAGAACAAACGAACAGTCTTTGCTTATTTCTGTAAAAAATCTACGATACGGCGAAGAACGATTAGCAGTACGCTATTTCCGACAATTGGATATTTTCTACTACAAAAAGTTGAAGTTCTTTATCCACGGCGATGGAACAATGCCCGATAATCTTGTCCCCGGTGCAATACCCACAGCCTATGCATTTATTCGCTTTGGAATAGACTCGATGAACTACTACGAGTACCGAGTACCTTTGCTTCGTGGTTGGCAAGATATAGAAATAAATTTAGAGGACTTGACAAGCATTAAACAAATAAGAGATACAAACAGAATTTATCAACGACAAGTCTTCCCAGTTGCAAACAATCCTTTTGCATCGTATGCAATTCGTGGGAATCCAGTGTTGACCCGCGTACTATTTTTTGCCTTTGGAATAGCCAATCCCGCCGAAAGATATCCAAACGAACTTACAACTACAATGTGGATAGACGAACTTCGGTTAATCGCTCCCGAGAACCGAAACGACTGGGCCGCAATTGCCTCCTCGGAATTAAAACTTGCCGATTTTGGCTCGATTAACACTTCGATAAATTACACTCGTCCGAATTTCCATCGTTTAGAGGAACGATTTGGAAATAGAATAACTTCCTCGAACTTTTCCGTTACAGCAATTGCTTCTGCGGAAAAATTACTACCGAAATTCCTACAAAAATTTAAAATACCATTTACATACACACATACCGAAGTCTTCGAAAACCCCGAATTTGTTGCTAATAGCGATATTAAATTGAAAGAAGCCTCGGAAGCAGCCAAACAAACAGCTATCCAAAACGGTGCAACAGAAAGCGAAGCCCAAAAAGTTGCCGACGAGGTAATACTTCGCTCTCAAACACTACGCGTTATGGATAGTTGGGCTATTACTGGAATGAGAATTGGTATTCCAATTGAGCACTGGTTGGTCAACGAAACTTTCAATAAAGTTGCTGTCGGTTATTCATACTCCCAAGAATTCGAAAGAAGCCCACTATATTTACATCGTTTCAATTGGAATTGGAACCTAACACTTCAATATGCCAATTCTATCCCCGAACTTATTGCGATTAGGCCACTGAAATGGTTGAAAACTGGGTTCTTTTCTATTTATTCCGATTGGAAGTTGAACTTCTTGCCAAACAATATTAGTTTAGGCTTGAATATGAGCCGTCGGCGCCAAACTGAACAATCGCGTTTCCTTGATTTTCCAAGTCCAGTTATACGCAATTTCTCCGCTGTTCGGAACGGTCAACTTTCTTGGAAACTAAGCGAAAATGGTTTACTTAGCCCAATTATTGACTATTCCGTAAGCACAACGAGTACTCTTGTCCCATACGAACTGGACGAATTTGGACGTCAACGCTCTGGGAGCGAGATAGTCAAAATGATGTTTTTCCGTGATGGTAATTTTATGAACTTTGGTTCGGATAATCTTCATAATCAGAATATTACCATTAATGTTCGACCCAAATTACCTTTGGGCAAATATGCTCGCTATCTCGATAATACTGGTAGTTATCAAGTAAACTACAATTGGAACGACCCACTTGCCGAAGACCCAAGAATTCGAAATATTGCTAAAAACGCTTCTTGGAACAGCAATATTCGTTACAACGCAAGTCTCCGCTACAAATCTTTAATCGAAGACATTCTCGGTATACAAACTAGGCCACAACCTTTTGCAACTCCAACAACAAAGCCCGATACGACCCCAAAAACATTTTGGCAAAAGGTTGGTGAAATAGCAAAAGCCGTTTTTGTCGATTTTGAAAAAATCGATTTTGTTTTTACCCAATCAAATTCGTCGAACAATCCCGGTGTTTTCGGTGGGACGGGATTTAATAACTTTTGGGCAAGAGGACTAACCTTCCGAAGTAGCAGCGAAACCTTTGGTCCAAGCTTTGCGTACCAACTTGGTTTAGTTGCCAGCCCACACGGTAGTTTTTACATTGTTCCCTCGGGGAATTTTCCCTACTTTGGCTTTAAAACAACCGTTGGAAGAAGACCAGAAAATGCAATTCTTCAAGAAAATTTCAATCAAAGGACTACTTTCGAAATAAAAACCACCCGCCAGTTATGGAAAGGTGCAAATCTTGACCTAAATTGGAAAACAGAAGTAGGTTTCAATAAGAACCAAACAGTACTTACAGATTCGCTTGGAACACCTTATTTTACGAACATAATTGCAATGCAATCATTCTCTCGGACATATTTAACCTTGCCTACCATTTTTTGGATAAATGTATTTAATAATAATATTGAAAATGTTATTAATCTATATAATGTTGAAAAAGAAAAGATTTTAGCCTCGAATTTGGATACAATCAAGAAGAACCAAATGTTGCTGAATGCCCTTTCAGAATCGTTTTGGAAAGGTCTGGAAGCATTTAGTTTCTTCAAAGGTGATGTAGGAAAATTCCTTCCCGGGATAAATTGGGCATTTCGTTGGGAAGGTTTAGAAAAGTGGGAACTTTTGAAACCGATTGCACCTAAACGAATTTTGATTGAACATATTTATACTTCTAAATACCAAGAAAATGTCCTTGTCAACGATAATGGTAGAACTATCCAAGGGCAAACTGTTCAATATGGTTTTCAACCTTTTATTGGCATATCTATCTCCTTCGACGAGAAAAAATATAAAGGAATATTTACTGCATCTTTACGGTACAATACCTCTACATCTTTTCAGATTAATTCTACTGCTCGGTCGACAATTACAAGACAAACTACCGACGAAGTGCAAGCACAAGCAAGCTATACTCTTCGTGGTTTCGAATTTCCATTCTTCAATCTTATTCTGCGCAACGATGTTGAATTTAGTTTTCTTGGCTCTTTGCGTCGAAACAAACGTGCAACTTACGACGTTTTGAACTATACAGGCGAAAAGGGAAGAACCTTGGACGGCAACACCCAAATAATAATCGAGCCAAGGGCAAGATATTCAATAAGCCAAAGGCTTTCTGCTTCCTTCTTTATGCGTTACGAAGGAACTTTCACCGAGGGAGCCTCTTCTCCCGGTTTCAGCAACTTCCAAGTTGGTCTTGATATTCGATTATCAATTTCAGGTGGTAGGTAATGATTATTAAATCTAATTTAGACGAAATACAAAACTATTTAACAGACTCTTCGAATTTAAAAGGATATTGCGAAAAAGTTTTTATTCCAGAAAATATCGACGAAATTGTCGAGTGTATCAAATATTGCTACGAAAATAATATCCCATATACAATATCTGGTGGTGGAACTGGTTTAGTGGGCGGCCGAGTTCCATTCGAAGGTGTTTTGATTTCGACAGAAAAGTTGAACAGAATTTTGGACTTTAATTCAAATGATGGAACAGTACTTGTTGAAGCAGGAGTCGTACGAAAAGACTTGGACGACTATCTTGCTAATCTTGGCTATTTTCTCCCCCCAAATCCCACGGAAACTAATAGTTTCGTTGGTGGAAACATAGCTTGCAATTCTTCGGGTGCAAGAACATTTAAATATGGTACTACACGAGATTATGTCCTCGAACTCGATGTTGTCCTTCCCAGCGGAGAACTTGTCGGTTTCCAAAGGAATGATTACAATATTGTAACAAACAGCAAGTATCATTTGGAATTATCAAGTGGTAAAATAATTGAATTTGATATCCCAAAACTACCGTATGTCAACACAACCAAAAACACTGCTGGTTACTATCTTCATAAAGGAATGCACCTACTCGATATTTTCATTGGAAGCGAAGGAACTTTGGGAACAATTGTACGCGCAAAATTAAAGGTATTGCCGCTTCCACAGAAAGTTGTTGGATTGATAATTTTCTTCGACAACTTGGAAAATTCTCTGAGTTTCATCACCGAAACCAGACGATTAAGCAAAAATTCTTTCGACGCCACTAATGGCGAAAATCTTATTTCAGCCCGATTGATTGAATTTTTCGATTACAATTCTCTTTCATTATTATTCGAGGACTTTCCCCAAATTCCAAAAAATTCCTCTTGTGCCGTTTGGGTGGAACAAGAATATTCCCCAGACGAGGAATTTAAAATCTTGGATGCTTGGATGGAGCATATTTCACAATTTACCACCTTGGCTGAGCAAACTTGGATAGCAATTCACGAAGTAGAACATAGACGTTTCGCAGAGTTTCGACATTTAATCCCAACACGAGTTTTCGAAATAGTTTCTAAAACTCAATTCCAAAAGATAGGTTCCGATGTTTCTGTTCACGCTGGAATTTTCAAAAACTATTATTTAAAATTGGTAAAAGAGTTGGAAGCTTCAAAACTTCAATATTTCATATGGGGACATTTCGGAAATTCCCATCTTCATTTAAATATCATACCAAGAAACGAACAGGAAGAAAGCTTGGCAAAAGAAATATACGATAAACATATTACCGAGGCTATTACAATGGGTGGAACTTATTCCGCAGAACACGGAACTGGCAAGTTGAAGCGCAAATACTTGGAAATAATGTATGGAAAAGATATTGTCGAAAAGATGAAAGCAATAAAATTGCAATTCGACCCCAAGAATTTACTTGGACGCGGAATTCTTTTCTTTTAGTGCTTTCTTAAATAATTTTTTATTTATTAAATGCTCCTTAAAAGTGGTTGCAAACCTATGTCTGCCAGAACCATCTCCATAGGAAACAAAATACAAATAATTATGTTCTTCTGGATAAATAGCCGCCTCGATTGAAGTCACACTCGGTGAGCATAATGGCCCCGGTGGTAATCCTTTTATTTTGTATGTATTGTAGGGATGTGAAACATCGAGGTCCTTTATGTCTAATCTTTTCTTGGTCGAAAGAGCAAACTGAACAGTTGGGTCGGATTCAAGTCGCATTCCTTTGCGAAGCCGATTGTAGAACACACCGCTTATTCGTTTTCGTTCTTCTTTCAAGGGGCTTTCGAGTTCAATAAGCGAGGCAAGGGTTAATACAAAATGCCGGCTTAGCCCTTTTTCCTTGCAAATTCTCTCAAATTTTTGTTCCCAGATTTTATTCTGGGTTTCAATAAGTTTACGGACAACAACCTGTGGATTTGTTTGAGTATAGAAGAAATAGGTTTCTGGCATTAAGTAACCTTCGATTGAATTGATTGGAATATTCAATTTACTAATATAATTGCCTTTTGTAATTGCATCGTAAAATTCGGTTGTGTCGATATCGAGTTTTCTCTGGGTTATAAGAGCAAAGTCTCTAACAGTAATTCCCTCGGGATATGTAACCTTTACAATCGAAAGGTTTTTCCCAGAAAAAATAGAGCGGATTATGTCGAAGTTGCTGTTTTGATTGGTAAACCGATAAGTGCCCGATACGGGGATCTCATTTGTTACAATTCTGTAAAGTCGTAGGAAAGGAATAAAGAATTCCTTTGGTTTAAGGAGACCATTGAAATTAAAATATTCTACAATTTTGTAAATTGAATTGTTGCTATAAACTTCGACGTATATTTCATTTGCATCAATTTTTTTATTGAGTAAGTAGTAAGAAAACAAGATAAAAGAAAAAAATAGTAGGCAAATCGCAATTACAAACGTCCAGACGAAATTTCTTTTTCGCTTATTTCTTTTCGCCATAGCAAAATAAAAATATTACTAATCAGTTATATAGTTTTTAGAATAAGTCAAATTTATTAAAAACAAAATAAATGGTAATGATATGGGAATAAAAATAGTTTTTTC
>JAOAEE010000012.1 GCA_026416955.1 Ignavibacteria bacterium | reverse complement strand
CGATGTCGGCTCATCGCATCCTGGGGCTGGAGAAGGTCCCAAGGGTTCGGCTGTTCGCCGATTAAAGCGGTACGTGAGCTGGGTTCAGAACGTCGTGAGACAGTTCGGTCCCTATCCTATGCGGGCGAAGGACACTTGAGGGGTCCCGTCATTAGTACGAGAGGACCGTGACGACCGGACCTACGGTGTGCCTGCTGTCGCGCCAGCGGCACGGCAGGGTAGCCATGTCCGGAAAGGATAAGCGCTGAAAGCATCTCAAGCGCGAAGCCTGCCCCAAGATTAGGTGTCCCATCCCTTTAAGGGAGTAAGGACCCTGGGAGATTACCAGGTTGATAGGCTCCACGTGTAAGCACGGTAACGTGTTTAGCGGAGGAGTACTAATAGTCCGAGGGCTTACCATAAAATTTTTAGGTTGGCATTCGCTTCGATTACCTTCTTGAATATGTGACCACCTACCCAGAAACTTCCTCATCTCGCTCGAAACCTTTTGGTCGGTGGCGATACTGCGGGGGAAACACCTCTTCCCATTCCGAACAGAGAAGTTAAGCCCCGCAAGGCCGATGGTACTGCCTCGTTCCGGGGTGGGAGAGTAGGTAGCTGCCGACCTTTTTTATTTTTTACCTCTCCCCTATTTTAACCCCTATACATTTTATAAAAATTTTTTACAAACAACTGTTCTATTTTTCTCCTTGGTCTTATAATTTATTCTATCCCATTAAAGTAACTAACTGTCAATCAAATTGGTAAAACCAGTATGTTTTTACTAAATCGTTACTTCTAAAATTTTTTGATTTTAGTAAAAATAGTAAAAGTATAGAGCAACAACAATAATTCCGAATATGTTCAGAGAAATCCCAACTAATGCCATTTCGTAAATTTTCAAGCGTCCCGTGCTAAACACAATAGCGTTGGGTGGTGTTGATATTGGAAGCATAAATGCTAAGGAGGCGGAAATAGCCGATGGAACCATAAGTTTTATTGGTGCAATATTCAATACTTTGCAAATAGATGCAACAATTGGAAGAAATGTCGACGCTACAGCAGTGTTCGAAGAGAATTCCGTGGTTGCTACAATTATTACCGAGATTAGAACAATTAGGGCAAGTTCTGGAAAATGGGTAAAGTCGACAAGGCTTTTTGCCAAATAATCGGAAAGCCCAGTCCTTTCGAACCCATCGGCAATAGCAAATCCACCACCAAACAACAAAATAATATCCCAAGGAACTTTTTTTAGGTCTTGTATGTTAAGTATCCGTTCACCAAGGTTTATCGAGCGAGATGGTAAAATAAACAAAATTAATGCAGAGAAGACAGCAATAGTAGAGTCATCCACAAAATTGGATATTCCTAAAATATCTGCCCAACCGGGTATAAGAATAAAACCTAAATCGATTTTACTTCTAAAAATCCAAAGAAGACAAGTAGATAAAAAGACAATGAAGGTAATTATTTGGTCGGTGCGACTTTCTTTATTTTCTAAAGAATTTGTATCTAAATTCTGTAAAAAATTGATTTTGGTAGGAACATTTCTTAGAAAAATTGTTCGAAGCAATAAATATTCTGCGATTAACAAAGTAATCGAAATTGGAAATGCTATGCCCAACCATTTTGCGAATGTAATTTCTGGTAGATTTGGAAAATTTATTAGGTAAATTTTGTGGAAAATTAAATTAGGAGGTGTTCCGATTAATGTTGTAATTCCTCCAATAGAGCAAGAATAGGCAATTGCTAATAGCAAGGCTTTGGAAAATTTGTTTCTTGCTCGTTCTGGGACAGCACCGACTAAGTTGTTGATTATAGAAACAGCAATTGGCAACATAATTAGGGCAGTTGCAGTATTGGAGATAAACATCGAAAGAAACCAAGAAGATGTTGCAAACGCCAGCAAAAGACCATCTTTTGAATTTCCAAGAATTTTTAGTAGGAAAAGTGCTATTTCCTTATGTAATCCAGTTTTTTCAATAGCTATAGAAAGGATGAACCCTCCAAGGAAAAGAAATATTGTCGAATTGAAGTAATTTACCGAAACTTGGTTAGCATTCGAAATATTCAAAATTGGATAAAGAACCAAAGGGAAAAGTGCTGTAATTCCAATTGGAAGCGCCTCTGTTAGCCATAGAATCCCCATAAATATTATTATCGCAAACATATGGGAAATTTTTGGCTCGTGGGGGATTACTTTGAAAACTAAAAGCAAAGCAAAAACAACTATTCCAAACAAGAAAGATTTATACTTCATATATTAATCAGAAAGAAATTCATATTTTAGCCTTTGAAGTTCTTCTTTGTAATTTTTTAGAATTTGCAAAGCAATTTGCTTGTTTTTCTCGGATTTTTTTGGAATAAATTCTTTTGGCAATTCATCGAGTTTAATATATTCAATATCGTAACTTGTAAAATCACCTATTTTAGTTGATTTTAGGATTGGAGTAATTCCAAAAAATAAATATTCAAGAAATTTTGTTGGGGAAGAAACCCGATTTAAAATGTGGTCGTCGCGAAGTACAAATCCATAATGTGCAAGTTCATAATAATTGCCAAGTTCTTCGGGTTTTAACGAAAGGATGTAAATTCTTGCATTAGGAAATAGATTTTTGCTTTTAGCAATTCCTATCATCTGTTCGATATTTCCAGTTAATAAAAAGAATTTGTAATTGTTGTTCTGGTTCAGCAAAGAGTTAATTGTATCGAACATCAAATCGATTTTTTGCCATACTTCTGTGCTACCAGAATAAACGAAAATCACATCGTTCGGAGTAATTTCGAACTTTTCGATTACACGAGAAGTATTTTTTGTATTGAAGGTGTCGAGAACAGTAGAAGTGCACACTGGAATAATGAACCTTTTCAGAGAGAGGAGAAACGGATATTTACTAAGGAAATAATCTTCGAATGGTTTCGAAACGCAAACAATAATTTGCGAATGTTTAATAAGTTGCTTTTCGAACCAACCAAAAAGTTTAGAGTTTAGTTTTTCGCCTTTGTATTCCAATTCTTCTTGGAAAGTACCGTGGAGTTCGAAACATATTTTCTTCTTTTTTGTGTCGACAAAAAAGATGTGTGGAAAAATTCTGAAACCAGAATAAACAGAATGGATAAAGATTTTTTTTGATTTTCTTAAAAATTTAATAATTGTAAAAAAGTGGAAAATAAGGTGCAACTGAATAATAGTGAGGTTTCCCTTTTTTGTTACTTTTTTTTTAAAACTACTATAAAATCTTATGTCTAAATATGTTCTTGGGTGTTCTTCGAATAGTTTATCTATTTCCTTAACTCGTTGAATAAAGCCTTCGTTTCTTTGTTGTGGTGTTGGATAAGCAGAAATGAAGAGAATTTCTTCCATTATTGGTATTCCAACCTAATTCTTTTACGAATGAACTTGGAATTACCTATACGAATCTCGCCAATATAATCGCCCCGCGGGAGCAGCTTTCCATTGTCGTCGCGCCCATTCCAATAATATCGGTAACGACCGGGTTGCTGAAATGCATCGACAATAGTTGCAACCAAAAGGGCTCTTTCGGAATAGACGACCACGCGAACCTCTGCCGGAGTATCCAAATTGTACTCTAACCAAGGAGATACGTCTTCGGATAAACCCAACAAATTTCCTATTGCAGATAATGGAACTTTTACCCCATAAGGCTTATAAGTTGGGACAAAAGGTACATATTGGGATTGCATCAAGCCATACTGGTACATTGTAATTTCTTGTCCAGAAGGTAGAAAGAACTCTTTCGAAATTTCGAGATTTTTCTTTGCAATTTCTTGTTCGCTAAGACCATAAAGTTTCTTTTGCAAGAGAATTTCTCGCTCCAATAATTTCATATCGGCATAGAAACGAGCCGACGGAGGTAATGCCAATCTTTTTGCTCGAAAATATGCACTGTCTTGCTCCGGCAAATATTGAATTCCAATCGGACCGGGCATAATGATCGTATCTTTTGCAGGTTTAAATTTTGTTGTGTCGGGAATTTTAATGAAAGGTGCTTGGGAAAATGCAACTTTTCCAATTGAACATAATGATAAAAAAAGTAAAATTCCTTTGGCTAAGTTTCTCAATTTTACTGGTATTTATAATAAATTACAAATTTAATCAATAATTTAGATATATTTGAAATTGGAGAGTTGGGAAGAAAACCAATGTTTTCGCAATCAATAATATTTAGGGAACTATTCAAGGGCTTCACTGTCCTAAGATGGAACGATAAACTTCGACCAGTTGAGTTTATCGAAATGGATAAACACGCCCACAAGATGATGATTGCTTGGTGTTTGGCAAAATACGAGGAAATGAAAGGAAGAAGCATTGATTGGTACAACATAATTCGAGGTGGTGTTTACGAACTTCTAAGAAGAATTGTAATTCGCGATATTAAAAGCCCCATTTATTACCGTATTAAAAGTCAATACAAGAATGTTTATCGAAAGCTTAACCAATGGGTTTTCGATTATTTCGAAGAAAGATTGAACGATGAAACATTATTGCGGGAACTCCATCAATACATTGTAGAGGATAATTTGATAGACGAGTTTAGTCGATTAATACTTGATGCTGGACATAAGTATGCAAGTTATTTAGAATTCTTGCTAATAAAGCAAATTAATCCAAGCGGATACGAAATCGAAAAGATAGACCGAGAGATGTTGAAAGATATAGAAAAGTTTTTAGAATTAGATGGAATGCAAAAATTGATAACTAAACAAAAGATATCCGATTTTGTTGAATTGTGCAGTCAACTTCGTTTCCAAGTCCGTTGGTCTCAAACTCCTAGAATTCCAAGAACATCAGTTTTGGGTCATTCGATGTTCGTTGCATCGGCTACTTATTTCTTGTCGCGCGACAATAATCCTTGTCCGAAAAGATTATACAAT
The DNA here is from genome assembly GCA_026416955.1 of Ignavibacteria bacterium. GTDB lineage: Bacteria > Bacteroidota > Ignavibacteria > Kapaibacteriales > UBA2268 > Naka2016. Next base: position 29,685 of record JAOAEE010000012.1, on the reverse strand, counting down.
AACTTCTTTGGAGGTCTGTTCCACGACCTGCCCGAAACTGTTACCCGCGATATTATCTCTCCCGTGAAAACTTCTTCCGAAGATTTCGAGACAATAGTCCACGACCTTGAGAAAGAATTAGCCGAAAACGAAATATATCCACTTTTGGAACCATTATGGAAAGAAGAAATTAAATATTTCACCCAAGATGAATTCTATAATAAAGTTGTAATTGATGGCGAAATACATAAGGTTCCCACAGTAGAAGAAATTACATCAAATTATAACGATAACAAATATTCTCCTTACGATGGACAAATTGTTAGAGCAGCAGACCAAATGGCAGCCTTTCTCGAAGCAAAAAGTTCTGTGGAATTTGGAATTCGCTCCGATGATTTGGTTTCCGCTATCGAAAATATTAGAGAAAGATACAAAATTATTATTGGCAACATTGATTTTTCCAAAATTTACAATGAACTTTGAGGAAGACGCTCGAAATTTAGTTAATTCAATAAAAAATGACTACACGAATGGAAGTATGACAATAGCAAGGAATGCAATTTCTGGATTGATAACTTTGCTTACAAACCATCCATTAGTAAGTCCCCAACAAATCGAAGAAGTGATTGTTAAGTTGGAAACTTCAAAACCTTCGATGCCTTCGGTTTTCAACTCGATGAAAATAGTAAAGGAAACACTTTGGAATTTCAATATTAATAATTTTATTTCAAAAATATCGATTTTATTGGCAAACTTGGAAAAAGCAACAGAAAACACAATCAACGAAGCAAAATCCTTTATCGAAAAAAATTATCATAAAAAGGAAATCATTATTGCTACAACTTCCTATAGTTCAACTGTTATTAAACTGTTAGATAAACTATGCAAAAGTTGCAATATCAATGTATTTATCCTTAAATCTATTTGGAAAAGCTTCGACTATTCCAACTCATTAAAAGAAAAATTAATAAGTTTCTGTCGTAAAGTAGAAGTAATCGATAGGAAACAACTACTCTTGCAATTTGATACTATTGATTTTGCACTTACGGGGGCAGATTGCGTAGTGTTTGGACAAGGCATTGTGAATGGTACACCAACAAAAGAACTCGCAAACATTTGCAAAGATTATTCTACCCCTTTTTTTGTTGTTGCTGAATCAATTAAATACACCGAAAATTGCAAAACCGAAGATGGTTTCGACTTTGTCGAATTCCATCTAATAAGCAAAGTTTTTTCGGATAGCATTTTCAATACGAAAAACTCTTTGTTTGCATAAAAATTTCATTTTATTTCATTTGTTTTTCTTGTTTTTGTTTCGAGAGGTTTAATAATCCTATTCCCAAATTATTAAATCTCCTTTAATGTTCTCTTTAAACAATCCACTAATAATAATCTTTTGGAAAAAAATAAACTACTACAAGTTATTAATTACTTTTCTGTTGATACCATTGTTTTTGGCCTATCCTCAAAATGTAGACGAAACTCCAGAGCGAGAAGTCAAAAACCTCAACGCTGGAAAATACAAAGAAGCAATTGAAGATTTCAATTTGTAAATCATAACCAATTCGAAAAGTAAAGAAGCGTATTTCTACCAAGGATTAACAAAGATTATTCAAGATATTTCAGACTTTATGTTGCATACAGCGATTTTACGACTGCAAAGCCTAAGGATTGAAGTTATGACATTGGAAAAATAGGGGTTTGCCTTATTAAACTTCAAACATAAAATTTAATGGAATAAGTAGAATAAGTTTAGGAAATAGCCCCCGCTATATAATCCTTTAAGTATTTGTTTTCGATTTCAGTTTCCTTGTGCATCGATTTTACAATATCTCCGATGGAAATCAGCCCAACAAGTACTTTATTGCTGATTACTGGAACGTGGCGACACCTATTTTGTGTCATCACTCTTTCGACATATTCAAGGTCGTCTTCGGGTTCGACAACGATGACTTGGCGAGTCATAACATCTTTTACTTTCGTAGAAAGACAACCTTCGGGGTCGGATGCCAATTTGCGAATAATATCTCGTTCGCTGATTATGCCAACAATTTTGGCTTCGGAAGAAAGAACGAGAAGAACTCCAATATTGTTTGCAGCAAGAACTTTTACTGCATCGGCAAGTGTTTTCTCATCTCCAATTGTAAAAACCTCTGGTCCTTTTTGTTTAAGTATATCTTTAACTTTCATAAAAATAGTATTTTTGTGTAAATTACTAAAATAATAAAAAGGACAATTTTATCTTTTATTCTGTTCTAACTTTTGGTACATTTCCTTTAATTCTTTCCAGCATTTTAGTTTCCAAAATACCATTGGACTTCCAAAAATGAACTTGATGGGTAACGAAATCCTCGAAGCCACTTAGTCGAGCAGTAAAAGAAAGATGAACTGTTCCGTCCTTGTTCTCTTTGACACGAAATGTATAGTTAATTCTGCCATTTATCCAAATCCCACCACGAATCAAAGGCATTTCGTAACTATACCGCTTGAGTGCTTGAAAGGTTGTATCCTTCCCCATTGCAAACACACAGAAGTCGGACTTAAGAGTTCCAGCAAGAAAGCCCTCGTCGTCCTGTTGGTATTTTTCGTAGGAAATCATACAACCAATATCGTCGAGCGACTTCTTAATTGCTCGCCACACAACATCAAAAGGTTCGTTGAAGGTTTCCTCGTATTTTTCTTTATAGTATTTTAACCTATCGGGTATTTCCTCTTCGGGTTGTTTCTTTTCGGGTTGAAATTCTTCTTGGAATTGGAGTTGCTCTTCTTCCTTTTCCTTTTTCTCTTGTGCACACAAATCGAAACAAATACATAGCCATACGAAAATAAAACTACCTATCAACCATACTTTTGTTTTCATATTCACATCCAAATAAACCTTTCAAATTTATGAAAATTTTTGATTCCAAGCAATTAAAATGTTGATAATTAATTATGTGCTAAACAAGTTAAAGAAAACTATTTTCTGCAAAGATAAATGTTCTTTTACTTTGTTAAGTAATAAGTAATCCTAAAAAGAAACGCAGAAGTAAAATACTTGGAAATTCAAAAATATTTCCTTATTTGAATAATTTATGAATTTAAAGGAGGATAATTCTTAGTTTTTCTTCATAAAAGAAAAGTCTCCCTTTGCAACAGAGTCGGCAATTATTATCAATTTCGAAAGATTTTTTGTCAATGGCTTAATTAAAAATATATAGGAAAAAATAAAACAAAAGACTATAAGTATAATGAAAGATATTATGATTACATTCCTAAGTTCAATTAAAGATTTTTCGATAAGGTGCATTTCTTTATTGATAATGCTATTTAAACCTTTTCGATAGTCATTCAAAGCATCCCGGGTGGCTTCTAAATAGGGAATGGTTTCGCTCTGAAAAATTTGAATTGCCAATTCCATATTATTTTGATTTTTTGCTGCAAGAATTTTTTCGGCGGTCGAATGAAATTTTCTGTGGGGTTCCTCTATCCTTTGATAGGTTTCTTTTAATTCTTCTGGTGGCGAATAGGAATAATACCATTTCCCTAAATCGCATTTAGTGTGGTCTATTTGTTTGGTAAATGGTTGGTTCATCAACAAACTACGAATACCAAGCGCTTCTACCCATTCATAATGTTTGATTGTTAAGGTTCCAATGTTATTTTGTTCTTGGGGCAATTTTTCAATATCGCTTACCAAATTGTTTATTTTAACGACCGAAAGCAGTATTAGAACCGCTATGAAAACTAAAACTATTGCTATAAAAGCAATCCCAAAAGTAATTTTTTTCGATATTGTCATATCCCCTCTTTTTTGTGGTTATTAAAAAATTTTTTAAGTAAAATAAACTTAACGAAACAAAAAATTATTAATTTTAATTCATTACTTTGCAAAGAATAACATTTTCGTTACTAAATATTTTTCGAACTTCATTAACTTCAAAATCATTTTCGAAGCAGCCAAAAATTGTTGAACCACTTCCCGATAAACTCGTATATTTGGCACCTATTTGCGTCAATTTATTCTTTATCTCCTTTATTTGTGGATATTTCGGCAGTAAATACTGTTCAAAATCATTTGTAAAATACTCAGCAAATTCCGAAAGAACTTTGATTTGGGTCAGAATTTTTCCGAAATCCGTTGGTGTCCTCTCTTGAACATTTTTTATTAATGAGTAAGCATACTTGGTGTTAATAGAAAAGTTTGGAACCACAAGTAGAAGATTAAAATCAAATGGAAAATCAATTGGTTCAATTTTGTCTCCAATTCCACGAACGATGGATGGTTTCGGTTCGATAAAAAAAGGAACATCTGCTCCTATTTGAACAGCAAGGTTTTTCAATTCTACGACAGATAAATCAAGATTGAAGATTTTGTTCAATGCTATTAGTGTTGTTGCAGCGTTTGAACTTCCCCCGCCCAAACCCGCACCTATTGGTATTTTCTTTTTAAGATGAACATTTATACAATTAATGTTAATTTTGTATTTATTTTGTATTAATTTTATTGTTTTGTATATTAAGTTTTCTTTTAGTGGAATTTTGATATTTTCTGGTTCGACGGTTATTTGCAATTTATCAAATGAGGAAAAATGTATTTCGTCGAAAAGAGTGATAGGGAGAAAAACCGAGTTGATTTCGTGATAACCATCGGGACGCTTGCTAATAATTTCGAGCCCCAAATTGATTTTTGCATAGGATTTGTATATTTGTTCCATAAAGTAATATGATTAAATTTGAAGGAATGAAAATTAATATAAACTTAAAGGAAATCAATGGAAAACTTGAACCAGTGGAAAAGTACGACGAAGTGCCTTTTTCAGTTGAAATTTGGCGAAAACTTTTCCATATGGTCTCTCTTTCTATTCCAGTGATATACACTTTTGTTACACGCGAATTTGCTATTGCTGTTCTCTTTGTAATTACAATATTAGCAATTTTCATCGACTTGATGATTAAACGCGACAATATTGTTAAGGTTGTGATATACAAAATATTTGGAAAACTATTTCGCAAATTTGAACGCCAAAACTTTGTTTTCAATGGGGCTACTTGGGTGTTGATTTCTGCAACTTTAAATGTTCTTCTCTTTCCTAAACTGGTTACTATTACTGCCTTCTACGTTCTGGTCATCTCCGATGCAAGCGCAGCATTGGTTGGCAAAAAATTTGGGAAAACAAGATTCCTAAACAAAAGCCTCGAAGGTTTCCTTGCTTTTATATTAAGTGGTTTCGTAGTGGTAACATTTGTTTGGTTGGGATTTAGTCTTCCAATTGCTTTCTTGCTTAGTGCCTTCGCTGGTGTAATATTTGCTGGTATTGTCGAATCTTCCTCCGCCTTCCTCCGTATAGACGATAATTTAGGTGTACCGTTAGCAATTTCTGTGGTGCTTGTTATTGGCTCCAATATAGCACACCATTTCGGCTTTTCCTTTATAAATCTTCTTCAATAATGCGTTTCGAAGATATCAAACCCGAATTTTTGTCGAAATTCAAACATAATATTGCCGGGAAAGTTCGCTTTCACGAGGTCGATTCTTTTGGTGTTGTTCATAATCTGGTTTACTTCTATTGGATGGAAATAGCTCAAACGGAATATTTCGAAAAACTTGGTTTCGATATTTCTCCACAAACTTTTACAAGAGATTTCCCTTTAATGAAAGTTCACAACGAAATCGATTATTTCTTTCCTTTAAGATTGGGGGATACTTTCCAAGTTCTAACAAGAATAAGTTGGATTAAAAAGACTTCATTCGAGTATCAAAACCTAATACTAAATAATTCGGGGAACCCATCGGCTTTTGGAAGAAGTATTTTAGTTCATTTGAACCCAAAAAGTCTGCAACCAGAAGTTTTACCAAAAAGATTTGTTGATGTTGTTCGTTTATTCGAAGGAGAGAATGTTGAACAATTAAAGGACTTGAATGGACCCGAGTGAATATCGGAGTCTTGTTAATACTTACAAAGGAATACAAATTTTAGGCGAACAAAATTTCGAATTCTACCCCGAGGATACTAAAATTGCTGCATTTTCGATAACTAATGAAGAAAATTTTGAATATGGAGTTCTATTTTTTAATTTCCTTGCTCAAATTTTCAAAAGTGATGCCGACTTTGGTTTCATCGATGAAAATGCTGATGACGAAAATCTAATAAGTTTACGCGAGGGTATATCCAACTCCGATGTTGTTGTTTTTGCTTTTTTTGTTCCTTCCGAAGAACTTGATGACGACGAGAAAATAATCAAACTCAACCACATTGTGGAAAATCTTGCAGAATCAAAAAAATCCGTTGGTGTTTTCTTTTCTGCCAATCATATACCAGAAGAACTGAATATTCCAATAAAAATTAATGTACCCTCGATAGACCAGCCTTCTATTGCTGCTGCGGCAATGTTTTTGGCTGGGCGAAAACCAATGTAATTTGATTTCTCTAAGTTATTTGCTAAAAAAAATTAATTTTAGGAACATTTTTTATGAAAAATAGATTATATCTTTTATCCAAGCCAAAAAAACTATTGCTAATTGTTCTTGGTTTTATATCAATAGGTCTTGCTATCCTTGGTATTTTCCTTCCTATACTACCAACAACACCATTCCTTTTGCTATCGGCATATTTATTCGCAAGGAGCTCAGAAAGGTTGTATAATTGGCTACTTTCCACAAAACACTTTGGCAAAATTATTCGCAATTACAAAGAGAATAAAGGTGTAACATTAGGAATAAAAGTTTACGCATTAATTTTTCTTTGGCTAACAATACTTACAAGCGTAATATTTATTTTGAGCCCAATACTGTTGGATATTCTTCTTTTACTTATTGCAACAGTAGTAAGTTACCATATATTAAAATTGAAAACAATAAAAGAAACCAAAAAATAAGGTTCATAGATAAACAATAAATTCTTCCAAAATTTTTTTGTTATAAGCTTTCCAACCTCCACGAAAATCCCGACTAGAGGCAAGAATATATTTGTGCATTCTTTCAGAATTAAGTTCCCTTAAAAGGGCATAATAGTCACCATCGTATTTAATATAGTATCCACTATATAGAGTGCATTCTTCCAAATTTGATAAAATGAAATTGGGTTTTCTGCTTAAAGGGGAAAAAATTATTTTTTTTCCAAAAGCTGAATCCAAACTTTGGTTTCGTCCAAATGCGTACCAAGCAATTGGATTTGGCTTTCCATTGTCTCTTTTATCGAGAATATCTTTTATTGAAAGCAAATATTCATAAGCCAATGGGTAACTTTCTCTCAATTGACTTTCGGGGAGAATTCTATATTTACCATTATCTTTGTAATAAGGAAAAAGTATGTATTCACGTGGGTGCCCTTTGTCGCCTTTAAACGTTGAACCTTTAATGATTGGTTTAAGTATACCCTTTTCGATTTTTACTCGCCCTTTATAGAATGTATCAACAAAACAGTTATCGGCATCAAAATCTTGGTAATTTGAAAAAATATATGATTTATCACTCAAAGTTGTAATCCCTACACCAATTTTGCAAATTTCCTTTAGCTTTTTTCCTTTCTTTTGATGAAACTCGAAAGAAAAATTGAAAATTTTTTTATCCTTAATAGATTGGTATTTAACAACTTGTACATTAGATTTGAATTCATTAATATACTCTTCATAAATTAAATAATCGTTGGGTTTCTTTGTAAAAATAGTAATTGCACTGTAAGTAGATGCATTTTCAAATAGTTGTAACCATTTATAATTGATTATTTTTTTTACATTCTGATTTCTCTTTATGTAATCACGAAGTCGTTGCGCTGTTTGGGAATGCAAATATGTGTTTGGTGTAATTAGAACACCTATGCCATTTTCGCTTAGCAATTTAAAGCAAATTTCAAAAAATGCAATGAAAATGTCGGTGGAACCTTTTTGACAAAAATTAAAGTTTTTTTGAATATATTCTCTATATTTTGTTTCTAAATGTTGAATTCTTATGTAAGGCGGATTTCCAATAATAATATCAAATTGTCCCTTTTCTGTGTCGAAAATACTATTTAGGACTTCAATTTCTCGAAGGGTGTCTTTTACACTTATGTTCCAATCAAAGGCAATGTTCAAATCTAAAACTTCTTGATTTAGATTTTCAATGCACTTGCTCACTGCAATTGGGTCAATATCCCACCCATATATATTACCTAGTTGCTCATACAAATGTCTTTGTGGCACATATTTTATTATTCGTCTTACTATTTCGACAAGGAATCTGCCATCTCCACAGGCCGGGTCTAAAATTTTTTTGTTTAAAACATTTTCTCCCAGAAAACTAATCTCATCGAGCATTTTATTTACAACTATTGCAGGTGTATAAATCTTACCTTTTAACTTTTCTTGTGAATATGTTTTAACTAATGAACCCATTACGTTGCGCTAAAAAACTTTTTAAATTTTTCAATGTCAATATCTTTTAACGAAAAATGTGGCTCAATCTTTTGTTCTCTTAGTATTAATTTCAAGTCCTTAATAAAATTTTCTTCATTATATATTTTTACAAATATGTTAGAGTCATCAAGTATTACGTTGTTTACATCGTCCAAATCCCAAATAATTACCATCGCAGCATCAAAACAATCTTTTGTGGGATTATTTGTGTTTACAATAGGTAAAAGCTTTTTGGGAATATTTTCTAAGTAATAATTGCTACAATCTTCATTATTTGCAATATCTTTTTTCTTGAGCAAATATACAAGTCCTACTTTACATTTTGGATAATAATTTTTCAAACTAACAACTTCACCTTGCAACGAATTGATGTTATTTGTAAAATTCTTTTTAATGGAACTTGTTTGGCTTCGGATTGTAATTAAAATTTTAGGTTCGTCTTTATAAGTAATTACTAAATCGACATTTTTGTTCTTCATTTCGACTTCAAATAATACATTCTCCTTAGGTAATTCAAGTTCTTTTTGTATTTTTAATCCAATATGAATGTGCAAATGTCGGATAAATTTTTGGCTTCGAACGGACTTTTGCAACCCAAATTTTTGTAAATATTCACTCATTTTCTGAATAGTATAATTTAAATCGAGAAATTTCTCGAATTCGTATTCAATCCCTTCAATTACGAACTTTTCCAATTTAATCAATCTATAATAAGAAAAAACTAATTACTAACTTATAAAGTTTAATAATAAATTTTACTTTTAAAATATTCAATGGTTCGGAGCAAGCCTTCCCGGCGTGGAACTTTGGGTTCCCAATTTAGCAAATTTCTTGCAAGAGTAATATCCGGTTGGCGAACCTTAGGGTCATCTTCGGGAAGTTCCTTGAACACAATGTTGCTTCGACTATTGCAAAGTTCGATTATTTCCTTTGCAAGGTCGACAATCGATATCTCGTCGGGATTACCTAAATTCACTGGTTCGTTGTAATTTGAAAAAATTAGCCGAAACACCCCTTCGATTAAATCGTCGACATAACAAATAGAGCGAGTTTGTTCTCCCGTTCCAAATACCGTTACATCCTCGTTTCGTAGAGCTTGCGAAATAAAGGTAGGAATTGCTCGACCGTCGTCGATACGCATTCTTGGGCCGAAAGTATTGAAAATTCTTGCAATACGTGTGTCGACCCCGTGATAGCGATGGTACGCCATTGTCATTGCTTCTGCAAATCGTTTTGCCTCGTCGTAAACTCCGCGCAGTCCAATTGGGTTAACATTTCCCCAATAATCTTCTGGTTGTGGATGTACAAGTGGGTCGCCATAGACTTCGCTTGTGCTTGCAAGAAGGAACAGGGCTTTCTTTTCTTTTGCAAGTCCAAGCATTTTGTGGGTGCCAAGTGAGCCAACTTTTAAAGTCTGAATTGGCAACCGAAGATAGTCGATTGGCGAGGCGGGCGAAGCAAAATGCAAAACGATATGCACTTCCCCAGAAATATGGGTATAATTTGTAATATCGTAATGAATAAATTTGAATTTTGGATGACCAAATAAATGGGCAATATTGTCGGCAGAACCAGTGATTAGATTATCGATAGCAATTACTTCGTCTCCGTTTTCGATAAATTTGTCGCAAAGATGAGAACCAAGGAAACCAGCACCTCCGGTAATTACAACTTTTGCCATAATTTATAAATTTCCAATAACTTCTTTCAACAAACTTTGAACTTCGAGAGCAATGTCTTGCAGTTTAGGATTTTCAATTGCCATCATCGAAGCAATTGGGTCGATTGCCGAAACTTCCACTAAATTTTGGTCAATTTGCCGAACCACAACATTGCAAGGCAGCATCAATCCAATATGTGGTTCGGTGGCAATGGCTTTGAAAGCGTGGTGGGGGCTACAAGCCCCAAGTATCTTGTATGGTTGAAGTTCCACACCAATCTTGTTTTTTAGTACTTCGGAAACAAAAATTTCGGAAACAATACCAAAACCTTTTTCTTTTAATGCATCTGTAACTTTTTGAATTGCATCTTCGAATGATATATTTAATGTTTTAGCAAAGAAGTAATTCATATTCCCTCCTTTTTAAGAACAACCAGTAGTAGTTCCACAATCTTCACAAACAGAACAAGTTCCGCTTCGCCGCATTCTTATTGAACCACAAGATGGGCAAGTCTCGCCAGTATATCCTAATCCTTGTGCAGCAGAAGTTACACGTGGCGAAGCACCTTCGACAGAACTAAGAAGTTCTTCGACAGAAACCAATTCTTCTTCCTTTTGTTCAGCACTTTTACTCTCGATTTGAGGTTTTTCAAAATTTTGTTTATTTTCTTCTTTAATTTCTATCTCTTTTTTTGTACTCTTCTCATCTGGTTGTTTGGCTGTATGGTTTTCTGCGGGAGGCAAGTCGTCGTCTACAGCCTTTTTGTGAACAAAGTCTTTCCTTCCAAGGTAATCGTATCCAAGTGAGCGAAAGACATAATCAAGAACGGAAGTGGCGTGTTTAATTGCTTCGTGTCCCACAACCGGACCAGATGGGTCGAACCGAGTAAATGTAAAAGTATCGACAAGTTCTTCGAGAGGAACACCATATTGAAGTGCTTTGGAGGCAAGAATTGCAAAACTATTCAAAAGGCCGCGGAAAGCAGCACCTTCCTTGTACATATCAATGAAAATTTCGCCCAATGTTCCATCTTCGTACTCACCAGTGCGAAGGTAGATTTTGTGTCCGCCAATGGTTGCCTCGCGAATGTAGCCTTTGCGTCGCTTAGGCAATTTCCTTCTTTCTAGCTTTCGAACTACTTGTTGAGTTTGTTGCGCTTGTAAATTTTGAACTATTTGATTTTGGACTTCTGCCGGACCTTTCGTCTCGTCGATGGTTTCCTCGTCGCCAAGCATAACAATTTCGTTCAGACCTTCGTATGCAGTTGTGTTCAGTGGTTGAGAAAGTTTGGAACCATCACGATAAATTGCAATAGCTTTCAACATCATCTTCCAAGCGTCGAAGTAAACTTTGCCGATATCTTCGACAGTTGCCTCTGCGGGCATATTTACAGTTTTGGAAATTGCACCAGTAATAAAAGGTTGCGCTGCGGCCATCATACGAACGTGGGCCATATATGGAATGAAACGGGTACCTCGCTTTCCACATTTTACTGCTGTATCGAAAATTGGTAAATGCTCTGGTTTCAGATGGGGTGCACCTTCCAACATCATTGTCCCACATACATAATCGTTTGCAATTTCAATCTCGCTTTCGCTAAAACCAAGTGCAGAAAGTAAATCGAAATTAGGGTCGTTTAGTTGTTCTTCTGTAAAGCCTAATTGTTTACAAAAATCTTCGCCAAGAAGGTATTTATTGAATGCAAACCTGATATCGAAAACATTGTCCAATTGCTTTTCGATAACATCAATCTTCTCTTGTGTAAAACCACGCTCGAGCAATGTCTTTTGATTGATAGTAGGACAACCTATTAAAGTCCCGTGTCCTTTTGTATATTTTTCAATTTCATCGATTTGTTTCTCTGTATACCCAAGTTTGACCAAAGCTTTGTGAACAGATTGATTAACTATCTTAAAGTATCCACCACCAGCAAGTTTTTTGAATTTTACAATGGCAAAGTCTGGTTCAATTCCAGTTGTATCGCAATCCATAATCAAAGCAATGGTTCCAGTAGGTGCAATAGCAGAAACTTGAGCGTTGCGATAACCATACTTTTCGCCCAGTTCCAATGCCTCGTCCCATACTTGTCGAGCAGATTTTAACAAGTATTCTGGGCAATACTTGGGGTTTATTCCCATTGGTTTGACAGTAAGTCCTTCGTATTCATTTTCCCGGGCATTATAAGCAGCACGACGGTGGTTTCTAATTACTCTTAGCATATCTTCACGGTTTTCTTGAAACCTTTGAAAAGGACCAAGTTCTTTTGCCATCTCGCCGCTTGTTCTATAGGCTTCGCCAGTCATAATAGCCGAAATTGCCCCAGTAATTGCCAATGCCTCGGGCGAATCGTAAGGAATACCTTGCACCATTAATAATGTACCAAGATTTGCATACCCCAACCCAAGCGTCCTAAATTCATAACTTAATTGGGCAATTCTTTTCGAGGGGAACTGTGCCATAAGAACTGAAATCTCCAAGATAATAGTCCAAATTCGAACTGCGTGGCGAAATTCATCTACTTTGAAAACTCCTTTCTCTTCGTCGTAAAATTTAATTAGGTTTAAACTTGCAAGGTTGCAAGCAGTATCGTCTAAAAACATATACTCGCTACAAGGATTGCTGGCATTTATTCTTCCAGACTTTGGGCAAGTATGCCATTCATTTATTGTAGTATCGAATTGCAAACCGGGGTCGGCACTCTTCCAAGCAGCAAGACATATCTTATGCCACAAATCCCTTGCTTTAACAGTTTTTGCAATACCTCCACCTACTCTGTATCGTAAATGCCAATCGGAGGAACTTTCAACTGCTTTCATAAAATCGTTTGTAACACGCACGCTATTGTTTGAGTTTTGACCGCTAACAGTTGTATATGCTTCCCCTTCGTAGTGAGTATCGTAAACATCAAAATCTATTTGCTCTATTCCATTTTCGACGAGTCGTAAAACACGGTGAATATAGTTTAAAAGGACTCCTCGATGCAATGCTTTTTGAATCAATTTGCGAAGTTCCTTGTTCGTCTTTGGATTTGTCCCACCTTTCTTTGCTACTTCAACAATTGCTTTTAAGAATGTAGAATTAATCCTTGAACCTGTAACAAGCGCGGCAACTTTTTCTTCCTCTTTAGCCTTCCATTCAATAAAGTCTTCAACATCTGGATGGTCAATATCTACAATTACCATTTTTGCAGCTCGTCGGGTTGTTCCACCCGATTTTATCGCACCAGCAGCTCTATCGTAAATTTTCAAGAAACTCATCAGTCCAGAGGATTTACCTCCGCCAGAAAGTGGTTCGCCTTCGCCACGTAAGGGGGAAAAATTGGTCCCGGAACCACTTCCGAACTTAAAGATACGAGCTTCCCGAGTAACAAGGTCGAAAATTCCACCTTCGTTTAGTAAGTCGTCCTTTATACTCTGAATAAAACAAGCGTGTGGTTGGGGGCGTGTGTATGCATCTTTGGACTCTTTTAATTTCCCTGTGTCTGGGTCGACGTAGTAATGTCCTTGTTTATGTCCCTTAATACCATAAGCCCAAGCCAAGCCAGTGTTGAACCATTGGGGGGAATTTGGGGCTGCCATCTGATTGAGCAGCATATAAACGGTTTCGTCGTAAAAATTTTGGGCATCCTCTTCGCTATCGAAATAACCATATTTCTCGCCCCAATAGCGCCAAGCTCCCGCAAGTCGGTGTACAACTTGTTTAACCGAGGTTTCGGGCCCAAGAACTTGATTCCCATTGGAATCGTATATTGGGTTTCCCTTTTCGTCGAATTGTGGAACACCAGTTTTGCGGAAGTATTTTTGTGCTAATACATCCGTTGCAACCTGCGACCAGTGCGAAGGAACTTCGATATTTTCCATATGGAAAACTATACTTCCGTCGGGATTGCGCAAAATGGAATTCCGCTTTGTATATTTAAATAAGTCATATGGCGATTTTGCATTTTTTGTAAATATTTTAGGAATTTTCATATTACCTCAATATGTGAAACATTGTTTTATCTTTTGGCAATTGTTTTCCACTTTCATAATTTTTAAAATTAAGCAATAAATTTTTTATAATAAGTTAAGAAATTACTGATTGACGAAATTTTTCTGTTGGTTTTTTTAAATTACAAAATCATAAATACTTGGATAACAAAATCTGCCCAAGGTTCCTCGAAGTCATTATTATTTCTTGAATTATTCCCGTCAAAATTTTGCAACACTTTGATTACATTAAAAATTGAGGACAAATAAAAAAATTAGATTTGTTTAAGTTTGTTTTTTGTTTAATTAAATTTTATTGTTTTATGAGACTTTTCTTCTTTATTCTTTGGATATTTGTAATTTCAATAATGAATTCACAAGCGGATATGCGTTCTTATGTGTGGACCTACGAGTATATGATTATGGACCCTGGAAAAGCCGAAATTGAGCATTATCTTACAATTTCAGCACCAAAAATAAGCGAGATAAAAGGAAATGCATTTGTTGAACATAAATTGGAAATAGAAATTGGGATGACAAACCATTTCGATTTTTCAATTTATCAAAACTTTGTTCAAGCGAAAGACAAAACATTTCAATATACTGGTTTCGACTTAAGGGCAAGATTTCTTATTGGCCAGAAGAATCAATTTCTTCTCGACCCATTAATATATTTAGAATATGGTGCAAATACTACTCTTGCTGAACATAAGTTCGAAGGAAAAATAATACTTGCAAAAGATATTGGCAAATTAAATTTTGCTATCAATCCAATATTCGAAATAGAATATGAAGATGAAATTGAGTATTCAGTTTCGTATGCTATTGGTTGCCGTTATGAATTTTCTCCTTTGTTCCGTTCGGGAATCGAATTTAAAGGAAGCAAAGATTGTCATTACATTGGCATTGTTTTCTCCCACGGCAAAGAGAAACTTTGGGTTGCAGCCTCTCCGACCATTATGTTTACAAGCAATCCCAAAAATAAACCAGAATTTCTATTTAGAATGATTTTAGGTTTGGGAATATAAAATCAAAATCCAGTATTAATTTTGTTTTTAAAATATCAATTTTTATTTATTTATTTTTGTATAATTTTTGAATTAGAATGAGCGAAGAAGACATAAAAAACATCTACGATTTGATTTCTCAGTATTATGAGCAGTATCTAAAAAGCAAAGGAGTTACTTTACCAAAGTTATTTAATTCAAAAGGGAAATTCACAAAGAATTCTTTAGTGTTAGTTTATTTGGCAAGAAATTATCCCCATACAAGAGTTGTTTCTAAAGAGGAACTTACTGAATTTGTTCGTCGTTTTTACCCGAATACAAACGATGTTCAACAAGCCAGACACCTTGCATCTCAAAATGGTTGGTTTATTGTATCTGGGACAAGAGGTAATGGGGAAATTCGTCTTGAATATGGTAAATACCAATTAATAACGCTTGAAAAACCCTACCCAAATTTTAATCCATCAAGAAGAGAGCAAGGTTTAGATAAAAGTTGGGAAGAAATTAAAAAAGGCTACGATTTTCGGTGTGCAACATGTGGTTCTAAGGAAGGGGAACATCACTTTCATTGGAAAAACGCTATTACTGAATTACAAAAGGGGCACATAGACCCTAAGAAACCATTAAATGCGGATAACATAATACCACAATGCCAGTTTTGCAATCGTGCTTATAGAAATTTCTGGATATTCGATAAATACGGTAGAGTAAGAAAAATTGCAAAACCTAAAATGATATTAAAATTTGCAGATGAAAAAGTTCAATTTGAAATCTACAAGATTTTGTATAACAAATTCAAAGGTAAGAACCCTAATGATTGAAGAAATGAAGAACCAAATTCTTTGTGGGGATGCACTAGAGATTTTACCAATAATTCCTAATAATTCCATAGACTTAGTCTTGACAGACCCTCCTTACTTTCTTGATAAATTAGATGATAAATGGGACCCAGAAAAAGTTGCAACAATTACTGATTATTGTAATGTAGTTAGATCTTTACCCCCTGGTATGAAATTTGACAAGGAACAAGGAAAGCGGTTCTATGAATGGTTCTACAAAGTCTCTATGGAAGTATTTCGAGTTCTAAAACCCGGTGGTTTTTTCTTTTCATTTTCAAGCCCAAGACTTTATCATCGGCTCGTTTCAGCAGCTGATGATGCTGGTTTCTTGATACGAGATTGTTTTATTTGGTTGTATACTCAAAATCAACCTAAAGCTATGTCCTTAAATCATTTTATCGATAGAATGAATTTAGATGGAAAATCAAAAGAAAAAATTAAGTCTTTACTAATGGGATGGAAAACTCCACAAGTTAAATCTTGTTTCGAACCAATTATGATGGCACAAAAACCATGTGAAGGGACTTTCTTAGAAAACATGCTTAAATACAAAGTAGGACTTGTTAATACAAATATTAAGATCGGCGAAGATATGTTCCCCTCTAATGTTGTTACCAGTGAAAACATTACTCAAGAAATCGACAAATATTTTTTAGTTCCAAAGCCTAGTCTAAAAGAAAAAGGAAAATATAACAAACATAAAACTGTGAAACCAATTTCTATTTGCGAGTATATAATCCTTCTAACAACATATGATGAAAATGCATTAGTGCTCGACCCATTTATTGGCAGTGGAACAACAGCCCTTGCAGCTAAGAATACCAAAAGAAGTTTTATTGGGATTGAAATTAATCCAGAATATGTTGAAATAGCCAAGAAAAGGCTTCGAGAACTTGTAACTTCTACGAGAGATACTTCAAACGAAAAAATGTTGGCTCTTTTTCAAGAAAAATGATACTTTATCCACTACAACTGTAGGAAACCAATTTTTCGGTAGACTTTTTGCAATGTTTTCCCAGCAACTTTGCGAGCTACTTCGGCTCCTTTTTTGAGTAACTCTTTAAGGAAATCCTCGTTTGCTCGAATTTCTTTGTAACGCATTTTAAATGGTCGAAGGAATTCGACAACTGCCTCGGCAACAGCTTTCTTGAATTCACCATAGCCTTTACCATTGAATTCTTGCTCGATTTCTGGTATCGGCTTGTTCGTAGCAATGTGGAATAATGTAATTAAATTGGAAATTCCAGGTTTATCTTCGCGATATAAAATTTCATTTCCAGAATCTGTAACAGCACGTTTTATTTTGTTTGCTATTTGAGCGTCATCATCTATAAGAAAAAGAACTCCCGAAAGATTTTCGTCACTTTTCGACATTTTTTTCGTTGGGTTTTGTAAATTCATTATCTTTGCTCCAACTTTAGGAATGTAAGGCTCGGGCACCTTAAAAGTTTCGGAATATTGATGGTTGAATCGCTCTGCAAGGTTGCGAGTAAGTTCTAAGTGTTGTTTTTGGTCGGCTCCAACTGGGACAAGGTCTGCTTGGTAGAGCAAAATATCGGCGGCCATTAATATTGGATATGCAAATAAACCGACATTAACGTTTTCTGGATACTTTTGCGATTTATCTTTGAATTGTGTCATTCGGGAACATTCGCCCATACCAGTGAAACAATTCAATACCCAAGCAAGTTGAGTATGCTCGGGAACGTGGGATTGCACAAAAATGTGGGAGCGTTCGGGGTCGATACCACAAGCAAGGAAAGTTGCAGCAAGGTCCAAAGTCCATCTTCTTAAACTTGCTGGCTCTTGTCGGACAGTAATTGCGTGTAAATCTACAATTGTGTAGTAACATTCAAATTCATCCTGAAATTCGACCCAATTGCGTAGTGCCCCAGTAAGATGCCCAATATGCAAACCCCCGGTCGGTTGCATTCCGCTTAATATTACTTTTTTCTTCTGATTTGCATCCATATTATGTTTAGAAAAAATACAAATTTACCAAAACGAATGCTTTCTTTTATCTTTTGCAATTTATTCATTAATTTTGTTAATTATGGCAATTGTTTTCTAAATTTTGGTGTTTATTCTATGCATTTTGAACCATTTAAAATTAAAGTTGTGGAACCAATTCCTGTTACAACTCGGGAATATCGAAAGTCAAAGCTGAAAGATGCACATTACAATTTGTTTCTACTTCGTTCAGACGACATCACTATCGACCTTTTAACCGATAGTGGAACTGGGGCAATGAGTTCAAAGCAATGGTCAGCTGTTATGGACGGGGACGAAGCCTACGCTGGTTCCCGTAGTTACTACAAATTCGAAGAGACCGTTCGTTCTATTACTGGGTTCAAACATATTATTCCGACGCATCAAGGCCGAGCTGCCGAAAGAATCCTTTTCTCAATTCTTGGTGGAAAAGGGAAGATGATTCCCAGCAATACCCATTTCGACACAACACGGGCAAACATTGAGTATACTGGTGCCGAAGCCTTCGATTTTCCTACATCAATTGCTTTGAAAACCGATGTACTTGCCGATTTTAAAGGGAATATCGACATTGAAAGATTAGAGAACTTCCTGAAAAGCCACTCCCGTCAAGAAGTTCCATTAATTATGCTTACTGTAACAAACAATAGTGGTGGCGGTCAACCTGTTTCGATGGAGAATATTAGGAAAACAAGCGAAATTGCTCGTAGTTATGGAATTCCTTTTTTCATCGATTGTTGTCGGTTTGCAGAAAATGCCTACTTCATTAAAACAAGGGAAAAAGGCTACGAAACTAAAAGTATCGAAGAAATTGCCCGGGAGATGTTTTCATACGCAGATGGCTGTTTGATGAGTGCAAAAAAAGATGGTCTTTCCAATACCGGTGGATTTATTGCTACAAATATCGATGATATTGCCGAAAAAGCAAAAGTCCTATTGATTGTTACAGAAGGTTTTCTTACCTACGGTGGACTTGCTCGCCGAGACCTCGAAGCACTTGCTGTTGGAATGAAAGAGGCTCTCGACGAGAAGTATCTTGAGTATAGAATAAACCAAGTTAAGTTCTTGGGCAATGAATTGTTAAAACGGGGCATTCCTATACTTGTCCCAACTGGGGGCCACGCTGTTTATTTGGATGCAAAAAGATTTGCCCCACACATTCCTTGCGAACAATTTCCCGGTCAATCTATTGCTTGCGAAATTTACTTGGAAGGTGGGGTTCGTACTGTTGAAATAGGTTCCCTTATGTTTGGTAAATATGATAAGGATAAACATTTTGTTACAAGTCCGTTCGAATTAGTCCGACTTGCAATTCCAAGACGAGTTTATACAAATAACCACTTGGAATATGTTGCCGAAGTAATTGGTAAAGTTTACGAAAAAAGAGACCAATTGAAAGGTATGCAAATAACATACGAAGCACCATATCTTCGACATTTTACTGCACATTTAGAATATCTACAATAGAATCATTTTTTGTATTAAACAATCGAGGGAAAAATGAACGACAAGAACAGAGAGCTCATCGAAGAAAAAATTCAAGAAATGTTTCGATTAAAACAAAAAGCATTGGAAGGTGGGGGTAAAGATAGAATTGAAGTTCAGCATAAAAAAGGCAAACTCACTGCTCGTGAAAGAATAGAACTTTTGCTCGACCCGGGGAGTTTCTACGAAATCGATATGCTTGTCCACCACCATTCAAGAGACTTTGGCTTGGATAAACAAGTCTATTTTGGGGATGGCGTTGTAACCGGTTACGGTACGATTGATGGCCGTAAAGTTTTTGTTTTTTCCCAAGATTTTACAGTTCTTGGTGGTAGCCTTGCTGCTGAACACGGCCGAAAGATTTGCAAAATTATGGATATGGCTATGAAAGTTGGATGCCCAGTAATTGGTTTGAACGACTCGGGTGGTGCTCGGGTTCAAGAAGGAGTAATTTCTTTGGGGGCTTATGCCGATATTTTCCTTCGAAATACTCTTGCCTCTGGAGTAATTCCTCAGATTTCTGTTATTATGGGTCCTTGTGCTGGCGGGGCAGTCTATTCCCCAGCAATTACAGACTTTATCATAATGGTCGAAAAAACATCGTATATGTTTGTTACTGGTCCAAAAGTAGTTAAAACAGTTCTCCACGAGGAATATACTTCCGAGGAACTTGGTGGCGCTAATGTGCACGCTACAAAAAGCGGTGTGGCTCACTTTACTGCTAAAAACGACCTCGAAGCATTACAGATTGTTCGAAAACTTATGTCCTATATCCCTTTAAACAATAGCGAAGACCCACCTTGTGTTCCAAACGATGACCCAATCGACCGAGAAGACGAGGAACTTAATTATATTGTACCCGCAAATCCCAACCAACCTTACGATATGAAAGAAATTATTCGCAGAATTGCAGACAACGGCGAATTCCTTGAAGTTCATAAGGATTGGGCTCCAAACATTATCGTGGGATTTATTCGTTTGGGAGGCTACTCAGTAGGAGTTATAGCAAATCAACCTGCTGTTCTTGCTGGTGTGCTCGATATAAATTCTTCTCGAAAAGGTGCTCGATTTGTCCGTTTCTGCGATGCATTTAATATTCCATTGTTAATCTTTGAAGATGTTCCGGGATTTATGCCCGGTGCGGACCAAGAGTGGGGCGGAATAATTACGAACGGGGCAAAACTTCTGTACGCTTTCTGCGAGGCAACGGTACCGCGCATTACGGTCATTACTCGCAAGGCTTATGGTGGTGCCTATGATGTTATGAACAGTAAACATATTCGTGGGGATTTGAATTTCGCTTGGCCCACTGCTGAACTTGCAGTTATGGGACCGAAGGGGGCAGTCGAAATTATTTTCAAGAAAGAAATTGAAAATGCACCCGACCCAGTCAAAAAAGAAGAAGAACTTATTGAATTGTTCAATAAGAAATTTGCAAATCCATACATTGCGGCATCTTATGGTTACATCGACGATGTCATTGAGCCTAAGAAAACAAGACATATTTTGATTAATGCTTTTAGGCTTTTGGAAAGCAAAGTGGATTCCAATCCACCTAAAAAGCACGGAAACATTCCATTATAAATTCGAGGTAAAATATGAAGCTCACAAAAGAGGAACAATCCATACCCCCGAAAAAGTCGGGGTGCTCTAAAAATGCTCATATTTTTCATTTCGTTTTTTGCTTTGTTTTGTTTTTAGGTGTTATCCAAAATATTAATATTAAAAATGCCCACCCTGTCGATGTTATTTTGGCTTTGTATTCTATTGGCGGGATGTTCTTCAGTGCGATAAGACTTATTAAAATGAGTAAGCTAGAAAAGCAGATGGAGGTAATTAAACAATTCCGAGAATTAGACTCATCGGTTTTAACAATTGCAAAAATTAACAAAGGAATTCTTACACCTTCGATTCTATCTTTGCACGCTTCGGTTGCAATAGAAGAAGCAAAGAAAATTCTCGATTCTTACGTTGAACGGGGAATTGCTTCTATTGAAGTTACTGATGAAGGAACTTTTAGATATATTTTTCCAGACTTTTTGGAAAAATAAAAAAATTCGTGTTTAGATATGGAAATTTTCTTCCTTTCATATTTTGATAATATTTAGAAATTATTTAAAAATTCTAACAATTCAATTTTATTAGTTTCTTTTTAAAAATGTAAAAGGTAGAATGTATTCGATACGAAAAAGTTGTTGTACGCAAAACATCTTTCCCAAATGATTTTTTACTTCTTTAATCCTTGTACTTTTTGATTTATCCCAAGCGATAAGTATTCAAGTGTATGAAAAACAACTAATTAATTTTAATTTATTGGCAAAATAAAATTGATAAAATTTAGTTTAAACTAATTATTAATAATCTTTTAATAATTTAGAATTTGGATATTAATTGTGGATTGTTATGATATCGACACCAAAATCTTTGAGAATACAAATTGCACTTGTTGGCAGAACCAATGTTGGTAAATCAAGTTTCTTGAACTTTGTTACGAACCAAGATGTTTCTATCGTTTCTCCAATTCCGGGAACTACAACCGATATTGTCGAAAAGCCAATTGAGCTGCTTCCAGTTGGTCCGGTTAATTTTCTCGATACGGGGGGCGTCGACGACGATTCTATCCTTGCCGAGGAGCGTATCAAACGAACCCAACGAATATTCGACCGCGCTGATGTTATTGTTCTAATTGTCGAACCAAATATTTGGACCGAATTCGAAGAGAATATTATCCAAGTATCAAAGAAACAAGACATACCATTGATTATTGTTGTGAACAAAATCGATACTTCCTTCCCTACGAATGAATTCAACGAAATGATTAGGTCCTACACAGAATACATACTCTATGTTTCGAGCATAGACAAAACACGATACGAAAAAAGTTTGAACGAGTTTAAAAGCATCCTTTTGAAAATCAATGAAAAATTACAAGGGCAAGATGTCCCTTTGCTCGGGGATATACTACCCGAAAATGGACTTGCAGTTTTTATAATTCCTATCGATAGCCAAGCCCCGAAAGGACGCCTTATCTTACCCCAAGTGCAAGCGATTCGAGACGTTTTGGATAATAGTTGTGCAGTCCTTGTTGTTAAAGAGACGGAGTATAAAAACTACTTAAACTCGCTTTGTCGGAAGCCCGACTTAGTTGTATGCGACTCACAAGTCGTTCATAAAATGATAGCCGATACACCAGAAGATGTAAAGTGCACAACATTTTCTATACTCTTTTGCCGCTACAAAGGCGATTTAATGGAGGAAGTTCTTGGCTCGGCCTATGCAGATTTTCTTGAAGATGGAGACACTGTTCTAATTGCAGAGGCTTGTAGTCATCATCCTTTGCTGGACGATATCGGACGGATTAAAATTCCACGCTGGTTGCAAGAATATCTTGGCAAGAATTTGAATTTCGAAGTTGCTGTTGGCCGCGACTTCCCAGATGATTTGCAAAAGTATCGGCTAATAATTCATTGTGGTGCTTGTATGCTCACACGACGTGAAAAAATGGTAAGAATTAGAAAGGCAAAAGAAGCAGGAGTTCCAATTACGAACTATGGTTTGATTATTTCTAAAAGCAAAGGCGTTTTGGAAAGAGTGCTTTCTCCATTTCCCGATATTCTAAAGGCTTACAAAGAAATTTTATCTTCTGCTAAAAAGGTAGTAACTTTGTAACTTATGGGTTGGTTCAAAAGAAATCGAGAAGCATTGAATTATTTGGAAATGCATCCAATTCGTAATTATGATTATGATTTTCGTAGCGAAGAACTTGTCGATGTACTTGTCCCGCGATTTACAAGCAAATTTGCACAAAGGCATATCCTTCCTAAGATGAAAAATCCATACATTCGTGCCAACCTCGACGAAATGGGAAGCTATCTTTGGCTAAACATCGACGGTAAGAAAAAAGTTGCAGACTTGATAAACAAAATGACCGAGCAATTCGGCGAACGTGTCCAACCAGCCACCGAACGAGTCTTGCTTTTCCTTACCCAATTATACAAGGCAGGTTTTATTAGTTTTTTAGAATTAAATAAAAGGAGATAATATGGGAAATATTCTTGGAAATTTGGAACCAAAAATTGTTTGGGATATTTTTGAAGAAATCACACAAGTGCCACGTCCTTCGAAAAAAGAAGAGAAAATAGTCGCTTATGTTTTAGAATTCGCAAAAAAACACTCTTTGGAGACCAAACAAGATAAACTTGGCAATGTCGTAATAAGGAAACCAGCTACTCCCGGAATGGAAAATCGAAAAGGGGTGGTAATCCAAGGGCATCTTGATATGGTTTGCGAAAAGAATGCCGACGTCGAGCACGATTTTTTGAACGACCCAATCAAACCCTACATTGATGGCGACTGGGTAAAAGCCCAAGGAACAACACTCGGAGCAGATAACGGGATTGGAGTGGCTATGGGACTTGCAGTCTTAGCCTCGGACGACATTGCCCATCCAGATATCGAGGTTTTACTAACTCTTGATGAAGAAACTGGGTTGACTGGTGCTCAACAACTTGGTAAAGATTTAGTCAAGAACAAAATTTTGATAAATCTCGATTCAGAAGAAGAAGGTACTTTCATTATCGGATGTGCGGGCGGAATGAATACTTCGGGCACATTTTACTATGATAAGGAACCACATCCAACAAATCATATCGCATACAAAATTGCATTGAAAGGCTTAAAAGGGGGACACTCTGGCTTAGAAATTAATGATGGCCGCGGAAATGCTATCAAACTTTTGAACCGATTCCTTTGGAACCTTTCGAAAAAGATTGATTTCCGTCTTGCAAGTTTCGATGGGGGAAATGCACACAATGCAATCCCACGCGAGGCTTTTGCTTCGATTACATTCGACCCAAGAGACGAAATTAAGTTCCATTCTTTCGCAGACGAGTATAGGCAAATAATGTTGAAAGAATGGAAAACCAAAGAACCAAGTATCGAATTTATTTACGAAAAGATAGAAATACCCGACTTTGTGCTGACAAAAGAGACCCAAAAGAAATTGTTAAATGTAATTTATGTTCTTCCACACGGCGTTATTCGATTTAGCCCCGATGTCAAAGGCTTGGTGCAAACTTCGACTAATCTTGCTGTAATCAACACAAGAAAGGACGACGTATTCATTCTTACCAGTCAGAGAAGTTCCTTAGAAACCGAAAAAGCAGACATAGCAAATCAAATTAAAATTGCATTCGAACTTGCTGGTGCAATTCCAAATCAAAGTGGTGGATATCCAAGTTGGCAACCAAACATCAACTCCCCAATTTTGGAAGTAGCAAAAAATACTTACAAAAATATGTTTGGTGTTGAACCAAAAATTGAAATTATCCACGCTGGCCTGGAATGTGGTTTGATTGGAGAAAAATATCCCGGAATGGATATGATTTCCTTTGGTCCGAATTTGAAAGATGTTCATTCTCCAGCCGAACGTGTGCAAATTTCCTCGGTTAAAAATGTTTGGAACTTCCTTTTAGAGGTTCTGAAAAATATACCCGTAAAAGAATAATATACGCGGGGAATTTCCAACATAAAAAAGGTCGTTTCGACGACCTTTTTTTATTTTAATAGAACTTTTAAAATAAAATTTCAACACTATTCCTTCAAAAGGTAATGTATTATACAAAAGAATGAAAAATTTTCTTTTCATCATTTTGAAAATCTTTTCAAAAATTTATCAATTTATTCCAAATGTTAATGATTTTAGATTTCTTTATTTTCCAACACTACGTCCTTTTTCGACGAATAAAGAAATGTATGCAAACTCTTGGAATGCAAACAAATTGGAATATGATTATCCAGCTTCAAAAAACTTGAATTCATATTTGATTGCCCGGAAAAAATTTTTTGCACACCAAAACAATATCGAACGGATAGCGATAATGAGTTTGCTCTAATTTCGAAACCAATGGTCAATAAATTGTGCGAAAGCCAATTACCGTTGTTGCCAAAGATTGTAAAGATACACTCTTCAAAGTCTTTATTGTCTATAAGCCCACATCTTTGGTTTTTGCCCTTGCATACTGTTTCGATATCGAACCGAACCAGGTCGAAGATGTTGTAAAAATTCTTCCACCAAAATCGGTGTTAACACCCAAAACGCTTAATCCTACAATATACTTGATAACGAGATTTTCAATTTTACAAAATCAAAAATTATCTCAAAAATACAATTGGAAATTTCTACATTTCACAAAGGCTTTTATCTTCTTCGCTTCAGAACTATAAAAAAAAGTTTTATAAAACGAAGTAAAGAATAATTGCGAAAATTCAAATAATTGTTTTTGCATATTTTTAGCAAAATTTTAGTTAATTAATTGTTATCGAGTTTAGAGAATTTTAACATCCATCCATAATCAATCTTTATTTATACCTCCGAATTTTGTAATTATTTTGTACCACAATACTAATTACAATTATGTTTTTCGATTTTACTAAAAAGTTCAAATTTCTTGTTCTTTTTCTTTTTGTTCTTTTAATAGCGTGCGAGGAAGACAAATCCATCGATGCATCAAAAGACGACAATCTAATCACAATTTCCGTGTTTTCGGACCCACACCTATACGACACGACTTTGGGGACAAGGGGGGAAGCATTTCAAAAGTACTTGGCAAGCGACCGAAAAATGCTTGTCGAAAGCGAGGCAATTCTCCAGTCAGTCATAGAAATGATTTCATCCGATAACTCCAAAATTGTTTTGGTTCCCGGCGATTTAACCAAGGACGGTGAATTGAAGAACCATCAGAAATTTGCAAATTATCTTCGTCAATTGGAAAGCAAAGGGAAAAAGGTTTATGTCGTACCGGGAAACCACGACGTAGAAAATCCCGAATCGTTTTCTTATAATGGAAATACCCCGGTCAAAGTTAACTCTGTTTCGGCAACTGAGTTCAAAAATATTTACGCAGACTTTGGGTATAAAGAAGCAATCGCAACCGACCCAAATGGTTCTTTGAGTTATATTGTTGAACCAGTCAGCGGTGTTTGGATTTTCTGCTTGGATGCTTGCCGCTGGAAAGAAAATTCCGGGAAAAGCCATTCCACAACTGGTGGCCTCTTTTCCGATGCTACATTAAATTGGATTAAAGAAAAAATGCTCGAAGGGAAACAAAAAAACAAGCTGATGCTTGGTATGATGCATCACAATATTGTCGAACACTTCGACGGTCAGAAAATGCTTTTCACCGATTATGTTGTTAACAATTGGGAAGAAGTTTCGAGAACTTTCGCTGAAAATGGTCTAAAAGTTGTTTTCACTGGCCACCATCACGCCCACGACGCACGAATTTACCAAACTGGAAACAGCTTTATACTCGATATTCAAACAAGTTCGACTGTTACTTGGCCTTGTGCAATTCGACGCATTGAAATAGACAAAAACTGGGTGATGAAGGTAAAATCCGAAAAAATTACCAAAATCAACTACAATACTGGTGGAAAACCTTTCCAAGATTATGCCAAAAATAAATTAGTCGATGGATTGCCTCTAATTGTCAATGCTTATTTGAAACAAGTAGGTTTACCCGACCAAGTTGTCCAACTCCTTTCCCCATTAGTAGTCGATACTTACATTTCCTATACACACGGAAACGAAGACCAGTTCTTAACGCCCGAGAAACGCCAAGCAATGGAAAATGCTAAAAAATCCCTTGCTGGATATCCACAAATTGCCCCTCTTCTTGCAATCCTCGAAGGTATGATGAAAGACTTAGAACCGAATGATTACGAGTTTTCAATTAACTTGAAAACTGGTGCATTTGGTGGCATTGCAACCCTTCAACCATTGAATCAAGAATAATATCGTAAGTTTCCATAAACAAAAACAGCCTGCGGGGAGTTCCGCAGGCTGTTTGTTTTTGTATTTTCTTTTAAATTTCTACTTCGTTAAGATAAATTCCTTCTTCGCTCGGAAGTGTTCGCTTGCCATCGCTACGATATACATTCCATTCGATAAATCGCTTACATCTACTCGCACACTGTATTCCCCTCCCTTCATCATTCCAGTCGTTACTCGCTTCACTACTTCTCCCGCAGTGTTGATTATCACTATCTCTGTCCATCCTTCAAATCCTACTCCAAAATTCAACTCCAACACTCCATTCTTCACTGGATTGGGTGTTATTTCTCCTAAATAATACTTGTTCACTGTCGTGGCTATCCATCTCAAATCGTATACACAAGTGGGCTGCAACTTAACCTCGCTCCCTACATCATCTACCAATAAACATTGCGTCCCTCTTGCCTCTACATCTACTTCAAGCGTCGAATAATCTGTGCCTACCTCCTCCGTCGGTAAGAACGAATCGAATCGGAACCTCAATATCTGCCCACTCTCGTTGAGTATGTTGTTACCATTTGCCACTATTCGAACCGTCATCTCCCCTTTCGCATCATCTACTCTTACATTTTCTACTCTGAATCGTCCACTCAATGCACTTCCTACTTCTACTGAACTTTGGTCAACCTTCAACAATCCCGCCTTGTATTTCACTACTACTTCTAATTCCTTCACCTGCGCAAGCATTAAATTATCGCTCGTTGTAAATTCTACAGAAATCGGTATCTTATCCCCTGCTACCGGCCAAGCCCTTCCTACATTCTGCGCCACTACACTTATCCTCGACGTACCCTTGTATTGCACTGCCTCTACATCTATTGCACAACTGTCTGGATTCTTGTCCAATGTGTTGTTCTCTATCATCAACCATATCCGCTTCCTCTCCACCTTCGTCGGTTGATAGACGAACTTCACCTCTCTGCTACCTCCTACCGGCACCTTGAAACCAAGTGCATCGGCTGGATTTATAAACGCTATCCCTTCAATGTCGCCATTTAAATACAATCTGTTAACTGTTAACTCTCCTTGTGCTGGATTCTCTATCCTACAAGTAATCTCTGCTCGCTCACCTACGCATATCTTAGCGCTCCCTCCCGTAGAACGAATGCCTCGCGATATCCCAGAACCACTCCACGTGCTCGTTACCTCTCGTATTGCATCACTCACCGTAGTCAACGTCGCACTCGTTGGCGTTACCTTCTGCGCTACAAAGTATCCATCAAGATATAACCTTTGCCCAGGTTGTAATGTTACTGGTAAACCAACTGCTCCCTTGTCGTAACCAAAGCCCTCTGTTCCGTAACTCGTACCATCCTCGGCTATCCCTCCAACTGGTGCTACTACTAAATCTTTGATAACTACTGAATCCTCCCATTGATATGGCTTGTTCTCGATATACATCGTCTTCCTTTGTTTGTTCGCCTCGTCGAAAATTACCATCGGGTCGAAACTTAAATCTACTGTCTCCAATTGACCTACTATTCCAATACCCTCTAAAATTGTCTCCGTCTGACTATTAGCTGTGTTCTGGAACTTTATCCTTAACCTATGCTCTCCTACTTGGGTTGGATGAAATACAACTGGTATTACCTTCTCCTCGCCCGGTTGCAATGTCAAACTATTGAATGCATTTCGGTCGAATTCAAAAGCACTACCATTGACATCTTCTACTATTATTAGCCCGCTTATATGTACCTCTTGCGTTCCTGTGTTTCGAACCTTGATTACATCTTTCGTTGGCACTTCATACGGTCCAGCTGGATGACTTGCTCGGTCTATTCGCTTCCGACCCCAATTGTACGAGTTGCTCTCCAATCCGGGTTTAATTCCTATTCCATACAACTCGCATATACTGTCCCGCTCCGTTGCATCACTGAAAAAGATTATCCTATCGGGATAATCTCGCTCCGCATCTGGCGTGAACTCTACTGTGTAGCGTACCTCTTGACCCGGTTTGACTACTATCTCTTTCGATAACCTGTTGTTTATATCAACTGGTGGTAGATTTGTCGACTTATATACTATTGCATTCGTCGGTCCACTATACCCCCAAATGTGTAAATCTGTTGTCCCCGGATTTCTTATTGCAAACTCCCTTGCTACTGTGTTCCCAACAGTTACTGAACCAAAGTTAATATCACTTACCTCTATCATCGGCTGACCAACCGAGGCTTGTACTCTCGCCTTGTATGCAAATACACAAGTGTCTCCTACTCCAATTGAATCTGAAAATGTTCCGTTCTCCACCGGGTCGAACCACACCAAAAACTTCACCGAATCCTTCGCTCCAAGCCAGAACGGTAGTCCTCGTCCCATTAAGTCTAACTCAAAATGCTGGTTGCCACCCTTGAGCTGCAAATACCTTACAAGTGCACCACTTTGTTCGTTCTCGTTGATTACCCAAAACTCCTTGCTAACTCGACCACTATTCTGCTTCAACAATCCCCAATCGCTAAATGTCGGTCGTATCGTTAACTTCACTGCTTTGTATTCGATTACAATAGTTGTATCGTTCCCCCTTCGGTCGGAAAATGTTATAACCGCTCG
>JAOAEE010000022.1 GCA_026416955.1 Ignavibacteria bacterium | reverse complement strand
CGAATGGAATGTATATCGTAGCGATGGCAAGCGAACACTTCCGAGCGAAGAAGGAATTTATCTTAACGAAGTAGAAATTTAAAAGAAAATACAAAAACAAACAGCCTGCGGAACTCCCCGCAGGCTGTTTTTGTTTTATTTTGAAAAAACGATTAGAATAAATTAGGAGTTGATTAAAAAAATGCTTGAAAAAACTATAATTAAACTTCCCTTGCTGATTAATTGGAACAAATTAAGGAATTATTTGTTTTGGTTAGACTCGAGATGTTTCGTAATAAAAATATGAGTAATTGTATCTAAACAGAAGATATAAAAGTTAAGTTAGAACAGTTTTAAAATTTGAAAAATTGAGCAAAGTTGGTTTTAAAAAAACGAAGAAAATGTTTACTTTACCAAAAAGTTATTATTGAAATTTAACAATTGATTGTTTAGTTTAGGATTAAATCACTCCTTTTGCCATTAAGGAACAAATACAAGAAACATTAATCATATCGTCGACGCTGCAACCACGAGACAAATCGCAGTAGGGCTTACTTAATCCTTGAACAATTGGACCAACTGCTTGTGCTCCCGCAAGCCTTTCAGTTAGTTTGTATCCTATATTTCCTGCGTCCAGGTCTGGAAAAATTAGAACGTTTGCTTTCCCAGCCACTGGTGAACCTTTGCATTTTCGTTCTCCAATTGATGGAATTAAAGCTGCATCTACTTGCATTTCACCATCAATCATTAAGTCGGGTTCTTTTTCCTTTGCAATTTTTGTTGCGGAAATTACTTTATCGACGTGCGGATGTGTGGCACTTCCTTTTGTTGAGAAGGAGAGCATAGCAACGTAAGGAGTAAGTCCGGTAACCGATTGGAAATTTTTTGCAGAAGTAATTGCAATATCTGCGAGTTGTTCTGCAGTTGGGTCTGGGTTTACAGCACAATCAGCAAAGCAAAGAAGTTTGTCGGGGAAAACCATAATGAAATAACTACTCACTATTGAAATTCCAGGGGCTACTCCAACAGTATAAATAGCTGAGCGAATAATATCACCAGTTGCTGAAATGTTTCCACCTACGACGACTTGAACATCATTATCGTCGAGCATCATTCCAGCAAAATAGATTGGATTTGCAATTAATTCTTGGGCTTGTTCAAGGGTCATTCCTTTGTTTTTTCTCTTTTCGAAAAGTTTTAGAGTATATTCTTCAAACTTAGGGGAAACTTTTGGTTCAATGATTTGAATGTCGGTTAAGGAAATACCTTCTTTTTTGGCTAAATTTTCAATTGATTCTTTATTTCCAACCAAAACAGGTTGACCAAGCTTGTTGTCTAGAATAAATTTTGCAGTTTTCAATGTTCGAACGTCTTCTGCATCTGGATATGCAATTCGATAGTTTAAACCTTTTGCCTTTTCCCTTATTTCATTAATAAAATTACCATTCATTTTGTTTTTCCTTTCAAATATCTACCAAATTCTAGGAACATTAAGTACAACTCGCAATGTGTCGCGAGCAATCAATAATTCTTCATTAGTAGCAATTACATAGACTTCAATTTTGCTATCTGGTGCAGAAATTTTCATTTCTTTTACACCGACCGCCTTTTCATTTAATTCTTCATCAAGTTTTATTCCAAAGAAATCTAAGTTCGAAAGACAACGCCTACGAACTTCTGGAGAATTTTCGCCAATACCACCTGTGAAGCAAATTGCATCTGCACCATTAAGTTCTGCTAAATATGCACCAATATATTTTTTTATCCTATTGCAAAATATGTTAATTGCAAGACTAGCTCTTCTATCTTGATGTTCGCGTTCTTCTTCGAGTAGGTCGCGCATATCATTGGTTAACCCAGAAATTCCAAGAAGCCCGGAGCGTTTATTTAGTACATTAAAGACTTCATCTACTGATGAACCTTCGTTGTGTATTAGGAACTCAATGATTGCAGGGTCAATATCCCCGGACCTTGTTCCCATAACTAAACCTTCTAATGGTGTCATACCCATAGAGGTATCCAGAGAAAAACCGTTACGGATTGCGCAAGCAGAACAGCCATTCCCCAGGTGCAAAGTAATAATATTAACTTGTTCACGTTCGATACCTTTGATTCTTCGGTATCGATATGCAATGTAACGATGGGAAGTTCCGTGAAAGCCGTATTTTCTTATTTTAAATCTTCGGTAAAGTTGGTAAGGGATTGCATATAGGTAATTCTCTTCTGGCAATGTGGAATGAAAAGCAGTATCGAAAACGGCCACTTGTGGAATTCCTGGGAAAACTTCGCGAGCAGCGTAAACACCCTTAAGGTTTGCAGGATTGTGTAAAGGGGCAAGAGGAATACATTCTTCAATTTGGTCAATGACACTATCATCAATTAATACAGATTTTTTTAATTTTTCCGCACCGTGCACAATTCTGTGACCAATAGCGTGGATATCGCTTAGGTCAGATATTCCTTCGATGTTAGCATTTGAAGAGGTAATCCACTTTATTACAAAATTTAAAGCGGCTTTATGGTCTCGAATTGGTTCAGCAGTTCGATATGGGGGGTGACCAGTTGCTTGCATTGTTATAATTGCTTGGCTTCCAATTCTTTCGATATAACCTTTGGCAAGCATCTTGTCTTGGTCGTTTTTAATTGCTTCTAAGTCTGTTTGAATAATTTGAAATTTCAACGATGAACTACCACAATTCAAAACTAAAACGTTCATTTTCTCCTCTAAAAACAAAATACAAAATTAAGTAGATTTATTTTCTTATATTTTAAAAATATTTATATGTTTTACTTTTTGTTGCTACTTTTGGGTTCTTTCATTTTTGCGAAGTTAATTAATCCAATGCATAGCCACTTTGCAATAGCTTCTCTATTGCTTTTATCGATAAATCTAAATTGATTACTTCTATTTCTAATATTTCCAAGTTCGATGTATACAGTTGGTGGTAGGGTATTTCTTAACATAAACAAATTTCTTGTTTCAACAGTTCCATTGTAACCTCTTCCAGGCTGGTATTTTTCGTACTGTTGTGCAAAGGTCGTTTGAAGAATTTCAGCAATTTGTTTGCTTATCGGGTTATTTTCTTGGTAATAGTAATAAACATCTACTTTCTCTTCTTCAGAACGAGAGTCTAAGTGTATATTAATCGAAATATGTTTTTTTCTTTTTCCCTTTAGTTCCTTTTTGTACAAATCATTAAGAATGTTGGAGCATAATTCCAATCTTTCCTTTTGGTTTAATGGGATTGGGACTCCTCCATAGAAAAGTTCTTGATTACTTGTAGAAAGAAATTTATCGTCGCGGATACCATCTACGGTATCAATGGTTATCATAAAAACTTTTGCTCCGTTTTCTTCGAGATGTTTTGCAAGTCGCAGCGTAATGTCGTAAGCATATTCGTCCTCGTGAAGTTCTTTGTTTTCGAAATAACCAATTGCACCGGGGTCTGGTCCTCCGTGTCCACTAACAAGATAAAAAACAAAGTTTTTTAATAAATTGTTTTTTTTCTTGCTCTTTGTTTTATTTCCATAAAATGGCTGAAATAGTTTTTTATCCTCGAAGATTTTTATTTTGGCCGCAGAACCATCCTTTTTTTTGAGAATATTTAAACTTTGATTTGAGGTCGACAAATTATTAATGAAATTTCTTTTAGCAATAAGGTTTTTTGGTATCCAAATTTCATTTTTGCTTTTTTTTATACCCTTCAATGTTAGATTTTTATTGTATTTTTCGATTTGAATTTTTTTTTCCGAAATTGTGTCTTCACCAAAATTCTCTTCAAGGAATTCATTAATCTTTTTGTTTTCCACTTTTAAGATTGGTAACTTATATTTTAAGCCAACCATTAGTTTATAATTTTTGTCAGTTCGCTTTGAATTTAATCTATAAAAATCTTCAAGAAGGCTTTTTTCCAAAGGGAGTAAATAAAGATTGAAAATTTTTTCAAGTCTATCTCCTTTTTTTGCCACAAATTCTACATATCTTTCAGAAAAAGTAAATTTGGGTATAATTAAGAAGATATGAGCACAAAAAAATAGAATTGAAAATTTATGTTTCATTTCATATCTCTTAATTCATTTTGTAACTTTTCTAAAAAAGACAATGCTTGTAAGGGAGTAATATTGTTTAGGTCTAAATTGAGAATCTTCTCTTTAAGTTCATTTTCGGTAAAGTCGAAAATTGCCAACTGTCTTGTTTTCCAGTCTTGTTCTATGGATTTTATTTTTTTTGGATTTGGCTTGTTTAGTTTAATTATTTCTTCTTGAGATGTTCCAGATTCCAGAATTTTCAAAATTTCTTTCGAACGATTAATAACTGGTTCTGGAATTCCAGCCATTTGAGCAACGTATATCCCAAATGAATGGTCGCTATGTCCCCTCTTTAATTTGTGTGTAAATATAACTTTTTCATCTTTTTCAATAACTTCAATACAATAGTTAACAATGTTCTCATATTTTTTTTCAAGTTCATTCAGTTCATGATAATGAGTTGCAAAAAGAGTTTTAGCTCCAATATGATTGTGGATATATTCTGTAATAGCCCAAGCAATAGAAATTCCGTCGAAAGTGGCTGTTCCTCGGCCTACTTCGTCCAACAAAATCAAACTTTTGCTTGTAGCATTATTTAGTATGTTTGCACTTTCTTGCATTTCAATAAGGAAAGTGCTTTCTCCTTGGGAGATATTATCTTGTGCACCGACACGAGTGAAGATTCTATCTACAATCCCAATTCTTGCGTAATCAGCTGGAACGAAAGAACCAATTTGTGCAAGAAGAACAATTAAACCTACTTGGCGCAAGTAACAGGACTTTCCGCTCATATTGGGTCCAGTAATAATATGAATGAGCGAGTTTTTATCGAGAAAAGTAGAGTTGGGTGTAAATTTTTCCCCGAGTGGGAGATTTTTTTCAACAACTGGATGTCTTCCGTTTTTTATTTCAAGTGAAAATTCATTATTTACTATTGGTTTACAATAATTATTTTCTTTTGCAATTAAAGCGAAGTTTAAGTAGCAATCAAGTTCACCAATTACCCTTGCTAAATTTTGTAATTCGGTCGCAAAAAGTGAAATTTGATATAAAATTTCTTGGAACAACCTTGTTTCTAGATCTTGAATTTCGATTTCTAAATTCAGTAATTTAGATTCGAAATCTTTCAATTTTGGCGTGGTGTATCTTTCCGAATTGGTTAAAGTTTGTTTCCTTTCGAAGTAATTTGGGATTTTTTGGCTATGTGTTTTAGTAACTTCGATATAGTAACCGAAAACGTTATTAAAACCAATTTTTAATGTTGGAATGCCAGTTTTTACCCTTTCTTCATCTTGATATTCTTTTAGCAATTCTTTGCTGTTTTTGGCAAAATCAATTAAATTATCGAATTCTTTGTTGAAACCTTTTTTTATTACCTCACCGGACCCAACGTTATTTCCTGCGTCTTCGTTGATTCCCTTTTCTATTGTTTGGCGAATTGAGAAAAAGTCGTTTAGACCATTTGTTAGTTCAAGCAACTCTTCGTTTTTAAATAGGCTTAGTTCCTGTTTAATTGAAGGAATAACATCAAGAGAGCGCTTCAAAGCAAGAACATCGCGGGGTAGTGCTCTGTTGCTACATACTTTCGAGGTTATTCTTTCAATGTCCGAAATATTTTTTAAATAATTTCTTAATTTGTTCAAACTAACATCGTTTGTAAAGAACAAATGGACTATGTTTAATCTTTTTTCGATTTGATTAATATCCAATAGTGGATGAGCGACCCAGCGTTTCAAGGTTCGAGCACCCATTGGAGTTAAGGTTTTATCAATTACCGAGAAGAGGCTACCTTCAAAGTTGTTGTTAATTGAAGAGTAAATTTCAAGGTTTCTTTTTGTTGATAGGTCCAACAGCATATAGTTCGAAAAGTTGAGTAAGCGAATTTGCCTTAATTGATTTAAATAGTCTGGTTGCATTTGTTTAATATGGTAGAGTAGAGCACCAGCGCAAATAATTCCACACTCTAAATGCTCTATTCCGTATCCTTTTAAAGAAGTTGTACCAAAATGTCCAATTAATGCTTCTTTTGCAAATGTGTAGTCAAAAATCCAAGGTTCAAGTTTGTTGATGATTAAGTTAAGTTCAAATTTTTGAATTAAAGGTTCAAAAATATTTTTCTGCGACTTAGAAATTATTAATTCACGTATCTGATATGTTTCGAAAAACTCACGAAGCCTATCGAAATTGATTTCTGAAACATAAAATTCCCCAGTGGATACATCTGCTATTGCAATTCCAATTGTTTGTTGTTTCGATGGGTCTAAAGACTTAGAAAAAATTGCAGATACAAAATTGTTTATACGCTCCGAAAGGAGTTTATCATTTACTGAGATACCGGGGGTAACGACTTCAACAACTTCTCTTCGGACAATTCCCTTTGCTTTTTTAGGGTCTTCAACTTGTTCGCAGATAGCTACTTTGAAACCTGCTTTTACAAGCTTGGGTAAGTAATTTTCAAGTTGGTGGTGTGGAAAGCCGGCAAGTGGAACGTCGCCAGCTGCACCATTATTTCTTTTTGTTAAAATAATATTACAAACTTTGGAAGTTTGGACTGCATCCTCGAAAAAAGTTTCGTAAAAATCTCCTATTCTGTAAAGTAAAATATAATCGGGGTAGTTGTTTTTTATTTGTAGATATTGTTTTATTAAGGGTGTGTTTAATTCCTTCATTATTGATTCATTTTTTAACCTACAAAATTAAAAATAATAGACCAATCAACTAATTTGTTCGTAAATGTTTAGTTTTTTTAGTTATAAGAAAAAAGTAGATTAACAAAATAATTTGTAACTTTGTATTTTTATTGTTCACAATCTAAAGTTTATTATGGGAAAGAAAAAGGATAAGGAAATGAAAAAGTATGTCTATTACTTTGGTGGGGGGAAAGCAGAAGGAAATGCAAAGATGAAAGACCTATTGGGAGGAAAGGGGGCTAATCTTGCTGAGATGACAAATCTTGGGCTTCCTGTTCCTGCTGGCTTCACGATTACTACTGAAGTTTGTAGATATTATTACGAAAACAACAAAACTTATCCCAAAGGATTATACGAACAAGTTAAGGAAGCACTTCAAAAAGTCGAAAAAGAAATGGGTGCTAAGTTTGGGGACCCCAATAACCCTCTTTTAGTTTCAGTTCGTTCTGGAGCTAGAAGTTCTATGCCCGGGATGATGGATACTGTTTTGAACTTAGGTTTGAACGACATCACAGTTGAAGGTTTGATTAAACAATCTGGTAACCCCAGATTTGCTTACGATGCATACCGA
This sequence comes from Ignavibacteria bacterium, assembly GCA_026416955.1. Lineage (GTDB taxonomy): Bacteria > Bacteroidota > Ignavibacteria > Kapaibacteriales > UBA2268 > Naka2016. The sequence goes on along the minus strand of JAOAEE010000022.1, from coordinate 98,898 downwards.
AGATTTGTTGCTATGTACGGAGATGTCGTACTGGGTTTGAAACCACAGACTAAAGATGATATTGACCCATTTGAAGAAATACTTGAGAGAAAGAAGAAAGAAAAAGGTGTTCATTATGATGTAGAATTGGATGTAGACTCTTTGAAAGAATTAGTGCAAGAATTCAAAAAAGCAATAAAAGAAAGATTGGGGGTAGATTTTCCAGAAGACCCAGAAGAACAATTATGGGGAGCAATTGGAGCTGTTTTTGGTTCTTGGAATAATCCTCGTGCAATTGTTTATAGGAAATTGAACAATATTCCCGATTGGTGGGGTACCGCAGTAAATGTTCAAGCAATGGTCTTTGGTAATTTAGGTGAGGACAGTGGAACCGGTGTTGCATTTACTCGAGACCCCGCTACCGGCGAAAATAAATTCTATGGGGAATTTTTGATGAATGCTCAAGGTGAAGACGTTGTGGCTGGTATTCGAACACCATTACCAATTGAACAATTGAAAGAAAAGGACCCCAATTCATACAACGAGTTGCTACGAATAAGAGACATCCTTGAGAAACACTATCGAGAAATGCAAGATATTGAATTTACGATTCAGAAAGGCAAGTTGTATATGTTGCAATGTAGAGCTGGAAAGCGAACAGCTTTCGCTGCAATGAAAATTGCTGTAGATATGGTTAACGAAGGACTTATTAAACCGAAAGAAGCATTACTAAGGATTGAGCCTGACCAACTAAATCAACTTCTTCGCCCAATTTTTGATGCCGAAGAAAAGAAAAAAGCATTAAAAAACAATCAATTAATTGCAAAAGGATTAAATGCAGGACCCGGTGCAGCAACTGGTAGAATTGTATTTAATGCAGAAGATGCTGTTGAGTGGTCGCGTCGTGGAGAAAAGGTTATTCTTGTTAGAATTGAAACATCTCCCGAGGATATTGCTGGTATGAATGCTGCAGAAGGTATTTTAACATCGCGTGGAGGTATGACTTCCCATGCTGCATTGGTTGCAAGACAGATGGGGAAGGTTTGTGTGGCTGGTTGTGGTGCATTAATAATTGATTATAAGGCACGAGAAATTAGGGTGGATGGAAAAGATGTTGTCTTAAAAGAGGGTGATTATATCTCAATAGATGGTTCAACTGGTGAAGTATTTCAGGGTAAAATTGAGACGAAACCAAGCGAAGTAATTCAAGTATTAATAGAAAAAACATTACCAGAAGAAAACGCCCCAACCTATAAGATATATAAACAAATAATGGAATGGGCAGACAAGTATCGAAAATTAAAAGTAAGGACTAACGCAGACCAACCCGACCAAGCAAGGAATGCAGTTGCTTTTGGTGCCGAAGGAATCGGATTGTGTAGAACAGAGCATATGTTTTTTGGGGAAGGCAAGATCGGACCAATGCGTGAGATGATACTTGCCGATACACAAGAGGAGCGCAAAAAAGCATTGAACAAACTACTTCCCTTACAACGCGAAGATTTTGAGGGCATTTTCATCGCAATGGATGGCAGACCCGTAACAATTAGAACATTAGACCCACCATTACACGAATTTTTGCCTCATGACGAAGCAGGTCAAAAAGAAGTCGCAAAAATGTTGAATGTCCCTCTTCAAAAGGTTAAAGAACGAGTGGAGTCTTTAAAAGAGTTCAACCCGATGCTTGGTTTCCGTGGTTGCCGATTGGGAATATTATATCCCGAGATTACTGAAATGCAAGCAAGAGCAATTTTCGAAGCAACCGTTAATGTGATTAAAAAAGGATACAAAGTATTTCCAGAAATAATGATACCTTTGGTTGGTCATAATAAAGAGTTGAAGCACCAGGAAGAGATTGTACGAAGAGTTGCTAATGAAGTGATGGAAGAAACCGGTGTAAAATTCGAATATCTTGTTGGAACAATGATTGAAGTTCCAAGAGGCGCAATCACAGCACGGGAAATTGCTGAAGTTGCTGAATTCTTCTCGTTTGGAACTAACGACCTCACACAAACTACACTTGGTCTTAGCCGAGATGATTCCGGAAGATTTTTACCCTACTATGTTGAGAAGGAAATTTACAAGCGTGACCCATTTGAAGCTATCGACCAAGATGGAGTAGGATTTCTTATGAAATATGCTGTAAAAGAGGGACGTAAGACACGGAAAAAATTGAAAGTTGGTATTTGTGGTGAACACGGTGGGGAACCCTCTTCTGTTGAATTCTGCCATAGAATAGGCTTAGATTATGTTTCGTGTTCTCCATTTAGAGTACCAATTGCTCGGCTTGCTGCTGCAAGAGCATCTATTATCGAGAAAATTGAAGAAAAGGAAGAAAAGAAAAAATAGTTTCTTTTCCAAATGATGAAAGATAGGGCAACTTTTTGTTGCCCTTTTTCTTTGAAAATAATTTCAATTTTTTTCTATATATTAGTTTTTTTCAAAAAATAATAAAGAGGTGGGATATGGTAAAAAAAATATTCTTTTTGTTTTTGATTTCTATTATTCTTGTTTCTTGCGGTGGCAAAAAAGAAGGTGAAGTAAAGAAACTGACAGAAGCTGAAGAACAAGAATTGTTGACAAAAGCAAGCAGTATTTTTGGAGTTTTGCCAAACAAAATGCCAGGTAGCGAAAATGATACACCTGAACTTATCGAATTAGGAAAGAAATTATATTTCGAAACTAAGCTGTCGGTAAACAACACGATGTCGTGCAATACTTGTCACGATATCAACCAAAAAGCAGGTGTTGATAATAAGCCAGTTTCGCCTGGTGCGCTTCCCAATACTGTTGGAACAAGGAATACACCCACAGTATTCAATGCAGGTTTTCAATTTGCTCAATTTTGGGATGGTCGTTCTCCAAATTTAAAAGAACAAGCAAAAGGACCAATTCTCAACCCAGTTGAAATGGCTATGCCGCATGAGAAAGAAGTTGTAAAAGTTATATCATCAATTCCAGAATATCAAGAGATGTTTAAAAAGGCTTATCCAAACGAGAAGAACCCAATTACATTCGACAACATAGCAAATGCTATTGCTGCATTTGAAAGAACATTAATTTCTAAATCTAGATATGACGAATGGGTAACTGGAAACAAAGCTGCATTGACCGATGAGGAAAAAGTTGGTTTAAAGAACTTTATCGAGGTGGGTTGTATTACTTGCCATACTGGTCCTCTTTTTGGTGGCAACATTTTCCAAAAGATGGGATTGGTAAAACCATACCATAATACAAAAGACCTTGGCAGGTTTGATGTTACAAAACAAGAATCTGATAAATTTATGTTTAAAGTAGCAATGCTGAGGAATGTCGAGCTTACATTTCCATATTTCCACGATGGCTCTGTAAATAAATTAGAAGATGCAGTTAAAATAATGGCAGACATTAACTTAGGCAAACAACTAACCGATGAGCAATTGAAAACAATTGTTGCATTTTTGAAGTCATTAACCGACCAAAAATTAGTTCAAAAAGTGGCAAACCGTTAGGTAGTTATAAATTTTTTCATAGAGAGAATATTACTAAGCAATATTAAGTATTTTATTATTCAAAAAATTGAAAAAGAAATCGGTTGATATATTAAACTGGAAAAGTAACATAAAGAAGGTTGTTTTTAATTGTAGATAGTTAATCTTTGGATTTTTGCTAAACTTTCGTTCTATTTTCGGTGAGAGTTGAGTGTAGTTCTTTTTTGTTTTGAAAATGAAATTATTTTCAATAATTTTGACTTTGTTTATGTTTAACAATAAACATTTTTGCTATGTTAAGTTTTGAAGATGAAAAAATGGACAAATCATATTTCTTTTTCGCAAGTAGTAAAGAAGAAGATACTAATGATTACTTTGATGATTATGGGGAAGGGGAATTTGCAGACGATACTATGTTCGATGATGAAGATTTATTAAACTTGGAAGAAATTGACGAGGAAGAACTAATCAATAGGGAAAGAGGTGACTACGACGATTCAGACTTTGATGATAGTTTGCTATCTGATGATTTGTACCCAGAGTTACAAAATGATGAAGGTATATTTGACGACGATGTCGACGAAGACTTCGAAGATGATTTCGACATAGACCGTTAATCTTTGATGGCTACTCTTATTGATAAATATGGGACCTTTCCTTTCGATTGGAAATTCTTTAACGAATTATTTAGTTTTGGTTTTAAACAGGGTTTAAATTCATTAATCTACTTCAAAGAAATTAGTAATCTTGTACAAAGTTCCTTTTTATCTGTAAATGAAATTGAAAGTATTACAATTCAGCCTTCTGAGCCCTTAGTTTCAGATTTACCAAAGACACTTTTATTCTTAGAATTAAAAGAACCAATATCGTTATTACCAGAGAGTGGTTTATTTGGCTACTTTGAATTTCCCATTTCAATTTCTTTGGTTATTCATACTAATAAAAAGTCAATTCCACTAGACTTGTTTAATTTTTCTTCAATTAAGTTTGCGCTTTATGGAAATCCTCACAATGGTAATGTTTGCAGGTTTTGGAAAACCAACTTTTACCACAATCATTTTACACCAAGTTTATTTAAAACTGGGTTGTTAGAAATTGAGATACAAAATACTTCGAATTCGCTCTTAAAGTTGAATAAGTTAATTCTAGATTTCAGTTATATACAAATTTTTTATAACGAAACTATTGCAAAAGCTAGGGCAAAAGTTAAAATTCAATCGGAATCTTATTGCGAAACCGAGTTCATTACACCAACCTTGACCCAAGGTTTTCAACAAAGTTTAGATTTAATTCCAACGAAAATTCTTTCAAGCTCAAAATTCATTATGCTAAACGGAATATGAACTTTTCAAAGTTTTTTACACCAGACAAAATCATTGAAGTTTCCACATTAGTAATAATCTTTGTTCTTTCACTTATAGTTATTAATATACTTGTAAAGAAAATTAGATATATTCTTCGCGACAAGGTAAGCTATCAAACCCTTTCCATTTTGAATAAGTTTATCGTTTGGGGATTTATTATTGCATATGTCGTAGGTGTGTTAATTTATTTTGGTGTAAAAATAACAGGACTACTTGCTGTTGGTGGCTTTTTATCAATAATTATTGGTCTTGCTACTCAGAAGGTAGTTGGTAATGTAATAGCCGGATTGTTTTTGATTATTGAAAGACCTATCAAACTTGGTCAATCTGTAAGAATTGATAACATTTCTGGTTTTGTCGAAGAAATTAGATTTCTATCTACAATTATTCGTTCCTTTGAAGGTGAGTTTATTAGAATACCTAATGAGCAGGTTTATACATCCGTTATAATAAACTTAATGGAAAACGTTGCGAGAAGAATAGATTATTTGATAGATATCAAATATTCAGACAATTTTGATAAAGCCCAAGAAATAATTTCAAATTTGCTTGATTCCGAACCATTTGTACTTGCTGTTCCACAACCAGAAGTATTTGCCGAGGAGTTTGCTTCGAGCAGTGTAAGAGTTCGCATTAGATTTTGGTCTCCAACCGAAAAATGGTATTCTACAAAAAATACTCTCCTACAACAAATAAGGAATGAATTAGAACGAAATGGTATTCAAATTCCATTCCCCCAAATGGAAGTGAAAATTCACAATTTAAAAGAACTTCATTAGTTTTACTACTTGGTTTATCCCGCCAGAAGTTTTAACCCTTAGGAAGAAAATGCCTTGGGAATTTGTTCGAATTGGAATCGTTTGTTTAAATGATTTTGAATATTTGTTTTCTATTGAAAATTCGTCTAAAATTTCTCCAAAGATATTAATTAATTGTAAAATTAGTCGTTGATTTGGTAGATTATTAATTTCAAGAACAATTTCATTATTTTCCTTTAAAATGTTTGGATAGATGTGTACATTGTCTTCTAAGTAGAAATCTTCTTGTTTAAGTATTGAATCGATAACAAAAAATGGTTTGTTTGAATTTTCTCCAATTCTAATTTTGAATTCTTTGTTTTGATAAAATGGTTTACGTCGTTCTTTCCCATCGGTTGCTTTTGCTGTTACATAACAAAATAGAATACTATCCGATATTGAAGGATAAAAATCGAAATAGAATAAGTTGCTTGAGTGATTTGGATTTAAAAATTCGGTTGAATATGTAGTTTCATTTTCTTTCCGAAAGTGAATTTGTGCATACTCAATATTATTTCTATATATTATTTTAAATACAATTCTTTGTTTACCTTGTAAGTAAAATGTAAAAGGGGTTGAAATAATAATATCATAATTAATTGCTGTTTGGTAAAAATCGACCAATCCAAATCCCCAAGAGTAATCGGGGTTTTCTTTCCTCGAAGAATTCTCTTTCAAAAGTTCATAAAGTAATTGGGGAGTTAATTCTTCAAAGGCGGAAAGTAAAAGTGCAACTCCTCCAGAAAAAATTGGAGAAGCAACGGATGTCCCACTTCCATACATTACTGTATCTGTTGGATTTGCTGGTGAACATACAACATAAGTCCCTTGTGCAACGAAATCTGGCTTTAATCTTCCATCGTAAGTAGGTCCACGAGAAGAAAACTTTAAAACAGTATCCCCAGTTGGATTTACTGCACCAATAGCAATTTCTCCTAGTGCTTCTGCTGGGGCTTGTACTGTTGAATCATTGGGTCCTTTGTTTCCAGCAGAGGAAACCATTACAATTCCTATCTTTTTTGCTCTGTTTGCATAAGCAGAAACAAGGGTGGTTTTGCCGTCGAGGTCACTAATTTGATAGTCTATTTCGGATGAGTCAAAATCATAATAACCTAAGGAAGATGAAATCAAGTCAACTCCGATAGAGTCCATCCATTCAATCGCTGCAGCGAAACAATCCTCTTCGAAATGGGATTCTTTTCGAATGTCTTCTGTCTTTGCAAGCAAAAAAGTAGAGTAGGGAGCGGAACCAAAAAGAAAACCATCTTTGATTCCAGAAACAATGGAGAAAACCATAGTTCCGTGATGGTCTTGTATAGATGTGTCTACAAATTCGTTTCCAGTAAAATTATCTTGAAATAGAAAATCATATTCTGCTTGAACAAAAGCATTTGTAAAAATTTTGTTTTCTTTCCACCTAAAGCCAGTATCGATAATACCAAATAAAACACTATCTCCAAAAATTCCAAGAGAATGCAATTTATCGATTGACAACATTTTTAGCTGGTTGATGCTTTCTCCGTATATTTTATCACTTTGGTTGTTAAGAAAAAGCCATTTAGAAATGTTTAAGGTAGAAGAAATTGAATTAATCTTAAATGTGTAATCCCTTGGAACTATTTCGGTAATAGGTTGTATGAACTTTACGAATTTAAATTTTGAAATTTGATTGATTTGTTCTTGGTTTGCTTCTATTACAATATAATTTAACCACTTTAAAAGCAAAAGAATTTGTGCACCTGTTTCTTTGATTTTTGCAATGTAGTCATTAGGAATTGGTACATCTAAAAAGGAAACAAGTGAATCTTTTGGAAGGACTTTCGCTCTTCTTTGCAATGCTCTTGGAGATAAATTTTTTGATGCTTTTTCATAAATATCATTATATTCGATATTCCCTTTATCTTTTAAGAAAACACGATATTTTTCTGAATAGGAATTTTGGTTAAATAAAACTGTCAACAAAAAAATTACAAGCAAAAACATACGATAATATGTTAATAAAAAATTGTAAAATTGTAAAATTAATACATAATTTGTTAATTTTCATTTATGTCTCTCGTATTAATTACTGGAAGTGGAAGGCGACTCGGGAAAGGGTTAGCAATTGAATTTGCTCGAAAGGGTTGGGATGTAATTATTCATTATAACCAGTCGAAGGAAAATGCTACCGAAACAAAAAAATATATTGAAAAAAATTTTGGAGTTAAAGTTTTCATTTTTGAAAGCGATTTAAGTGAAATTAATAGTGCATTAAAAAATTTCGAGAAAATTTTTCGAGAAGTTGGGGTTCCAAATGTTTTAGTAAACAATGCAGCAATTTTTCCAGAGAGGAAGTTTTTAAATGAATTAGATGAGGAGATTTGGGATAAAACTATTAGTATTAATTTAAAAGCGTATTTATTTGTTTCTCAGGTTTATGCAAAATATGCAGTCCAAGGTTCACGAATTATTAATATTGGTTCACTTGGAGGGATTGAAACTTGGAAAGGAAGAATACCTTACAATATTTCTAAGGCTGGGGTAATTCAACTTACAAAATCTTTGGCAAAGGAACTTGCTCCGAAGATTTCTGTTAATTGCGTTAATCCCGGAACAATTTTAATCCCTTACGAACCAAGCGAAATTGACTCTCCACTTGTTTCAATTGATAAAATTCCAATGCAAAGATATGGTACTGTTTTCGATATATTCGATGCTGTTTACTTTTTCTCAACTTGTAGTAATTTTATTACGGGTCAAGTACTAAATGTCGATGGAGGTTATCATTTAGACCGATATTAATCTAGCAAAATCTCACCCTTTGCGATTTTTTGAAGAATTTCTGGATATAATTTGTGTTCTTGTTCCAAAATCCTTTCGGCTAAGGTTTCGATAGTATCGTTTGGGAGGACAGGAACTATTCTCTGTCCAAGGATTTTACCGTGGTCGTAGATTTCATCAACTAAATGAACGGTGCAGCCGCTGATTTTTTCACCTGATTTTAGGACAGCTTCGTGAACAAATTTTCCGTACATTCCTTTTCCACCAAATTTTGGTAACAAGGCTGGATGAATATTTAACACACGATTTTTGAAATAATTAAGAACTTTAGGACCGACTTTTTTCATATACCCAGCCAAACAAACAATGTTCACATTGTGTTTTAGAAGTGTATTTAAAATCTCTTTGTCAAGTTCTTCCTCGTTAGGAAACTGTTTGGAACTAATGTGGTAAGCGGGAATACCTTCTTTTCTGGCTCTTTCCAAAGCAAAAGCATTTGAATTATTTGAAATTACAACAGCAGGGATTGCGTCAAGTTCGCCTCGTTTAATTGCGTCTATTATTGCTTGCATATTACTCCCATTGTGGGATGCTAGGAAACCAATTATTAACTTTTCCATTTTCTTGTGTGTTTAATTAGCAAAATTAACATATTCCCTTTATAATATTGTGTATTTTTGCATTTTGTTGGATAAACTTTTGGCGCAAAGATGAAACGAGGTTTTGTTTTATTGGCTTTCATATTTTTCGTTTTTTTTGTCTTGAATTCGCAACCTAAAATGAACCCAGTTTTAGATTCAATACTTAGAAATATGCCGCCAGAAAAGGTACCTTTTGTTCCCCCTTTTTTGATGAATTATGATTTTCAAAAAGTTCAAGAAATGTCCAGAGAAGAATTGCTCGAATTATTTAATGTAAAATTTAATAGATTCATCTTAGATTCAGGGTGGAAGTATTTTCGTTTTGAACCTTTATTTATTTATTACGGAAAAACTATTCTTACACCAGAATTGTTATTATCTTTGAAAAGAGTAGGGCACCCAAAGATATCACCTAATGGCAAGTTTTTACTTTATTCAGTTGAAACACCAAATATTAATGATAATACAATCGAAATGGACTTGTATTTGCTTAACTTCGAAACTGGTGAAAAAGAAAATTTAACAAACGATCCACAATTCCGTGAATCTGATTATCAATGGGACAATACCGGACAATTTGTTTATTTTTTATCCAATTCAACAACAAAGCAGCAGGTTTTTAGGATTGATATTAAAACAAAGGAACGAAAGCAAATCACTTTCGCTGACAATGACATAACAAGTTTTAAACTTTCACCAAATGGTAAGTTGATAGCTTATACTATGGATGTAAAGGTATTTCAAACACCAATTGATAAGTATCCATATTTGAACAAAGCAAAAGTTCGCATTTATGATAAATTGCCGGTTAGACATTGGGATAGTTGGGAAGATGAATATAAATCCCATTTATTTTTTCAACCAATTGATGGGGGTATTTCAATCGATATTATGGTTGATGAACCTTTTGACGTTCCAGACCCACCTTTTGGTGGGTCCGAGCAGTATTCCTGGTCCCCGGATTCCAAAGAAATTGCCTATGCGTGCAAAAAAGAAAAGGATTATGCGATAAGTACGAACACTGACATTTATATATATAATCTCGAGACCAAAGTAACCGAAAACATAACAAAAGGGATGTTGGGTTACGATAGAAATCCATCATATTCTCCCGATGGAAAGTGGATTGCATTTTTAAGTATGAAAAGACCCGGTCTAGAAAGCGACCGCCAAAGGCTTATGCTGTTCAATAGGAAAGATAAACAAGTAACTGAATTGTCGTGGAAACTCGACCAATGGGTAGGTGATTTCGTCTGGCACCCAAATTCTAAGAAAATTTATTTTTCTGCAGAAGATGGAGCAACAGTGCAGATTTACGAAATAGATGTTAGCGACGGATTTTGGAAAATTTTGACAAAAGGCAGATATAACCACGATGGTGGTCTAGATATTTCGCCAGACGGCGAAAAAATATACTTTGGAAGGAGAAATATGTTGCGACCTTTCGAAATTTTCTCTTCAAGTACGGAAAATCCAGAAAAACCAATTTTTCAACATACTTTTGAAAATGAAGAAATTTATAGAGATATTAAGCCTATTAAAATTGAAGAATTTTGGATAAAGAGTAAAGACAAAAAAAATGTTCACACTTGGGTTCTTTTCCCGCCGGATTTTGACTCTACAAAAAAATATCCTATGATTGTTTATTGCCAAGGTGGACCACAATCTACAATTAGTCAATATTTCAGTTACCGATGGAATCTTTTTTTGTTTGCCTCGCAAGGTTACATAGTTGTAGCCCCCAATCGACGTGGTGTTCCAGGATTTGGCCAAGAATGGGTTGATGCAATAAGCAAGGACTGGGCTGGCAAAGCGATGGATGATATTTTAGCAGCTACAGATTCAATTAGTAAACTTCCATTTGTTGATGCGAATAAGAAGGCAGCAGTTGGGGCGAGTGCTGGAGGGTATGCTGTTTTTTGGCTTGCTGGAAACCATCAAAAAAGGTTCTCCGCTTTCGTTTCCCATTGTGGTGTCTTTAATCTTGAAAGCAAATATGGTTCAACAGAGGAACTTTGGTTCCCTAATTGGGAGTTTGGTGGTCCTTATTGGGAAAGTAAGAATAAACAAATTTACGAGAAACAGTCCCCACACAAATATGCCCAAAATTGGGATACTCCTATTTTGATATCTACGGGTGAAAAAGATTTTCGCGTTCCTTATACTCAAAGTCTCGAGGCTTTTACTGTTGCTCAAGTTAAAAATATTCCATCCAAATTAATTATTTTTCCAACGATGGGACATTGGATTACTAAACCACAAGAACAAATCCTTTGGTATTACGAAGTTTTCGAATTCTTAGAGAAGTATTGCAAAGACAAGAAATAAACTATTTTGGTTGAAAAACTAAGGTCGACCAATCGTTTGGGTTAAATAATTTTTTTACAAAGGAGTTTAATTCTTCCAAGGTAATTGATTCAATTAATTCTATAGTTTCTTGCAACGACTCGTAATTGCCGTAAGTTAATTCAGATTTTATGATAGCCTGTAATCGTTCGGAATAGTTTTCAAATGCCATTATTGTCGACGATTTAATTTGTTCTTTGGCTAGGATTAGTTCATTTTCACTGAAACCATAATCGTAAATATTTTCTAATTCTTCAAAAATAAAATTAATTGTTTTCTCTTGTTTCTTAGGATTTGCAGTTGAATAAATGTATATTGCAGAGCAATCGGAATATGATGTAAAAAGTGAATAGATGTTGTATGCAAGTGCATTTTTTTCACGAATAGATTTGTATAGACGACTACTTGCGCAATCTCCAAGAAGTAAGTTGGAAATTGCTGCAAGATAGCGTTCCCGAGATGTATTAAATTGAAATGAACGAGTTATCGATATGTGGCTTTGCAAAAATTGTCGTTTTAACACAACTCTGAAATTATTGTTCGATATTGGTCTAATATTTCTAACGATAGAAGCACTGTTGGTTTTAATGTTTGCTATCTTTCTTTCAACCATACTTACTATTACTTGATGGGAGGTATTACCAATGTAGGCAATAACAATATTCGATGGTTGGTAAAATTCGGAATAAAATTTTTGTATGTCTTTGATGTCTATTTTATTAAGTGTCGAAATCTTTCCAACTATTGGGTGGTCGAGTCGTGTATTTTGGAATAGGTATTTATCGGTAATGTCGATAATTTCCTCTTCAGGATCATCATTGTAGGAGCGTATTTCTTCCCTAATAATTGATTTTTCCTTATCAATATCGTTTTTAATAAAATTTGGTTCAAATACAATTTCGCTTAAAAGTTCCCAAACTTTTTCCAAATTATGATTAAGAGCACGAACATAAAATGCAGTATACTCCTTAGTAGTATATGCATTAGCGTAGGCACCGTATTTTTCGAAAAGTTCATTAATTTGCCTTGATACGAAATTTTTTGTTCTTCTAAATAAACAATGTTCTACCAAATGAGAAAGTCCTTCTTTATTAATATAATCATCTCTTGAACCAGCTTTAACTCCAATACCTAAGGCAAATGAATTAAAGAAAGGTACCTCTTCGGTTACTACTAATAAACCGTTGTTGAGCAAAGTAAAGTTAACTTTTGGATTTAAGATATCTTTGTGAAGGTGTGTGATGCGAAAATTCTTACTTTTACGCCCCATTGTAGATTACTTTATTTGCAGTGTTTTTAATAAAATTCCAAGTTTCAGTTATGTCTTTTAATTCTGTATTTGTTTGTCCTATGGAAAATCTGATTGCAAACTTTCCATTTAACAAAGTATGAGATAGAAAAGCAAAACCGCTTTCGTTAATTGAATCTAAAATTTTTTTATTAATACGATTTAGTTCTTCTTCATCAAATGTTCTGTCTTTTCCCACATATCGAAAACAAATTGTAGTAAAATTTACAGGAGCGAGTATTTCAAAATTTGTATCTTTGCTTATCATTTTCTTTAATTCATTGGTAAATTGAAGATGTTGACGGAGTTTTTCTCTTAATCCTTCAAGTCCGAAATAACTAAGAACAAACCAGAGTTTTAAAGCTCTGAATCTTCTTCCAAGTTGAATTCCCCAGTCTCGGTAATTGTTAACTTCTTTGTCGAAATCGGTTTGTAGATAGCTTGGTGTAATTTGGAAAGTTTTAAGGAGTGCTGTTTTATCTTTCACAAAATACACCGAGCAATCGAAGTTTGTGAATAACCATTTATGAGGGTTGAATACGAAAGTATCGGCTAAATCGATTCCCTTGGAAAGATATTGAAATTCTGGCAAAAGCAGTGCTGAACCAGCCATTGCTCCATCGATATGTAACCAAATATCGTATTTTTTGGCAATGTTTCCAAGTGTTTCCAAAGGGTCAATTGCAGTGCTTCCAGTAGTACCTAAGGCTCCAACGATACAAAGTGGGCGAAAGCCTCGTTCAATATCCTCTTGGATTGTCTGCTCTAGTACTTCAGGAATCATTGAAAAAGAATTGTCAACAGGAATTTTTCGAAGGTTTTTTAAACCAATTCCTGCAATTTTTACTGCTTTGTCGATAGAAGAATGAGCCTCTTTTGAACAGTATACAGTGAATTTTTGACTGTTGTAGAATCCTTCCTCGTTAATACAATAGTTTGAGGCTTTTTCTCTAGCAGTTAATATTGAAACCAGAGTAGCAGTTGATGCTGTATCTTGTAGTACTCCAGTAAATTCCTTTGTCAAACCCATTGCGTCTCGTAACCAGTAAACGACTTTTTCTTCGAGTTCAGTTGCTGCTGGGGAAGTTAGCCAAATCATTCCTTGAACTCCAAGTGCTGAAGTAAGTAGTTCCCCAAGAATAGATGGAAAACTTGTGTTTGCGGGAAAATATGCAAAGAATCTTGGGTGCTGCCAATGAGTAATACCTTTCAGGATTTTCGTTTCGAAATCATAGAAAATTTTTTCAAACTGTACGCCCTTTTGGGGTATTGAATCTGGTAAACTGTTGATAATATCTTTTGGCTTTACATTTGATTTTACAGGAAATGAACGAATATTTTCGTAATAATTACCAATCCAATTTATTAGTTTTTCTGATATTTTTTTAAACTCTTCTATTGTCATTATTATTCAATGTTTTCTGGATTCCAAGCAACTCTGAAATTCTCGTTAAGGGAGCAAAGTTTGTTCATATCTTCGGATTCAATCTCGAAGTCGAAAACATTTGCATTTTCAATAATTCTATCTTTATTCGAGGATTTAGGAATTACGATGGTTCCAATTTGTAAAGCCCAACGTATCATAATTTGGGCTGGTGTTTTATTGTATTTACTTGATATTTCCAAAAGAATTGGATTATCAAATTTTCTTCCTCGAGCCAAAGGAGAGTAGGCCTCTAATTTGATTTGATTCTCTTCGCAAAATTCTAATAATTCTTTTTGATAAAGGAAAGGAGAAAACTCAACCTGATTTACAACTGGTAGAACATTTGCATAGTTAAATAATTCTTGTAGATGAGCTATTGTGTAATTGCTTACTCCTATAGCAGAACAAATTCCTTCGTCGTAAACACGCTCAAGAGCCTTCCAAGTTTCTTTACGTAATTTTGGTACAGGCCAGTGAATAAGAATTAAGTCGACGTAATCGAATTCAAGAAGATTTAAACTTTTTTCAACAGCACGTAAAGTTTTCTCATAACCTTGGTCATCATTCCAAATTTTTGTTGTCACAAATACTTCTTTTCTATCAATTCCTGAATCTTTAATGGAACGGCCAACGTCGTATTCATTTCTATAAAATGAAGCGGTGTCGATATGTCTGTAACCAACTTCCAAAGCCCAAAGACAAGCATCGTAAGTTTCCTTTCCCGGCTTCATTAAATATGTACCTAAACCTAAGACTGGTGTTTTCACCCCATTATTTAAGTTCACTCTTGTGAAAATATTCATTTTCCTTTTAAAATATTTTATACTAATTTAGTTACTTAATTTTTTTGAAACGAAAAATTTTAATTGTAATTGTTAAATAAAGAACGAATTGGATATGGGTAAACGAATTTTAATTTTATTAATTTTTATTTTGTCGGTCGTTTTTAATTCTAAATCTTCCTTAATTTTTAACGAAGAAATTGAGTTTATTGAATTTTATTGCAAACAAAAAGATTTACATCAAAAAACAGACTTTACTTTGAATCTTAATGAAAAAAATTATGATGTTTTGGAATATGATTTGTACCTCGATTGGTACAACGTTATGAGGAAACCTACGAGTATGGATTCAGTAGACAAAGTTTGGTACGGTATCAATACAATAAAATTGAAAAATAAAGTACCAGAACTTGATAATATTGAACTCGAGGCAGTATCCTTAATAATTGACTCAGTCTTTGTTTTTGAAAACAATTCCTTTAAAAAATTGCTTCCGACTCCAAAAATTGCTGGTCGAAAGCTTATTATTCCTCTGCAAAAAAAATTATCCAGCAATGAAATTACTTTTGTTAAAATCTATTATACTTATGCAAGAAACGTACCCGAAGATAATTATCGAGGTTTTTTCCTTTATCCTAAAGGGAAGTATGTAGGTAGACTTCCTGCACCATTCTACGATTCCGTTTTTGTCGAAGAGCGAATTGCTTATACAATGAGTGAACCCGAAGATGCGCGTTATTGGATGCCTTGTAATGATGCTCCCTACGATAAATCAGATGCAAAAATTACCGTCAGAGTGCCAAAAGATTATGTTGTTGCATCGAATGGTTATTTGGAGAAAATTGTAAATGATGGAGATAGTGCAAAAATTTTCTATTGGGTTAGCGACAAACCTATTACTACTTATTTAATGTCTGTTGCTGTTTCCAAATACTTCGTTTATTCTCATTGGTATAAAAAAGTAACATCTCCAAACGACTCATTAGAAATCCAATACTATGTTTGGGAAAAGGATTATTATGCAACGAAAACAGATGGTTCTGAATATAATGCAAGAAATACGTTTCAAACGACACCAAAAATGATGGAGTTTTTTTCCAAAACTTTCATTGAATATCCTTTTGTAAAATATGGAATGGCTGTGCTAATGCCATTTCACTTTGGCGGGATGGAACATCAAACAATAACATCTATTAACCGGGCTTGGCTTCGTCAAAATGTCCAGTTCGGAATAGCTCACGAACTTGCTCATCATTGGATTGGGGACCTTGTCACTTGCGCAACCTGGAATGATATTTGGTTTAACGAGGGGGGTGCTACTTGGAGTGAAGCTCTTTACGCTGAAAGTTTATGGGGCGATTGGGGTTATAATCTTTTCCTTTTAAGTTCCAGAAAGGAATATTTAAAGAAAGGTGGGATTAGTTTGCCACCAATATATGGATTACCAATAAATACAATCTTTGGTGATTATGCAGTTCTGGTTTATCAAAAGGCAAGTTGGGTTTATCATATGCTTTGCGAGATGCTTGGAGATACATTGTTTTTTAAGACATTTAGAAATTTACTAAAAGATTATTCGTATAATTCTATTACAACTGAAGAATTAATACAATATTTCAAAAATTCAATCCCAAATCCACCAATAAAATTTGAGACCTTTTTCGACCAATGGTTATATAAAGCTGGACATCCAATATTTTCTATTAATTCATCAATACATAGTTATCAAAATGATACTGGATACTATGATGCCGAAATTATCGTTTCTCAAATTCAAACAGGGCTTAATGTTCCCGATGTTTTTACTACACCAATCCGAATAATATTCAAAAATGGAGAAAAGGAAATTAGAAAAACATTTATTGCCAGTAAACGACTGGATATTTTCCAAACAGATTTGCCTTTTTTCCCTGATTCCATTTTTATCGACACTACTTTTGTTCTATGTGAAATTGGAAACATTACTTTGTCTAAATTCGAGAACAACCACTTGGATAAACCCTTTGTTTATCCAAATCCAATTGGAGGAAATCAATCTGCATTTATTAAATTAAATTCTAATATTGGGTCTTTTGTGGAAATTGAAATACAAGATTTTATTGGTCGGCAGTTTCTTTCTAAGAAGGTTGATGTTCACAATAGTGCTGGGATTTTAGAAATTTCGGAAGTTCGTTATTTACCAAAAGGTGTTTATTTCGTTCAATTGAAAAATGAAAAACTTTATAATTTGATTTTATATAAGAACTAAGATTTAATGAACAATGACAAAAAAGCGTTTATTCTTGCTTGTTTTGCAGTTGTTTTCTGGTCTACTGTTGCCACTGCGTTTAAAATATCGCTAAGTTTTGTTACTCCAATACAATTGCTAGCTTTTGCATCACTTTTCTCTTCATTAGTACTTTTTTTGGTAATTATTTTGCAAAACAAATTAAAAAGTATTCTTTCAGTTTCTTTGAAGGATTTAATTATTTCTTTCGGTATTGGATTTTTTAATCCTTTTCTATACTATTTCGTTTTGTTTAAAGCATATTCATTGCTCCCAGCCCAAGAAGCTCTTGCTTTGAATTATACTTGGGCAATTGTTCTAACAATATTGACAAGTGTTGTTCAAAAGAAAAAAGTTAGATTCGTTGCATACTTGGCTCTATTTGTTAGTTTCTTTGGGGTATTGATAATTATCTCGAAGGGAAGTATTGTTGCTTTAAGACCATCTAATACATTAGGAGCAATTCTTGCTATATCGAGTTCCTTGATTTGGGGATTTTCGTGGATAATGAATTTAATGTCCAAGTTGGATGTTGAAATTCGATTGTTTTTCAATTTTATTTTTGGCTCAATATTTAGCTTCATTGCATTGCTGATAAATCAAGGATTTGTTATCCCAAATTTGTTAGCAACTATTTCTATATTTTATGTTGCTACCTTCGAAATGGGAGTAACTTTTGTTTTGTGGAATAAAGCATTGAAAAATGCTTCCAATCCAGCAAAAATAAACAATCTTATTTATGCTTCTCCTTTGATTTCCGTTCTTTTCATAAACTTGTTTTTAAAAGAAAAAATTTTGGGATACACTTTATTAGGTTTGTTGCTAATCATTTTAGGTATATTAATGCAAAATACACCATTTGCCCAAATCAAAGAAAGTAAAGACTCTGTAAATTGAAGAATTACCTTTTAATCTGATATTATTAAATTTTCTTTATTTTCGTAATGATTATGAAACAAAATCTTTTAACGAGTTTCTTATTATTTTCAAGTTTGTTATTAATTCTGATTTCTTGTCAATCCGTAAAAAAAGAATTTGGAACTCAAAGTAAAAAAGTAGATGGAGATTTCATTGAAAATGTAAAAAATTTGGAAATTGATAACTTAAATCAAAACCAACTTTCAAAAATAGAAAAAGAATTTATTGAGATTGTACAAGAAATCCTTAATTGCGAGTTTGGAAAAGTAGAGTCGAGAATAAAAAGAATAATTTCTAATGAAGAGAATAACCCATTCAAATATGAATACTTAAAATTTTTAACATATTCTCTTTTTTTTCAATCAAAATGGAATGAACTTCTGCCCACAGCAAGTTATTATTACGACCCAGACAGTGTCTTCCTTCTTGCAAAAGTATTTTCCAAAGTTGAACCGCAAGAACTTAGATTTGAGAAGGATGTGGATACAATAGGATTTAGTTTAGCTCCAAATGGTGCGATTATTGTACAAGTTATAATTAATGGTAGACAACGAAATTTTTGGTTCGACACAGGTACAAATTATACAATTGTTTCTTCCAAAACTGCGGAAGATTGTAATTTACCAATTCTCACAAAAGTAAAAAGCAAGGCTATTACGCATAGTGATTATCGAGTTGATGTATTACCAACCTATATCGAAGAATTAAAACTCGGAAGTATGAAAATAATGAACCATCCTTGTTTGATTGTTGACGATTTTAATTTAAAATTGCAATTGATAGCAACGAAAGTGCCTTTCGAAATATATGGTATAATTGGTTGGAAAGCAATACAAAACGCAAAATTCACCATTAATTATGATAATAGTTTTATTATAGTCGAAAAGCCTAAAAAGAACCAGAATAGAGGGAATAACTTCTTTTGGTTTGGTGTACCAATAGTAATTGGACAAATATTCGATACAAAGGTTTTATTTGCTTTGGACCTTGGTTCAGAAAGAAGTTATCTGACTTATAATGTTTTTAATAAAATTAATTTTCCAAAAGTGTATGAACAGACAAAAAAAATTGGTTCGGTTGGTGGATGGAAATATAACCCAAGCGTTGTAGTTCCATACTTTGAGTTTTTTATAAATAAATTCAAAATATCATTTTCAGACATTCCCACAATAAATTTAGCAAAGGATTATTTCTTCCGAATCGATGGAATTCTTGGTTTAGACTTTGCGAAAAGAGCAATCATCTCCTTTGATATATCAAACTCAAAATTTGAGATTACAAAATATTGATGTAATAAATCTCAATGTTTCAAATAAATAGAAAATTGTTAAAAAAAATTTGCAATTTTGTTTAATAATGATTAATTTGACTAAGACACAACTAAGAAGTTGATGAAAGTTATTTCAAAAAAGATTTTGAGCAAGAAGTTTCTTACAAACAATACACCAATCTTGATTTTACCAATAATTATGGGGGTTGCATATGTTGATTAATCGTTTCTTTGGCTTCCAAATTCGCGACAAACCTAACTTTCGTTCAGAAAATTTTTTTGCTTTGCTTTTACAATCTATTCCATTTTCGTGATATTCTTTAATTGTTATGTTAAATAATGGTTGTGGGAGTATGAAAAAATTAATTTATTCCTTATTTTTGGTTTTGTTTTCCTTTTCCACAGTTGCTCTTTCCCAAGACAAAGTAGTTACTGGGAAAGTAACTGATGAAAATGGAAATGCTCTTTCGGGAGTTACAGTACTTGTTAAAGGTACTGCTATTGGCACCTTTACAAAAAATGATGGCACATTTTCGATACGTGTGCCTTCTACAGCCAAAACTCTTGTCTTTCGTCGTGTTGGAATGAAAACTAAAGAAGTTCCTATCGCAGGCAAAGATTATTTTTCAGTAACCCTAGAGGAGGATAAACTTCTTACCGAAGAAGTTGTTGTCACAGCTATTGGTCTGGAGAGGGAGAAAAAATCAATTGGCTATGCATTTGAAGAGGTAAGCGGAAATATTGTATCAGAATCGAGAGTGACTAATATTATTAACTCTATAACCGGAAAAGTTGCAGGTGTACAGGTTATTAATTCTACTGGGGTTCCCGGTGCATCTGCCTATATACAGATTCGAGGGCAAAATTCGTTCTTAGGTGGAAATCAACCTTTATTTGTCGTTGATGGTATCCCAATTGATAACTCAATGTCATATAGTGGTAACCCAGATAATGGGACAAATAACCTTCTGGCAGGTGTTGCTTATTCAAATCGAGCAATTGACCTAAACCCAGATGATATTGCTTCTGTGACGATATTGAAAGGTCCTGCTGCAACTGCATTGTACGGAATTCGAGCATCTAATGGTGCAATTGTAATTACCACAAAGAAAGGAAGTGCTGTTGTAAGTGATAGAATTAATGTAACCTTCTCTGCTACAACAAGTTTGGAAGAAGTGAATAAACTTCCAGAATTGCAATACAAATTTACACAAGGATTAAATGGTGCCTTTCGACAACCAGGAGCAAATGAACCGAGAAGTTGGGGAGCAAATATAGATACTTTATACTGGGATTTGCAAAGCACAAATAAATTTAACAAATATGGAAATTTAGTTGGGAAGTATTTTGCAGATAGTGTCAATAACCCATCTAGATTTAAAAAAGTTGAACCATACGACAATCTTAACAATTTCTTTATCACTGGGATGACTAACACCCAGAATCTTTCTATGGCTGGTGGAACTGATTTTGGAGCATTTTATCTTTCATTGTCAAACTCAAAATCTAATGGAATTGTTCCATTAACTAATTTTTCACGCCAATCTGTTAGATTTAATGGAGAAGCGAGAATTTCTTCGAAACTTAAAGCATCTGGAAATATCTCCTACACAAATTCTGGAGGTAGGAGAGCCCAACAGGGAAGTAATATTTCAGGTGTTATGTTAGGTTTATTAAGAACCCCAATTACTTTCGATAATTCTAATGGTTACGGTAAGGATGCATACAACCATCCCGATGCTTATATGTTTCCCGATGGAACACAAAGAAATTATCGTGGTGGGGGTGGTTATGATAATCCATATTGGACAATTGCAAAATCACCATTTTTCGATGATGTAGACAGATTCATTGGAAATATTCAATTAAATTACTACTTCAATCCAAATATCGATTTAATGTATAGGCTTGGTGCAGATATTTACTTTGACAAGAGAAAACAAGAATTTGCAATTAACTCCCGAAATGCACCAGCTGGTCAAATATTTAACCACGAACTTTATAGTAACGACCTAACATCTGACTTAATTTTGTCTTTCAACTACAACTTAACTGATGACCTAGTAGGAAAACTAATGCTTGGTAACAATCTTTACCAATCTATTGGTAGTTCTCTTTATGTTCAAGGAGATGGTTTAATTGTTCCAGACTTCTACCACATTTCAAATTCAACCAGCCAAATTGTTCGTGAGTCAAGAGGCAAACTGAGAAGGCTTGGTTTCTATGGTGATTTAACCTTGGACTATAAAGAGTGGTTATATTTCAATGGTTCAATTAGAAACGATATGTCGACAACATTACCAAAAGATAATAATTCATTCTGGTATGGCCAAGGAAGCTTTAGTATTGTTTATACAACTCTATTTAAGGATATATTTGAAAAAACTTTCTTAAATTTTGGTAAAGTTCGTTTCAATTACGCTGTTGTTGGTAAAGATGCGCCAATGTACTCTACAACAACTCCATTTATTCAAGGCTCTTACGCGGATGGGTATACCAACGGAGTATCTTTCCCATTCAATGGTCAAGTTGGATTTGTAACTGGAGATGTTTTAGGTAATGATAAACTCCGTCCCGAAAAAACCACATCTTGGGAAATTGGATTTAACTTTGCTTTATTTGATAATCTTCTCTCTTTAGATTTGACATATTATAATTCAGTGAGTAAAGACCAAATATTTAGCGTTCCAATTGCTCGTTCAACAGGTTACTATGCAACTGTTTTCAATGCTGGCCAAATTTCCAATAAAGGGTTCGAAGCAGTTTTGAATGTTACCCCAATTAATACTGCTGATTTACGATGGGATATTAATCTGAACTTTTCTACGAACAAGAATATGGTCGACGAATTATATGAAGGTATTGACAATATTTTCTTAGGTGGTTTCGAAGGTTCATCTATTAGAATTGTTGCTGGTAAACCTTATGGTTCAATATTTGGTTTTGGTTGGGTTCGCGACCCACAAACCGGTGAAGTGGTTATTAATGATGACCCAAATAGCGAGGAATATGGTTTCCCAATCTTAGATGCAAATAACGAGAAGGATTTTGGTAGTTCCAATCCAGATTGGTTGCTTGGATTAAGAAATTCAATTAGTTGGAAAGGCTTGTCCTTATCGTTTTTAATTGACATAAAGAAAGGCGGTAAGATGTGGAATGGAACTAAAAGTGCTTTGTATTATTTTGGAACACATAAGGATACCGAAAACCGAAATTATAAAAAGGTGTTTTCAGGTGTAAAAGGTCATTACGACCAAAATGGTAACTTGGTTGTTTCTGGGAAAAATGATATTGAAGTTACTATCGACCAAAATTGGATTGCATTCGGAAATGGAAATGGTTTCTTTGGAAGTAATACAGAAGATTTTGTAGAAGATGCCGGCTGGATACGTTTACGAGAGCTAAGCCTTTCCTATACTTTGCCTAAAACTATTGTAGATTATACTCCTTTCTCGAATATTATCCTCACCTTTACTGGGCGAAATCTATGGTTAAGTACTAAGTACACCGGTGTTGACCCCGAAACTAACTTAATGGGTGCTTATAGTGCACAAGGATTGGACTATTTCAATATGCCCGGTGTTCGAAGCTACAACTTTACTATTACTGTTGATTTTTAATTAGTTTAACAATTGGGAGAAAATTATGAAAATAAAAGTATTTTTAACGATAATTGGAATGACACTTTTACTCTTCTCTTGCGATAGTTGGATAGATACTAACCTAAATGTTGACCCAACAAGCCCTTCCGATGTTCCAATGAAAACAATACTCCCAACTACCCAAGTTGGAATTGCTTATGTTCTTGGTGGGGATATTGGTAGGTTTGTTGGTTGTTTTACCCAACAGTTCTATGGCTGGAATAGACAACATCAAGGGATTTACAATTATACCTTTAAAGAAGATGACATTAGCAATGCTTGGAACACTATGTATGCAGGACCAATGATGGACTTGTATGTTTTAATGAAAAAAGCAGACGAATTACAATCCCCACATTACAAAGGAATTGCCCAAATCCTAATGGCATTTAGTTTGGGTATGTGGACAGACCTTATGGGCGACATTCCATATTCCGATGCTTTTAAAGGAACTGGAAAATTGACGCCTAAATACGACACCCAAGAAAAAATTTATAATAGTATATTTAGCTTACTTGATGATGCTATTAATAACCTTAAAGCGACTACTAGTTTGTTCAAACCCGGTGCAGATGATTTTATGTATGGTGGTAAAACAGCAAAATGGATAAAGGCAGCTTATACACTTAAAGCCCGATATTATCTACACCTGAAAAAATACGATGAAGCTCTTGTTGCTTTACAAAGTGGTTTTACAAGCAACGATGATGACCTTCAGATGAATTTCACAGATAAAGAGACCGAAGCGAACCCACTTTACCAGTTTGATGTGCAGCGTGGGGATGTGCATATGGGACCCAAATTGATGGAGTTGATGAACAAATATAATGATCCAAGAAGACCATTTTTTGCCAAGACGGACGATAGTGGTAAATATTCTAAGGACTCTCCATTAGGTCCATTTTATGCAAGTATAAATTCTCCCGTTCCATTTATTACATATGTTGAAGCAAAATTCATTGAAGCAGAATGTCAATTTGCCAAAGGGAACAAAACCGCTGCGTATAATGCATACAAAGAGGGTATCTTAGCTTCTATGAAGAAAGTTGGAGTGAAAGACTCTGATGCACAAACTTATTGGGGGCAAACAACAATCGATGTTGGAGAAAACAATATTTCATTGGCAAATATTCTTGAGCAAAAGTATATTGCTTGCTTTTTCTCTCCAGAAGTTTACACCGACTGGCGAAGGACTGGTTTGCCAGTTCTGACACCTGTTCGAAGCGATAAGCCAATTCCACGCAGATTTCCTTATCCACAATCTGAACGCCTTTATAACTTTGAAAATGTCAAAGCAGTTGCACCGAATTTCCAAAATCCAGATTTTATTTTCACCGAGAAACTTTGGTGGGATAAGACTTTCTGGAATCCTTAAGAAACTTAGGGGTTACCCTTTTTTGGGTAACCCCTTTTTATGATTTTTTTGTAATACTACTGGCTTCTTTTCAGGAAACTTCATACCTAATTTATTAATAGCGTTTTCAATGATTTTTTCTGGCTCTTCCATTTCGTTAATTTTCTTTGTCAATAAAAGGTTAATTTCTTTTATTCCAAGATAGTTTTCTTTTAGTTCTAAATTTTCTTTGGCAATCCTTTTAATATTAATTACATTGTTTACATAAAGAATGAATAAAAATCCTATCAGTGCTATTAATAGTAAAATTTTGAGCCAATTCTTTTGCTTTTCAAACATTTTTTTACTATTTTCGTTTTTAAAATGTAAGCAAAATATAAAAATTATTTTTTAAAAAATGTAAATGTTTATATTAATTATGTTCCTTATTAATTATGTTTCTTAATTCTCTTCTAATAATAATTGAAATAGAAAATAACAATTGGAGGTATAAATATGCCCACTTCTAAAACCAATGGAAATAATGCTCCTTCTGTGAAGGATTTAATTGATATCGAAGTACTGAAATCGAAAAAAATTGCCGAATTAACTGCAATTGCCAAGTCGCTTGGAATAACTAATTTTTCCGACTTGCGAAAGCAGGAATTAATATTAAAAATACTCGAAACTCAAACACAAACAAAAGGGAAAGATTCTGTCGAGGAAGGAATTTTAAGTGCTACTGGTGTGTTGGAGGTTCTTCCCGATGGATATGGGTTCCTAAGGTCTGCTGATTACAATTATCTTAACTCACCAGATGATGTCTATGTTTCTCCTTCGCAAATTAAGCGTTTTGGATTGAGGACAGGTGATACTATTCGTGGTCAAGTTAGGCCTCCTAAGGAAGGGGAACGGTATTATGCTTTACTCAAAGTCGAAAGTGTAAATTATCTTGAACCAGAATTACTTCGGGATAGACCACTATTTGATAATTTGACACCGACATATCCAATTAGAAGAATTAATTTGGAAACGACGCCCACAGATTATTCTATGAGAATTGTGAATTTGCTATGCCCAATTGGTAAAGGTCAGCGAGGTTTGATTGTTGCTCCACCCAAATCAGGAAAAACAATTCTTTTGCAACAAATGGCAAATGCAATTGTCAGAAACCATCCAGAAATAAAGTTGATAATTTTACTTATCGATGAAAGACCAGAAGAAGTTACCGATATGGAGCGTTCTGTTAAAGCAGAAATCATATCTTCCACTTTTGATGAACCACCCGAAAGACATATGCAAGTTGCAGATATGGTATTGGAAAAAGCCAAGCGCCTTGTCGAGGCCAAACTTGATGTGGTTATTTTGCTTGATTCTTTGACTCGTCTAGCAAGAGCAAGCAATACAGTAACCCCACACTCTGGAAAAATCCTTTCTGGTGGTGTCGATGCAAATGCATTACATAAACCCAAAAGATTTTTTGGTGCTGCTCGAAATATAGAAGAAGGTGGCTCGTTGACCATCATTGCTACTGCACTTATTGAAACTGGAAGTAGGATGGATGAAGTAATTTTCGAGGAGTTTAAAGGTACGGGCAATATGGAATTGGTTCTCGATAGAAAGATTTCGGACAGGCGAATATTCCCGGCCATCGATGTAAATCGGAGTGGTACTCGAAAAGAAGAATTGCTGCTAAGTCCAGAAGAGTTGAACAGAGTTTGGATTCTTCGAAAAGTATTAAGTGAAATGCAACCAGTTGAAGCAATGGAATTTCTCTTGAGTAAAATGAAAGGAACCAAGTCGAATAGGGACTTTTTGCAATCTATGAGTTCCTAAATATTCTTTTGAAATTATTCTATGGTTTTTTCTAAAATTTCTTTTATTTTTTTGTAAATCTCTTCTATTTTTCCAATCCCATCAATTCTGTAAGTGAGACCTTTTTTCTCGTAATATTCGACAAGGGGTTTAGTTTGGCTTTCGTAAACTGCAAGGCGATTTTTTACTGTCTCTTCGTTATCGTCAGTGCGTTGAAATAATTCTCCCCCGTCAATGTCACAAATTCCATTAACTCTTGGTGGATTATAAACTAGATGGTAGACTTTGCCACAAACTTTGCAAGTCCTTCTTGCAGTAATCCTTGTTACAAGTTCTCCGGAAGGTACCTCTAATACCAAAACTGCATTTAATTTTTGACCTAGTTCTTTGAGTAAATCATCTAACGCTTCTGCTTGTGGAATTGTTCTTGGAAATCCATCTAAAAGATATCCATTTTTGTACTCTGGTTTTTCAAGTTCCTCTTTTATCATTTGAATTATCAACTCGTCTGGGACAAGTTCCCCTTTGTCCATAAATTCTTGAGCTTTTTTACCTAATTCAGTTCCTTCTTTACGATGAAAGCGTAATAAATCACCAGTCGATAATTGTTTAATGTGGAAATCGCGGCAAATTAATTCTGCTTGAGTACCCTTACCGGCACCCGGTGGACCTAGAAAAATTAATCTCATTCTAACTCCAATTATTACCAATACTTTTGTTCAAGAATGATCTTTCGAATATTTTCAAATAGCTCTTTATGCATTCTAAATTTGGTTTCTGCAAGTTTGATAAGTTCAACTAAGTCTTTATAATATAAAATTTGTGGAGAGTTTTCTAAAAAAATAATAACCTCTTTTAGTTTTGAAATTTTATTAAAATATTCTACAAATTTTGATCTTAGAATTTCTTCGGAGTAGCCATATTTTTTTAAAGTTAAGATTAAAGAAAGAAATTCATTTGAATTTTGGGTTGAATTCCAAATTTTATTTTCAACTTTAGAAGCTAGATTGGGAAGATGTTTATCTAAACAAAATTCCAGCAACATTAATAAATTTTGGAAGTTATTTTCCTCTTTAAATCTACTATCTAAAAAGGATTCAATTTCGTGGGTTGGAAAATTGTAATAAAAAAGCAATTTGGCAAATCTAACTGTATCTTGTGGTTCGAATACCTTTCTTTGCCAAACATTCAGATATTTCTCGGTAATGCTTTTAGCAATTTCTTTATCCTCAAATAATACTTTAACATAGTCTAAAAGTTGATGAATTTCATAAATAAATCTAATCCTATTATAGAACAAACTATCTAAGACAGCAATTACCCAATTTACATCCTTCGTTGTTTCGACAATTTTTTTACATAGAAGATAATAGTTTTCAATGTTTAAATTTTGTTTATCAATTAATTCGTTCGCCTTTCGAAGAAGTTTCTTTGCGTAATAAATATCATCTAAATCTGTTATTGCTTTGTCTACAAGAAATAACAAGTCCCTTAGGTATTTAGCTTCTTTTTCAAGTTTCAAAAATTCATCATATTTTTGTTGATTGGACTCTCTTTTCTTAAGTTTTTCTTCTATTTCCAAAATCCAATTTTCATCTTCATAGAAAAACTTTTTCGCTAATTCATTTACCAATTTCATATCTTGCAATGACGTAACCACCTCTTCGGCTTTTTGTAAGCATTCCTTAGCTTTATTGGTATCATTGAGTAAATCGAAATATATTTTGCTAAGTTCTAAAAACTCTGTAGTTGTGTTAGATTTTTCTTCCGCATTTATTAGACATTTTTCCAAAAACCCATCTTTTCCGAATTCTTTTTGATAGTTCTTAGCAACTTCAACAAAATGTTCAAATTTAATAGAATTATCAAATGCTTTTTCGAAGAAAATTTTGACTTTTTCTTTTTGCTCAGTAATATTTTTGAAATTTAAACCAAACAAGATTAAGTCTTTTGGTTCTTGTATCTTGGACATTGCTCGTAGAAAATTTTCTTCTGTTGTATTTGAGTCCTTTAAAATTTCGTGACCTAAAAGAATATTATTGAGTAACTCCTCATTCGTGTTTGAATTTTCTAGCAAAAATTCAATAATATTTTTACTGAGTTCATAATTTTGAAGTTCTTCTTTTACGAATTTTATAAGATTTTTCAATTGGTTTTTATCTTTTATACTTTTGTATGATTTTTGCAAAAGGGTGGAAGTTTCGTCTCTATCTTTTTTTAAATCCCAAATTGCAATTGCAACTTCGTAAAGTTCGTCACTATTTGTTGCGTAATCCTTTGCTTGCGAAAGTAAGTCTGGAACCCTTTCTGTTTCACCAATTTTTTGGTAGGCTTTAGCAAGTAAAATAAATTCTTTTGTAAATTTTGCATCCTCATTACATTCTTCTATAATGCTTATTGCCCAATGTTTATCGGAAAATAGTTCGAAAACGATTTCTGCAAACTTGCATAAGTTTGGAATACCTGTAATATTTTTTTCAAATTTTTTTGCTATATCTTTTGCTAAATCTATATCTTTTCTTAAAATTTCGTTTAAAATTTTTGTTAATTCCTCGATGCTTTTAATTTGAGAAGAAATTTTTGATAGGATTGAATGATAAATATCGCTTTCGGGAAAGTCTTTGTGAATGAAAAGAAGAATTTCAAGCAATTCTTGAGACTTTTTTGCTTCTTTGATGGAATTTTGATAAAGTTCAATTGCCTTATCTTTTAAGTTAAGTGTTAAGTAGATGCTATGTGCAATTCTTGCAAATTCTAATGGTTCAAAAGCATTTTCCTCTGCGCTTTCGTATAATTCTTCTGCTTTTTTGGTTTCGTTAATTTTAGAAAATGCTTCGGCAAGAATAACAAATTCATCCGGGAATTTACATTCGTCTTCAGCTTTAAAAAGAATTTCCTTTGCATATTCAATATCCTTTGGTTCTTCCAATGCTTTATTTGCCAATTCAATATAATCTTGGAGTTCTATGCAGTTTTTTTCTGCATCCTTTAATTCTTGTCTTAAAGCCATTAATTATTTCCTTATTGTTAAGAAATTACAAAGTAAAAACAAAGTGCATCACAACAAAAGCAAATCTCAAATTTGTAATAATTTTGTTTTTACTCGTTTTTATTGATTAATATCCAGTAATGTTTACTAGAATATGGAAAATATTATATTTCGTGCCTTAATTGTTAAAGAAGTTGCACAAAACGTGTTTGAAAGAAATATAGGGGGGAAAAAAATTTCTGAACTTCCTGATGGGGATGTATTAATTAAAGTTTTGTTTTCCTCTTTAAATTATAAAGATGCTCTTTCCGCAAATGGACACAAAGGAATTACAAGGTATTATCCTCATACTCCTGGGGTAGATGCAGCTGGAATAGTTGTGGAATCTAACACAGATAAATTTAGGGTGGGAGATGAAGTAATTGTAACGGGTTATGATTTAGGAATGAATACCTCTGGTGGATTTGGACAATACATAAGAGTGCCAGTGGATTGGGTTGTTCCTTTACCTCGTGGTTTAACACTTCAAGAATCAATGATTTATGGAACCGCAGGTTTTACTGCAGGGTTATGTGTAAATGCTTTTATGGAAAAAGGCATTGAACCAAAAGATGGTAAAATCCTTGTTACTGGGGCAACCGGAGGAGTTGGTTCCCTTTCTGTGGCTATTTTATCTAAACTCGGCTATTATGTTGTTGCTTCAACTGGGAAATTGGACAAAATCGATTTCCTTAAAAATTTAGGCGCGAAAGAAGTAATTCATAGGTCAGAAATTTTCGATACTACTAATAAACCTCTTTTACCAAGAAAATGGATTGGGGTTATTGATAATGTAGGGGGAAATACACTTTCTACTGCGATTCGGTCAACGGACTATGATGGAGTAGTCGCTGCAGTAGGCCTTGTCGAAAGTGAAAAGCTAAGTCTTACTGTGTATCCTTTTATTCTTCGGGGTGTTTCGTTAGTAGGTATTGATTCTGCAGAAACAAAAATGCCAAAGAGGTTAAGAATATGGGACCATCTTGCAAGCGATTGGAAAATTAATTTCGATGGAATTTGGCGAGAAGTTCCATTAGATTCAATAAATGATGAAATTGATAAAATTTTAAATGGTCAACAAGTTGGAAAAGTTGTTGTAAAACTTTGGTAAAAATTTAGGAGGACTTTTATGATTTTTTTAATAATTGGTCTAATGTTACTAGGTTTTAGTGTTTTTGTTTTAAAACCAAATGTTGGTTTGGGTCGTTTCAGAAGAACATTAATTTTTGTGAGTATTATACTAGCTTTTGTTGGTTTTCTTACCTCTACTCTTCGTCAAATTGATGCTGGTAATGTAGGTGTACAAATATTGTTTGGTAAAGTTCAACCTAAAGTTCTTTACGAAGGACTAAATTTTGTTAATCCTTTTGTTGATATTCGTGAAATGTCTATACAAACGCAAAATTATACAATGAGCGGGCATACAGACGAAGCTGGAAGAGAGCAAGATGATGCAATTCGAGTTCTTAGCAGGGATGGATTGGAAGTAACTATTGACCTAACAGTCTTATATAGAATTCTTCCAGAACAAGCACCTAAAATTTATCGTGAGATAGGATTAAATTATCAAGACAAGATAATTCGACCTATTACACGAACTGGAATTCGTGAAAGTGCTACTTATTACGATGCTATTTCCCTTTTTTCCGATAAAAGAGAGGAATTTGAACATAGGATACGCGAGAAAATTTACGACGAATTTCAAAAAAGAGGAATTGTGTTAGAAAGGTTGTTGGTTCGTAATATTACGCTTCCTCAATCTGTAAAGGAAAGTATTGAAAGAAAGATTACCGCTGTTCAAGAAGCACAGAGAATGGAATTTGTTCTTCAAAAAGAAAGACAAGAGGCTGAAAGAAAGCGAGTTGAAGCACAGGGAATTGCAGATGCCCAGAGGATAATTAATTCGGGATTGACCGAAAAAGTTCTCCAATTTGAATTGATAAAGGTCCAAAAAGAATTAGTTAATTCCCCAAATTCAAAAATTATTATTTTAGGTGGTAAAAGTGCGCCACCATTTATCATAGGTGACTCAAAGTAGAAAAAGAGTATTAAAATTTATTGCAAGGTTTAACTAATTTTGTTTTTTAATATTAGTGAGTATGGTAAATTATATCGAGATTGAACAAAGTAAGTTTCTTCAAACCTATAAGCGATTTCCAATAGTTATTGAAAACGCCAAGGGGTCAAGAATATACGATAAATTTGGAACTGAATACTTGGACTTTCTGAGTGGAATTGCAGTAAATGTTGTTGGTCATTCCCATTCCAAAGTGATTTCTGCAATCGAGAAGCAAATTTCCCGATATATGCATATCTCTAATTATTTTTATCAAGATATCCAAATTGAATATGCTTCTAAGTTTCTTGAAATTGCTGGGTATGACCGTTTGTTCTACACTAACTCAGGGACAGAAGCAATCGAAGGTGCTTTGAAGATAGTTAGAAGATGGGGAAATTTAAGGAACAAAAGAAAGATTATATCTTTTTCTGGTGGATTCCACGGACGTACTTATGGAAGTTTGTCGTTAATGGATAAACCTCACTACAAAGAATTGATGGGACCATTTCTTGATAATATTTCTATAATTAATTTCAACGATATAAATGCATTGAATAATTCAATAGATTCTGAAACTGCCGGTGTTTTTATAGAATTTATTCAAGGAGAAGGGGGTTTACAGAAAGTTTCGAAAGAATTTGTTGAAATGTTATGGGAATTGAAAAGTAAGTATAATTTTTTGATTGTTGCCGATGAGATTCAATCGGGTATGTTCCGTACTGGAAAGCTTTTTGCCTTTGAACATTATTTTGTTAAGCCAGATATTGTTACTGTTGCAAAAGGCTTTGGTGGGGGGCTACCCCTTGGAGCTATTCTTGTCCAGAGTAATTTACAACATATTTTTGAAAAAGGAATGCATGGAACGACATTTGGTGGTAATCCTGTTTCTTGTGCCGCTGGGCTTGCTACTTTGGAAATTATTTACCCGGATTTGATACCACACATTTTGGAGGTTTCGAGGTACTTATGGGAAAAATTAGAGTTGATTAAAAATGAATTTCCATCTTATGTAAAGGAAGTAAGAGGAAAAGGGCTTATGTGTGGTCTGCTATTGACTTTTGATGCAATTATTTTGGTGGAAAAATTATTGGAGGAAAGGATTATAACTAACGCAACTTCCAAGAATGTCTTAAGGATTGTACCACCTTTGATAATAAATAATGAGGATGTTGATTTGTTTTATAATGGTCTCAAAAATGCTTTATCGAAAATTTAAAATTTTATTACTTTTTTCGATTTTTGCATCCCTTTTAGTCTTTAAATGTAAAGATGAAAATGGTTTGAATAATACTTCTTTTGGAATAAAACCTAAATTATATGAAATTAAGCCGGATAGTATTTTCCCATTCGACGTTGTGACTATTTATGGGGAAAACTTGGGTTTAAAAAGCGATTCTTCTTTCATATTTGTGGATACATTTCTTTTGATTGACTCTAAAAATTGCATAAAGTGGAATAATAGTTTTATCCAGTTCATTGCTCCAAAGAATTTTTTTAAAGGTAAAATTTTTGTAACAATTGGTAAAGACACTAGCAATAAGCTAACTTTAAATTATTTACCTTATCCAAAAATCGATTTGGTTAAAATCCCAAGTGGAGTTTTTCTTATGGGTTCCAAAACTGGTTTAGGTTACGAACAACCAGTACACGAGGTACATTTAACACAAAGTTTTTATATTTCTAAATACGAAATTACCCAAAAGCAATGGTTGACAATTATGGATAGTAACCCAAGTCAATTCGTAGGGGAAAAACTTCCTGTTATGAACGTTGATTGGGTGGAGACCTTGATTTTTTGCAACAGGCTTTCAAAGTTAATGAATTTGGATACTTGCTACATCTTTGGGGGTGAAGCAGTTTATTTCGATACAAATGCAAATGGTTTTCGTTTACCTACAGAGGCAGAATGGGAATATGCTTGTCGAGCAGGTTCTGTGGGTGACTTTGCTGGCACTGGAAATCCCCTTGAAATGGGCTGGTTCGATGTAAATTCTGGAATGAAACCACACCCGGTGGGGGAAAAATATCCTAATTCTTGGGGAATTTACGATATGCATGGAAACGCTTGGGAGTGGTGCTGGGATTGGTTCGACCCATTTTACTACGAAAAATCACCAAGAGTTAATCCAAGAGGACCTTACACTGGGAAAAATAGGGTTGTAAGAGGTGGTTGCTGGCAAAAAGGTACTACTTTTGGTCGATCAAGTAGTCGACAATTTCCAGAAGACCAAAAAACCAATTTCGGATTTAGAGTTGTTCGTAATGCTCAAAGATAATTATCTATTTTTTGACCTTTTAGGTGTTGGATTTGCTTTAAACGAATAGTCGAAAAAATTGAAACTTTCGTTTTTTTCAATCAGTTTAAATTCCCCTAAGATAGCAATCATTGCAGCATTGTCCATACAATATTGTATTTTAGGGATAATTAGTTTTATTCCTTTTTTACTAAATGTGTCTGCAGCTAATTCTCTAAGCCTTGAATTTGCTGATACTCCACCTGCGATAACTAAAGTATTAATTCCTAACTTTTCAATAGCTTTTTGTGATTTTACAATAAGTACTTCAACAATGGCCTCTTGTACAGAGGCACATAGGTCTGCGAGTTCATTTTCTGGGACGCTACCATTGAAAGTTTTTTGAATGAAATATCTTACAGCAGTTTTTAGACCACTAAAACTAAAGTCGTAATCATCGGAAGAAATTAGCCCACGTGGAAAGTGGTATTTATGTGGATTACCATTTTTTGCCAGTTTGTCAATTAAAGGACCTGCTGGATAACCCAAACCAAGCAATTTTCCAATCTTATCAAAAGCTTCACCAGCAGCATCATCTCTTGTTGCACCAATCATTTCAAAATCGTTGAAAGATTTAACAACGAAAATTGCTGTGTGGCCTCCACTCACAACAAGAGTAATGAAAGGAAACTCTATATCTAATCCTTCGAGGAAACCCGAGTAAATATGCCCTTCTATATGGTCTATAGGAATTATAGGTTTATTATATCGTAGCGATAATGCTTTTGCAAAGTTGGTTCCAACAACCAACGAGCCAATTAATCCGGGTTGAAATGTAACAGAAATACCGTCTATCCCTTCAATAGTAGTATTTGCTTTATTAAGAGCATCTTTAACTACTTTGGAGATAATTTGAATGTGAATTCTTGAAGCAATTTCTGGAACAACACCCCCAAAGTAATTGTGCACAGTTTGAGAAGAAATTACATTGCTTAATGTTGCACCGTTTGAAACAACGGCAGCTGATGTTTCATCGCAAGATGTTTCGATTCCAAGTATTTTCATATACTTAGCCCTTTAAGTTGGAAATAAAGTAGTGTAAGAGCAGAATAAACGCTTCTTTCACGATTTATTTCACGGTCTCCACCGAACTGGTATCTTTTTGCAAAAGTGGTTGTTGGGGAAGAAAAACCAATCCATACTGTACCAACTGGTTTATTTGGAGTTCCACCAGTGGGACCAGCAACACCAGTAATGCTTAGTCCATATGTTGTATTTAATAAGATCCTAACATTCTTTGCCATTTCAATTGCGGTCTCTTCACTAACCGCACCAAATTTATCAATGGTATTTTTGTTTACACCTAAAGTGTTTATTTTGACATCATTACTGTATGAAATAATACCTCCAATAAAGTATTTTGAACTACCAGATATTTTTGTAAATTCACTTCCCAGAAGGCCGCCGGTACAAGATTCGGCGACAGCAACCGTTTCGTTCCTGTCGATTAACATTTTACCAATTACCTCTGAAAGAGAAATTTCTCCTTCGCCATAAATATAATCACCGATTCTTTTGTATAAAACGTTTTTTATTTGGTCTATTCTTTCACATGCAATGCTTAGTGGTAAGTTTTCTGTTTGTAAACGAAGTCGTACCCCTTTGTAAGAAGGTAAGAATGCTATTTTTACGTCACTAAATTCTTTGTCAATACCAATTAATTTGTCGGCAATAACACTTTCTGGTATACCACAAGTTTGTAAAACACAATAATGATTTGTTAGGCAATTTTCTTTTGTGATTTTGTCTTTTATTAATGGAAGAACATATTGGTTCATTATGAATTGCATTTCTTTTGGCACCCCTGGCATAGAGACTATTATCTTTCCATCTTGTTCAAAAAGCATCCCTGGGGCAGTTCCAAATTCGTTCTTTAAAGGTTTACAACTTCTTGGGACATATGCAAGGTTTTTATTTCTTTCAGATATTTCTGTTTGCCCTCGTTTGAAGAAAAAATCTTTTATCCATTCAAAGACTTGCTCATCAAAAACTAATTCATCATTGAAATACTTAGTAAGAGAGGGTTTGGTTAGGTCATCGATTGTAGGACCCAAACCCCCAGTTATAAGTACAATATCACTTTTCTTTTGCAAGTCATAAACTGCTTGAATGATTTCTTCTTCAACATCACCCACTGTTCTATGTTCAATAATAGATGCTCCTGTTTCAATACATTTTTGTGATATCCAAGAAGCATTGGAGTTAACAATTTGACCAATTAAAATCTCATCTCCAACAGTTAAAATTGATACCTTCAACATAGTTTATTCCACGAATAAAGCATTGATCATTCGGTTTACTTTGATAAAGTCCTCTTGTGTTTTAGTTTCAAAAATAACTCTAGCAATAGGTTCAGTATTAGATTTTCTAATATGTATCCAACCGAAGTCTCCGTCCATTCTGTAACCATCTTCAGTGTTAACGTCTAAAAGTGATATTCCAAGAGAATTTACTAATTCCTCAATTTTATTCTCAAAGTCTGAGTTAATACTGTATTTATTCTTTTTCATAAATACTTTTGGATATTCATTAATAATTTCTGATATCGGTTTATTATACTTCGCAAGAAGGGAAAGTACCAAAACAATACCAACCAAAGAATCCCTCCCATAGTGGCAATGTGGTAGAATAACACCACCACTTCCTTCGCCACCCAAAATCGCATCGTGCTCTTTCATCCTTTCAACTACATTTATTTCACCGACAGGGGAACGTAAAACATCTAATCCGTACTTCTTAGCAACAATTTCAGCAACTTGTGTGGTTGAATAATTAACAACAACTTTATTGCTTTTAGGATAAAAATATTCGAGGAACTCACCAATGGAATTAATAGCTAATGCAATAGTTAACTCTTCCCAAATGGGATTTCCTTTTTCATCGATAATTACAAGTCTGTCGGCGTCTGGGTCTACCACGAACCCAATATCTGCATTTTTTGTGGAGACTATTTTGGATATATTAACAATATTTTCGGGATTCGGTTCGGGGGGATGTGCGAATATTCCATTTAATTCGCAATTAATTTTGATGACATCACAACCAAGATTTTCAAGCAATTCTGGTATGATTTTAGAACCCGAAGAGTTGTTCGCATCGAATACAACCTTAAATTTTTTTCCTCTAATCCTATCTAAGAAATTTGTTTCCTTAAACAATGGTAAGTTGAAAATTCTTTTTAAATGATATTCGTAAGGATTTTGGATATTATCAATTTGGGTAGTGAAATTAGCTGGGAATTTAAAAGCTAATAAATCTACAATTTCAAAAATTTTTTGATTTTCATATCGAGAAAAAAAAGTTCCGTCGGATTTAATAAATTTTAGCCCATTCCATTCAGCAGTATTGTGCGAAGCAGTAATCGAAATTCCACCCGAAGTATTGAATTCTTCGACAAGGATTTGTACAGTAGGAGTTGGAACAATTCCAGCATTCAACACTTTACGATTCATAGCAAGTAGGGTACCGATACAAATTTGTTCTACCCAAATGCCCGAGGGCCGACCATCTCGGCCAATTACCACTGGGCCTTGTGGAAGCAATTCAGAAAAAGCTGAGACATAGTTTGCAATTACGTTTGGTGAAAAACCTTCTCCGATTGTGCCTCTAATACCAGAAATCGACCTTACAATAGCCATTTGATTTCAAAATTTATTTTTCAAAATTTCGTTTAATAACTTGTAAAAAAAATTAAAAAAATGAGACGAACAAGTTTAGTTGAAATTATTACTGTAATTTTTCGCTTATTATTGGGTTTGGTTTTTATTTATGCTTCTATTGGAAAGATTGCTGACCCTACCTCCTTTTTCAAAGAAATTAGCAATTATAGATTATTTCCCGATTTCC
This sequence comes from Ignavibacteria bacterium, assembly GCA_026416955.1. Classification (GTDB taxonomy): domain Bacteria; phylum Bacteroidota; class Ignavibacteria; order Kapaibacteriales; family UBA2268; genus Naka2016. The sequence goes on along the minus strand of JAOAEE010000022.1, from coordinate 61,575 downwards.
TTTCTCAAATATTTGCAATTTTTATCCCTTGGTTGGAGCTAATTGTTGGTATTTTCTTAATTTTTGGTTTAAGATTAAGGACCACATCTTTCGTCAGTTTAGTTCTTTTAGTTTCGTTTACATTGTTAGTTCTTTCTGCTTGGGCACGAGGATTAAATATTAATTGTGGCTGCTTTTCCCATCATATAGAATATGTGGGTTTAAGGAAAATTTTGGAAAACCTTGGACTGATAATCATAAATCTTTTGACTTTCTTATTCCCAAAAAATTTCTATAGTATAGAAACATTATCTATTAAAGACCAAATAATAAAAGTTGGTAACGAAAGTAATTAAAAGATTGTTCGATTCATTTAATTTTTTTGTTGCTCCATCCATTTGTGTAGTCTGCAAAAAGGTTATCGATATTACAAGCGAAGAATCAGAACACTTATGCAAAGACTGTTTGGAAAATTTACCTAAACCCTTAAAACCTCGTTTAGTTTTAGAAAGAATAGATTTACATTTTGGAAAAGAAAATAATCCTTACATTTTTGCATTTTCTCTTTACAATTCAGAGTTAAATCACCAACTTCTCGAAATTGTTCATTGGCTGAAATATTCCAAATTCAAGAAATTTGGGTATTTTTTGGGGACGAAACTTGGACATCTAATAAAGGAATACCTAGATTACGCTTCTATGAATTATCACTGTATTCTTCCAGTCCCAATTCATTCAGCAAGGAAAAGAGAAAGAGGTTTTAATCAATCTGAAATAATTGGAAGTGCAATTAGTTCTGTGACTGGTATTCCAATGAATCGAAATATACTAATTAGAAAAATATATACGAAAACTCAAACTAACTTAAATCTTAATGAAAGGATTCACAATTTAGAAAATGCATTTGTTGTTGCTAATACCAAAGAAGTAGCTGGAAAAAACTTCATTTTGGTTGATGATGTGATTACAACTGGTTCAACTTTGTTTCATTGCGGGAAAGTACTCAAAGAAAATGGTGCAAATGTTCTTTCTCTTGCAGTGTTAACTACTGCGTAATTTGTTTTTTAAGTACGATAAAAGCATATGGTTCAAGGATTAATTGATTTTGATGATCCAAACAAAAATTTCCAAGCAAGATTTCAGATTTCCGAATAGTTTCGAATGAGTTTTCGAAATCAAATTTTTGTTTGTTCTTGGAAAAATTGCCAAAAACAATGTACTCGGTGTTACCACTTTGTCTTGAATATCCAACAATAGATTTGTTGTTTGTTTTAATTATATTAATAGAGTAACTATCGAAACTTTCATAAATCAATTTACTATCTTCCAGAAAAGTATTAATCTGGCGAATTGTATCGACAATATTTTCTGAATTCCAAGTAAATTCAACAGCCGAGAACAATGGAAGATTTATTGGTGTAAAACTATTTAATTCATCTTCACTAAAACAGAGGCCAGTATTATATGGTAAAGTGTGGCACAATTCGAAACCAGAAAGAATAAATCTTATACCCGGCAGAAAAGAATTAAATGCAAAAACTAATTCATTAAACTTTGCACTTAATTTTGCTGAACGAGGGGTATTATGATTTTCTGATGCAAGGAAGAAAGGTAGTGGGTAATATTTGCTTTCTAATTTTGAAACAATATCTATCAATTTAGTTGGTTCATTTTGGTCGAAGAATAAATAACCCAACGTTGCATTATAACCATATTTTTTTGATTTCTCAGTTACTGAAAAATTTTCTTCCCAAAAGAGAAAATTTTCTTTTTCCTTTCTTGCTCTTTTGATTATTTCGTTTAATAATTCTTCTGGAATTGCGTGTCCCATATCAATCATTGCTCCATCGATGTCGAAATTATTTATGTAATAGGGGATTATCGAAGTCAAATAATTCCAAAGTGGTTCTATTTTTTGCCCCTCTTCTTGCAATTCCTTAGAGTACATTCGTACTGTGTTGTAAGCAATATAGTTAAAATCTGGATGGTCATAGTATTTTAGATAAGTTACATCGGTCCATAATGGTTGAGTATCATTGGGTGGCCAATCGGCAAAAGCTGAAGGAATTGTAACTCTTTCTCCACTTTCTAAAATGCCAATAATCCTATTATCTTCTCGAAAAACTTTTTTAGGTGTTTCGGTAAATAAGTTTTTATATTCTTGTTTAGGTTCAATCAAGTTGGAAAAGTCCCTATTTTCAATTTTTTTAAAAATTTGTTCTAATTCCAATTTGTCGAAGACTGGGGGTTTGTAAGTTCCATCTATTACTTTATTTTCTTTTACCCAATAAAACCAATTGGGTTGTTCTATTGCTAAATCACTATCGATACTTGCAGTTCTAAACACAAATTCTAAAACTACTTTCATTCCGAGAATATGACAAGCTTCAACAAATGCCTTGAATTGTTCTTCTAAAGTAAGATTTAGGAAAGGTTCGCTTAATTTTGGGTCTATTTTTAATGGGTTTTTATAAGCGTAAGGGGACCCAAGATTTCCTTTGCGTCCATAAATTCCTATTTCAGAAATAGGAAGTAGATAGATAATGTCCACACCTAAATTTTTTAAGTAAGGCAAAATAGAAATTGATTTCAAAAAAGTGCCCGTTTCAAACAGTACTCCCTCTATTGGTTCCAATGAAATTTTGTTATCTTGATTGTGGTCGAAAGTTGTAGTGTATCTCAATAACATACAATATGTGAGAGGACTTTCGGGGAAAGAAAATCCAATTTTCCGATTTTGGTTATTTAGAATTTTTTCTAAACTGCTTAGGAAAAATTGCTTAGGTTCAACTTTTTTTATTTCATAAATTGAATCGAAATTTTCCCAGATGGAGGGAATAAAATAGTTTTTGACATATAGGTTTGAATTTTGAATAGTGTCAAAAAGTTTTATCAGTGTTTTTGTTTCGCCCATATTCATTCTTAATAAAAGAGAATAAAATTAACTTCGTCAAGTATTTTTTAAAGTCATAAAAATGAAAAGAACAAAGATAACAAAGATAATTTTGATTTTTTTTCTTATTGTATATTCTGTCCAATTGTCTCCTTCGCAGGATGCATTGAGCGAAAAATACAAACTTGCATTGTCATTCGAAAAAAATGGGGATTTTGCAAAAGCAGAAGAAATTTTTGCTGAATTGTACTATCAAAATAAATCTAAGATAGAATTTTTCTTTGGTTTGGTTCGTTGTAAAAAAGCGTTGAATAAATTTTCTGAAATCGTACCCTTAGTCGAAGAACAACTACAATTAAAGAAACAATTCGACCTTTTGTTACTTGCTGGTGAAGTTTACTGGAGAACGGGAAATTTTGAAAAAGGAAAGTTTTATTGGAATGAAGCAATAAAACAAAATCCCAAGGATGACTCTACATATATTAAAGTTGCAAATATACAAAGCAATTTGCGACAGTTTCAACTTTCAATAGAAACTTTACTCCTCGGCAGGAGAAATTTAAAATCCGAAAGTTTATTTTTCGAAGATTTGATAAAACTTTTCTTAATAACCGAAAAGTATGAAAATGCAATTGATGAAATTCTAAAACAATTTGAAATAACAAAAGACTTGAGTTGGGCACAAGCAAAAATTTCTTTACTCTTAGATAATAAAGAGACTAGATTGATGATAGAAAATAAATTAAAGAAAGGGAAAACTGGCTTCGAAATAGACTACAAATATCTCTATGCTTGGTTTCTCTATTCTTCGAAAGAATACGAAAAAGCATTAGAAGTTTATAAAGAAATAGATTTTCTAATAAACTCAAATGGTTACGAGGTCTATAGATTTGGTTATACAGCATTGAATGATGGTTTTTTTGATATTGCCCTAAAGTCCTTCGAATTCGTTATTTCTCTGGGGAAAAAATCGCCTTACTTGACCAATTCTATTTATGGAATAGCGAAAGCAACTGATTTAAAATTGCTTTCAAAAGGCAGAATTGAACTTCCTATTGTCAAAAGTGTCCTTAAAAAATATGAAGATGCTTTAAAGGAAATTTCAGATACAAATCCACTGTTTTTTGAAATAAAATATCGCATAGCCCAATTGTATGGGAACTATTTGTTTGATTACGAAACTGCAGAAAAAATACTTACTCAAATGAACAAAACTCGCTTGAACCCTTTAATTCTAAAATCTTCTTTGCTATTAGGTGACATTTATCTTTATCAAAGTAAGTTTAAGGAAGCCGAAAGAAAATATAAAGAAATAATCGCTGGGAACAGAAATAGCAAACCGTATGAATATTATCTGGCTATACTTAAAGTAGGAAAACTTAAGTATTTCACATCTGAGTTTGATTCTGCCCAGTATTATTTTACTATGTTAATCGAAGATGCGCCCTCTGAAATTGCGAACGAAGCACTCGAAAGAAGTTTTATCATTGAGAGATACAAACAATTTAATTTAGCCCTTTCCTTGGTTGCACAATCTGAACTTTTCGAGGAAAAAAGATTTTTGGATTCTGCAATAGTCGTTCTAAACTTAGCAAGAGGAAAAACAGAAGGAACTAATTTCGAGGAATACATTTTTGTAAAAACAATTAGAATTTATGCCGAGAACGAATTGTTCGATATGTGTGAAAAGGAAGCAAAGAATTTTATTCAAAAGTTCCAAAAATCAATGTATCTTGAAGAAGTTTATTATTATCTTGGTTTGTCTCAGTATAAACAAAGTAAAAATATGGAAGCGATAAATACACTAACTGAATTAATTACAAAATTTTCTCGTTCTATTTTTAGTCCCAAAGCAAGATTAATTATCAACAATCTTAGGAAAAAGGAAAGTTGAGGATTAAGTTTTCAATATTCCTCAGTTTGTTCTCGCCAAATTTCTGCTCCAAGTTCTCTTAGTTTTTTATCTAGAGATTCATATCCTCTGTCCAAATGATAAATTCGCAATATTTCTGTTGTCCCCTCTGCAATTAATGCACCCAATACCAATGCTGCGCTTCCTCTTAGGTCGGAACCCATAACAGTTGCACCAGAAAGTTTTTTTCCACCATAGACTATTGCAGTGTTTTCGCTCATTTCGATTTGTGCTCCAAGCCTTTGGAGCTCAGGTACGTGTTTAAAACGGTCAGGGTAGATTGTTTCTGTTATTTTTGAAACCCCATTTGATTTAAGCATAAATGCGACCCATTGGGATTGCATATCTGTTGGGAAACCGGGATAAACTGCAGTAGTTATGTCTACAGGTTTCGGCGGTCCTTCCATTCTAACAGTTATCTTGTTTTCACAAATATCAAATTCACAACCCGCCTCCTCCATTTTGGAAATTACTGCAGTAATGTGATAAGGATTGCAATTTTCAATTGTAACATTTCCTTCGGTAATGGCTCCTGCAATCAACATTGTTCCGGCTTCAATTCTATCCGGTATAATCAATTCGTTTGCTGGGTGTAAATCGTCAACTCCTTCGATTTCGAGCATATTTGTTCCAATCCCATCAATTCTTGCCCCCATTTTAACCAGGAATTTTGCAAGTGCAGTTATCTCGGGTTCAATCGCTGCATTTGAAATGACTGTTGTCCCTTTTGCAAGAACAGCAGCCATCAATAAGTTTCCGGTTGCTCCAACGCTAGGAATGTCGAGATGAATTCTTGTTCCAATTAGTTTGTTTGTTTTTGCAATTACATACCCCCCTTCGATGTCAATATCTGCTCCCAGTTTTTCTAATCCTTTTAAATGTAAATCGACGGGGCGTGGGCCCCAAGCGCAACCACCGGGAAGAGAAACTTTTGCTTTTCCAAATCTCGACACAAGTGGTCCTAAGACATAAAAAGATGCTCGCATTTTTTTTACGTGCTCGTAAGGTGCTTCGAAACTTTTTATTTCGTGAGAGTTGACGAATAATTCTCCGTCGTTTAATTCGGAGTAAATGCCCATATCGATTAGTAGTCGGGACATAGTCCATACATCCCGAAGATTAGGTACATTTTGAAAACGGTATACACCCGAGGCTAGGATTGTAGCGGGCATCATTGCAAGAATGGCATTTTTTGCTCCAGATATTCTTACTTTACCCTTTAGTTTTTTTCCCCCAGTAATTACAAACTTTTCCATATACTTAAAGATTGAACATATAGTTTAAACCCAAGGACAAGGAAGCAATACGAGGGTTGTAATTATTATCTTGTTTTAACGCTCCAACAAGGAAATAATCAGCAAAAACCACAAAATATAAGTTACCAATCTTGTCTTTAATAATTGGAATATTTGTTCCAATTCGTATTTGAAGCATTGAATTTAAATCTTTGCTATCGTAATTAATTGAAAAGTTTGGAGAAAGAGAAAATTTACCGGATGTTGGTAATCCAAAATTCAAAGAAAGGAGAAAGTAGGAAAACTCAAATCCAAATCCTATGTTGATATAATGGAATTCACTTATCCAATTTGTACTTGGATTGTTGTAGAGTTTGTATTTCATATATGCTGATAAATATGAAATATCAACAAAAAGTTTTGTTTCAGTTTCTTTAAATTTATAAGAAAATTTCGCACCAAAGTCGGGGGTCTTGCTTAACTGAAAATCATTTTTAATTCCTTGCGGTGGTTCAACAGTGTTTACGCAACCTTTTCCCGTGATAAAAAAACCAACTTGAAATTGTGTTTCATTCGAAAAAGAATAATATTCTACTTGAGAAAAAAGGAGTAATGGGAAAAAGAAAAAAGAGAGTTGGAAAAGTATTCTCATAATTGCCCCCAATTGTTTCTTTCAAGTAAATTGCAAAATTAATAAAATTCTTAACCTATATTCTGAATAATAATATTTTATTTAATTCTTATTAATAAGATTGTAGAAAAGTTCTATGTATTTTGGAATTATTATTCTTTTATCAAACTTTTCAAGAACAAATTTCCTACAATTCTGGGAAAGTTTTTTGTACAAAGCTTCGTCGGATAATATTTTTTTTGAATGAAATGCAAGGGCATCAATATCGCCAAATTCACAAGTGTAACCAGTAAAATCATTAATTATTATCTCTCCAAGTCCCCCAACGCCATAGCAAGCCACTGGAACTTCGCAACTTAGGGCTTCAAGTGCTGCAAGGCCAAAACTTTCGATTTCGCTTGTTAGGAGGAATAAATCGGAAATTGAAAGTATTTCGACAATTGAACTTTGTTCTCCTAAGAAGAAAATGTCGTTTACTAAATTATGCTTTTTAACCAAATATTCAACTTTTGGCATTTCTGGACCATCTCCGACAAGTATAAGTTTCGATGGAATTTCTTTTCGAATATTGTTAAATGCTAAAACTACATCGGAAACTCTTTTTACTGGCCGAAAATTTGATATGTGAACAATAATTTTTTCATTGTCTTTTGCAAACCTTCGTCTTAGTTCGGGATTTGCTTTTCTTTGATATTCATCTACATCTACAAAATTGGAAATAACCTCGATAGGTTTGATTGGTGCAAATTCTCTTATTGTCGTATGGTATAGAAATTCGGAAACGCAAGTAATAGCGTCCGATTTATTTAAAGCAAAATGAATTATTGGTCTAAAATTGGGTTGTGTACCTACAAGAGTTACATCAGTTCCGTGTAAAGTTGTAACAACCTTTACATCGAAATAAGGAGATACAATTTCTTTGGCAACTATTCCACTAAAACTGTGTGGGATTGCATAGTGGCAATGAATTATTTCGATATTTTCCAATTCAACTATTTCTGCTATTTTGCCAGTGAGAGATAATGTATACAAAGGAAATTCAAATAATGGATAGTTCGGTGGGCTTACATTATGAAAATAAATATTTTCATTAAATTTGTTGTATCTAAAAGGAGGTGAGTAACTGATAATATGAACTTTATGGCCAAACTCAGCAATTCCATAAGCAAGTTCGGTTGCAACGATACCACTTCCTCCAATAGTTGGATAACAAACAATAGCAATATTCATTTCATAGACCCCAATGAAATCCGAAATAATAAATAATAAAGCAACTCAAAAATACAAAAGAACCATTGAAAAACCCGTAATGATTGAATATGTCGAAAAGAAATCTAAATTTTATGCCCAAGGATTTCCGGTAACAAATTTGTTTGAAGTTGAAAAAAATCTTGAAATCCTAAGAGAAAATAGTCCTAAAGCAGACCATATTTGCTTTGCTTATGTGATTGGTATTGAAAAAGACATATACAAATTTAGTGATGACAGAGAACCCAATGGAACCGCTGGTAAACCAATTCTTCAAACAATATTAAATTTCGATTTGACCGACATTTTGGTTGTTGTGTTAAGGTATTTTGGCGGAATTAAATTGGGTGTTTCTGGATTAATTCGGGCATATTCAACTGCCACTAAGTTATTATTGCAAAGTGCAAAAATAATCGAAATTCCACTTTCAAAAGAAATTTCACTCGAAATAGAATATTCAGATTATCCAAGAATTCAAAGTATATTGAATAGTTATTTAATTGATATTAAAGCTAACTACGGGATAAATATTAAAATAATTGGGAAAGTCCCTTGTGGATTAATTGATGAATTTTACGATAAAGTGAGTAATATACTTTCGAAGAATATTAGATAATTTTGGGAGTAATATATGAAAATTGTAAATACTGTAAAGGAGATGCAAAAAATTGTTGATACTCATAAAAAAAATGGAGATAGGATAGTTTGTGTTCCAACAATGGGTTATTTTCACGAAGGACACCTAAGTCTTATGAGAATCGCAAGAGATTATGGTGATATTGTTATTACAACATTATTTGTTAATCCAACACAATTTGGACCAAATGAAGATTATCAAAGGTATCCTAGAAATTTTCAACGGGATGTAGAACTTGCAAGCTCAGTGAATATCGATTACCTTTTTTCTCCATCTGTTGAAGAGATGTATCCAGATAATTACCATACTAAAATTACAGTTTCTAAATTTACTGATAAACTGGAAGGAGTTAAAAGACCGGGGCATTTTGATGGAGTTGCAACAATTGTTGCAAAACTGTTTAATGCGACTAAACCCGAAGTTGCTATTTTTGGGCAAAAAGATTACCAACAAGTTCTTGTCGTTAAACAATTAGTAAAGGATTTGTTGTATGATATTAACATTGTAGTTGCTCCAATTGTTCGTGAACCGGATGGTTTGGCAATGTCCTCGAGAAATGTTTATTTATCGCAAGAGGAACGTAATATTGCTCCTGAAATATTTCGTGCCTTAAATCTTGGAATCGAAGCTGTTCAGAAAGGAGAAAAAAGAAGAAAGATAATAAACTCCATTGTCATTGAACATCTTCGCAAGTTTCCTCAATTCTTTGTAGATTATGTTTCAGCAGTAAATGCAGAAGATTTTAGCGAGCCAAACGAATTCCATTCGGGTGATAAAATTGTAATACTTGTAGCAGTATTTCTTGGAAAAACCCGATTAATTGATAATATGATAACTACTGTACCTTAATTTCCTTTTGAAATAGAATATTATTTAAATCTTCGAGAATGATATCTAACTGATCGTTAGAAAATCCTTTGCTCAAAATAACTTCTTCAATTGTACCCCAAATTGGTTCTCCACAAATTAATAGCCTTATACCTTTTTCCATAAAGTAGTTAACACTTTCTGGTATTACAGAAACTAATTCTTCTATTGTAGTTCCTTTAGTTATCATTTGTTTTTTTCTTTTTGGTTGGGTAAAAGATTGCAAAACCAAAAAATATTCCCCAAATTATTGACCAATACGGATTGGAAGTTATTGGGCAATTACCGTAGTTACATCCAATAAAGTGATAGTACAAATATCCAATAATACCTCCAATCAATCCACCTAACAGCAATTTATAATAAACTTTCATAAAATTACAATAAAAAAAACCCTTTCCCATTAATTGGACTAAATTGCTAAATAGCAATATACGACTTTTTTAGTTTAATATTTTAAGTTCTTTTCCTACTTTGACAAAAGCTTCGACTGCTTTTTCAATATGATATGGTTCGTGCGCAGCAGAAATTTGAACTCTTATTCTATCTTTCCCACGAGGAACGACTGGATATGAAAATGCAATAACGTAAATTCCCTCGTCGAGCATCCTTTCAGCGAATTCAACGGCAATTTCGGAAGAATTTGGATATTTGCTGAACATTATTGGTACTATAGGATGGTCACCTTTAATAATGTCGAAGCCAGCCTCTGTCATAAGTTTTCTAAACATTTTGGTATTATTTTCCAGTTTGTCTCTAAGATAAGTAGACTCTGTTAGCAATTCCAAAGCTTTAATGGTTGCACCTACGACAGAGGGGGCAAGTGTGTTAGAAAATAAATAGGGTCGAGCTTTATTTCGCATCCAATCGATAATTTCTTTTCTTCCGGAAATGCAGCCCCCCGATGCACCTCCTAATGCCTTACCAAAAGTAGTTGTGATAATATCGATTTTACCCATTACATTATGATATTCGTGGGTTCCTCTTCCAGTTTTACCCATAAAACCAGTAGCGTGACTATCGTCAATCATCACAAGTGCATCATATTTCTCTGCAAGTTCCACTATTTTAGGGAGATTTGCAATATCACCGTCCATCGAAAAAACTCCATCGGTAGCAATTAATCTAAATCTGCAACTTTGAGCTTCTTTTAAGCATCTTTCCAGTCCTTTTAATTCCTTTCCAGTTGCAGGGTCTACGGTAACTTCATCGCTCATATTGTTATGAGCATAAATCCACCGTTGTGCTTTGGAAAGTCTTATCCCATCGATAATAGAGGCGTGATTCAAAGCATCAGTAATTATTGCATCTTCTTCTGTCATTAATGGTTCGAAAACTGCACCATTTGCGTCGAAGCAAGAGGAAAATAATATCGTGTCTTCAGTACCAAGAAATTCACTAATTTTTTTTTCTAATTCCTTATGTATGTCCTGAGTGCCGCAAATAAATCGGACCGAAGAAAGACCGAAGCCTCTGCTTTCGATTGCTTCGTGTGCAGCTTTGATTAATTCTGGATGGCTTGACAACCCAAGATAATTGTTTGCACAAAAGTTAAGTACCTTTTTCCCGCGAACAATAATTTCCGGACCTTGAGGGCTTTCAATTATTCGTTCACGTTTGTAAAGTTTTTGTTCTTCTAATTTCTTTAATTCTTGCGATAAATATTCTTTAATTTTTCCATACATAACAAACCTCGATTTGTAAAGTAACAAAACACAAAAATAAAAACTATTATTTATCAAAGTAAAATAAATATTACAAAAAACAATAGTTTTGTATAATTCTAATTTTTTAATTTAGTTTTTTTAATAAGTGGGTCTAAAAAATGAAATCTAAACAGTTGTTCAATCTGGTTTTAATTCTTTCATTTTCCTTTCTATTTTTTAATTTTTCCCAACCTAATATTGATATTAAATCTCTTGATGACAAAATTCCGACCGACCCGAAGATTAAGATTGGAACCCTAAGTAATGGGATGAAGTACTACATAAAGTATAACAAAAAACCCGAAAAACGTGCAGAGTTAATGTTGGTCGTAAATGCTGGTGCAATTTGCGAAGACCCTAATCAAAATGGTCTTGCACATTTTTGTGAGCATATGGCTTTCAACGGTACGAAAAATTTTCCTAAACAGGCTTTAATCGATTATTTGGAATCAATTGGTGTAAAGTTTGGTCCGGAATTAAATGCTTTTACAAGTTGGGATGAAACAGTTTATATGCTTCAAATTCCCACAGACAGCATTGAACAATTTGTAAAAGGATTTCAAGTTCTTGAAGATTGGGCACACAATGTAACATTCGACCCTACGGAAATTGATAAGGAAAGGGGTGTTGTTATTGAAGAATATCGTTTAGGTAGAGGTGCGGACGAAAGAGTTGAAAGAAAACATAATAAATTACTATTCTATAATTCAAAGTATGCAATCCACGACATTATTGGTGATACTAACATATTAAGGAATGCTTCTTACGACGTTATTAAAAAGTTCTATCGTGATTGGTATCGGCCAGATTTGATGGCTATAATCGCTGTTGGTGACTTTGATGTCGGTATTGTTGAAAAGATTATCAAAGAAAAATTTTCCAGAATTAATAAACCAAGTAAAATAAGAAAACGTGAATATGTAGTTATCCCCCCACACAAAGAAGTATTTGTGTCAATTGCCTCTGATAAGGAACTTTCTTTCCCCCGAGTTGAAATCAATTTCAAAGGTGATGAAATCAAAGAAGGTACTTTCCGCAATTATCGCGAAAACTTATTGAGCAGAATCTATACAACAATGTTAAATTATCGTCTAAACGAATACTTACGAAAAGAAAATCCACCTTTTAAATTCTTTGTGTACTCCTCTTATCAACCTTTAGGAAGGAAGAACAGTAGTTTTGTTTTGTTTGCTGGTGCAATAGGGAATGCCGTTGATAGATGTGTTGAAACGCTTCTAATGGAAGCATTTCGTGCATACCAACACGGATTTACAATTACTGAATTTGAAAGAGCAAAAAAAGAGATTTTAAGACAATATGAATCAATGTATAACGAGAGAGATAAAACTGAATCTATCAACTTTGCTTTTGAATTTATGAGGAATTTTTTAAGTGGAGAAGCAATACCAGGCATTGAATTTGAGTATGAATTAGTCAAAAAGTGGATGCCAGATATTAAGTTGGAAGAAGTTAATGCTCTTTCAAACAAATTCATTAAAAAAGAAAATGCGTTAATAGCAATAAGTTTACCAGAAAGGCAAGATGTTGTTGTTCCTAAAGAAGAAGACATAAAAAAGATGTTTGCTGATATTTCGAATAAAAAGTTAGAACCCTATGTTGATGTGGTTCCGACCAAACCCTTGTTTAACAAAAATGTTAGCGAGGGAAAGATAATTCAAGAAAAGGAATTGAAGAATTTTGATGCACTGGAATTGAAATTGAGCAACGGTGCTACTGTTGTATTAAAGAAGACAGATTTTAAAGACGACGAAGTTATTTTTGCTGCTTATAGTCTTGGAGGTGCCTCACTTGTTAAAGATGAGGATTATTTTAATGCAACTTATGCAGATAATATTATTAGCGAGAGTGGTTTGGGACAGTTTAATAAGACTGAACTCGATAAATATCTTGCTGATAAGGTTGTTAAACTTTGGGCTGGAATTTCAGATTATTCTGAATACATAAGCGGTTCTTCTTCTCCAAAAGATCTAAAGACATTGTTCGAAATGATTAATTTGACATTTACAGAACCAAGAATTGATAAAGAAGCTTTTAGTGCACAAAAACAACAATTAATTGCAAATATCAAAGATTCAAGAAACAGACCAGAAAAAGTTTTTGGAGATTCAATCCGATGTTATCTTTGGAATTGGCATCCCCGAACTTTGCCCATTACCGAAAGTGATGTTGAAAAGTTTAATATGAACAAAATGTATGAAATATTTACAGAAAGATATTCAGACCCATCCGATTTCATTTTCTTTTTTGTAGGAAATTTCAATATTGATACAATAAAAAATTATGTCAAAAAATACATAGGTTCAATACCCGGTAACAATATTAAAGAAACTTGGAAAGATGTGGGTATTGAACCATTTAAAAATAGAATCGAGAAGCAATTTAAAAAAGGAATTGAAAAGAAAAGCTTTGTCCGTCTAATCTTGACCGGACCATTCGATTGGTCTCTAAGGGAAAGATTTCTTGTTCGTGCTTTAAATGAAGTGTTGGATATTAGGCTACGCGAAGTTTTAAGAGAAGAAAAAGGAGGAACCTATGGAGTTGCTGTTTGGTTCCAAACAAATCCATTCCCTAAAAAGTGGTTTACTTTAAATATTACTTTTGGCTGCAATCCTGAAAGGGTAGAGGAGTTAACCAAAGATGCAGTTTCAGTCCTAACAGACATCGCAACTAATAGACAAAAAGATATTTATCTTACAAAAGTAAAAGAGATATTGCGAAGAGAATTGGAGTTAGATAAAAAGGACAACAATTTCTGGGTATCAAAATTATATGATTATTATTTTTATAACGACCCTGAAAACGTTGTTGATATTTGGAAAGATTACATTGAAAGCCTATCCTTAGATGATATCTTTCAAACAGCAAAAAAATATATCAAGTTTGATAATTTTGCTAAGTTTGTCCTTTATCCCGAGGATCAACATTAATTATGTGGAATAATGTGGAATGAATATGGTTATTTCCATTGACGAATTAGTTAAAAGAGTAAACGAAGCAAAAGATTACATTCGGAATAAGAACTCAACTGAACCTTCAATTGCAATTGTTTTAGGAACTGGTTTGAATGACCTATCAAATTATATTGAAAAAGAGGCCGAAATACCCTATGATGAAATCCCATATTGTCCAGTATCAACAGTTGAATTCCATCATGGCAAACTCATTATAGGCAAACTTTCGGGGAAAAATATTGTTGCAATGCACGGAAGATTCCATTATTATGAGGGTTATTCAGTTCAAGATGTGACTTTCCTTATTCGAGTAATGAGGCTATTAGGTGCTAAAATCCTTATTGTTTCAAATGCTTGTGGTTCGTTAAATCCATATATTCCAAAAGGTTCAATTATGATAATTGATGATTATATCAATCTTTTGGGAACAAATCCCCTAATAGGCTACAACAAGGAAGTTTTTGGACCAAGATTTTTAGAGATGAGTGAACCATATTCAAGAAGGTTAATTGAATTGGCAGAAAATATTGCTTTGGAAGAAAAGATCAAAGTTTTCAAAGGTGTTTATGCCGCAGTTCCCGGTCCAACTTTAGAGACCCGAGCAGAAGCAAAATTTATTAGGATGATAGGTGCCGATGTAGTAGGTATGAGCACGATACCCGAAACAATTGTTGCAAAACAAATGGGAATGGAAGTCCTAGGTTTTTCAGTTGTAACTGATGATGTCTTTCCGATACCTTTGCCCCCGATAAATGTAGAAGAAATACTTGAAACAGCTGCCAAAGTCGATAAAGTTTTGAGTAAATTAATTTATAAAATTGTAGGGAAACTTGAAGTTTAAAATATGAGAAATTTTCATTGGTTCTTTTCATTGGTTTTTTTTGTTTTACTATTTTCTTGTAGCAAAGATGAAACACTTTTGGAGGGGGAAACCCCTCCAAAATTTGCATATATAGTTACAAAAGATAAACCAAATTCATTACAACTTGTAGAATTTCCTTTGCTAAAAGTTATTGATGAAGACATCTTTTTTTCTGTCAATAAAAAACGACTTGATGAGATTTCTCAAATTGTTGAGTATCGTGGATTTATTTATATATTTCAAAAAAATTCTTGTAAAATTACCATTGCTACTTCTGATAGTTTAAAGTTTGTTGCGGAGTTGGAATGGAAAGCAGAGAATTATAAACCATCGAGTATTGCTTTTGTGAATGCAACAACTGGGTTCATATCCTTTCAAGATTCATCTCTAATATATGTTCTTGATTTAACAAACTTTAAAGTTGCAAGGAAAATTAATACAAATTTTCCCATTTCTTTTCTCGATAATGTGAACTTCTATGTATTAGGTTTATCTTTTTATTCTGGGAATTTGACTATCCTTGATTCCAGAACTTATAGCGTTTTAAATGAGGTTTTTATCGGAGATAATCCTCTTGCTTATGGTTTTAGTGCTGAAAAAAATTCAATATTTATTCTTTGCGTTGGAAAAGGGAAACTCGATACTAATCAAACAAAGACAAATGCTAAGTTAATTGTATTGAATTACCCAAATTTTAGTAAAATTTCTGAAGCCGATCTTAATATTGGTTCGATAAGTGCACAAACTATCGTTCCAACTGGAATTGTAGTTCACGGCAAGTATTACGGCTTGATTTCTACGCTGTCTGGCCTTTTGCGATTTAGTGTTTCGAACCCTAAACAGGTTCAAAGGTATATTGTTGGTGAATTCCATAACATTTTTTATGATTACAAGAGAGACCAAATTATTGCGCTTTCGAAAGCTAGCACAACAACAACTATTTATTACATTAACCCCAACAATTCTGCAATTGTTTCTAAAATGACTTTAAACAAAGATATTCTACTTGTTTTTCCAAAGTGATGACTTCAAATACCTTGTTTATTAATCTTGATTCCCTTGTTGAATTTAGTAATAAAATCAATTCTAGCTATAACATTGAATTTATTCTAAATACCGTTATTTTGACCATAATGGGTAAACTTGGTTTCCTTCGTGGTTTCGGAACTATTGTTCTGGAAAAAGACAAATCGATTGAAACCTTAGTAGTGAAAGGAAATTTAGATGTTGAGCAAGTGAATTTAAAGATTAGGGAATTATTTAACCGTAATTATCGAGAAAAGATTTCTTACAATTCCACTGCTCAATCCTTATTAATTACGATGAAATTTGCTGAGAAATTTGCATTTTTCGTTTTTGAGTCCAGAATAAAAAACTCTGAACTAAGTCAAGAAGAAAAACATTATTTATCTCTCATATGCAATATAACAAATAGTGCTTTGGAGATTGCTGTAAATTATGATAAACTTTTGAAAATGAACTTAGAACTTCAAAAAAGAAATCAACTTCTTTCTGCATTATATGAATTGAATAGAGATTTCAGTTGTTACCTAAATAAAGAACAAATAATCAACCATTTAAGGTATAGATTGTTAGGACAACTTCTTGTTAACAAGTTTGCTGTATATTATAAAAATGAGGATAAAATTGAAAAGTTGGTCTCAAATTTCGATACAGAATTTGAACCAAAGCTTATGGAAAATTTGTTTTCAATCAATCGTACATATCCAATAGATAACAATCGAGAAGATGAATTTTTCAATCAAAGTATTAATGCTCTTAAGGGACAAGTGTCAATTGTGGCTCCAATGATTTATCATAATACAACACGGGGATTATTACTACTTGGGAAAAAGTATAATAACCAATCTTTCAATGAAGAAGATATTAACTTTATCGAGGCGTTGGGAAGTACTGTAATGTTGGCAATAGAGAACTATCGTTTAGTTCAAGAGGAAATAGAAAAAAAGCAGATCGAAAAAGAAATACAATTAGCAATGGAAATTCAATTAAATTTGCTTCCAAAGGAAATACAAAGTTTTGAAAAATTTGATATTTGGGGTTTTACTTTACCTTCGAAAATTGTGGGAGGAGATTATTTCGATATAATACAAAAAGATGAGTATACAATTAATCTCGCAATTGCTGACGTTTCGGGTAAAGGGATTCCAGCCTCTCTTTTGATGGCAAATGTTCAATCTGGGCTACATTCTTTTCTAATTTTAAATCTCTCTATTACAGAAATTGTAAGTTATCTAAACCGAATAATTTGTAAGAATACAACTTTAGATAAATTTGTTACTTTTTTTATATGTGAAATTAATATGGATACAATGGAATTGAAATATATTAATGCAGGACATAATCCTCCATTATTATTTAGAAAGGAATTGAAAGATTTTATTTTTTTATCGGATGGAGGAATTTTTTTGGGATTCAATGAATTCCCAAATGAATATAAGCTAGGTTCTTTGAAATTACAAAAAAATGATGTTCTGGTTTTATACACTGATGGTGTTATTGAATGTACAAATAACGAAGGAAAAGAGTTTGGATTAAGTAACTTAAAAAATTTTATTTGTGCTTACTCAAAAATGACTGCAAAGGAGATTTGCTTGAAACTTAAGGATACTATTTTCGAGTTTGCCGGTATGGAAGGTATGAATGATGATATGTCAATTGTTGTTTTAAAAGTAAAATAAAACAACTGTAAAATTGTTTATTATAATTTTAATTGTGAAATTTTGTTAATAGTAGGTTTAGAGTTTATGGGAAAAAAGCATTTTATTTCAATCAGAATTTTGTTATTATTGTTAACAATTTTAGGTTTTATGGCAACAAATCCATTTGAAGTAAGGTCGAAGTTTAATCCGATTAAGTTCGAAATTGATTCATTGGAAAATGGCCTCAAAGTAATTTATTGCGTTGACAAAACCGCCCCAATAGTTGCGACAGTAGTACATTACAAAGTTGGTTCTCGGGACGAAGACCCCTCGAAAACCGGTTATGCCCATTTCTTCGAACATTTAATGTTCGAAGCAACTGAAAATATTCCACGGGCATCAATAGATAAGTATGTTCAGGAAGCTGGTGGAACATTAAATGCTCATACTTCTTATGATGAAACAGTTTACTATTTCAAACTTCCGTCCAATTATCTAAACTTAGCTTTGTGGATTGAATCCCAGAGAATGCGGAAATTAAAAGTCGACAGTGTTGGTGTCAACACACAGAAAGGTGTTGTAATCGAAGAATTAAGAATGCGCTATGAAAATCAACCATATGGAACTATGCTTATGAAAATGTCTGAAAGACTGTTTGGTGGTAGCTCTTATGGTTGGGCAACAATAGGTTACATTGAGCATCTCGAAAAAGCAACTATTGAAGATTTTAAAAGATTTTACGACAATTTTTATAAACCAAATAACGCAATCCTTGTTATTGTTGGGGACATAGATATTCCTGAAACAAAAAAATTAGTTAGAACATATTTTGGAATTTACCCGCCAACACAACCTCCACAAAGAACTCCATTTAAATTGTTGCCTTTGTCTCAAAATGTCGAAGAAGTAGTTAACGACCCCAAAGCACAGTTGCCAGCAATTTTTATGGGTTTTCGTGGTCCGAAAATTGGTGAGCAAGATTATTATGCAATGGGAATTTTATCGGACATTTTAGCGAGTGGGGAAAGTTCTCGGCTTTATCAAAGATTGGTAGACAAAGAACAAATTGCTGTTGCCGCCAGTATGTTTCCACTTTCATTGGAATATGCTGGAGGAGTTATTTTTTATGCTGTAATTCATCAAAATAAAAGTTTGAAAAAGACAAAAGAAATCATTTTCGACGAAATTAGAAAAATTGCAGAAGAGGGGGTTTCCGACGAGGAACTAACAAAAGCAAAAAACATTACAGAAGCGCAATTTATTTCAGAGAAAAAGAATGTCTTGGAAAAAGCATCCATTCTAGCAAAATACCAAGCATATTTTAATGACCCCAAATTAATTAACACCGAACTGGATAAATATCTTGCAGTGACAAAGGAAGATATTAAGAGAGTTGCTCAAAAGTTCCTCTCTAATGCATATAATGTTGTTTTGTTTTATCATCCCAATGGTTATTCTGATTAATAGAGGAGAAAAATATGAATAGATTTGCTTGTATTTTGTTTGTTGTATTTTTAATCTTAAATATGATTATGGAAGCAGAAGAAAAAATTGACATAACTAAAAAGCCCGAGCCTCTTCCCGAAAAGGAATTTATTTTTCCAAGTTACAAGGAAACTAACCTTTCTAACGGAATGAAGGTGTTTATTGTCGAGGACCATGAACAACCCACCTTTGGTTTTAGAATTCTGATACCCGGTGGTTCTGCATACGACGGCAATAAACCCGGTTTGGCTGAACTTGTAGCAGAAATGCTTACAAAGGGCGCTGGAAAGATGAGTGCTTTCGAAATTGCTAGTAAACTTGATGGAGTAGGTGCCGAATTGACCATTACCGCTAATCCAGACCATTTTGTCATTTCTGGCAGTTGTATAGTTAAACATATTCCAGTATTGCTTGATGTTTTGAACCAAATTCTTTCTAATCCTACTTTCCCGAAAGATGAGTTTGAGAAATTAAAACAAAGAGTTATCTCAGCTATAAAAAGTGAAAAATCCAGAGCACTTTCTGTAGCTACTTCTCTTTCAAAAAAGGTTTTATATGGTGAAAAACATCCTTATGGGATGAAGAAAACAGAAGAAAGTATCGCTCAAATTACCATTGACGATGTTAAAAACTTTTTTAATAAGTTTTTTAAACCCGACCATTCAACTTTGGTTATTACTGGAGACGTAAACGAAAAAGAAATAATTCCTTATTTTGAAAAGTCGTTGGCAAATTGGAAAAAGGGTAAACTACCATTCCTTTCACTTCCTCCGACGAAACCTGAACCATTAGGTGTTTATTTTGTAGAAAGGTCTGCATCTGTTCAGTCCTCAATAATTCTTGCAACTCCAACCGTAGAGATTACTCATCCGGATTACGAAGCTCTCGATGTAGCTGCAAGTATTATGGGTTCAGGTTTTGCTGGTCGTTTATTTAGAACACTAAGAGAAACATATTCCTACACTTACACTCCATTTGGTTATCAAACATCTTCAAAATTTGCTAACAGATTTGCTTGCGGCGCAGAAGTTAGAAATCAAGTAACAGATTCAGCTATAAATGTAATTAAAGAACAACTTTATCTTCTTGCGAATGAACCTCCTAGCGAAGAAGAGTTAAACCGAATTAAGAAGGTTAAAATAGGTAACTACCTAATGTCTTTCGAAAACTCAGATTTTATTGCAAGTCTTATTCAAAATGCTTACTTTTATGGAAAGCCTATGTCGTACTTAAAAGAATATCCCAAAATTATTAATATGATAACCCCATACGATGTGCAGAAAGTTGCCAGAAAATATATGCATCCCGATAAAGCTTATATTGTTGTTGTAGGCCATCCAGAGGTTCGAGGTAAATTAGAAAAATTTGGAAAGATTTTCGATTATGATTTGGATTTAAAACCTGTTACTGGTGAAAAGGGTAAATTTGAGCAAATCTCGTTGAAACCTGATGAAATTATTTCAAAATACATAAATGCCCGCGGGGGTTCAGATATCGTAAACAATATCAAAACAGTTGTATTTGAAAGCAAAGCAGTACTTTCTTTCCAAGGTCAAAGTTTGGAAGGCAAAATTGTTGACAAAATTAGAAGCCCGCTGCAAAGGCATCAATTTGTGGATTTTGGTATGTTCCAGAGTGAAGTATGGTTAAACAACGATAAATCTTGGGCAAAGGTTCAAGGCACTGTGGAAGAATTGAAAGAGAAGGAAACAGACAAATCTATTTTTGATGTTGCAATTATTAAAGATTTTGATATCCTTGGAAAAAAATTTAAAGCAGAAGTTCTAGGAAAACAAGGAAACAATATTTTAGTGAAATTTAAATCGCAAAGTGGTTTCGAAGCAGTAGTATATTTTGATAATAGCACATTCCTTATCAATCAAATTGAATCGACCGAGGAAACACCACAAGGTCCAATACCAGTTACCACAAAGTATTTGAAATGGGATAAGTTTGGAAATTTCCTTTTTCCATCTAAGCAAAGCAACTCAAATCCTATGTTTTCAGTAGAATTGGAAAATTTCGTTAGATTAAATGTAGAACTCGAAGATAATGAATTTCAACCGAATAACTAACTTTGAATGAGTTTGTTTTAATAGATATTGTTGTAAGTATTTTAATAATAAGAATTTAATTAGTAAAACAAAAGAAAAGGCTGACATAGATGTCAGCCTTAATTTATTAGAAAATAATATGTTACATTTCTTCAATTGAAGTGCGACGAATTCTTCGCAAGGTTTTCAATCTTTGCATTCTCTTTTCAACAGAGGGCTTAACATAAGCTGTTTTTCTTTTGTATTCGCGAAGTATTCCGCTTTTTTCGAATTTTTTCTTGAACCTTCTCAATGCTTTGTCGATATTTTCATTTGATTGAAGAATTACACCTATCAAAGTAAGTACTCCTAAAATTTGTTTGACATACTATTTTTGAAGATTTTCGATTAATCTTTTCTCGTTATTTTTTTGAAAAAGAACAACGATCGCATTCATTCCGTTGCTGATAGTGACTTTTTCGCGTACAATTCCAACATCTTGCCAAATTGGATGATAAATAATGTCGCCAACTTGGTAATTCTCGTGGATGTCGTATTTTTTGGCATCTTCTATAGAAATGTTAAGGACGGCTTTCGACTTATCGAGTTCGTTTTCAATAAGGTCGAGGTTCAATAATTGCATTTGTCGGCTTCGAGTGCAACGAGCCCATTGCATTCTTCCTTGGGGGGTTTCAACTGGTTCCCCGACTAACTCGTGCTTGGTTTCTTTCATTACAAAAGGTGAGTAAACAGTTACATATTTTGTCCTTCGAGATTTTTTTACTCTTGGCATATTCTACAAAAATATTTACAAAATAAAAAACAAATTTACAAAAATTTTTGCTCATTACCAAAATATTTTATTGTATTTATTAAATTTATATTTAAATCCTATTCTTTAATTGTTTCACAATTGGTATTGGGGTAGGGTCTATTTCATTTTCAATCGCAAGATAATAACTAACCCAATCGAAGAAATAAATTATATCAAACATTCTCATAAGGAAATCTTCTGCATTGCTTTGGTAAACAAAAATATCTAATGTGTTGTCCAGTAAAGAATTAATTACTTCTATTCTTTTTTGATTTCTTGGATGGTCGTTTGGGTCGGACAATAAAATTATTTTAATTCTGTTCATTAAATCTTTGGGAAACATAAAAGAATTAATTTCGTTATGGTTTGTTTCTGGAATTTGACCAGCAAAACAGAGATTTTTAGAATTTTCTTGAATTTGTGCCTTAATTCGCATTGCTACTGGGAACAAAGTTTCTTCGCACCCATATAATATTACAATTTTGTTATACAATTCCTTAGCAAAACTTAGTGCTGGGTTATTTACAAAAGTTGAATATTCAATTGACTTACTTTTAAGATAGTGGTAAAGATTATGTAGTTGATTTTGCAAAATCTCTACATCTTTATCGCTTGAAACTAAGTTTAAAATTTTGATTAGTAGGGTAAAAAAGGAATAGCCCAACGCTTCCCTAGGTTGGTAACCACCGGGTATTAATATTGTACCAAATCCATCGTAACTCAGAATTTCTTGAAGCCTACCCCCACTTGTTATTCCAATTATGTTGTTGGTAAAATTCTTGGCCGAGAGGTACGCAGCAATAGTTTCCTCGGTATTACCAGAGTATGAACTGACGATCAAATTTGTATTTCTGTCTGGATAGCGCATCAAATAATAGTTACGATTAACGAAAACCTCTACAAAATTATGGGTGGAATTTCTAAAATATACTTGAAGTAAATCCCCAGCAATAGCTGAGCCACCCATACCAAGAAGGAAAAATTTGTTGCTTTTGTTGTTAAAAGAGGGGGAACTTTTAGCAATTTCTATTGATTCAATTATTTGATTTGGAAAGTTTTTAAGGTGCTCAAACATATTTTTTGTGTCTAATATCTTTATCCTATTTTCAATACTCATAAAAACCTTGTTATTTTTGTATTTAAAATACAAAATTAATAATGAAAAAATAGAAATGTCATTTACAACAAAGTATAAAGTTGATTGGATACTTTTTATTTCTGTTACAATTTTAATGATGTTTAGTATTTCTGCTGTATATAGTTCGAGTACTTTTTATGCAGAATACAAATTTGGAGAATATGATGTATTTTTTTGGAATCACATACGAAATGTTTCAATTGCATTTGCTTTGATGTTTCTGTTTTCGGTGGTGGATTATAGTTTGTTAAAAAAACTAGCTAATTTTTTGTTGTATTTCTCAGTTATTCTGTTATTGCTTGTTTTGTTTTTTAGCATACCTGTTAAAGGTGCTTCCCGGTGGTTGGACATTGGTATAGCGAATTTCCAACCTTCCGAAATTGCAAAATTTTCTTTAATTGTCTATATTGCAAAAATAATTTCCGAAAGAGTTGCTATTAAAGACGAGTTTCTTTTCGTTCCAATGCCAATATTCATTTGGATTTTTCTTATAAGTTTCCTAATAGCTTTACAACCAAATTTTTCTACTTCTTTAATAATTTCTACAGTTTCACTTTTACTACTCTTTGTTGCAAAAATAAAAATCAAGTATATTTTCCGATTTTTTGTTATTATTTTGATAATTGGTTCAATATTGGGAATTTCGGAATCGTATAGAATACAAAGAATTTCTGGCTTTTTTGAGTTCCTAAGTTCACAATCGGAAACACATGCAACTTACCAGACTAATCAAGCTTTAATTGCAATAGGAAATGGTGGTATTTTAGGCCTTGGACCCGGGAAAACTCAGCAAGGAAGAATGTTTTTGCCTGAATCTTATGGAGATTATATTTTTTCGATAATAGGGGAAGAATATGGTTTTGTTGGGTTGTTGTCGATTATTTTACTTTTGGCTATTACATTATTTAGGATATATAAAATAGCGATTCGGACAACTGATTTGTTTGCTTTTGTTTTTGCAAGTGGCATCTTTTTATTCATTGCCACTTTTTCTATCGTAAATATTTTCGTTAACATCGGTTTTTTGCCATCGACTGGTGTCCCAATGCCTTTTATAAGTTATGGGGGAAGTGCTATTTTTATCTATGGAATTTCAGTAGGGGTTGTTCAAAACATTCATATTAGTATAAAAAGAGAAGAATATGAATTTTGAGGCATATACTTTGATTTTTGAATTAAAAATAATATATTTGTTTTGTAAAATTCTGCAAATTTATGGTATGGTTTCTAAGGTCTAAAAATAATATCGAAGCAGACAAGCCAAAAGAAATGCCAGATGGACTTTGGACAAAATGTCCATCTTGTAGCGAAATAATTTTCAAAAAGCAACTTGAAGAAAATTTTTTTACTTGTCCTAAATGTAATCATCATTATCGAATCGGCGTTACCGAGTACATCAACATTATCCTTGATGAAAATAGTTTCCAAGAAATGTTTTCAAATATCACATCTACCGACCCTTTGAACTTTGTAGATTCAAAATCTTACATCGATAGAATTGAACAAGCACGGCAATCGACAGGATTTAATGAGGCATTAATCACAGGAACTGGAGCAATTGGCGGAATACAAGTTGCTGCTGGATTTATGTGTTTTGCATTTATTGGTGGAAGTATGGGCTCGGTCGTTGGAGAAAAGTTCTATCGAATTGCAAAGGTTAGTTTAGAACGCGATATCCCGCTTATTGTTGTTTGTTCCTCCGGTGGTGCAAGAATGCAGGAAGCTGCTTTGTCCTTAATGCAAATGGCGAAGACTTCTGCTATCTTAACTGAACTTGCTGATGCAAAAATCCCTTACATAACTATACTTACAGACCCTACAACCGGAGGAGTTACTGCTTCTTACGGTATGCTTGGGGATATTACTATTGCAGAACCGGGTGCCTTAATTGGATTTGCTGGACCAAGAGTAATTGAACAAACAATAAAGAAAAAGTTGCCCCCCAATTTCCAACGTGCTGAATTTCTTTTGGAGAAAGGTTTTGTCGATATTGTTGTTCCACGAAAGGAACTTAAGACAACATTAATTAAACTTCTTCAATGGTTTTTAAATTAAAAATTGTTCCTTTAATTTTAGTTTTTTCTCAACTTTTTACTTTCGCTAAAGAAAGAGTAAATCCTTTTAAAATTAATAATATCGAGATTTCATATAATTTCCCAATTAACCAAATCTCGAGCTCCTTTTTTGATTCTTTCAACAAATATTCTAATTCAAATAGCAGTGAGTTTATTTTTAGAAATTATCCTAGCGTTTCGTTGAATATTGAATTTCCCGGTTTAACTAATGTTGTTTTAAATTTTGAATGGATAAGATTGGACTATTCTACTCAATTTAACCAAACCTCAAATATTTCTTATTCTTCTGTTTTTAGGTCCTTCAACGAAAATTTTGAGTTTCATTTTTTTCCAATTTCCTTTTCATTTTTCTTTTCTCCTTTTAATACAGACTTTAAATCTTTATTGCATTTTCAATTTGGTGTTTCGATTGACAATTTGAAATGGAATGAATTTGTTAGTTCTAATTCTGAGGATGATCCACTTAAAGGATTAAAAACAACAAACTTAAAGCACTTCTCTCCTTTTTTTGCTTTTGGGGTTCGGAATGTTCTTCCTTTCGACATAATCGAAAACGAGCAACTTTTAGATAACTTCTTTTTCGAAGCCAAGTTTTACTTTTTTTACAGAAATGTTAGTATCTTTAAAAGAATTGCTAATTCGGGTCTAGTAGATGAAGAGGTTACAATTTTGCCTTTTTCTATCGTTTTTTTATTTGGTGTGAATTTGAATACTCGTTCGTTCTTTCTCAACTAATTAATATTAATGTTTCAAAAATTAAGGAGTTATATATGCAAACTAAAGTAACATTTCGACATTTGAAGTCTAGACCAGACTTGCAAGAGGCAGCATTGGATGCAGTGAAAAAATTCGAAAGATTTTCTGATATGATTTCTAGCGCAAGCGTTGAATTTACAGCTGATAGCCAGAATAAAGTCCAATTCACACTTGTTGTAAATGGCAATACGCTCATTGTTGAAGAAAGTTCAGAGGATTTTATGAAAAGTCTGAGAACTGCAACAGACAAGATGGTTAGACAATTAAAAAAGCATAAAGAAAAAACAATAGAAAGAAATTAATACTACTTTTTTCAATTTCAGAGGCTGTCCTTTTGGACAGCCTTTTTATTTTAGGATTTTATTTTCTTGTTTTTCTAATATATTTTTAAATTTAACAATAATTTGGAATAATGAAATGTTATGGAATAAAAAAAATTTTTGGTTTTCTTGGTTGTTATTAATTTATTTTTTGTTGCTTTTTAATAGTTGTAAAGAAAACCTTAATGACCAGAATCCACCTTTGGAAAAAGATTTTTCAAAAGCCCCAGAAGGGTTTCCCCCTATTCCTTTTCCACCCGATAATCCATATTCCAGAGCAAAATTTGAACTTGGTCGGAGATTGTTTTACGATAAAATTCTTGTTAAAGACAGCTCGTTTAAGTCTTGCTCACATTGTTTGAAACAAGCTCATAACTTTCAGGACAATGTTCCAAATAGTATTGGATATAATAAAATACCCGAACCAAGAAACACAATGTCCCTTACAAATGTAGCCTATTTCGATAAAATCTTTTGGGATGGTCGAGGCAAAAGGATAGAACAACCTGCATATAGAAGTTTATTTTTGCCTTACATTTTTGGTTTAGATACGAACGAGTTGCAAATGCGATTGGAAAGGCATCCTCTATATCCAAAGTTATTTAAAGCTGCTTTTGGTGAAAACGCAAGACCCAGTGCTTGGTTAGTTGCGCAGGCTATTTCTACATTTGTACGTTGTTTGGTGAGCGGTAATTCACCATACGATAAATATGTTCGAGGTGATACCAATGCCTTGACAGATTCACAAAAAAGGGGGATGAAACTATTTTTTAGTGAGAGAACAAAGTGTTCAGTTTGCCACAGTGGATTTCTTTTTACTGATTTACAGTTCCATAATACCGGGACAACCCAACACTATTTTGATTTTGGTAGATATTATGTTACTGGAGACTTTCGGGATAGGAATAAATTCTTAACTCCATCCTTAAGGAATGTTGAAGTTTCAGCACCATATCTTCACGATGGAACTTATAAAACTTTAGAACAGGTAATAGAAAATTATAATCGAGGTGGTTTTCCAACAATTAACAAAGACACTTTAATTAAACCATTAAATTTAACTCAACAAGAAAAGGAAGATTTAATAAACTTTTTGAAATCTTTAACCGATTGGGAATTTTTAACTAATCCGGATTTTGCTGAACCCAAATAATCATCAAATGATAAATAATATCATAGTTGCTGAATTTTTAATAATTTTGTTTTTTTGACTTATGTACAACATTAAAAACATTCTATTCATATTTTTTTCCTTGTGTTTCCTTTTGGTTTTGTCTTGCGAGGACAAAAATTCTAATACTAATCCAATAGACGAGATTGACTATTCTAAAGCACCAAAAGGATTTCCCCCAATTCCTTTTCCCAAGGACAATCAGTATTCTCCAACCAAAGAAAAACTTGGTAGATACTTGTTTTTCGAGAAAATTTTATCTAGGGATTCTACCTATTCTTGCGCAAATTGCCACAATCCAAGATATGCTTTCGCAAACAATGTTCCTAATCCTATAACAATAAACAAGTTTCCATTACCCAGAAATGTACTTTCTTTAGTAAATGTTGGATATAGGAAAAGTTTGAATTGGGATGGCGTGGAAATCACTTTGGAAGAAGCTATTTACCACGATTTTACAAGCCCTCTTTTTTTCGACAACGATACAAACGAAATATTCCAAAGACTATCTTCACATCCTTTTTATCCAAAAATGTTTGAAGCTGCTTTTGGTAAAGGAAGCAAGCCTTACCCATATTTAGCTGCAAAAGCAATTGCTACTTTTGTAAGAACCTTAGTTTCTGGAACTTCATCTTACGATAAGTTTATTAATGGGGATAGTTCAGCATTAACAGAAAAGCAAAAGTTAGGTATGAGGCTTTTTTTTAGCGAAAGAACAAGATGTTCTGAATGTCATAGCGGATTTCTTTTCACAGATTTAAAGTATCATAATACCGGGACAACCAATCATTACTTCGATTTCGGTAGGTATTATATTACTGGAGATTATAAAGATAGAAGCAAGCTTAAAACTCCTTCGTTGAGAAATGTTGAAATTACTGCTCCTTATATCCACGACGGAACTTATCAAACTCTTGAGAAAGTCATTGAAAACTATAACAGAGGAGGGTTCCCCTTTTTTAACAAAGATACCACTATTAAACCATTGAATTTAACCAATTACGAAAAGGAAGCATTACTTGAGTTTCTTAAGTCACTCACTGACTGGGATTTTCTAAATCAACCAAGATTTAAAACTTTTGGTTATTAAATATTTTTTTCTTTTACTCGTATCTATTTTGTTAAGTCTTAGTGGACAATGTCATTTTTTGAGAAAAGAAGAGATTTTTTAAAGTTTTTTTTCCTGGGAACAGTGACTTCATTAATTACACCCCATAAATTATTAGGTTTTGTAAAGCCTTTTCTACGTAAAAATGGAAACGAAATTTTAGGAATTTATGGAATTAGCCTCGATGATTACCCTGAATTAATTCCCATCTGGGGTTCAGTTAGAATAAAAATCGAAAATACTTTAATGTTCTATCCAAAAGTTATCATTGTCCACGTACCTAAAGAAGAATATGAAGTTGATTTTATCGCTATTTCTGAACGGTGCCCACACGAGGGATACCCAATAAAGGACCTTGACCCAGATTTACACCTTTTTGAATGTTCTGGGCACGGGACTTTATTCGATGTAACAGGAAAATATGTTTGGGGTCCAGCTTCGCGTGACCTCGAAAGACTTCATTTAGAATATGATGGAGATAAAACTATATACCTTGAAGTTCCTTTGTATCCTTTAAATAAATTAGATGAAAAAGAAGATGTATTAGCATTTTTAAATCAAAACAAACCAAATCCTTGTGAAAATTATACAACTATAGTTTTTGGAACTTCCGAACCTGCAGAAGTTAATATTCTATTGTTTGACCAAAAGGGAAACGAAGTTATGTTAGTATTTTCTGGAAAATGTATTTCTCATTATAACGAATTACTTTTAGATGTTTCTAAATTAAGCATTGGCAACTACTTTTTAAAAATGATTGTTAATGGTAAACCTTTTGCAACGAGAAAAGTAATAATCGCAAGATAATTATGGAAATTAAATTCTCCCGAAGATTGTTTTTAAAGAAACTCTCTGAGTTAACTAAAACTTTAGGTGCCACTATTGTATTTATTCCTATTTTAAGTTGCGAAAAAGATTGGATAATACCTCCAACATTAAAAGGTGAATTTATTGAACTTGATTTAACAAATGAAAAAAGCGATATTCTTAATCTACCAGTATTAAATTTTATAGGTTCTGGTGTTACTAAACAATTTAATCAAGTTAATTATGGAATACCATTGATAATTGTTAGAACAAAAAAAGAAAATAAAGATGATGACTTTAAGTGTTTTTCTGGAATGTGTACACACGACCAATGTTTTGGCAAAGATAAGGTTCGAGCGCCTCTTAAAATCGAAACAATAAGTTCTAATATAAAAGTGTGTAGGGTAGTGTGTACTTGTCATGGTTCTGAATTTGATTTATTAGATGGGGGAAAAGTTCTAAAAGGACCCGCTGAAAAACCTCTGAAAGAATTCAAATGTGAATTTAACCCGCAAAAGAATACTTTAAAAATTTACTACTAAATCGTATGAAAAGTAGACTAATCATTCTTTGGTTTATTACATTTTTTTTACTTTATTCTTGTGGTGAAATTACCTCGAATAATACTCAAATTACAATCCCCGATAGTAATGTCAGTTTTCAGCGACATATTTTACCAATTCTTAAAAACACATGTGGACTATCGTATTGCCATGGTGAAATAGCTCCGCAAGGTAATGTTCAAATTATCGACTATATTTCTATTTTAAACTCATTAAATGGTGCATTAGTAATACCCAGAAATCCAGATGGTAGCGTGCTTGTTCAAATTATTGAATACAAATTACCCCATAAACCTTTCTTAGATTGGAAATTGTCGGCTAATCAAATAAATGGAATAAGAAAATGGATTTTAGAAGGTGCAAAAAACAACTAAATTCTTTAAATTGTGTTTTTATTATTTTGGAGGCTTTATGACAAAAAATTTTTACTTCTTTATCCTTTCAATCTTGATATTAATATTAGTTTCTTGCGGTGAAAGAAAGCAAATTGTTGAAATTAAAGAACTCGCAACTTACACCGACCCAATTATGGGGTTTTCCATTAAATATCCTACGAACTGGGAAATACAGAAATATCCCGGGGATAGGTTCCTTGCATTCACTACTAAGACTGTAATTAAAAGATTTAAAACCTTTGACCCGGAGGGTGAATCGGGAGCAAAAATCGAACTTCTTTCTATAAAACTTCCGGAAGGTCAAACAATAGACTCTGTTATGGCTAAGAAACAATTTACCCCCGAGACATATTCAGCCCCCACAAAAGTAACTATTGACGGTGTTGAAGGTTTTAAACAAACTTACGAATTTCCATTAGGAGACGGTGTTTTCAAAGGGGAGATCTATTATGCACAAAAAGACCCTCAAGTCGTGACAGTAATTTCCTTTGAGGCTTTTGGTGGTACCTTCGACCACTATAAACAATCCTTCGACCAAATTTTGAGTTCAATAAAACTTGCTTATATACCCCAAGTTGGTCAAGATACAATTAAGAAAGTTGTAGAAGCACCACCACCGTCTTCTAACTTAGTTGAGTACAAAGGAGAGGGCTTTGCAATTAAAATACCTGATAATTTTGATGTAAGAAATCCTAAAGTTGGGGGAGCGATTAGGTCCTATCAATATATTGGGGAAAGAAGATTGGATTGCGACATTAGGATTGATATTTTTGATGCCTCGAAACAAAGTAATCTTGATAAAATTGTTGAGGATAATAAAGCGAAACACAAAAATACTGAGCCTAAACCCACAAGTATCAGTGGTGTAAAAGCATACTTTTTTGAGTATTCACCTATTCAAAATGTTAAAAGTCGTGTATATTATGTTGTTCACAATAATAAATTGTATCGAATTACAATGAATTGGTTTTCTGGGGAAGAACAACTTTATAAACCAGTGTTCGAAAAATCTATTTCTACCTTTAAGTTTCAGTAAAAATTTTAATGAAGAACAAACTAACAAGGAGTGATGGTTTATTAAGCACTCCTTGTTTTTTTAAAATGCAAACAAATGATAAATGAAACAAATGAATAAGAAAAAAGATTTTGTTAAACTCAAAAAAGTTTTGTTGCTTGGTATTTTTTGCATATTTAGTTTAAATGTATTTTCTCAAGAGAATTTTAAATCCAAAGGCATAAGTTCGTTTTACAAGAAAGATTATAGAAACTCTATTAAATACTTTAACCAAGCAATTGAAAAAGGTGATTCCTCATATGAAGTTTTTTATTTCCGTGGTTTGGCAAAATTGTATTCTAATGACTTCGAAAGTGCACTAAATGACTTAACTATTTCAATTGAAAAAGGAGGAAATACCCCAGATGTTTTCAATAATAGGGGGATTATTTATCTTTATTTGGGTGATTTTAAACTTGCAATTGATGATTTCAACAAAGCACTTGAGTTGGATTCTACCTTTGCTGAAGCGTATACAAATAGAGCCACAGTAAATATAGAAGTTGGAGAAATTGAAGATGCTTTGGTGGACTTGGATAAGGCGATTAAGTATAACCCTAATAATGTTTCTACTTATTATGAAAGGGGTAGAGCCTTTTACAAAAAGAAAAATTACGAAGAAGCAATCGCCAATTTCGATAAATGCATTAAACTAAATTTAAAGAACTCGAAAGTTTATTACAATAGAGGGAATGCATATTTTAAGTTAGGCAAGTACAAGAAAGCTATAGAGGATTATTCTAAATGCTTGACCTTAGATTCTACTGACACAGAGGCTCTGAACAATCGAGCTGTGGCCTATGAGAAACTTGGAATGGTAGAACTTGCAAAAAAAGATAGAAAAAAATTGGCAAGACTTTTAGGAAATGAAGACTTGTTTAAACCAATAGAGGAAATTACTTTCGTCGAGATTACAGATTCTCTCGGAACATTTAAGGTTCTTGTTCCATCGCACTGGAAAATTTTCCAAAAATTTAATAATGATTATTCAGAAATTGTAATTACCCCAGAGAACATTAAATCCGATACCGACTATTATTCCGTAGGTTTGAAATTGTCTTTTAATAGAAATATGTCGAAACTATATAATGTTCGAACCCCAGGGGAAATTCTCGAATTTTGGAGAGGGAGTATTGAAAAAAATGCTCAAGAATATTATTTCTATAAGTACCTTCAACAAAAACTATTCACTCGTGGAGAATACTCTGGAAATTTATACGAAACTTTAGTTCAATATTGGCAAAATTCAATTCCATTTCAATGTTATGAATTGGCTCTTACAAAAGAGGATGCTCTATTTTTTGGATTTTTCCAAGCTCCTGCGAATCAATTTTCCCATTTTAGATTAATTTTCGATAAAATTCTTAATTCTATAGTTCTTATTAAGTAGAAGTAAACACTTGATTTTTCCATTTCACCTTCTTTTTTAAAGTAAAAAAAGGAATTACAAGTTCGACAAGGAGAAAAAAAGGTACCGCAATTGGAATGTATTTTAGCAAATACTTTTTATTTAGAATACTAAGTGGAGAAAGCAAAAGAGCAAAATCTCCAATCATTCTTATGAAAAGCAAAAGAATAACTGGGTAAAGATATCCAAGTATAGTAAAGTAGAACATTCCTACCCAAAAAGTGAATGAAGAAAGAACAAAAACAACTGCTTTCCATCCAAGATTTAAACCACCTCGTGCCCATCTATGATGTTGAGCAAAATACTCTTTCAAATTTTTACAAGGTTTTGTGTCCACAATGGTTTCTGGGTCAATAAGATAATGAATTTCATATTTATTTTTGTGGAAAGCCATTTGTAGTGCTAAATCCTCTGTAACAGAAAATGAAATGTTTTTGTATCCACCGAAATTGAGATAAAATTTTTTTCTAAACGTTATATTATTTCCATAACAACCAAGGGGTATGTTCATTCCAACTCCACCCATTCCCATTGTGTGCATATATATCCACTCAATCGCTTGAATTTTGTCAAACAATCTGGTCCCGATAACATTTGTATACGAAGAAACAAAACCAGTTTGGTTATTATTATAAAGCCTTGTCAACTTCATTAACCAATTTGGTTGTACTTGACAATCCGCATCAGTAACAAATATTAAATCACCCTTTGAATTATTAACTCCAATGTGAACAGCACCTGCTTTTCCAGGTATGTGCTCTTTTTGAGCGTCATTTTCAATATTAACTAATTTAATGTTTTTATTCAGCTTCATTATTTCGTTAACGACAAAAGAAGTTCTATCGGTGGAACGGTCATTTACAACCAAAATTTCAAATTTATCATTTGGATAATTGATTTTTGTTAAAGATTCTAAGTTATCTTTAATATTGCATTCCTCGTTTCTTGCTGGAATAATAATAGATACATATGGGTGTTCTTGAGAAGTCTTTTTTGTTTTAATATTCTTATACTCTTTAATAAAACCAATTATAAAAAAAGATATCCTAACAATATAGAGAAAGGTGCTTAAAAAAACGATAAATAAGGTATTTTCCATAAACAAGTTTGTTTAAATTTTCAAATTTACAGAAATTTGTTAATTTGTTTTTTATTTACTTTAAGGTTTATAATTAATTTGGTTCCTTGAATTAATAGTTTTCTTTGTATTTTTGTTTTTTTCTACTCTTATGAAAGGTATTATTCTCGCAGGTGG
This sequence comes from Ignavibacteria bacterium, assembly GCA_026416955.1. Lineage (GTDB taxonomy): Bacteria > Bacteroidota > Ignavibacteria > Kapaibacteriales > UBA2268 > Naka2016. The sequence continues at coordinate 27,588 of JAOAEE010000022.1, read as the reverse complement.
AAAAGGTACTCGTCTATACCCAAGTACCAAGGTTATTAGCAAGCAACTTCTTCCTGTTTTCGATAAGCCAATGATATACTATCCAATCGCTACTTTGATGCTAGGTGGGATTCGTGAAATTATTATTATTTCTACTCCAGATGATATTGTATTTTACCAAGAATTACTTGGTAATGGCTCTCAATGGGGTTTGTCTTTTAGTTATGTTATTCAAGAGAAACCTCTTGGAATAGCTCAAGCTTTCGTTTTAACTCGCGAATTTTTTTCTAATGAAAAAGTTTGCCTAATTCTTGGCGACAATATTTTCTACGGGAAATTAGATTTTTTCCGAAATGCAATAAAAAACCTGAAATTTGCAACTATTTTTGCTTATGAAGTAGAAAACCCACAAGACTATGGCGTTGTTGTTCTCGACAAGGATAAAAAACCAATTGAAATTGTTGAAAAGCCCAAATCTTTTATTTCAAAATATGCGATTCCCGGGCTCTATTTGTTCGATGAGCGTGTATTCGACTTTGCTCTAACTTTGAAACCAAGTGCGCGAGGCGAACTGGAAATAACAGACATTCAGAAAATTTATCTTCAACTAAATGAATTGAATATCGAAATAATCGGTCGTGGTATTGCTTGGTTAGATACTGGAAATCCGACTAATTTAATTGATGCTGCTTTGTTTATTAGAGCAATTGAGCAAAGGCAAGGTCGAAAAATTGCTTGCCTCGAAGAGATTGCTCTTACACTTGGATATATAAATAGAAAAGAGTTTGTTGCTTGGGTCGAGAAAATGCCAAATTCTGATTACAAAAAATATTGTCTGAAAATTCTTGGGGAACTTGATGGATAGCATTTTTGTTAAAGATATATCCCAACCAACATTGCTCTTAGATGAAAATAAGTGTAGGTCGAATATTGAGAAGATATATTCGAAAGTAAAATCTTGGGGTATTGAATTTCGCCCGCACTTTAAAACTCATCAATCAAAAACAATAGGTAAATGGTTTTGGGATTTAGGGGTTAGGAAAATCGCTGTATCTTCTTTAAAAATGGCAAACTATTTTATGCAATCAAGTTGGAGAGACATTTTGATTGCTTTTCCATTGAATTTGAGAGAGTTAGACGAAATATTGCTTTCAGCCCAACAAATTAACTTAAAAGTTACAATTTCCGATATTTTTACTTTAGAATTTCTTTCCCGTTTAATAAACTTGCCTCTTGATGTTTATTTAGAAATAGATGTTGATTTCTATCGTTCTGGTTTCGATATTAACAACCACTTACTTATTGAAAAAGCCATCAAGATTATTGAAAAGTCAAAATTTATCAATCTCGTTGGCATCCTTGCACACAACGGTAATACCTATTTTTGTAAGAGTTCCAAAGAAGTAATTAATGAAAATAAAAAATTCCTTTCTAAGTTATTTGACTTAAAAAACTTTTTGATTTCCCTTGGACACAATGTGATTCTTTCTGTTGGAGATACGCCATCGGTAAGTATATGCGACGATTTTGTGGGTGTTGATGAGTTGCGTCCGGGAAATTTTGTTTTTTACGATGTAAAGCAATTTTCAATTGGTAGTTGTGAAACAGATAACATTGCAATATGCTTAGTTGTACCAATTGTTGCGATTTATGAACAAAGAAATGAAATTGTTTGCTACGGTGGAGCAGTTCATTTATCCAAAGATTCGTTAATACTGGATGGTATTGAGATTTTTGGTTTGGTAGTTGAAATTTACGATAGCGAATGGTCGGAACCTGTAGAGGATACTTATGTGAAAGCAATATACCAAGAACACTCCATAATTAAAACCACTAAAGAGTTTATTCGAAAGCACAAAGTTGGCGATTTAATAGGAATTCTACCAATCCATTCTTGCTTAACAGCAGAAGCAATGAAAAAATACTTAATACCAAATTCAGTTTGGGTCGACCATCTTTAATATCATATCAAGTATTTACCATATTGCCATCTAATTTTCTTCAACTTCTAGTTCAATTTGCTTGTTAAGTTTTATTACGATTTAAAATTAGAAATGATACTTGCGAATAAATGGAAAAAAACCAATATACTAATTTTTGATAAAATTTATTTTGTGCAAAAAACAAGGGGTTCGAAAACCCCTTGTTTAAATAAAATGGAAGAGATTCAAGAAAGTTTAGTGTGTCTCGCCACTTCCCAAATATCTGCTTCCTTTTCCAGAAAGTTTTCTGGCATCTTTGCCTTCAAGATGAGCGCTTTGTCCTTCTTTTTGCAGCTTGAATTTCTCTAACAAGGTCCGTAGAATATCTGTTTGTTTTGCAAGGTCTTCGGCAGATTTAGCTATATCTTGCACTCTATTAGCAGTATCGGATGTGACTTGCGAGATAGAACTAACATTCTTTGCAACTTGCTCTGCAGTAGAAGATTGTTCTTCGGTGGCAGCGGCAATTTGATTAATCATATCCCAAACTTCCTGTGAACTTTGCATAATTTCTTTCAATGCGGTACCAGCTTTATCGGCAAGGACAATACCACTATTAACCTCGTCAGTACCTTGCTTCATAGCTCGAACTGCTTCCTCTGTTTCTTTTTGTATTCCTTTAATCATTTGAGCAATTTGTTTAGTTGCTTCTGTTGTTCTTTCTGCAAGTTTTCTTACTTCGTCGGCAACCACAGCAAAACCACGGCCTTGCTCGCCAGCGCGTGCTGCCTCGATAGCTGCATTTAAGGCAAGTAGATTTGTTTGGTCTGCAATTTCATCGATGACCGAAATAATTTCGCCAATTTGTTTACTCGATTCACCAAGTTTTTCAATTTTATCGGCACTTGCTCGTACTACCGATGCAATCTCGTTCATTTTACTCACCGTTTGTTGAACGGCATTTCCACCTTCAGCTGCTATTTTTTTGTTTTTATCAGCTACTTCTGCTGCACGAGTTGCACCCATAGCATTTTCTGCAATTGTCCTACTCATCTCTTCGATGGCAGTTGCTATTTCGTCTACCTGGGCACTATTTTCAGCAGCGGAAGCAGCAAGAGTTTCGGCAATTGCCGAAATTTGGGCAGCCGCTGTTGCAGAAATATCAGCAGAACTTGAAATTTGAAGAAGAAGTTGGTTTAGTGAATCAGCCATTATGTTGATGTTGTCTTTTAACCTTTTTAGTTCACCAAGATATTGACCAAACATACGAACAGTTAAGTCGCCATCTTTCATTAAATTAACCACATTTCCAGTTTCTTGGAGTGGCTCGGCAATATTATCAACCGCTGTATTTATTGTTTCAATAATGTTTTTATATGTACCTTGATGTTGAGAAGAATCTACTCGAATGTCCAAATTGCCTTCTGCTAATGCTTTACCCAAAGTCAAAGTGTCATTAACCACTCTACTTATAGAATCAATCAAAATGTTTATGTTATTTTTGATTTCGTTAAAGTCTCCTTTATATTCATCAGTTATTTTTGGTGGAATATCACCCTTAGAAATACGCTCTATATAGTTTGCAGCTACATTAAGTGGATTAATAATTGCGTCGAGCATATTATTAATTTGATTTGCGATATCAATATAATTTGAGAAGAATTTTTGTACATTTACTCGAACTTTTAGGTTTCCATTCAAAACATTTTTCACAATATTAGTCAATTCATTTTCGAGATTTGTTTCGTTTGTGTAATTATTCCATTGCACAACGTAGCCTAATATTTGATTGTTCTTATCTTTAAGGGGGTTAATAATTAAACGCATAATCTGGTCGCCAATGCTAATTCTAGCTTCGTGCGACGAAACTAATCCTGAAAGGATTTGTCTATTTCTTGTTGGATTTTTATGCCATCGGTCTATGTGTGTCCCAATTACTTTTGAAACCGAAAAATCGGGATAATTTTTTCGATATTCATTTTCATACTTAGCTAGAAATTCATACTGTGATTTGTTTAGATAGTTAATATTTCCTTCTGAATCTGCTACCATAAAGTTTCCAGCGTAATCAAAAATATTCGTTAATATATCAAGTGTTTCGTTTATTCCTCCCACAAGTCTTAAATACTCACCTTTGTGCCCAGTTGTTTCGCAACGATAATTTAAGTAGCCCTTCCTAGCTTTTTCAACAATAGAATAAATGTCGTTAATAACTGATTTCAAAACCTTACTCATATTTTTCAAAGAAATCATAAGAGTATCGTTCGCTGACCTTTCGTTAATTTGAATATCAAGATTACCATTTGAGATGTTTTCGGCAATATTTGAAACATAATTTAGATTTTCAATTAAGTTGTTTAAATTATTCTTTATCTCATTGAAGTCCCCTTTGTATTCATCAGTTATTTTTGGTGGAATGTCTCCTTTGCTTACTCTGTCGATATACTCTGCAGCAACATTAAGGGGACCAATAACTGCATCCAAAGTTGCATTGAATCCATCTATCAATTCTTTGAATTCTCCTTCGTATTTAGAACTATCCGCTCGTACATCGAGTTTGCCTTCTATTGCTGCTTTAGCCAACATTTTAACGTCATTGACCATCGAACTAATGTTTTCTACCATTCTTTTCATAGAAGACATAAGAATTGCGGTTTCATCTTTAGTTGTTGTTTCTAAATCTACATTAATATTTCCTCGTGCAATTTTATTACTTGCATCAGCGGCTTTATTTATAGGCTTAGAAATATTTCTCGAAATCACCCCAGCTAAAACTAAACCAAGAATAACTCCAATCAAACCAGCTCCAAAAAGTATGGTTCTTGATGTAGAAACAAGATTCTTGCTATCAGTTATCATTTGGTCAGACTGTTTTATTTCATCTTCAATTAATTGGTTAACTCTACCAAAATAAACATTTTGAATTTTCCTAAAATCACTTAAAAGAAATTCTACTGCTTCTTGTATTTTATTTTGTTTCCTTAATTCATAAATTTTTTTCTGTCCTTCGATGTAACTTCCTCTTATGTTCTTTATACTATCAAATAACTCTTTTTCTCTATCACTTCTTACCAATTTATTAATTTCGCTTAGCAACTTTGTAATGTTATTTCTTGATTCCAAAACCCTATTCCATTCATCTTCAACAATTTTAGGGTCATTTGTTAATAGCAAATTTCGAAGTGCACGAGCAATAATATTTTGATTGTCCTTTACATCGTTTAGAAGAAGCACTTTTTTTAAACTTTCATTTTTTACCTGTTCTAAATAAGTTGAAAGAGAGGCCATCTGTACTGGTGCAAAGATAGCAAAAGCAACTAAAAGAATAAGAATTAATCCAAAGGAAACAAAAAGTTTCATAGAGATTTTCATAAAATCACCTTGATTTTGTTCAACATTGTATTTAACTATTTGTAATATTTGAAATTACATTAAATTCCTCGTCTGTAAAAATTTTTGTTAAATCAAGAACAATAATAAGCTTGTTTTCGTATTTGGCGATTCCAGTAACATACTTGGCATCGATTTTCAAAGATGCTGGTGGGGGTGGCTCTATCGAAGCTTTTGGCAATCGAAGTACGCGATTTACAAAATCTACAATGAAACCGTAAAGATTGGAACCATATTCAATAACAATAAATCTTGTGGTCTTGTCGAATTCTTTTACTGGAAGTCCCAGCCTTTTTCGAAGATTAATCAAAGGGATAATATTTCCACGTAAATTCGTAATCCCCTCTACATAGGGAAGGGAATTTGGTAATTTGGTTATTTCACCCATCCTGTTTATTCCTTGGATGTTTGCAATTGATATTGCATATTCTTCCCCTTCAAGAAAGAACGAAACCAATTGAATTTGTTCACTTTTTCTTTCTGCTTTTGCAGTTAAACCAGTTTGAGTTTTAAGTGCCATAACATTTACAATATTACTCAATAGCAAAAATAAAAAAAAGATATTAATAAATGTAATTTCTATAAACTAAAAATTAAATTTCTTAATATTTTTTTATTAAATCATAAATTTTTTTTTAAAACCCAAAAAGTTTGATTAGTCTTTTAACTATTTAATTTTGTTAATTTTGAAGTTTTTGGAGGTACAAAAATGGTTGTAAGATATAAAATCGAAGGTGAAAAATTAGTGCAATCCAATGATGGGAACTTAATGTTTTTCACTCAACTTACACCAGAGGAAAAAAGGTACCTCCTGGACAATTTACTTATAGATGAACATACTTTGAATTCCTCGCTCGACCCCGAAGAACTTGCTCGTCTTGAAATTGAACCCGAGCACTTTGCATTTATTATTAAAGCTCCTAAACATCACATAGCCGCCGATGAACTTTTATTCAGAGTGCAATCAATAGGTATTTTTCTTTTTAAGGATAAAATGGTTGTTGTTTCCCAAGACCCTTTGACAGAGTTTTTGAATAGCAAACCTTTTCAAAAGATATTAAGTATTAAGGATGTGTTTTTTAAAATAATATATAGCTTTATTGTCCAATTTTACAATCATTTAAACACAATTAATAGGATTTCTGATGAATTGGAAGCAAAGCTAAGCCAAGCCCAAGAGAACAAATACCTTCTTCATCTATTCTCTCTCGAAAAGAGCTTAGTTTATTATCATAATGCAATTAATACAAATCATTTTCTTCTAGAAAAAATAAAGTTTAATGCAAATAAGCTGAATATTACCGACGAAGAGAAGGAACTTCTCGAAGACATTTTGATTGAGAATAATCAGTGTTTAAGGCAAGCCGAAACTTATTCTTCTATTCTTGCAAGTTTGATGGATGCAAGAGCATCGATAATTGCTAATAACCTTAATGTTTTAATGAAAATATTAAACATTATTACAATTACAATTATGGTTCCTACATTTGTGGTTAGCCTTTTCTCGATGAACGTTTTTATTCCAATTGCTGAATACAAACACGCTTTTTGGATAATTCTTGGAATGTGTCTTGTCTCTGCTATAAGTTTTATTATTATTTGGAATATGAAAATAAATAAGATTAAATAAAAATGGCTCTGGAACCAATCGAGATAAAAAAAATTGACAAAGATAAATTGCAAATTATTTGGATAGATGGCTTTGCATCTACTATTCGACTGAAAGATTTAAGAGATAATTGTCCCTGTGCTCAATGTCAAGGAGAACAGATTGGCTTTAAGAAAATTGAGCCTTTGAAAATTGAGGTTCTTACACCCGAAAAGTACGATTTAAAAGCCATTGAACCTGTTGGAAACTACGCCATTCAAATTATATGGAAAGATGGACACGATACTGGAATTTACAGTTTCGATTTTCTAAGAAAACTAATGGAAGAATTCTCGGTTGACTAATTTATCTTAAATGCTTTGAAATCCGTTCCAGAATGAATAAACTACAAATATTTTTGCTTGCTGAAGGGTAGTTCTGGACTATCAACTCCTCGTTTGAAAGGTATTCTAAAATTGTAATTGTATTATTATCCCCACTAAAACCACTATTCGGTGTATCGAAATAGTTCAAAACAATTAAATCGCAATTTTTTTGGCTAAGTTTTTTCAAAGCGTTCTTTAAACCATCCTGTGAACTTTCCAAAGCGAAGCCGACAAGAATTTGATGTTTTTTATTTTTTCCAAGCTCGGAAAGAATATCTGGAGTTCGAATTAATCTCAAGAAAATTTCTTTACTTGTATCCTTTTTCAATTTTCCCTGAAACTTTGTTTCTGGACAATAATCAGCAACAGCAGAAGCCATAATGGTAGCATCAGAGGTTTGGTAATCTTTAACAACAGCATCAAACATATTTTTAGCAGAGGTAACACTTTCTAATGAAATGGGGTGGTGCATCTGAATCTTGGAAGGACCTGTGATTAACTTAACTTTTGCCCCAAGAATATGAGATTGTATTGCAATTGCAAAGCCCATTTTTCCTGATGAATAATTACTGATGTAGCGAATGTCGTCTATTTTTTCGTGTGTGGGACCGGCTGTAACTAAAATGTTTTTATCTTTAATCTTATCCCTAATTTCATTGTATCTTTCTAATCCAATTTCTCTAAAATACAAAAAAGTCTCAATGTAGTCCAAAAGAACTGGAATTTCAGGAAATCTACCTTCCCCAATTAGCCCACTTGAAAGCTCACCAAAGGAAGGAGGAATAATATGTCCCCCTATTTCTCGTAAAATTTGTACGTTTCTCTGGGTAGTGGGATGCTCCCACATAGATGTATCCATTGCTGGGGCAATAAGTAAAGGAGTATTTTTTGGTAGAGCAGTTGCAAGTGTTACCAGAGCATTATCACAAACTCCATTTGCAATTTTTCCAATTGTAGAAGCAGTAGCAGGAGCAATAATCATTAAATCGCATCGATGAACTAAATCGATATGCCAGGCTCCAGACTTTTGGATTTCAGGGTCGAACATATCCACTGCAACAGGATTTTTTGCAAGGTTGGAAACAGTTAATTTTGTAACAAAATGTGTTGCAAAAGGGGTTAACACAGGAAAAACATTAGCGTTGCGCCTTTTGAGTTCTCTTATAAGCAATAAGGACTTATACGCAGCTATTGAACCAGTAATACCTAAAATAATATTTTTACCCTCGAAGATATTTTCAAAATGTCCTAAACCCATTTTCTCATATTGGTTATTTTAGTAATTTACAATTTACGAAATGAGTATGAAAAATTATTTTATGTTATGATTGGTAGCTTATTCACTTTAGTACCCGAGAGAGTTAAATTTGAAAGTTTTTGGCAAGAAATAAGAAAAAGAAACAAATGGTTAATCAAACTTCGTTATTTGGCATCGCTTTTACTACTTTCCTTTCTTTTGCTTTCAATAATTGCTAAAAATTATTACCCATTGTTAGGAATTCCAACTCATTATATTTTACTTATTGCTATTGCAATATTTTTATATAATGTTATTTTTCATTTCCTTTGGATAAAATTTCCAGATATTTCAAAAAAATACAGAGTTCATAGTCTTCATTTTTCACTTTTGCAAATAATTACGGATTTTGTATTCCTTATTTTATTAATTTACTTTACTGGGGGAGTAGAGTCCCCATTTAACACTTTTTTCGTTTTTCATTTGATTATTGGGAGTTTGATTCTTCCAGGTACTATTATTTCTCTGATTATGATAATTACAATTGGAGTTTTAGTATCGTTAGCAATTTTGGAATTCAACCAAGTTATTCCTCATTACCATATTGCGGGAATAATTAAATATCCTCTTTACAACGACCCAATTTATTTATTTGTTTTTTTTAGTACTTTTTCAATTGTAGTTTTTGTTTCTATTTACTTAGCAAACTCTATAGCGAAAGTATTATACCAGCGAGAAAAGGAATTGTACTTTGCCTACAAAGGATTGGAAGAAGCGGAGAAAACAAAATCGAGATATGTGATGACCGTGGTTCACGATTTAAAAACACCTATTTCTGCTGCGCTTACTTGGGTCGATTTAATCGCAAATAATAGTGTAGGGGAGGTTCCAGAATATCTGCGTAATCCTATTGAAAGAATCCAAGCTCGTTTAAAAAACGCTCTGAATTTGATTGGGGATATTTTAAAAATTACCCAAGTAAAATTGTCGAGTGAAATAGAAAAAGATGAAGTAGACCTTGTTCAATTATTTAATGAACTATACACAAAACATAGGATCCTTATTATTTCAAAAAACCTTGATTATCGTTTATTACCATATCAAGAGAAAATACTTATTAACTCAAATTTGAAATTACTCGATTTAGCTTTTTCAAACATTATCTCAAATGCTATTAAGTACAATGAACCCGGAGGTATTATTGAAATTCGAATTACAGATTCTGGAAAATATTTAGATATTTCTTTTGCTGACAATGGGATAGGAATACCAGAAAATGAACTTCCGAAAATATTCAATGAGTTTTATAGGTCGAGCTCTGCAAAAGAAAAAAATATTGAGGGTACTGGTTTGGGAATGGCACTTGTTAAGGAAATAATTACAAAACTTGGTGGGGAAATTTCTATTAACTCTCCCTCGTATTTGGCTTCCGAAGGAAGAAAAGGCACGGCTGTTTTAGTTAGATTACCAAAATAATATTGAATAATATAATTTATTTTGTTTCGTTTAAATATTTTTTTTGGAGGTAAAAAATGTTGAAAGAAACTATTCAAGAAGCATTGAATGCTCAATTAGCCAGAGAAATGTACTCTTCGAATCTATACCTTGCAATGGCTGGCTATTTTCAATCTATCAATTTGAAAGGTTTTGCACATTGGATGCGGCTACAAGCACAAGAAGAAACCACCCATGCGATGAAATTTTTCGATTATCTTCTCGATAGGGGGGGATTAGTCCAAATATCCACTATCAATGCTCCACCCTCAAATTGGGAGAACCCTCTTTCTGCGATGGAAGATGCTTTAAAACACGAACAATACGTAACCCAAAATATTAATTCTCTTGCCGACTTAGCAATAAAAGAAGGAGACCACGCCACCCAAATTTTCTTACAGTGGTTTGTTACTGAGCAAGTTGAAGAAGAAGCCACAGTAAGCGAAATTGTCGAAAAGTTGAAAATGATTGGGGATTGGAAAGGGGGATTATTAATGATTGACAACGAGTTGGGGAAAAGAACATTAAATGAAACTTCCCCAAATGAATAATATAAAAAAAAGGCTGGTGGAAACCAGCCTTTTTTGTTTTTAAACACTTATTATTTTCTAGCTCGATTAATTGCATCGATAAAATCCTGCTTTCCTCTTGCTCCCACTAATGTTTCTACTATTTTTCCTTTTTTATCGATAATAAAAGTTGTTGGGACAGCATTTATTCCACCATAGGCTCTTGCGATTGATTGGTCTTTATCTATTATGTTAATATACCGAATACCTTTTTGATTTACGAAATCTTTGACAATGGTCTCTGCATTTTCGACATCCCTTTCCAATGTAATACCAACGACAACAAAATCCTTACCTTCACTTTCATTATGTACTTCTATTAAATCTGGGATTTCGCGACGGCAGGGTGGACACCATGTTCCCCAAAAGTTTAACAATACAATCTTGCCTTTTGCAAATTCAGAAAATTTGACTTCCTTTCCATCTTGAACCCAAGCAAAATCGACTAAATTTCCGGGTTTGGCTGGCACAATGCTCTTAGGAAAAAAAACTAACGGCTTAGATTTAGGAGTATTATCGGAGTTTGAATCTTGTGTTTCTCGGGATTCTCTCATTTCGGATATTTCAATATAATCCTCTCGAGGTTCCGAGTTTTCTTTAACTTCGGAACGACAAGAAGAAAAAGAAAAAAGTAAAAAATAAAATAAAAACACAACAACTTTTGAATTCATTCTTGAAACCTGGTTTGTTGAACAAAAAAAATTTGACGATAGCATATAAAAATTATTTAGGTTTGTTAATTTTTTTCTTCAATATTGCGATATTTGAATATTGCAACAATAAAACCTAAAACAGTAAAAATTACACCTAACCAAACTAAAATAATAAAAGGTTTGACAGTAACATCGGCAACTAAAATCTCTTTTCCAAAACTTAATTCAACAGTTGATTTTTCCAAGTTTTCTTCGGGTTGAAACTTGGTAAAACCAATAGCAAAATCCTTTGTTGGAACTAATTTCCATACTGGACTAAAGGAACCAGCTTTCATATTAAGAATTGAATAGATTGTATCCGAGTATTCTTTGTTTTCAATATAATATTTAATGACTAAACCAAACAAAAAGTGGTCTTGTTGTTTTCCAGTATGCATCGAACTCATATCATAACCTGCAAAGAATATAGAGTCCTTGTTTGACCAAGGTGAAACTATTTTATCGCCTTTTTTTAAGGAAACTGGTTTAAAGAAATCTTCGAACATAAATGATTTTGGCGCAAGGTAGATATCTCTTGTTAAAAAAGTTTTTATATCTGGTTCGTAGTAAGGTTGTTCAAAATTGTTGAAATTGCTCCAATAAACTATGGGTTTTAAAACAGAATTACCTTGCTGGTCTGCCATTCGGATGTGGAAACGATACTTTTCCCGATCTGGTTTATCCAATTCAATTCTTTCTTTTTTTAATAAAGAGAAATTGTAACCTAAAGCTTTTGCTGTCTTACCTTCGGAAAGACTAATTGTTTGAGTTTTTTCGAAACCTCCAGAAAGCATAGCTCCAATGATTAGGAAAGCAATTCCTAAGTGGGACAAAAACGCTCCGACTCGTAGATTCCCTTTAACAATTTTATTTATAAGTTTTTCTACATTCACGATTAATGAAAAAATCGAGGAAAACATTAGAAAAGAATAGAGAATTTTATTTTCATAGAGAAAGAAAAAAACAATTGAAATAAGAATGGATGGGATTGTTGAATAAAAAAGTAATTTTAAAAACTTCTCCCTTGGGGTTTCCTTCCAAAAATACATTAAAGAAATTGAGTTGAATACTAGAAGAAGAATTGCAATAGGTGTCATCCATAAATTGTAAAATGAAGGTTCAAGAGCAACTTTTTTAGCACCAATAAAACCTTGAATAATAGGCAGACTTGTACCAACAAGGACAATAATCGAGGCGACAATAAGGACAATCGTACCCAACAGAGTGAAAAATTGCCGACTATTGATTTGGACTTTTTCTTGATTGCTTTGTGGTATTGCTTTAGTTCTTAAGAAGAACAAGATTAACGGGAAAAAAGCAAAAACACCTAAAAAGATTAGAAGAAGAATGTTGACAGCTTTACCAGGGTCGACAAATGAATGGACAGAAGTGTCGCTTAAAACTCCACTCCTTGTTAAGTAACTGGCATAAAGTACCCCAAGAAAACTCAACCAGGCCAGAACAAAATTAGTTCGGATATAACCTCCTTTTATTCTTTGTAAAAGTAATGTATGGGAAAGTGCAGTAATGAAAATCCAAGGTACAAGAGAAGAATTTTCCACTGGGTCCCAAGCCCAAAAGCCTCCCCAGCCAAGCGTTTCGTAAGCCCAAAAACCACCAAGCATAATTCCTAAAGCAAGAATTCCAGCACCAAGAAGCGCCCAAAACGACATTGGTTTCAAATACTTATCGTACTCTTGCTTCCAAAAACTTGTTAAAGCAAAAGTAAAAGGTATTGTAAGTAATGCGTAACCAAGGAACAAAATTGGAGGATGTATTGCTATCCAATAATTTTCGAGTATTGGGTTCAGTCCTCTTCCGTCTTGAGGAATAAAATCTTTTGGAATGTTGCCATCGGGGAAAGATTCCCACAAATCAGCAAAGGGGCTTTTTAATACCAAAATAATTGAAATAAAAACAAGTGTTAATGAGAAAAATGATAATGGGAGAAAGTCGAGTTGATTTTTCTTCAAATAGAAGAAAAGGATGAAACCAATTAACGACAACCAAAAAGCCCAAAGCAAGAAAGAGCCTTCTTGTCCAGCATAAAATGATGAAAGCAAGAAGAAAAACGATAAGTTTCTCGAAGAATAACTCCAGACGTAAGTTAAGGTAAAATTATGAGAAAAAATATTGAATAGTAGATATATTGATGCGAGAACGATACCACTAATTCCGATGAAAAAAGTATATTTAGCCAATTTCAAAAATTTCTCATTTTTTGAATTTTCACCAAAGAGAAACAGGAAAAAAGAAAGCAACCAAGCAACAGAAGAAATGTATATTATTATTTTTCCCAACATAGTTACCTCACTGTTTTGCTTTTTCTAATTCGCTTTCATATTTCGAAGGGCATTTGGTGATGATTTCTTGTGCAAGGAACAAGGTGTCTTTCATTACTCCCTTTACAACAAATTCTGGAGCAATAGTAAAATTGTTTGGTTGAGGTCCGTTGAAACGAACTAATTTTACATTTCCTTTTTTGTCCTTCATATAGAACTCAAATACATTTGTATTGATATCGTAGTGGAAAGGTAAAGTCTTTTCCAAACTCCCAATCACTTGAACCTTTTTATTAAGACTTGCTGCTTTTTGAAAGTCGGTATATTCAATTGAACTTTTATTGAAAGAAAGTAAAAGAAGAGTGAGGAAAATTATCGCAATGCCAGCAATAGCAATATATTTTTTCATTTTTTATTTTCCCGATTGTTCAACATAGTATTTATTTGTCTTTCTAGGGAAGAAAGATTCTTATCTAATGTTAATAGATAGACAAATAAACCAATCCAAACAATAAGTACTATTATTAAAACAATGTATAATTGGTTTTCAACAAGGAAATTAATCATTTTGCCTCCTTTTAATAGAAACATTGATTTTTGTATATCTAATTCTTAAATTAAGTAACCAGAAAAAAAGCATAGTTAACGAAAGGAATCCAAAACCAAAACCAAAAGTTTGAAGAGGGTTCAAGCTTCCTTCTTGCGCACTTAAAATTGGTCCAATGTTCGGGCTGTTTGCTGAACCGGGATGGTTACCTTCGAATAATCTTGGCATAATGAAAACCAAGAAAGGAACAGTAATAAAAGCAACAATAGAGTAGACCGAACTAAGACGTGCTTTTAATTCAAAATTTTCAATACTCTGTCTTAAAACGAAATAAGCAAAATAAATAAGTAGTAAAACAAAGATTGAAGTTTGCCTTGGGTCCCAGTTCCAGAAGGAACCCCAATTGAACTTTGCCCAAATCATTCCAGTAACAGTGGCAAGGACTGCAAAAATAGTTCCAAGGAAAGCTGAAGATGAAGCAACCTCGTCGAATTCAAATTTTTTATTTTTTAGAAACTTAATAGAGAAAAACATTGAAATCAAATATGCTACAACAGCAACCCAAGCACAGGGAACGTGGAAATTCATAATTCTTATCTGTTCGCCTAATTGAGGAACATAAGGTAGTACTAAAAGTGGTCTAATTACAACTGTTGATTTGTAAATAAATTTTTGACTTTTTAAATCGTAACTAACATTTGCAATAATTGGAGAATTCCCCGAAAATTCCCGTGGAATTGAATTTCCCAAAACTACTAGTGAGTCGACAACATCGGGGAAATGTGGATTATTTATAGTAACATAAATATGCATTTGGTTCGGAGTGGAATTATCGAAGGTTTGAATTTCTTTTACTTGGAAATACAATGGCCCAACGAAGTTAGGAATATTCTTGGCAACAAATTTAAAAGTAGCAAAGTTAGACCCAACATATGGTATGAATGTCAAAAAAACAGTAATAAAAAAGAAAATCATTGCAAGTACTTTCCACCAAATGGGTTTATTTTTTAAAAAGCTCGGAAAAAACCCTAATACCAAACCTAATAAAACTCCACTACCTATTATTAAACCTTTCATTATTTGAAAGCAATAAAAAATATAAAACACTAAAATACAAAATTTAGTTTATTCTAAAATCTTGGTTAGGATTAATTTATTTGTGGGTGAATTTTTATCTTTAGGAAAATAATCAATTTTATCCATAATTTGCGAGATTAAGAAAATTCCAAAACCACCTTTTGTATGCTTTTTCTTTATTTGTTCGTTTTCTATTGGCAAAACGGTTCGTGGGTCAAAACTTTTCCCGTCATCTTCTATGATAATTTTTATTTCATTTTCTTCGACTTCGAAGGAAAAATAGACCAATCTCTTTGAATCAAAGTCAAATGAATATTTTATTAAATTTACAAATGCTTCCTCTATTGCCAATGAAATGTAATATACGATTTTTCCTTCTACATTATGTACTTTACAAAAGTCATTAACTGCAAGCCGTAACTTGTCCAGTTCAGACAAATTTGCATTGATTTTTATTTTTCGTTCATTCATTAGTTCTCAATTTGTTTTGTCTGAAATAATTTATTGCTTCTTCATCATTAGAAAGAATATCAAAAATCAAGTGAAACCCTAATAGTTCGAAAATTGAATATATTTTGTCGGGCATTTCAGAAAACTTAATGTCTCCATTATTATTTCGAGTATCTTCTATAAAAGCCATAAACACACCCAAACCCGCACTGCTAATGTATTCAAGATTCTTGAAATTAATAATTATTTTTTTCAAACCATTTTCAAGTGTTTCTTTCATAGAATTTTCCAAAATTGGGGCAGTATGTGCATCTAAAATTCCTTTCAATGAAAAAATTTCAATGTCATTTAGGCGTTTTTTTTCTACTTGAAATTTTTCGTACATAAACACACCTTCAATATTTTATCCTAATAATTAAAAATGTTATGTCATCATCAATCTTTGTTCCTTTATTTGATATTTCCGATAAAATTTTTTCTTTTAATTCATTACTATCATTAAAATAAGAAACTAACAATAAATTCTTTAATTTGTTAATACCTTCCGAAATATCTTTATCAGCAAGGATTTCGGGTAATCCATCAGTAAAAAGCAAAAAATATTCACCACCTAAAACTTCACCCGATGCCAGGTTAAGATTTTTTTCAAACACTTTTGAGTTAACTAAAGCAGTTCCAATTCCATCAGGTTTAAACACTTGTACATTTCCGTTAGATTTTATTATTGCTGGCGTATGGCCTGCCCTAATAAATTCAAAACTTTTACTCTGTAAGTCTAAAAAAAGCCCAGCCATAGTTATATGTATTTTCGATTCAATATTCTTAAAAAGCGAACTATTAATTTGAACAAACAAATCCCTTGGATTTTCAAATTTTCTTCTACAAGATAGAATAATTCCTTTTAATAAAGCCATATAAAATGAGGCACTCATACCTTTTCCAGAAACATCACCAATTAAAATTAGGATTTTCTTCTCTCCTAATAAAATAAAATCATAGAAATCACCTCCAATTTCATCAGACGGTTTGAAAAATACTTCGATTTCAACATTTTCAAGTTTTGGGATACTTTTGGGTAAAAAGTTTCTTTGTATTTCTTTTGCTAACAGAAGTTCTTGTTGCATCCTCTCCTTTTCAATAGTCTCTTGAAGTAAAAAGTTCCCTTCGATGGAAATACTTAATGCTTCGACATAAGATATTAATAAATCAAGGTCATCTTCATCGAATTGGTAAGGATTAGTATTTGCAACAATTAGATGTCCGATAACTGTTTCTTTGAAAAATATTGGGATAATACAAAAGCTTTCGAAAATAGTATTTTGAATTTGGTTTTCCAATTCTCCACCTTGTAATTCAATAAATCTTCCAAAAACTTTTGGTATCTTAATTCTTTTAATAGCTTTGAATAGGGTAGGGGTGGATTGTAAATCGAAAATTTGCTTTTCAGAAGTTCCTTTAAAGGTTTTTACAATAAAGGAATTATTTTTATAAATTTGTATCCAAACCGGCGAGTGATTGAAAGTATTGAAAGTTAGTTCAGCGATAGTTTCATAAATTAGTTCGAGATTGTTAAAATTTCTCACAATTCTACTTAAATATGATAGTGAATTTACTTCATAAATTTTTTTCTCCAGCACTTTTGAAAAAGGGAGTGAAACAATTGAAAAATAAGAAGTTCGAATATATGTAACTAAAAGAATAAAACCAAAAAATTTTGAAAATTCCGAAAAAAAGTAATTTGAAAAGCCTAAACCCGAATAATTTTCTGAACTTTTACTAATAAAAACAATAAGAGAGGCAACCAAAAGAAAAGAATAAAGCAGAATATTCTTTTGAATTCTTCTTTGAGTATATGGTATCCAAATTTTTATTCCAAAGATTAAAGAAAAAAGAACAGCCGAGGATAAAAGAAGAAGTATTTCAAAGTACCATACCACCGAAGAATTATTTTCTTCTTTCGGCGATATCCAATAAATAATTATGATGAATCCAAAAATAATAATAAATAAATAGTAAAGATAGTTTAACTTCTTGATATTTTTTCGCTTAATCTGGTTAGTCCATTTTGTTAAAAAATATAAGAAAAAATATGTAATTGCGATAGATAGAACAAAATTCATTTCCAATTGCAGAAATGGGAGGTATCTTGTTGCGTAAAACAATTTGATAACTTCAAATATTAAATTAAGAGTGAAAAAAACAAGAAGTAAGATGAGGATAAATTTTGTATCATTTAAGAAAATTACACCAAATTTTGAAATTGCAACAAATTGTTTTTCATTTAAATTGAAATGAATAATACCAAGTAGTGCAATTAGGAACAAAGTGAATAAGTAATCAACTAATTTCCAATTAATTGTATACTCCCAATCAAAGCTTAGAAATAGGACATTAATAATGAAGTGAAATAATAAGAATATTACCAGAACAAATAAAGTTAACTGACTGGTAGTATTTTCTATTTTCACAATAATAATTGTTTAAATTAATTAACTACGAAGTTTCTCTGTGTAAAGTTTCCAGAACGATTCCCTAATTTGGTCTCGTATTCTCCGATAGACAGGTAGAACTTCTTCTTTTGGACCACGGGCTTTGGCTGGGTCTTCAAATCCAATATGCAAACGATTCTTTACATTTCCAGTGAAATTTGGACAAGTTTCTTTTGCATTGTCGCATACTGTGATTACGTAATCAAACTCTTGGTCGAGAAAAACTGATACGTCCTTCGGATATTGAGATGAGATATCGATACCAATTTCTTTCATTACCTCGACTGCAAAAGGATTTATCTCCTTTTCTGGATTAGTACCTGCGGAAAAGACGCTTAGTTTTGTGTCGAAACTACGAAGAAAACCTTCCGCCATTTGGCTTCGACAAGAATTTCCAGTACATAAAATAAGTATTTTCATAAATTAACACTACTATTTTTGGAAAAATGGTCTAAATTAATTGTAAGAATTTCTTCCCATTCGGTTGTAAAATGTTCAGAAAGATGTTCTTGTTTCATTTTCCAAACTTTATTTGTTCCTTGGGCAGAAAACCTCAAAGTACCTTTTCCGTATTTTTTATTAATAGAATCATAAATTTCCATCAATCTAAAAACTTTTTCTCTGTTTAGCCTATCGAAAAGATTGTATTGAAAAGAATCCTGAGAACTCAAACCGGAAAAAATTACCCCAACCCTTTTATATTTGTAGCCTTCTCGAAAAATCTCTTTCAAAAGTGAATATCCGTAGCGAATAAGTTCACCAGTAAAATTGGATGGGACAGGGAGTCTTACAAATTTGCTCTGGAAATATTGTGGTTCATTTGGATTAAAAGGATTTGTTGCAACGAAAACACCCATAATGTTTGCAACACTTTTTTGGCTTCTAAGCTTTCTTGAACATTCGTCAATGTAGGATGAAAGAGCATTGAAAAGAACAAAAAAGTCGGTTTGTAGTTCGCCAAATGATTTTTGCGAACCAACAGACTTCCGTGGGACAGGTTGGTCTTCGATATCTATACATTTTTCTCCTCGTAGTTCTTTGGCAATTCTTAAACCAACGATTGTTAAATGTTTTTGAATCCAATGGTCTGGAGCAGAAGCAAATTCGTATGCGGTATTAATTTTGTTTTTGCGTAAAAAATTAGTATACGCTCTTCCAATACCCCAAATATCTTCGATATCGAAGTTTGCCAATGCTTCTTTAATTTCTTCTTGGGAATTTAGTACACAAACACCCTTGTTCTTCTTTGCAATTTTCGAGGCAACTTTCGATAGTACTTTTGTATGCGAAATTCCAATTGAAACTGGGATTCCAGTCCATTTATATACAGTTTGCTTTATTTTCATTCCATAGTCAAACAATTTATGTGAATCTGTTCCAATGTTTGCAAGTTTGGATAAATCCAAAAAAGCCTCGTCGATAGAGTAAATTTCAATGCTAGGGGTAAATTGTGCAAGTGTGTTCATTACCCTTTCAGACATATCTCCGTAAAGGGTATAATTCGAGGAAAGAGCAATTACATTATTTTTATCAAGAAATTCTTTATATTGAAATAAAGGAGCGCCCATAGGAATTCCAAGCGCTTTTGCTTCCTCGGAACGAGCAACAATACATCCATCGTTGTTTGAAAGAACAACAACTGGGCGATTTTCGAGTTTAGGATTAAAAACTCTTTCGCAAGAAACATAAAAATTATTGCAATCCACAAGTGCAAGCATCTTTGTTTAGGGCTTATGAATGACAAAAGTAACAACACCCCATACCTTGAAATCTTGGAATTGAGTAACCTTAATTGGTTTGAAATCCCCATTTTCCGGGGCGAGAAACAATTCATTGTTCTGTATTTGTAGCCTTTTTACAGTAAATTCTCCGTCAATTACACAAACTGCAATATCTCCGTTCTTGGGTTCTACCGCACGGTCAACGATTAATATATCTCCGTCGTGAATACCAGCATTAACCATTGAATTCCCTTGGACACGTACAAAAAATGTTGCTGTTGGATGTTTTATCAAAAACTGGTTTAAGTCTAACTTTGGTTCTATATATTCCTCCGCAGGGGAAGGGAAACCCGCTGGAACTGAAAAGCCAGCAAAATTCA
This sequence comes from Ignavibacteria bacterium, assembly GCA_026416955.1. Lineage (GTDB taxonomy): Bacteria > Bacteroidota > Ignavibacteria > Kapaibacteriales > UBA2268 > Naka2016. The sequence goes on along the minus strand of JAOAEE010000022.1, from coordinate 7,385 downwards.
ACTCTACCTTCGTTTCGAAATTAGGGGAATAGAAAATCAGTTGTTTCCCACTATGTATTTTCCTTAGCTCCATTTCTACTCAATATTTTTTGTAGATTAAAAAACGAAAAAATTTCCCATTAATTACAATTGGAATAACTTATTATCTTCCCCCAAGAAGCAGTAAATAAAACTTGTTCAAAACTTCAACAATATCGGATTTTATGTGTATAAACTCATCAACACCGTTGTTTCGATAAAGCTCAATTTCTTCGCTTGAAGGTAAGCCGGCAAGGACAGTAATGGTCAAAGGTTTGGCCTTTTTAATTAAAGAAGCAAGGCGTGGAACAAATTCAGGATATTTATCATTCTTTGCACAAAAGACTATAATATTGGGATTCTTTTCGGAAAAAACATTAAATGCATCTTCGATCAAAGAAATGCTGTCGGAAGTAGTGACTTCGAAGCCACCAACATTGAAAAAGTCTTTTGTAAAGTCCAAACGCTCGCGGAAATCCGAAATCTTGTCGTAAGGAATAATCAATACTTTGGGTAAAGTTCCAAATCTCGTTTTATAATCCAGCGAAAGATTTCGAAGTTTTTCAAACTCTTCTGCTTCTCGGAACAAAGGTAGTTTCTCTACTCCTAACGCATTATTAATGTATTCTTTTGAAAACACGATAGAATGTATGTTTGGAAACATCTTTGCTTTCTCTAATGGGCTTGAAGTATCAATTACATTTTGATTACGAATACTTTGCTTGGGAGATTTGTCGATGATTTTTTCTTGAAGAATCTTATCGTATTTTTCTTTCATCATATTTGGAATTCCGAGTTTATCTTCTGGGTTTGGAAATTTATTTACGCCAACTAAGATATTTTCTCTTTTCGCGAATTTAACAAGAACCTTTTGTTTGTTTTCGAAGATGAACTTTTGTATACTTCCGTTAATAATGTTTTGGAATAAACCACCCGAACGTTCAATTTCCTTAAATAGTTCAAGAGCTTTCTGAGCGAGTTCAAATGTTAATGCTTCCAAGAACCAAGAACCACCAGCGGGGTCGATTACTTCGCAAAGATTATGCTCTTCTTTTAAAACTAAATTGGTATTCCTTGCGTTTCGCAGAGAGAATTCATTTGCATCGTTTGAAAAGAAATCATAAGGTGTAACCTCAATGTAATCAGCAGTTCCAAGTATTGCAGTAAATGTTTCGCAAGTATTGCGAAGCATATTTACGAAAACGTCGAGGTTGCTTTTATTTCTTAGAGTTGTTACAGCATAGATTGGGAAATACAATTTATTTGTATTTAGATTTAAAAAATCTAGCACTGTTGACCAAAGTAATCTCAATGCTCGTAGTTTAGCAAGATTTAAGAATATATCGCTACCAATTGATACTTTGAACAAAACCTTACTAAGAACTTCCTCTATGTTTGACTCTTTTTGAGAAAAAATCTTAAGGCTTTCAACAGCTGAACTTAGGATAAAAGCAAGTTCCTGTACTGTATTTGCACCTGATTCATAGAAAAATGTACCATCTATTACCACCGATTTAAAATTGGGAAGATATTTTTTGCAAATGTCGAAAATTGGAAACATAAAGTTTTCTGAAATGTTGCCAGTTTCTAAAAACTTCCCTTCAGCAAGAAGGTTTTTCAGAAGAGTATTATTTATCGAGCCTACAAGCTTATCGGATGGAATGGAATTTTTTTCCAAATAAGCAAGAAAGAAAGAAAGAAACTCAACCGGAAAGTTTGTTTCAAAATGAAAACTGATCTTGGAAAAATCTAAGTTATCGAAAAGTTCTTCAAAATCGGTGATTGAATCAATAACAATTCCACAAGGTTTTTCTAAATCGTAATTGAAGTGAGAAATGACAAATCCATCTGAACCAAACTTAATCTCGTTTTGAATCAAGATGTTTGCATTTTTAGGGTGCGGTGTGTTAATTCGTTGAATGATTTTCCAAGGTTGTAATCTGTTTCCATCAATTTTAAAGGAACGCACGAAATTGGGTAAACCTGGAAGTTCGTTTTTAGAAAGGTTAGGAATATCTTCCTTTGAATACAAAGGTTTAATGGTAATATTATCTAAGGTCTTCGAAAATAAATTATCAAACGGTTTACCTTTAAGAACCTTTTCGACTTCTTTTTGCCAATCTTCAAAGTTTGCTTTCTCAAATTCTTCAAAAAATCTCTTTTCCATATTTAAACAATATTAAAAAAACAAAATTAACTAAGTTAAATGTAAATCTCGTTTTAAAGTTAGATTTTAAGTTAAACTAAAATAGTTATTTTGCATTTTCAAAAAGTAGATTTATGAGGTAAATATGAAAAAAATAGGAATCTTCTGTGGTTCTGATATTTCATTTCCCTTTTCATTAATAGATTATATTAATTCTAAACAAAGTGATGTCATTGCAGAATTAGTTAAAGTAGGTATACAAAAATTAGAAGATAAGACAAATTTCGACTTAATTTTCGACAGAGTTAGTCGCGATGTACCAATGTACCAATCGATATTAAAAACAATGGTATTATCCGATGTTATTGTTATTAATAATCCGTTTTTAAAGTGTTTTGAAGATTATTTTTTTCAACTTTCTATAGCAAAAGAATTGGGTTTTAATGTTCCAGAAACTGCACTTATTCCTACAAAACAACACCCAATGGGAACAACATCTGATACATTTAAGAATTTGATTTACCCTTTGAATTGGTCGGAATTGTTCGATTACATTGGCTTCCCTATGTATCTTCGATTGAATATGATTGGTACCGAGAACTTTACATACAAGGTTTTTAATCCACTGGAATTTTTCTCTGCGTACGATATTTCTGGTTCAAAGCAATTGGTCGTTCAAAAAGTCTATGATTTTTCAAGTTTTTACAGAGCTTTTGTGATTGGTAAGAAGTATGTTAAAATTTTCAACTACGATTCGAATAAGCCTCTCGTCTCGCGTTATGGTAACGAAAGTAAAGTGCTCAACCCTTCGCATAAGCGAGAGATTGAAAACTTAGCCTTTAAACTATGTAATTTATTAAATTTAGACTTTACTACAGTGGATTTTGGTGTTTTCGAAGATAAAATTTTTGTTGTAAATTTTTATAATCCAGCCCCAAAGATAGACAGTGTAATTTTCAGTGACGATGACTACAAATGGTTTGTTTTTACTACCGGAGATTACTTAATTTCCTTAGTCGAGAATCCAAAGGAATACATCCAAAAGTCACCTTGGTTTAATCTTTTCAAAAAATTTTAGAAATTAAGAGGGGTAACTATGGCAAAGAACTTAATAATAACCATTAACCTTTTAATTTTGTTAATCAACTATAACCTATTTACCCAAAAGGCTACAACTTCTGAGGCAATTAAGGTATCCGAGTATGTTAGGTTTCTTGCTTCTGACGAACTCGAAGGTCGTTATCCCGGAACTTTAGGTAACTACAAAGCAGCAGATTTTATTGAAATGAAATTTAAAGAATTTGGATTGAAACCCATTGGAAATACCTTCAGACATACTTTCCCTTTTCCAGTTTCCTATAAACTCTCCGAAAAGAACTCAATTGTTTGGGATAAACTAATTGAAAAACCCGGAGTACCACGGGAAATGTGGAAAAGTATTCCTAAAAAATGGAATGTTGGTGTGGAATTCCAGCCACTCCCAATTTCAGAAAACGGTACGGTAACCGGTGAAGTTGTCTTTGCGGGATATGGTATTACTGCAAAGGACATTGGTTATGACGATTACGAGGGAATCGATGTAAAAGGAAAGATTGTAATTGTTCTTACTGATTCTGCTGAGGGGCAACCCAAAGATGAGCGTTTCGTACCTTATTCCAAATTGAGTTACAAAGCAATGAACGCTCGAGAGCATGGGGCAATTGGTGTAATTTTCGTAAAGGTGCAAAGCGATTCTGCTAATGTTTTTTATCCTCTTAGAGTATCAACTTTTGCCAAACCTTCTGGTATTATTGTCGTTCAAGCAAATCGAACAGAAATAGCAAAATTCTTTCCTAAAAATGCTAACTTGTATCCAACGGAAATGGAACTTCAAAAAACAAAGAAACCAAAAAGTTTTCACATTCCAGATACAAGAGTTACAATAACAGTTGATATCGAAAAAGAAACGGTTCAAATACCGAATGTATTTGGTTTAATTCCAGGAACCGACCCAGTTTTATCCAACGAGTATATTGTTCTTGGAGCACATTTCGACCACATTGGTTGGGGAGGTGAAAATTCTCTTTATAGAGGGAAGGTGCCAGCAATTCACAATGGAGCAGACGATAATGCATCAGGAGTAGCAGCAATCCTACATCTCGCAGAGTATTTTGCAAAAAACCCAATTAAAAGGTCAATCGTGGTTGTAGGATTCAATGCAGAAGAGCAAGGAATTTTAGGTTCCTCTTTCTTTGTGAAAAATTCACCTGTTCCCGTTGATAAGATTGTTTTAATGTTGAATTTCGATATGGTTGGGAGAATGAAAGAAAATAAACTAAATGTTTTTGGTACTGGTTCTTCGACAACATTCGATAAAGTAGTTGATTCAGTCGCCATAATTGATTCTTTGATTTTAACAAAAGGAAGTGAAGGATATGGTCCAAGCGACCATTCTTCTTTTTATTCTGCCAAAATTCCAGTTCTTTTTTTGTTTACAGGTGCTCACGGTGATTATCACCTTCCTTCTGATGATGCAGAAAAAATTGATTGTGATGGAATTATCAAAACTTCTAATTTTGCTAAAAAAGTAATTGAAAGGTATGGTAATTCGTTCGATAAACCCGATTATATTATCACCCCGGTTGAAAAAAAAGAAGGGAAGAGCGGGGCACCAGGATATGCAAAAGTATGGTTTGGCATAGTTCCAAACTTCGAAGATAATCCATTAGGTTTAAAAATTTCTGGAGTGACTTCCGGAAGTCCTGCTGAAAAAGCTGGCTTACAATCAGACGATATTATTACTAAATTTGGTGGTAAAACTGTCAAAAATTTACAGGATTTAACATTTCTACTTCAAGAATTCAAACCAAACGATATAGTTGATGTAGTAATCATTCGCTCTGGGAAAGAAATGACTTTTAAAGTTAAATTGGTTGCCCGGTAACCTTTATGGTAGATAAAAAAACATTCGAAATAAATATTTCTAATCAGGATAAGATAGTAGGTGATGTAAGGTTTCCAGAAATTGTTTCATCATCATTACCAGTAGTAATTGTAACACACGGTTTTACGGGACACAAAGACTGGGGTTTTATACCTTTCCTTTCCGAAAAAATTGCTTCAGAAGAATTTGTGGTTATTTCCTACAATTTTTCAACCGACATTATTGATACTTCAAAGGATTGGTTCCTCGATGTCGACAAGTTCGCTTCCTTTACGATTTCTCAGGAAGTAAAAGAATTACATATTTTAGTTGAACATATCAAATCAAAAGAAATTTTTCCCCAGAGTATAGTGAATCATATTGATTCTTCTCAAATATTTTTGATTGGGCAATCTCTTGGTGGAGCAGTTTCGCTTATTTACGCTGCTGAATTCGGCTCAGTAGAGAAAATTGTTCTTCTTGGAACTGTGGGAACTCTTTTTCGATATACAAAAAGGCAAATTGAGGAATGGGAAAAAAACGGAGTTTGGTTTTTCACCAATAGTCGTACTGGTCAAGAACTGAAAATAAACTATACTTACTACCAAGACCTTATCAACTCTAATTATTTTCTCGAAAACTTTATTTCAAGAATTTCTGTTCCAATTTTATTTATTCACGGCGAGGAAGATTTAACAGTCCCTAAAAGAGAAATTATTGATTTGATAAGAAAATCAAAAAATCCATTTGTTGAACTCAAATTAATTGAAAATACTGGTCATACTTTTGGGGTTGAACATCCATTTGAAAAACCTACCCCCCCATTATTTAAAGTTATTGATGAAACATTAAGGTTTTTAAAAATATGAAGAAGTTTATTATACCATTGTTATTAATAGGCTTACTTTTTGTTAGTTGCGAATTAATTAGACTTACTGAGAAAAAAAAGACAGAAATTAAACCAGACCCTAAAAACTCTATTGGAACAATTTTCTTTTTTATTGATGAAGTAAAAAAAGATAACCTACAAGGTGTAGACAAACTTTTTATCGTTAGCGACACCACATTTACAGCTGAAAATCTTTTTGAATTACAAGACAAAATTCAAAGGTTTAGCCGAAGTGTTTCAAATCGTCAAATAACCTCGTATAATATCGACACACTTAATAATTCTGAGCATCTTATTTTTGTAGAATTTGATTATTTATATAAGTATTTTTTTATTACTCAGAAGAAAGATGATATTTGGTTAATTAGAAATTTCGGTGAAAAGAAATAAAAATTTTTTTACCAATTTTTAAAAAGAACAAGGTTTGCCCCTTGTTCTTTTTAGTTAACTACGAAATTAAATATTCTATAAGAACCATTCTATTCCAATTGTTGCAGCGCCAATACCAAGTTTGATTTGAACTGGGTCGATGTTCAGTTCTATTACTCGAATACCACCATATATTCCTAGAGATGAAACTGGAAACCATTCAGAGCCAAAGAAACCTATTAACTTTGTTTCTGTATTAGTTGTTCTTTTAGTTTTCTGTGTATATGGGTCCTTATAGGAGATTGATTCAGTGGAAACTAAGAACTGTGCCTTGATGAAAGGATAGAAGGAACGCATTCGCATTTGGGGTAAAAAATATTTAAAATATGGACCAAAAGTAAGATAGGTGGAACTTCCAGAACCTTCTGAACCTCCATCAAAAAGTAAACCGAAGTTAAGTCCAATATGCATATCAGGATTAATTGCATATGCAAGTGTTCCACCAAAGACATCTTGAGTTTGAAGCTCTGCACCAATTCCCCAGATTTGACTTGGTACTCTTGGTTTAGTTTCCTGAGAAAATGTGAAAGAAAAAGAAAAAAGCAAAATAGTAGAAAGAACAACGAAGAATTTTTTCATAAATCACCCAGAAAATTTTACAAAATCAAAAATAATAAATAATTCGAAAATTTCTATTAATACCTTTGAAATTTTGATGAAAATTATTAATTTTGTTTTTTGCATTAAGCGTTATTTGACAAAGGGCCCATAGCTCAGTTGGGAGAGCGCTTGAATGGCATTCAAGAGGTCAGGAGTTCGAATCTCCTTGGGTCCACTGAAGGGGTCGTAGCTCAGCATGGTTAGAGCGCCAGTCTGTCACACTGGAGGTCGCGGGTTCGAGCCCCGTCGGCCCCGCAAAAAGTGAAAGAAACACTTGTGGTTTGTATATATTCTTTATTCTGAAACCAAAGACAAATACTATACTGGATACACTCATAATCTTGAAACTCGACTAAATATGCATAATTCTGGTGCAACAATTTCTACCAAATCTGGTATTC
>JAOAEE010000030.1 GCA_026416955.1 Ignavibacteria bacterium | reverse complement strand
TCTATATGCCCTTATTCGCCAGTAATACGTTTTTTTATCTGTTAAGCTTGTTAAAACACGATAGGAAGTAACATTTCCAGGTATCCCATCTTGCTGTTCTACATAAGAACTGAAACTCGAAGATTCGGAAATTTGAATTTGGTAATAAACGTTGGTGTTCGAAGAATTGGGATTCCAATTTAAAGTGGGGCGTGCCTCATCAATTTGTGCATTTCCGCAAGGTGAGGTAGGGATTGGAATATTACTTGGGGAGGTGCAAGGAGCTTTTGTAAATCTTCTGCATTCGGAGTGATAAGGAAGCGGAGTACTAGGACAATCCACAAGCCTGTATGATATGTGCCACCAATATGTGGTACCATCAGCCAAAGAATTCCAAACTGATTGAGGAACTGTTGTTTCATAAGAGTTCCCACTATACATAGACGAAAGACTTGAATTCCAAACTCCACTATTTTGTGTACATCCGTTTTGAGATGGTGTGATGACAAATACATAACAACCGTTTGCTGTTGTTCTAAATTTAAAAGTAGGAGGATTTTCTAACGTTTCACCATCATTGGGCGAAGGTGAAATAATAGTTACTTGCGAGAAGATTTCTAAAAGATTAAGAACCATTATTGATAAAAAGGTAATAAATTTTTTCATAGAACACCCTTGATTTATAATTGAATTTTTACGGTAGTCTAATGAATTTTTGATGAAATAAAAAGTTTTTAATATTTAATACACAATAGTATACACCGGGTTTAAGTCTTGGAAGAGGGTATTCGATGGTTAATAAGTTGTTGTTTTGATATTGACTTAAATCAAAGGACCGAAAATCAACAATTTCAAATATTATGTTATAGATTGCGATAGAAAATTTTTCGGATACATAATTAGAAAGAAAAGTTATCCTAATATTATTATCAGTAAGTTCAAAATGAAAATTTTTAGTGTCTTTGAAATTATGCTCCCCATCATTAAAACCAGAAGGTAGATTAACTTTTATAAATCTTCTGCATTCGGAGTGATAAGGAAGGGGAAGATTAGGACAATCCACAAGCCTGTATGATATGTGCCACCAATATGTGGTACCATCAGCCAAAGAATTCCAAACTGATTGAGGAACTGTTGTTTCATAAGAATTCCCTCTATACATAAGCGAAAGACTTGAATTCCAAACTCCACTATTTTGTGTACATCCGTTTTGAGATGATGTGATGACAAATACATAACAACCGTTTACTGTTGTGCTAAATTTAAAAGTAGGAGGATTTACTAATGTATCTCCATCAGTAGGGGAGGGTGAGGTGATAGTAACTTGTGGGAAAATATCATTATTGACAATTAGAAAAATAGAGAAAATATAAACTATTAGTTGTATCCTTTTCATAAAAACAACTAAAATAAGTTGACTTAAATTACAAAAAAAAATTAATTTTCATAATCAGATTAACTAAATTTTAAATAGTTTCAATTTGGTTGTTAGAAAACATTTTAATTATTATTAATTAATTTAGCTAATAGTTATTAATCTAGGGTTTTCTTTTTTTCTAATTAAGAAAAATATTTTTAGATATTACTTTCCCTACAAATTAAAAAAATAATACTCTTCTAAAATCAATGCTTTATTTTAAAGCTAATATCAAAAAGACTTTTATTTTTTGAAACAAATATCTTGGATATATTAGTGGAAATCCAAAATATTTTCAAGTGTAAAGTCAAAACTGTAATTAGAAATTATTTTTTAGATTGTTTTTTTAAAAATTCAGAAGCTTATTGAACAAAGTTCATTATTAATTCGTCTAAGCTACTTTTAATATACGATTTACTCATATTTTACGAGCCAATTGGTTAGATCTCTTCTTATCTTTGTTGCGCGAATTATCTCCAACATCAACTCTCTATCTTGCTGTAACATTGTTACATACAATACCAGCATTGAGGGGTACTCTCGAAATATTTCTTTTACAAACTCAATACCCTATTTTTAGTTTTATAGTTTAAGTTTATTTGATTATTATTTTGGAATATATTCCCTACTTTGTTTAAGTTGTTTATTTACCAATATATAGTTTAAGTAAGTTATTAAAATTGTTGTTAATTTTTTTACAATTTTTCTTTGTCTTTTTTGTCTAAATCAAAGATAAATAGATTGTGAAGTGGAAATAAATTGGCAAAAATATCAAACATTAAGAAAAATTAATAGCCCCGAAGACCTTCGTCGGCTCAAACCTATTGAATTGGAAACACTTTGCGAAGAACTTCGTGCATATATTATTGATGTTGTTACTTCGATTGGTGGGCATTTTGGCGCAAACCTTGGTGTGGTCGAACTTACTGTTGCTTTGCACTATGTTTTTAATACACCAATCGACAAAATCGTTTGGGATACTGGACATCAAGGGTATCCACACAAAGTTATTACTGGTCGCCGCGATTTATTGCCAACAATCCGACATAAGGGCGGAATAAGTGGTTTTTTGAAACGAACCGAGAGCGAATATGATGTTTTTGGAGCTGGTCACGCTAGCACAAGCATTTCTGCTGCTCTTGGAATTGCTACTGCCCGCGACCTTCTTGGGGAAAATTTCAAAGTTATTGCTGTAATTGGAGATGGTGCGTTAACCGGAGGGCTTGCATTCGAGGCGATGAACAATTGTGGCTTCCAGAAACGGGATATCATTGTGGTTTTCAATGATAATGGTATTTCAATCGACCCAAATGTTTCGGCAATTTCTTCCTATTTTAATGAGTTGTTCTCGTCGAGGACTGTAAGTAAGTTGCGCGATAAAATATGGGACGCAACCAATATTATTCCAAGTCTTGGTGATAGGCTGAAAGAGTTTCTTAGCCGCTTGGAAGGTGGTTTGAAATCGATTGTTACCCCCGGTATGCTTTTCGAAGCCCTCGGTTTTAACTATTTTGGTCCAATAAACGGACATAATATTTATAAATTGATAAAAATTTTGAACCACATAAAAGAACTTAAAGGTCCTATACTTTTGCACGTAATGACCGAAAAAGGGAAAGGTTACCCTCCAGCGGAAAAAGATTCGACAAAACTACATTCGATAGGCAAGAAAGAAAAGAAAAATTTAGAGGCAATTGAAAAAATAGATTTGCAACCGAAAGTTCCTTCCTATTCAGATGTATTTGGAAATGCCGTCGAAGAGTTGATGGAAAAGGATGAAAGGATTGTAGCAATTTCTGCTGCTATGTTGAGTGGAACTGGACTTTTGCCAGTTGTTAAGAAATTTCCCAAAAGAGTGATAGATGTTGGAATAGCCGAAGGTCACGCTGTAACTTATGCTTCTGGAATGGCTACGCAAGGATTGCTTCCAATTTGTGCTATCTACTCGACCTTTTTGCAGCGTGCTTTCGACCATATAATTCACGATTGTGCTTTACAAAATCTCCACGTTGTGTTTGCAATCGACCGTGCAGGTCTTGTTGGCGAAGATGGTCCTACACATCACGGAACCTTCGACCTTGCTTATCTTCGTCTTATTCCAAATATGACGGTAGCTGCGCCCAAAAACGAGCAAGAGCTAAGAAATCTATTGTATTCTGCTTTATATCATTATCCAGGTCCAGTATCGATAAGATATCCACGTGGAAAAGCACTTGGAATTCCCATAACCGATTTTGAATATATCCCACTTGGTAAGTGGGAAACTATTTTTTCGGGAGCGGATATCGCAATTCTTTCAGTTGGAAAAATGGTTGCAAATTCCATTCTTGCAAGGGAATTATTGATTACCAAAGGATATAACCCAACAATAATAAATGCTCGGTTTGTTAAACCATTGGACGAGGAGTTGCTCCACAAAATTGTCCAAACCCACGAATATTTAGTAACTATCGAAGAAGGAACAATTGTCGGTGGTTTCGGTTCGGCAATTGCTGAATTTTTAGCAAGAAACAACTTCAAAAACAACCTGCTAATTTTGGGCATCCCCGATACTTTCATTGAACACGGAACGCAAGAAGAACTTCTTGCACAAATTGGTCTCGACCCAAACGGAATAGCACGCAGTGTGTACAATTTTGTAAAAATCAAAGAAACCGAGTTGATTAAGTAAAGAATTCAATTTTATTGTTTCCAACTTTTTTCAAAGAATAGCTCTTTTAATAAACTATTTTTCTGATAATGCTAAATCATTTTTATTCTTCTAATAGAGAGATTACTAAAAAATAATTTAAATAAGTGAAAACCTTATTAACCAAAATAGGATAAAATCTCCATTTATTATTTATTATTTGTTTCAGATTGATGTAAAAAAATAGAAATGCTATTCAATGATTGGTAATTATCAAAAATAAAAAGGCTGTCGGGGAATACGACAGCCTTTCGTCTTTCTTTGCAATTGAAAAGTTTATTGCATATCCTTTACTTCGAACAATTCCACTTCGAAAATAAGAAGTGAATTGGGTGGAATTTTTCCGACTGGACGCTCTCCGTAACCTAATTGTGGCGGAATGTAGAAAACGAACTTGCTACCTTCGGGCATCATCATCAGTCCCTCTTGGAAACCACGGATTACTTTATCCAATTCAAATTCCATTGGACCTCCACGCGAGTAAGAATCGTCGAAAACAGTTCCGTCGATTAGAGTTCCCTTGTAATGAACTTTTACTTTGCTTGTTGAAACTGGTTTTTTTCCATTTCCAAGTTTCAACACTTTAAATTGCAAACCCGATTGTGTCTCGTTTATCCCTTCTTTCTTTTTGTTTTCTTCGAGAAAAGTTTGTGCTTTTTTCAAATTTTCTTCCGCTTGTTGCTTCAATTCTTTTTCTTGTTTTTCGGCTAATTCTTTTCTTCGTTTTTCGATATAAGTTTGCAATTCAGTTAAGTATTTTTGAATTTCTGTTTCTGGAATCTGTGGTTTCTTTTCGAGTATTCCATCGGTAAATCCAGAAAGTATCAAGTTGAAATCGAGATTGAGGGAATCGAAACGGGCTTGGTTTACAATGCTTTTCCCAACATTGTAACCAACGGAATACGATGACGAGTCCTTGTGTGTTTTAATTTTTTGGCTTTTTGCTTCCGTAAAATTTAAAACTAAAAGAAAAGCAAAAAGAAAAAACCCAAAAAATCTGGAAAACATAATACCTCCTTTTTATTCATTAATGTTGTCTAGAAGATGTCCAAGTTTGTGTTTTTTTGTAAGCAAATATTTATAATTTTTGTCATTTGGTGGAATTTGTAAAGGGACAAGTTCAACAACTTCAAGACCATAGCTTGCAATTCCTACACGTTTTTTCGGGTTGTTTGTAAGTAGTTTCATTTTTCGAACACCAATGTCCGAAAGAATTTGTGCTCCAATGCCATAATCGCGTGGGTCGGGTTGAAAACCAAGAAGAACATTTGCTTCGACTGTATCGTAGCCTTCTTCTTGAAGTGCATAAGCCTTTATTTTATTTACTAAACCTATGTCTCTTCCTTCTTGGCGCATATAAAGGAGTACACCTTTTCCTTCGGCAGAAATTTGGTTCAATGCAGCGTGGAGTTGGTCCCCACAATCACAACGGAGCGAGCCAAATACGTCCCCCGTCAAGCATTCAGAATGAACACGAACAAGTATTGGTTCGTTTTCGTTCCAAGTGCCTTTAATAAGTGCAACGTGTTCTTTATTGTCGACAATATTTTTGTAGACTTTTACAACAAAATCGCCATATCTTGTTGGGAGTTTGGCAGAAGCAACACATTTAACAAGTTTGTCGCGTTTAAATCTATAGGCAATTAGATCTTTAACCGTAATAATTTTAAGGTTGAATTTTTCTGCGAATTTTTCAAGGTCGGGTCTTCTTGCCATCGAGCCATCGTCGTTAATAATTTCGCAAAGGACACCCGATGGATACAACCCAGCAAGCCTCATTAAATCGACGGCAGCTTCGGTGTGTCCGGCACGTCGTAATACACCTTCGCTAACTGCAATTAAAGGGAAAATATGCCCAGGGCGCGCTAAATCCGAAGGTTTAGTTGCAGGGTTAACCAAAGCGCGTACTGTTTTTGCTCGGTCGAAAGCAGAAATACCAGTTGTTGTTCCGTGTATGTAATCTACTGATACAGTAAACTTGGTTCCGTGCAATCCAGTACTTTCGCGTACCATTACATCGAGTTCGAGCTCACGTGCGCGGTCTTCTGTGATGGCAACGCAAATTAAACCACGGGCGTGTGTTGCCATAAAGTTAATTATATCTGGGGTGCAAAGTTCGGAAGCTGCAATTAGGTCTCCCTCGTTTTCGCGGTCTTCGTCGTCGACTACTATAACCATTTTGCCCGAGGCTAAATCTTTCAATGCCTCTTCAATTGTATCCATAGCAATGGAAAACTATTGTTTTTTTCCAGCAATTGCACTTTTTTCAAATTGAATTTTGCAATTGTCCGAAACTTGCAATGTTACAGTCGCACCGTCCATACTTACAATTGTTCCGTGAATACCAGCGGTGGTAACAACACGGTCGCCAATTTTCAAACTTTCAAGCATTTTTTGATGTTCCTTTTGCCGCTTTTGTGCAGGTCGTATCATCAACAGATACATAATCAAGAAAATAGATGCAAACATAATCAAGGTAACAAGCATACTGCTTGCACCACCTTGGGCACCACCACCTTGTGGAGGAACGAAAGCAATAAAATTTGCGAAACTTAAAAACATATTTTCACCTTTTTAAAATTATTCATCAACAAAATTCAAAATTAAGTTATTTTTCCAATAACGGAACAAACCCGAAAGTATTTTTTCTCTGGCAGTCGAGACCAACCATTTATAAAAGGCAAGATTTTGGTAGGTAGCGAGGGTCAGACCAAGTATTTCGTCTGTATTGAATAAATGCCGTAAATAGCCAAGTGTAAAATTTTTTGAAATTTCATTGTCTAAACCGGGGTCGATGGGTTCCTTAGAAAATTTATATTTTGCGTTTCTAATATTGATTTTTCCACGTGTTGTAAATATCTGTCCATTCCTTCCGTTGCGCGTGGGTAGTACGCAATCGAACATATCGACCCCTCGTTCGATACATTCAAGAAGATTTTGTGGTGTTCCAACTCCCATCAGATAACGAGGTTTATCGGCTGGTAATCGTTCAGTGCAAATATTGGTCATTTCGTACATAGTCTCTTCGGGTTCCCCAACGGATAAGCCACCAATTGCGTAACCATCAAAATCGAATTTAAGCATTTCTTCGACTGCCTTCAGTCTTAATTCTGGGTAGGTTCCTCCTTGAATTATCCCGAAAATATATTGTTCCCTACCCCAAAGAGGTTCGGTTTCTTTAAACTTTTGAATACTCCTTTTTGCCCAAATCAATGTTCTTTCCAATGCTTCTAAAACTCTGCCGTATTCTGCTGGGTATTCAACACAATCGTCGAGTACCATCATTATGTCCGAACCAAGCACTCTTTGGTATTGAACAACAGATTCTGGGGTAAAAAAATGTTTAGACCCGTCTAAATGCGAAACGAATTCAACCCCTTCTTCGGTCAATTTCCTAAAACTTTGAAGCGAAAAGACTTGGAATCCACCACTATCGGTAAGTATGCTGTATTTCCAGTTCATAAAATTGTGTAGTCCTTGGAAATGCTCGATGATTTCTAAACCGGGGCGTAAATAGAGATGGTAGGTGTTGCCTAAAATTAGTTTATAGCCAATTTCAATTAAGGAACTATGCAGCATTGCTTTTACTGTTCCATAAGTCCCGACCGGCATAAAGATTGGGGTAGGGATTTCGGTTCCATTGATATACAATATTCCAGCCCTTGCTTTGCAATCTTCGGCCTCTTTTTCCAATTTGAATATATTTCCCATAGTTAATAAATATTAATCCTATTGCTAATCCACTTTCGTAACTTATTTAGGAACACCAAAGAAATTACAACACCCAAAAAATCTGCAGCCCAATCTGTGATGTCGCAAACCCGGTTTGGTACAAACATTTGATGTAGTTCGTCGAGCAGAGCATAAAAAAAGCCAATTAATATTACTATCAGGAATGCTCGTGTTCTATTTTTAACCACTGCAGTAGCGATAATCAAGGATAGGCCAAAAAGGAAATAGGCGAACAAGTGCAACACTTTGTCTTGCAAGTCGAAAACATTTGGGGGCAACTTTTCTCCGGGTATCTGCGAAAGAAGAAAGATTAATATTGCAAATGCTATTGCTGGCACTTTTAACAGAGACTTTTTTTGTATTCTCAACTACAATACCTCCGGTAAACAATCAATTAAAGACGAAGCAGTGAGAGTTTCCATACCATATTTTTGGGCATAGTTATCGCCAGCAAGGGAATGTACAAAAGCTCCAAGAGATGCTGCAATTAACTGTGGTAAACCTCTTGCAGCAAAAGTGGATATTATTCCTGTAAGAACATCACCGCTTCCCCCAGAAGCCATACCCGGATTGCCAGTTAAACAAAGATAGGAGATTTCCCCGTCAGTTGTAACTGGTGGCACACTTTTTAAATGTATTATGCAATTTAATTTGCTTGCCCATTCTTTGGCGAGAAAATAGGAATTTTGCTCTATTTGACTTCTTTGAATTCCAGTAATTTTGGAAAGTTCTCCACTATGTGGTGTGATAATGACATTCTTTGTTAGAATAGAGTTTGGGTCCAAAATTTTTAGACCATCGGCGTCGAGAACGATTTTTTTTCTGTCTTTAAAGTTATCGATAATTTTTTTTACTAAAGACAATGTTTCAGAATCGTCCGTAAGCCCGGGACCGATTGCAATTGCGTCCGACTTTTCAATTTCGTCGAGAAGAATATCGTAGGAATTTTTTGCAATACTTCCCGAAACTGTTGCAGGCAAAGGAAATCTAATCACTTCTGGCAACAAAGCAGGATGGAAATTTGTACTTGCAAGTATTGTAAGCCCGGCACCTGATTTTATCGATGCATTTGCAGTTAATGCTGCTGCTCCGGGATAACGCTCTGAACCAGCAATGATTAGAACACGACCATAATTGAATTTTGAACTTCTGCGGTAACGAGTTGGAATAAGTAAGGGTAAATCTTCTGTTTCATATGCAAAGGTTTTTGAAATACTTTTTACAATGAAATTTGGTACACCAAGGTTAGCCACCAAAATTTTCCCAGTAAAATCGGGTCCCCGGTTTATTAATAACCCAAGTTTGTATGTAAACATTGTAATTGTGTAGTCGGCTTCGAAGCAGAATTCGTTCGCAACACCATTTAGAGAATTTAAACCAGTTGGGCAATCAATTGCAATTTTTACCGATTTAGAATTTTTAATTTTCCTTAAAATGTCCAAAGCCAATCCACGAATGTTCTCGTTACCTCCGACACCAATCAATGCGTCGACAATAATTTCTGTATCCAAAGTTAATCTTTCGACTTCTTCATTGTTTTCCAATTTCGTCACGGGGATACCAAGTCTTTTTGCAGCAAGAAAGTTCGTATGGGTTTCTTCGCTCATTTTCGTCTCATCTCCAATCCAGAAAACTCTTACTTTGTACAAATCGAACAAATGACGAGCAAGAGCAAAACCATCGCCACCGTTGTTTCCACTTCCGCAAAAAAATGTGAAACTTGGTTCTTTCAAACCAAGTTCGGCGATAATTTGATGGATAAAAATAGCCGACGAACGTGCTGCGTTTTCCATCAATACAATTGATGGAACGCCATAGTTTTCGATTGCATTTTTGTCGGCATTCTTCATTTCTTCGGGTGTAAGAATATACTTCATAGAATTTGCCAATTTGTATAAAAATCCTTCATAAGTTCAACAATACCTTTAATTGTATGAACTTTAGAAACATTTACATATTTAATTCCTTTCCTTACTAGTTCTTTTTCGGTCATCGGACCAATTGCAAAGACCCTAATCTGTTTCAAAAAGTTTGTAGCATTGGTGTTTCCCAAAATCTCGAAAAAGTATTTCACTGTAATCGAAGCAGTAAAAATAATTCCGTCTGGTTTAGAATTAAGGAGTGCGTTTACTTCTTCTTCACTATGTTGAACTTTTGAAATTTTGTAGACTGTTAATGTTTCTATTTCCTTACAAAGGTCTTTTAAATCATTAGTTATTGGGTCGTTTTCGAAATCTCCTTTAATTCTTAATATTTTATATTTTTTCAAGTTTTTATCAGTGAAGAAGTCGAAAATAAAATCTAGCGATGTGTAACTTTTTGGCATAAAATGAGGTTTAAGATTAAAACGGGAAAGCTCTTCGGCTGTATTCGGTCCAAGTACAGCAATTTTGAACTTCAATAGATACTTAATGAGGTCGTATTTTTTAAGATTTTCCATAAAGTATCTGACACCGTTTTGACTTGTAAATATTATCCAATCGTAATCATAATTTAGATAGGAAAGTAATTTCTTTGCGGAATAATGTATTCCTTGTGTTTGAAACACTGGAAATGGGATAATTTCTGCACCTTCTTCGGAAAGGAGTTGGAATAATTCTTTCGATTGGTCAAGTGAGCGCGTTGTAATAAACCTTTTTTTAAAAAGAGGCCTTTTTTCGAACCAGTTTAACTTATTAGAAAATTCTGCACACGGGCTAATTATTGTTAACAAAGGTGGTGCCAAATTTTCCTTTTGGACAAGTTGAGGAATATTTTCTAATTTATCGACGAAAGTTCTTTGTTGGTTGATTGTTGCGTTTTCCACTACTGCAACAGGGGCATCTTTGTTGAACCCAAAACGAATTAATTCCTCTACAAAAGAATTTACTTTCGATGCACCCATATATACTACGATAGTGGTATTTTTCATCTTTGCAATGTTTTGCAAATCGATTTGGCTTTCTTCCTTTGTTGGGTCTTCGTGTGCAGTTAGAAAAAGAATTTGAGTAACAAGAGAACGATGGGACAAAGGTATACCAGCATAGGTAGATGCTCCAATTCCTGCAGTAATTCCCGGGATAACTTCGAATGGAATGTTGTGTTCATACAAAAACAATGCTTCTTCTGAACCTCGCCCAAATATATATGGGTCCCCACCTTTCAAACGAGCAACTATTTTCCCTTCTAATGAAAATTTCAACATTAATTTGTTTATTTCCTCTTGGGGATATCTATGCTTTCGTGGTTCTTTACCTACAAATATTTTATTTGCATCGCTTTTTGCAAAGTCTAAGATTGCTGGGTTGACAAGTCTATCGTAGAGAATTACATCGGCTATCTCTATTACTTTTTTTGCTTTTAATGTTAAAAGGTTAGGGTCTCCTGGTCCAGCCCCAACAATGTAAACAACTCCTTTATCTTTGTTTATTAGCATAATAATCTATAAGGTGGTTTACCAATAGTTTTGCATATTCAATTCCATCGTCTTCAATAATTTCAATCCATTTGACCGAAAGAAATTCTTCGATTATTTCATCTTTTAATTTCTTAGGTACAGCAAGTTCCTTTAACTTCGAGCGAAAGTAAGCGGAAATCTCTACATAATCTTTCATCCCTTTGGGCACTTTTTTTTCCAATATTTCGCGGAAATAGCGCGAAAGAAAAGGGACTTTCCCTTGCGTCGATATAGATATTACAAGGTCACCTCGCTTAATAAACGAAGGAACAATGAAATCGCAAAGTTCTGGTTTGTCGGCAAAATTTACAATCGCACCAATCTTATCGGCTTCTTTTTTTATTAATGTATCGACTTCTTTGTCGTCGGTAGCCACAAAAATAAGATTGTATCCAGCAAGGTCACCTTTCTGGTATTTCCTTCGGACACAGTCAAGATTGAATTGGGCTATTATTGCTTCTAATTCGGGGGCGAATTCTGGTGCAATCACTTTGGGTTTGTGGTCGAATTCAAGTAGGTTCAAAACCTTGCGAGTGGCTACTTCGCCGCCACCTATTACCAATGCCTTGAACTTATTTAAGTCGATAAATATTGGAAAATATCCCATACAAAAAAAATCAAAAATAACAATAAATAAACAACGAATTTTAGATAAGTTTTTCTATAAGTTCATCGAGGCTTTCGAAAAAATAAAATTTTTTATCTGGTACATTATCTAAAAATTCCATCTGTTTCTTAAAGAATTTTTTTATTCTTATCCATTTTTTCCCGATGCAAAACACTTTTTTATTTATTTCTCCCCTTTTTGTTAATGCTAATAGTGCAAAAAATTCAAGCAAAGTTCCGCTTTCTCCTTCGAAGACAAAATAAACATTGCCTAACTCAATCAATTTTGAAAGACGTTCAAGATATGATTTGGTTTCCACCACTTTTGTTAAATATTGGTTTGTGTTGGACTTATATCCACGAAAAACAACCCCAATTCTTTCGACATTAAAGAGCGAAGCACCTTTTGCCGAAGCTTCCATTACCCCAAAATAACCACCATTTGCAATATTGTATCCCTTCGAGGCAAGGAATTCCCCAAGTTTATAGGCAGATTTGTATAACTTCGAACTGCTTGGGCAAGTTCCACTTCCAAAAATCACTGCTGTATCCATACTTCTTTTGCTTACTGATTGAAAATTAGTAAAATTGTAATTTATTAATTTTTTCATATGAAAATTTCAGTTGTAATTGCTACAAGAAACCGAAAAGATGACTTAATCCGAACTATCGAAGCATATCAAAATCAAACATATCCCAACAAGGAAATCGTTGTTGTCGACAATTGCTCTACCGACGGAACTAAGGAAACCATACCAAAGCTTTTTCCCGAGATAAAATATTACTGGCTACCAGAAAATTTCGATATTCGCTCTATTATTCTTGGTGTCCACTGGTCCTCGGGCGAAATTATTTGGAGATGCGATAGTGATTCCTTTCCCGAAAGCAACGATGCTTTCGAAAAAGTAGTCGAAATTTTTAATAAATATCCAGAAATTGATATCATAGCCACAGAAGATATAGAAGTCCGTCGTGGTTACGAGGTTTGGAATTGGTATCCGTTGGAAATCGACCGAAACAACGTACCCCCCGATGGTTTTGTTTCGAACGGTTTCTCGGGCACTGGGGCTGCAATTCGAAGAAAAGTTTTCGAAACAATAGGTGGATTTGTTGGCTTTGGCTACGAGGAATACGACTTTGCTGCAAGGGCTCTTCTTGCTGGTTTCAATATCCGCTTTTTCCCAAATATTCGGACACTCCATTTTGCTTCGACAACCGAAAGAGATGCTTCTTATCGATGGCTGTGCACTTGCGAGCAATTTATTCGCTTTACTTGGCGTTTCTTTCCTTTTTTTCGGGCAATTGGAAGAACATTCCTTGTTTTCTTTTTCCAATTTGTCGAAGGGATTATTCGTAGAATTTCTCCTCTTGTTTTGCTCGAAGGTTTTTTTCTAATGACCACAACAATTTTCAGAACGATTCGAACCGAACGGATTGTGGCTCCAAAAGACAAGTTGAAAATCATTACTTTGGGAAAAAGCTTCTTTTCTTTGCAAGTTAAATATTTTTCCGAAATGTTAAAGGTAAAATTAAAGAAAATAGCAAGAAAATGAAGATTTTGCAAATCTCTCCACAATTCCCCTTTCCGCTGGATAGTGGAGGCAAAAATGGAATTTACAACATAACTCGACAATTAAGTCGTTTCGGTGCCGAAATTTTTTTTGTTGCTTTTTCTAGATTTCCACTTCCAGAAGACTATTTGCACCACTTTAAAACTTTTTGCTATCCATACGTCATTTTGGAAAATACTGCTAATACTTTTCCCAAAATTGTCAAATACTTCATTGTCAACAAACCAATATTTGTCGAAAAATACTTTACAAAAAAGGCAAAAACTTTTTTTTCGGATTTATTAAAAGACATTGATTTCGATATTATTCATCTTGACCATACTGCAATGTTTTCCGTAGGTAAATGGATTTCTGAGAGAACGAGTAAACCAGTTGGCTTACGGCTTCACAATATAGAATGGCTTATTTGGAAACGCTACTTGGACGAGCAAAAAAAGTACTCTCCAAAAAGAATATTTCTTCGACAGCAAACCGAACTTTTACGAAAAGTAGAAGCCGAGGCTATTCGCTACGCTAATGTTTCCTTTACTTGCACAGAAGAGGACCGCCAACGTGCGCTTGAACTTGCGCCCAAGTCCAAGGTATATGTTGCCCCACCCGGGGTCGATTTGTCGCTTTGGGAACTCGACCCAAGAATAGAGCGAAACCCATTTGAAATTGTTTTTGCAACCACATACCAATGGCAACCAAATGTCGATGGTCTAAAATGGTATCTCGACAATGTGCATCCTTTGGTAATTTCAGAGGAACCAAGGGCAAAATTGACAATTCTTGGAAAAAATCCCCCCGAATTTTGCAAAAAATATCGAAATGTCGATATCATTGGATATGTACCAAAAGTACAACCATACTACAATAGAGCGACTGTATTTGTCGTCCCTTTGTTTGTTGCTAGTGGTGTAAGAATGCGAATTTTCGAGGCAATGGCAATGGCTCTTCCCGTTGTTTCGACAAAAGTTGGTGCCGAGGGTATCGATGCAGATGAGAATTTTGGCCTTTTTATATGCGACGACCCCAAAGATTTTGCTAATAAATTGCTCGAACTCCTTAAAGATACTGATAGAGCAAGGATTTATGGTAGTAGAGCAAGAGAATTTGTCGAAAAAAATTTTTCAATCGAAAAGACCATTCGCATTATTTTCGAGCAATACAAGCAGTTGGTAACAAAAAATACTTAATTTTTAAAAAATATTCTATTACTTAACTCCTATTGGAAGAATGTAGAGTGGATGTTCATCTTTGGCTAAACCAACAACTCGCTTAATTCCTTCGTCGTTAAATGCACCTACGGTCGTTGTTCCAAGTCCCAAAGCAGTTGCTTGTAAACAAACATTTTGTGCCGAATGCCCAACTTCCATATATACATACTGAATTCCACGCTTTCCGTATTTCCAAGTTGTTCGCTCAAAAACTGCTGCATAAACCAAAATCAATGCGCTCTGCTCTATCCAATCTTGATAAAGTGCTTCGCGCATAAGTTCAGAAACAACATCGCCTTCTTTTATTCTTTGAATTTCATTTTTTTGGGGAAGGTATTTGTATACCCCTTTGGGTAGACCAGTTACATTCGAAACAACAACATAAATTTCTAAAGGAAACAAAGCACCAGCCGAAGGTGCGGTTCGGAAATTGTGTACAGTGTCGGTTATTCCTTGTGCAGCCCAAAGGAGTTGCGAGACAACCTCGATGGAAACTGGTAAAGGTTTAAATTCGCGAACTGAGCGTCGGTTTGCAATGGCTTGTTCAAGCGAGAATTCACTGTGAAGTCGGGGCGCGGGTAATTTTATCCTAGACCCTTCTCCTTTCATCTTTCCATTCTCCATTCTTTGTTGATTTTGACAGAATAGAAAACTTCCAAAAGACAAAAATAGTATAATTCCATAGATAATAAATTTTTTGTTCATATTTATCTTCCAATAACTTACAAAAATTATTAACCACCATTTGCAAAAATAAGAAATGAATTGTTTAATGAATTAAATATTTATTTTTCATTTGTCTATATCTATTGGTTAAATTGGCAAGTTATTTGGCTTGTTGATACTTATAAAAATAATGATATAAAAATTTTTCGTTTTGCTTTATTTCAAAAAAGGAAAATAGTTTTTGTGTAAATCTTTTATTTTTTTAAACCTTTTTCTTATTATTTGCAGTTCAAGCTGATGATAATTTGTCTTGAAAATTAACAATAAAAAAATTAAGAACTTGTATGTTGTGTTCAATTTTGTTCCTAACATTGGAAGACTATTCGCCTACACTGATAAAGAAATAATTGCTTCTGCGAGGTATTTTCCAAAATTGAAACTAAAAAACTCCAAGTTTGGTTAAGTTTTACAGTGATTTTTAGTACGAGTTCAATTAACCAATTTAATACTTAAATAATCAATCCTTAAAATCTTACAATAATTAGAATTACATACAAGACTAGAAAAAGTGGTGTGGGGGTAAGTTTATCTAATTTGCAATAAGCCACGTAGCTGATTAGTTAACAAAAAACATTAATAATTTTTAAGTTAGATATTTTTTCTACTTACTTTTCGGTCTTTGCAGACCCAAAGGATGCGCTGGCGGCGGTATTTCGGTCTTTCTGTTGGGGATTGAGGTCGTTCAATAATTATTTCGGTTGTCTCCAACTGCACTTCTCCACCCCAAAGAAACTCTATTCCAACAAGGACATCGGGAACGAACTCTTTTATGAGTTGTTTGCCTTCGAAGTGATGCACTAAGTATAGCAGTTTCTCGCTTGTTTTGTTTAGGTCAACAGTAATGTAAGGTGGATGATACAGTGCATCGAGTATCATCTTCTTGTAGTCCTCGGCTTTTCGGCTTTGGACATAGTATTGAATAGTTTGCCGTTCGAAATCGGGTCGCATCCCAACGACGAAAAGGTCGTATTTGTCGACAAATTCTTGAGTGATGAAAATATTCAGCAATGTAAAATCGGAAAAATATTTGCGTAGGTTAAAAATAGCTTTTTTGCCTTCCCCGGTTTTCTTATTGTAAGTTTCGCGTTCTTCTATACTTTCGATTTTTTGGAAGTCGTAGTTCAATTTCCCTTTTTCGGCAAGTTCTTCTACATATTGAATTAGTCTTAATCCAATTGCATATGGGTTAAGACCAAGCCGAAAGATAGAAGTAACATTTGCATTGACGCGGGCATAATCTGCTTCGTGCGAGCGAAGCTTTTCGTCGCTTCGGAAAAGTTCGTCGTGCCAGTAACTTGCCCAGCCCTCGTTAAGTATCTTGGTTCGAACTTGCGGTGCAAGATATAATGCTGTATTTCGTATTATTGTAAGTATGGTTTTCATCCATTGATTTGCTTCTTTTTGCAAAAATGGAGAATAGTCTCGGATAAATTCAAGCAAGTCCACGGCTGGCACTTTTTGCGATTCAATAAACTTTTTATATTTTGCATCGAACTCGGGATATCGCATTGTTATGTCAGCCAAAAAGGTGCTATTTGCAACTTCTTCTGTATTGTTTGCCAATAAACTGTTGTACTTTCCGAGTTCTGAAAAAATCTGGTGTTGTGGGGCTTTCAGTTCATCTTGAAGAAAATTGTTGAAATAATATTCAATTGGGCTTAGGTCTGCCTTATTTATAGGGTAATCAATATGAAATAATGTATCGTAGAAACCAACTATGTTGTCCAAAGACCGCGCAAACTCTATTACATAGTCGACCCAGCGACCATACTGATTGCGAAGCGATTCAATCAAGCGCTTGTCGGCAAGAGCCATTCCAACAAAGTCCTCGTCCCAAGTATGTTTGAAATGAATATTATTTTGGAAGAAGTCGATGTGTGCAAGAACGTGGTAAAAAATCATTGTATTCAGCCAATCTGGGTTGTCGCTATTGTAAAATGAAATTGCTGGACGTGAGTTAATTACTGTCTCGTAAGGATTAGTGGGATAAAGTTTGTATTTTCCATATTCTTTCAATACTTCAACATCGTGTACCCAATAGTCGTAAAGGGTTGGTATCATATACTTTGGAGAAAGTTCCAAAAGGTCTCGGTTCGATACAATATATTCGAGTGTTTCGTTTTCGAATTGCAAACCAGCAGCACGCGCACGCTCTTTGCATTCTTCCATTATCTTTTTCGTCTTTTGGTCTATCAACTCCATCCTAACCTCGCAAATTCAAACAAAATTAAGAAATAAATTTGTAGAAAAGCAATATTCAAGAATAAATATTCTTGTTGCTTTCGATATAATTTTCCAGAATTCACCTATAAAAACTTGGAAGGTACACTCCTTATTAATTTAAAGCGATGTCCAAAACAATACCTATCCAATTGAGAACTTTGTGCAATATTCGTACTTTTTCTCGCATTATTTTGCCCTAAAAACAATGTAGAGACTGGGTGGCCAGTCTCTACATTTGATATTTCGTCCTTGTAATACTTGTTTCTAACGGACTACAGCGAATTGCCGACGGATAACTTCGTTTCCATTACTGACTTGTAAGATGTATACTCCACTTGGAAGGTTGTTTATCGCTCCAACATCAATCGAAA
>JAOAEE010000066.1 GCA_026416955.1 Ignavibacteria bacterium | reverse complement strand
GAAATTAGTTCTTTCAATGAGTTGACTATTCCCAATCACATTCAACAAAATGGACAGTTCAGAATAAAAAACATATTTTGTATAAAGATTACCTTCTGGTTCGATATCCACCAATTTCTCGACTATTTTCAAGTATGGAGTAATATCCTTTTTGACTTGAAGATTTGAGTTAATAACAAAAATATGGCGAAGGGAAAGCAAATAATTTGGATGTGTTTGAGAGAATTCTCGCTGTGCAGCGGAAAACTCTTTTTCAGCCCAAGCGAAGGCTTTCGGGAAATCATTTTGCGAAAAATAATATGAAACGCTATCTTGCGCTTCCCGCCAAGTTTGGGAAAAGACTACAAAACAACTACAAATGAAAGAAAAAAATGTTTTAATAAACATTTTTTCTACAAAATTTATTCAACATAGGAATTGTTTCGGTGATATTTTCCGCAAAGTAATCCAAGTGATAAAAAACAAGAATACTATCTTTAATTTAAGAATGTTTAGAAAAATGTAAGAAGAAATAAACCTAATCATTGTTTTCATAATTAACTATTTTAATTTAATAAATTGTAAAATTATAATTATTGTCATTGTAATCGCTTTTCAAATTTAATTAATTTAGATAATCTACCTACTCTTTTTGCGGTAAATGCTGCTAAAATGATTTTGAAGTTTGGTAAAAACACAAGTTGTATAAAATGATTAATTAGCCACATAGAAGTGTTATACGAAACTTTTTTCAGAACCAAAGTTTCTTCTTCTTTTGAGGATAAGTAATTTGGAGCATTTTTTGTTTGTTTGATAGTTAAATTGAAGTAATATTTTTTCAAAACAAAGTTAGCAATTTGTTCGTAAGAAGAATTAGTAATTCCGCTTGATGGTTCCTCGAAATTTAAAAAATAGTTTCCCTTAAGAATGGTAATAGAAAAATTTCGGTTAACTTTGATTTGACCAAGATAATATATTAGCTCCAAAAAACTTTTAATTGGATTACTATTAACTAATAAGAGTACTTCCTTAGCTTGTAATTTATTTATAAAAAATGAAGCATCTGAGATGTCGTTAATTTTGACAACCCCAATTTCAGTCTGGTTATTTTGAATTTTAAATTCCACCTCTAAAAAGTCAATTAATCTTACCAGTGCGAATAAAATCTTTTTCAACTTTATAACCAGAGTACCATCAAGAGTATTATTGATGAAATATGTAGGAATAGCTTCATAATCAATTGGGGAAAACTCACTTGTTGTTTGAAATTGGATATTTATTGCTACAATTCTACCACTAGTGTCGATTAAAGAACCTCCTCTGTTTCCGAAGAAAAAAGTATAACCAGAATGTAGAATAAAACCAAAAGGAGTGAAGGAGCATTTAAAAACTCTATTTACACCATTGACCATATCCTTGGTGATTGTAAACTGTAAGTGGGATTCATTTGGCATAGGAATGCCAATAGCAAAAACTTCTTCTGCAAATCTTATTGGTTGCTGCCTAAGCTTCGAAGGAACAATATTTGCATTTACTTCATCTAGTATTTCAAGAATTCCTATATCGTAAAATTTATCCCAACCAATAAGTTTACATTTTGAAGAAACGCCATTGTAAGAGTGAAAAATAAATGATTTATTTTCTATAATATCTAAGTAGTGTATTAGGTGGTCAATAGTTACAGCATATTTTTTCCTTTCTAAATGGACTGTAAAACCAAAACCAATGAAAGTAGAATAAAACAAATTTGATATTATCCAGTTGTAAGATTCAGGTGAATGAAGATTTGGAATTTTATTAATAAATTTCTTATAGTTGACTTCGGTAATAATAATAACAATACCTTTCAAGGCGTTCTCCAATATATCAAATAAAATAAAAAATTTTTTCATGGTTCCACCGAATTCTAAAGTTTCCACCTATAAATATTTTACCCAAAATTTTTAAAAAGTTTCACAATTTTCAAAAAATTAGATACAATATTTTTATGAGTTCAGCATTGTTAGTTGAATGAATTATTTAATGACAGGTGTGTTTAATTTTTTGTTAACAAATGTAATTAAACATTGATTAGCTTAAATTTTAAAAAAATGGTTATTAAAAAATGGATTTTTCTGGGGATTATCCTAAAAGGGCATCGACAAAAATTACGGGATTAAATGGTTGAAGGTCGTCGATTTTTTCGCCGACACCAATGAATTTAACAGGGATTTTGAACTCCATTGCAATTGGAACAATCACACCACCTTTTGCTGTTCCATCCAGTTTTGTAAGTACTATTCCAGTGATTGGGGTTACCTTTGTAAATTCTCTGGCTTGTTGGATTGCATTTTGACCAGTGGTTGCGTCGAGGACAAGTAGGACTTCGTCGGGGGCAGTGGCTTTTAGTTTTTTCATAACACGCTGGATTTTTTCTAACTCTGCCATAAGATGAGCCTTATTGTGTAGTCTTCCAGCAGTATCGATAATGACTACATCGGTTTTTTTTGCTATTGCAGAATGCAAAGTATCGTATGCTACCGATGCAGGGTCTGCTCCTTGCTTCTGTTGAATTAATGGAACTCCAGCTCTTTCCGCCCAGATTTCGAGTTGCTCGTTGGCAGCGGCACGAAATGTGTCGGCAGCGCCTATTAATACAGTATGGTTTAGTTTCTTGAAATTATAGGCTAATTTTCCAATCGTTGTTGTTTTTCCGACACCATTAACGCCAACGATAAGAATTACGTGAGGTTTGTTGTTTTCATCTATATGAAAAGGATTTGTGTTTAATTCTTGGGAAGATGCTTCAAGAATATTTAGAATCTCCAATTTAATTAACTCTATAATATCATCACTTGTTGCGATATTGTATTTTGCAGCATTCTTTTTAATAGTATCTATTATCTTTTCAGTTGCTTCAAAACCAATGTCGGCGGTAATCAAAATTTCTTCTAATTCGTTGAGTAATTGTTGGTCTATTTTCCGGCCAAGTCCTATTGTATTTCGAATACGGTCGAAAAAATTTGTTCTGGTTTTAGTAAGGCCAGTTTTAATTTTGTCAACTGAAAGTGTTTCTGAGGTCGATTTAATAAAACCAGAAACTTTTTCTTTGAATTTATCGAAAAAACCCATAGTAAAAATAATAAAAAGACAAAATTAAGAACTTTTTAGCCTTTTCCACCAGTTGAAATAATAGAAAGAATATAGGAACAAAGAAACAACAGAAATGATGCATATTAAAATTTCCAGAAAGTATTTTAATTTTAAGTTTGGAGAGAATAATAGGACAAATAATATCGTGCCAATCAAAAACGCAGAGATTTTTCCAATAATGTTTGAAGGGATAACGAAATTAAACTTTTTTGCCGCAAAAAAACCAGCGCTAAGGATGATTAGGTCCCTAAACACAACAAACATTCCAGTAACAGGAGAAATAGTCTTATTGATTAGAAGTGAAATTACAATAATTAGTATTAATATTTTATCGGCAATTGGGTCGAGGATTTTTCCGAGTTCAGATATGGAATTAAGTTTCCTTGCAAGAAAACCATCGAGTAAATCTGTAATCCAAGCAATAAAAATCAAGATGATTGCGAGCGTTTTTTGATTTGAAATAAGGAAGAATCCTATTACGAAACCAAGTATAAGCCTTGTTAAGCTTAATATGTTTGGAATTGTCATAGGATATCCATTTTTTCCAACATTTTTTGGACTGCAAGTTTACCGCTTAGGGCGGCACTTTCCAATGTTGCGGGTAGCATAGTTTGCGTCCAATCGCCCGCAATGTATAAGCCTTCGATGGGAGTTTCCTGGGTTGGTCTATATTTATTGAACTTTACATTAATATCAATTGTTGCAAATTTATCCTTGATAACTTTATATTTAAGAATGTTTATTTCTTTGTCGAAAAATTCAAGAATTTCAAATTGAAGTAAGTTTAGAATATCTTTTGTAGATAGGGATACAAGTTGAGTTGCGTTACTTGTAGTAAAGGAGTAAAAGTAAGGTGGAGTAGGCAATTCGTGCATATTACTTTTGTTAAAAATCCAATGGAATGGTGAATTGAGTAGAAAGCCAAAATCTTCTTCTATAATATTTTTGTTGGTTTTAATGTATATTGAAACTATTGGATTAAAGTTAATGTGTTTGAGAAATTTAAAGTAATCGTCTTTCAACCAGTCTTCTGGTAAAATTTTATTCAAAACATTTGGTTGAACACATAAAATAATATTATCGAAAAAGTATTCAACCTCGTTATTTGCAATAACTCGAAACTTACCGTTAGTTTTAGAAATACTAGTAATTTGGTGCGAAAAGAAGATTTTCGAGTTGGTTTCTTCTATTATTTTTACATAATTCTCAAGAATTTTTGATTGTTGAACACAAGAATATCCAATCACATTAGTTCCAGCTCCTGAAATGAAAAGAATTTTGACAACATTTGCGAAAAGATTTGCCGGTATTTTCTCCAAAGAATTATTAAATATGGAAACACCCAAAGGTTCCCAAAATTCTCTAATAGTAGGTATTGGAACTTTTTTAGAAAGTAGAAATTCTTTTGCGTCGATATCTTTTGGAAAAGAATCGCTTGATTTAATTGCCAATTCAATGAAAAATTTATTTAAGTTATAATATTGGTAATACCTTAACTTTTCTATAAAGTTAAATGAAGAAGAAAATAGCAATGAAAAAAATCTTTTCTTTTGGGATAAAATAAAATATGCTTTTTCTTTGTCTTTGCGATAAAAGAAAATTTTTTCTTCTTTTGGAAAAAAAACAAATTTTCTAGTTTGGAGAAAATTCAATATTTCGAGGAAATTTTTATAGGAAAGAACAAAAAAATGTTGTCCATTGTCGAGTTCCATTTCAAAATTTTTATCGTAAAAGGAATAGAATCTACCTCCGCAAAAGTCTCTCCTTTCGAAAATTGTATGTGGTATGTTTTTTTTTAATAATTGAATTGATGCGGAAATACCTGCAATACCACTTCCAATAATTGCTATCGACTTATTTTGCATTTTCCACTGGTGAAGGTTCAACTTTTGGTTGAGTTGCAACTTTCCTTCCAAATATTTTTTGCAAAGATTCAGATGCAACCAAAAACCCAAGAATGATTAGTAGTAAAGAAATTATCAACAGAATTATATCTTTTTTGGGTAAATAAATAAAGAAAAATTGGTAGAGCAAAGCAGCTTCTGTGATAATGAGCATAAAGATTGCTGGAATTAGAGTGTAATATCTTGGGGCTTTAACACCAAGCAGATATGAAGTAACTACAAACAAAGCCAAAGTTCCTATTAATTGATTTGCAGCACCGAAAACAGACCAAATTTTTTGATAACTACCACTAAGGCAAATTAGAAATGTTAAAACAACGATTATTGCTGTTGAAAAGTATTTATCTTTTAATATACCCCCGTATCGCTCCCCAAATCCTTCTTGTACAATATATCGGCAGAGACGGGTTCCAGCATCTAACGAAGTTAGAATAAAGGCATTAAGCATAAGGATGCCAAAAGAAGTACCGAAGACAACTGGTATTCCAAGAGATTTCAATGTTTGTCCTAAAGCAGTACCAAAAAGTATATCTGCGTTTTTGTTTGTTAATATTCCTATAAAAGAATTTTTTGGGTCTCCGTTAAAAGGTAAAACGCTTGCAACCATAACAATAACCAAAAAAGCAAGAGCTCCCTCTGTAAGCATCCCCCCGTAGGCAATTAGTTTTCCGTGGCTTTCTTTGTCTAATTGCTTGGCAGAAGTACCACTTGCTATTAAAGAGTGAAAGCCAGAAATCGCACCGCAAGCAATAGTAATAAATAACATAGGAAATAATGGAATATTCTTGTGCATAAATCCTAAGTATTGGGGTCCTTGTATAGTTGGGTTAAGAATCATTATTCCAATGTATCCAAGAGTCATACCAATGACAAGAATGTACATAGAAATGTAATCTCTTGGTTGGAGAAGCAGCCAAACTGGTAGTATTGCAGCAACAAAGCAATACAGCAAAATAATCATTAGCCAAAAGTGATAAGATGCTTTGATTTGAAAGGTTTGTCCCCACCATAAAAGCAAAACTAAACAAACCAAAGAAATAAGGGTTGCCAAATAAACATTCATTTTCATTCGGTAGTGGAGAATTGCAAAAAGCATTGCAACGAAAATTAAACCAATAGTTGGTACAACTATTGTTGGGTCTTCCATTAAAGTTCGAGCGGTTAAGTCGGAAAATACAGCAAGAACTAAAATTAATGTTAGGAAAACGAAAACTGAAAAAAGAAAACCAGCCCTTGGCGAAATTACAGTGTCTGCAATGTTTACAAGAGAAAATCCTTTATTCCTAACGGAAGTAATTAAACTCGAATAATCGTGGACAGCACCAATAAATACAGAACCAACCAATATCCATAGAAGGGCTGGAAGCCAACCGAAGTAGGAATAGGCTAGAATTGGACCAATTATTGGTCCTGCACCAGCAATGGCAGAAAAGTGGTGACCGAATAGCACTATTGGTTTTGTTGGAACATAGTCTTTATTGTCGAACAGTGTATGTGCTGGGGTTGGAATATTATCCGAAGAGCGTAAAACTTTGTTTTTGATTATGTTTCCATACCAAAAATAAGCAAATATGAACCAAGCAATTCCAAAAAGAATAAGAAATAAGACATTCATACTAACTACCTCTAAGCAAAGAATAACAAAATTAAAAATAATTCTTTTTTTATTTTTTCTTATTTTTACATTTTATTAACCAGAATATTTTGGGTGGACAATGAAAAAATTTTTTGTTATTTTATTTTTGTTCTTTTTTCCTTTCTTTTTTGTATTAACACAAGATAACTTAGATAATGTTCAGTTCGAAGAAAGTAATGTACAAATTGAAAAGCCACCATATTTTGGTTTAGGTGGGGGTTATGTTGGGAATTTTCTTTTTATTAAGTTAGATGAAATCAATAACTTATGTAAATCTATTGGAATTGACGAAATTAAAAGCCCTATGTTTATATCTGGTGCTCAAGGATTTACAGCAATTGGTTTGGTTCCTAACCTTCGAGTTGGCTTCTCGGGATACTCTGGAATTAAAAAATCTGAAAAGCAGGAAAATTTTAATACAAAAGGGATGAAATTCGAAATCGAGTTTACTTCCTTTGCCATCGATTATGGAATAGTTTTGTTTAAGTCTTTTGCAATTCTTCCTGGGGTTAATTTTGGATGGTCTAAAATCACATTAAATAAATATCTAATAAACAAGTTCGATTGGAACGATTTGAAATCAAATAATTATTCTTCAAATATTGTTGAGGGGAAGTTTTGGTTTGTCCAACCTGGGGTTAACGTCGAATTTGCTGCTACTCCTTTTTTGATGCTACGATTGGGAGTGGCTTATCCATTCCCATTTGGTGCTGAGTGGAAATTGAACGACGTTGTAGAAGTGACATCTGTTCCTAATGAAATAAAACCACAAGGTTTTGTTTTAAATTTTGGAATTTTTGTAGGATTGTTTAATTATTAATAGTTAAAATTTTTTTAATTTTGCATTTGAACGAAATTTTTACTGAGTGTTTTTGAATAGGGCCCTTAGCTCAACTGGTTAGAGCGGCGGACTCATAATCCGTAGGTTGGGGGTTCAAGTCCCTCAGGGCCCACTTTAAAAACAAAAGGTAAAAATTAATACAATCTTCCCATCATTTTTGTTTTTTGTATGAAATTTACTTCAAAGTATTAAATATTCTTCTTTTGTTCTTCTTCTTTACTCTTGTTGGTTTTTACTTTTTTTTCCTTATTTATTTGCAAAATAGTGGCAAATTTATTTATCTATTGGATGACCCATACATTTATGAGGCAATTGCAAAAAATCTTGCCTTAAATTGTAATTGGGGGTAAACAAGTACCCTTTTGTTCTTCATCTTCTTCAATTTTTTGGACAATTCTGCTTGCTTTAATTTATAAGATTTTTAGTGTGAATGACATTGCATTATTTTTATTAGACATTATTAACTCGGTTTGTTTAATATATTCAAATGAAATTTTTCTAATTAAGAGAATAAACGTTGGAAATCTAATATTTTCTTGTTCTTTTTACTTTTACTATGCTAATGCCACTTTTAGCAAAAAGAAAGTTTACATACTTTTTTCTACTTTGGGTATTTGGGTTATTACCACTAATTTTGTTTGGTTTCTTCTCTATAACAAATGGTGGTTATTTTTTCCCTAATTCTGTAATTTTAAAAGGTAACCTTCCAGAGTTTTCCACTCTAAAGGGAATTATCAAGTTTTTTGGTGGTTATGCCTTCTAT
>JAOAEE010000007.1 GCA_026416955.1 Ignavibacteria bacterium | reverse complement strand
AACCATTGAAAAATTAAACAACCTTAATGCTGAACTTGAACAAAAAATTAAAGAAAAAACCAAAGAACTTGAAGACACTATTGAAAAATTGTCTGAAATAAATTCATTACTAAAGAAAGAAAATCAAGAACGAAAAGAATTGTATGAAAATTTGAGAAAAAGCCAAGAAAATTACAAAAAATTTATCGACAACATTCCCGTTGGAGTGTATAGGTCGAATTTAAGCGGAAAAATCCTACTCGCAAACCCTGCCCTTGCAAAGATATTGGAATGTGACAGTGTAGAAGAATTATTGAACTACTCTGCATACCATTTTTACAAAACTAAAGAAATTAGGAATGAAGTCATAAAAATTCATTCCTCCAAAGAAGAAACGCTTTTGAAAGTCGAGACAGAAATGATAACAAAAAAAGGGAAAAAAATATTTGTCAACGATTATGGGAAAGCAGTAAAAGACCCTGAGACAAACGAAACGTTTTTCGATGGAATAATTATTGATATAACAGATAAACATCTTATCGAAAAGGAATTAGCAAAAAGAGAAAGGCAGTATAGAAAACTTTTCGAAAGCCTTAATGAAATACTTATTCAAGTCAATGAAGACGAAATAATAGAGGTCGTTTCTCCTTTTATCACTAAGGTACTCGGCTATCCAATTGAAAAAATTATTGGACAAAGCTTTAGAAAACTCCTTCTAAAACCTGATTGGTTCGATAAAATAAAAACTCTGTTAAATGAAAATGGAGAGGCAAGAAATATTTTAAATGAATTTAAAGACATAAATGGCCAAATAAGAATTTTAAAAGGGGATTATATTTTATTTACAGAAGAAACTGGAAGAAAAACATACGAAATTATTTTACAAGATGTTACTGAAGAACTTGAATTACAAAACTTTATGAATGCAATTTTCACTGTTTTCAAGACATTTAACCAAGACAAAGAGATTTATGAAATTGTAGACAATATTATTAAAGCAATTCAATTTATTACAATAGTTCCAAACTTCATTTTAGCATTAAAAAACAGCGAAACAAATACATTAAAAATTGTTCGACATAACGATAGATTCGGATATAGGTTTTCTCGGTTAGATTTAAACAATAAATCCCATCCTATAATTGATTCGTTATATAGGCAAAAAACGAAAATATATACTGAGGAAGAACTCGAACATTTTTGGGACGACAATCGATTGCAACCACCTTCACTAATGATAAGCTTACCATTAACAATTCAGCGCGAAACTCTTGGGGTAATTGTAATATATACATATGCACAAGACCAAATCCTCTCAAGAGCAAACATTTATTATTTAAATACTCTTGCAGAACAAATTTCCCTTGGGTTAGAAAGGAAACTCCTATCAGAGAAACTGAATGCACAATTAAAATTGTTCGAAGTATTGATTGAGTCCATTCCTTACCCCATTTATTACAGAAGTTTCCGAACACAACGCTACAGATATTGCAATACAGCATTTGAACTATATGTAGAAAAACCAAAACAAGAAATAATTGGAAGACGCCCAGACGAAATATTTCCAGAAGCAATAAGTAAATTCATTATGGAAAAAGATGAAGAAATTCGGAAATCTTTAATTACACAAACCTACCAAATTGAACATATAGATAGCCAAGGAAACAAAAAAACTTATATTTCAATTCGTTCCCCAATAGTTTTAAAAGAAATTGATGACGAGGCAGTAGTTGGAATTCTAATCGACATAACTGAAAGACTTAATTACGAAACTGAACTTCGAAATGCATTGGAATACAACAAACTAATACTTGAACTTGTACCTTCGGCAATTTTCACTATCAATAAAGATATTATGATAACTTCTTGGAATAAAGAAGCAGAAATGATTACAGGTTTTAGTCCTGAAGATGTAATTGGGAAAAAGTGCTTTTTTTGCGAAAATATTATTAAATATAACGTCTGTAACTTAATTCAAAATCCTGAACTAAATTCCTTCAATGAAAATGAGATGTTATTTACCACTAAGGATGGAACAAAAATTCTTGTGTCCAAAAAAGCTAGTATACTTAAAGATGAATTAGGGAATATTACTGGTGGTATTATAGCTTTTGAAAATATTACTCTAAAGAGGGAAATTGAGAAAAGGTTGTCCTATTTAGCGGATACAAATTCGAGGCTTACAACTATTTCGAGTCTTGCCGTAAATATTGACGACGCGAACATTTTAGTAGATACTATTTTACCAATTGCTTTGCAAATAACAGAATCCGAAGGTGTTTGTTATATTGAATTTTCAAAAATTTCGGACATTTATACTATTACTCGAATCATCGATTACAAATTTTCTGGTAAAGAAAGTCGTTCCGTTAATATACCTTTCGAAAAATTTATCAATACATACTGTGGAAAGATATTTGTAGATAGAGAAATTCTTATTATTGAATACGCTGACAAACAAAAATTGCTTCCAGAAATCAGTTTTATCGAGAAAAAGAGATTTATCGAAGTACCACTTCAAAGCGGTGAGGAATTATATGGAGTACTTTTTGCATATGGCAAAGAATTTCCATACACCGAAGAAGAAGCTTCGGCGCTCGACCGTTTGGCTCTTATTTTTGCAACAAATATGGATAGGATTAAATATCAAAACGAAATGCAAAACCTTTTAATTAAACAATTTCAAATAAACGAACTTCGCTCCAACTTTATCAATTTAATTTCTCACGAGTATAGAACACCACTACAGGCAATTGTGCTTTCTGCCGAAATACTTCGTAGGCATTTTGATAAACTAAATCCAGAACAAAGAGATAAACAATTCCAAAGAATAGAAAAAGCAATCAAGGATATGAGTGATATGCTCGAAAACGTTATTCTTTATAACAAGATGACGCAACCTTCCGAGGAAATTAACCTTGAAGAAGTTGATACCAAACTATTCTTTGAAAGTCTTATCCGAGACTTTACCCTATATTATCAAGACAGTGCAAAAATAAATTACAATATTAATACAAACTTGCAACAAGTTAAAGTCGACCCAAAACTATTGCATTTAATTTTCTCAAATCTTGTATCAAATGGGATTAAATATTCCCAGCCAAATCCTATATTGGATATTGAGGTAAATGTGAACGAAGATGGTATCTTTTTGAAATTTACTGATAATGGCATTGGAATCGACGAAAATGAAATCCCAAACATATTCGAACCATTTTATAGAGGAAAAAATACGAAAACTATTTCGGGAACAGGCTTAGGTTTATCTATTGTTTCGAATGCAGTAAACTTACTTGGTGGTAAAATTAATTTGAAATCAGAGTTAGGAAAAGGAACAACTTTCGAAATATTCCTTCCGCACAATTAAAGTAAGATATTATGGTAAAGGTATTTCTCTTGCATTAAATAAATCTTTTACCAATTTTTCGATGGAATTTTGTGTTGAAAAAGATGTTTCTTTTTCTGGTGATTGTAAATTAGTTTCTTGCTCAATTTTTATTGGGACTTCCTCCTTGAAATATTTTTCCGAAAGAATAATCTCGCAATCAAATTCATTTCCAAAGAATTCTTTGATCGCCAAACGAAGGGCTCGTTTCTTATTGTTCAAATTTTCGTAAACCAATTCATTTTTTGCGAGTATAACTATTTGTTTCTGTTTGAACTCTACTCCGATTAATTGACTTAAGTAAAAAGATTTTAGCCCATTCAACTTAGAATTATATTTTTCGAGGAACTCAATCCACTTATCACCTTCACTATTCGTTATGGCAAATTCAGTACTTTCATTTGATAATGTTTTTTTTTCAGTTGGACCAGACAACGCAGATGCACTGGTTGGATACAATTTTAATTCCTTTATTTCTTTGATTAATTCACTAACTTCAAGTACTGTTGGCATTTGAATTAACTGAGTTAGTAGTAGTTCAAGACGGATTCTTGGCATCGAGGAATATTTTATTTGCTGTTCGGTTGTAGCTATTAAGTTCAAAATTCGGATTAAATCTTTTTCGTTATACTTTGATGCTTCTTCAAAATACTTTTGTTGAATAGCTTTAGGAATGCTAAGCTTTTCTGGGTTGTTTGTAATTTTAACAAAGAAAATATTTCTGTAGTGTTCAAGCAAACCCGAAATAAACTCATTGTAGTCGTACCCATTTCGAGTAATTTCCTCGCTGATTTCAAACGCGAGTCGGGTGTTTCTTGTATGATATGCATCCGAAACTCTGAAATAATAGTCAGTATCTATAATATTAAGTAATTCTTTTACATTTTCGAAATTAATAACCTTTCCAGCGGATGCAACAAATTGGTCGAAGATACTTTGTGCATCACGCATCGAGCCATCTGCTTTCTTTGCTATTGTAAATAAACTCATATCATCAATTTCGATTTTTTCTGCTTTTGCAATTTTGGAAATTTGTTCAATTATAGTATTTATTTCCATTCTATGGAAATCGAATCTTTGGCAACGGCTTAATATCGTAGGAATAACTTTGTGTGGTTCAGTTGTAGCAAAAATGAAAATTAAATGTTTCGGAGGTTCTTCAAGAATTTTCAGCAAAGCATTGAAAGCAGATGTTGAAAGCATATGAACTTCGTCTATAATGTAAATTTTATACTTACCCAAAATAGGAGGATATTTCGCGTTTTCTCTCAAATTTCGGACGTCGTCGACACTATTGTTCGAGGCTCCATCAATCTCTATTACATCAAGGGAACGACCATCAAGTATTGAAATACAAGATTCGCACTTATTACAGGGCTCAAAATCGATAAGAGATTCGCAATTTACAGCTCGTGCAAGTATTCTCGCAGTTGTAGTTTTCCCAACACCTCGGGGTCCAGAAAACAAATAGGCTTGGTGAATCCGATTGAAACGAACAGCATTTTTCAATGTTTGTGTAATATGCTCCTGTCCAATAACTTCATCAAATCTTTGGGGTCTCCATTTCCGTGCGGTAACCACAAATTCCATAAACTCAACCCAAAAAAAATTAAATTTAAGAAAACAAATGATTTTAATATTCCTAAATAAGTTTGGTTCAAACTGATTGTTAAGTTAAAAATGGTAAAATTATATAAATTGCAATTTTTTCGTCTTAAATTGTTAACATTTTGAGAAAATAATGAAAAGAATTGTATTTACTTTCTTGTTTTTAACTTCAATAATTCTTCATCTTTCTTCTACCAAAGTGCTTTCAAATTCAATATATATAAGGTTCAAACCAAACCTTGATAAAAATATTATTAAAGAAATATTAGAACTTGGTTATTTTGTTACATTTGAACAAATTCTTCCCGATAGCCTTTCGTTAATAAAAAAAATTGAAAAGGGGGAACAATTACTTTCTTTCAATAACGAGAAACTTGAAAAGATACTAAGAGCAGAAGAACCCTTGCTAAGAACTTATGAGTGCAAGTTAAAAGAAAATATTGACTTACTAAAGTTTTGCAATTTTTTACAAAAGAAATTCAAAGAAATTGAAATAGCAGAACCGATTTACAAAGATGAAATCTTGGAAATTCCTAATGACCCTTATGCTACAAACCAAACAATGCTTTCCACCATCAATGCCTTTTCGACTTGGGATACTGTAAAAGGAGATACAAATATTATTATTGGAATAGTCGATACAGGAGTATTACAGAACCACGAGGATTTGTCTGCATCGATTGCACCTAATTGGAAAGAAATACCAGACAACAATATTGACGACGACAAAAATGGGTTCGTCGACGACTACCTTGGATGCAACCTTGCATATGGAACCGAAGGTAACGGGGGTAATACTTACCACAGTTCACCTCATGGAACGGCAGTTGCTGGAATTGCTGGTGCTACAACTAACAACGCAAAAGGTATCGCAGGAGTAGCATACAAATGTCGAATTTTTCCTATAAAAGCCTCTAAATTAACAAATACAACTACAATCGATTATAGTTATAGGGGAATTCTTTATTCAGCAATAAGAGGTTGCAAAGTTGTAAATTGTAGTTGGGGTAAAAAAGACAAACCTCCTTCACCAATTGAACAATCAATAATCGATTATGCTGTTGCACGCGATGTAGTCGTTGTTGCAGCTGGTGGGAACGGTAACAATTCCAATGCATTGTATTATCCAGCGGCATACAATGGTGTCCTTGGTGTTGGCGAGGTTAACCAACTCGATTATGTAACACCAACAACATCAATTAATGAAAGTATTAGAATAATGGCCCCTGGGATAAACAACTACATAACTCTCAATACACCCAATGGTTATGAAATTTCCCGCGAAGGTGGAACTTCTTACTCTGCCCCAGTTGTATCTGGGGTTACGGCGATTGTTCGTTCACTTTACCCCAAAC
Source organism: Ignavibacteria bacterium (assembly GCA_026416955.1). Lineage (GTDB taxonomy): Bacteria > Bacteroidota > Ignavibacteria > Kapaibacteriales > UBA2268 > Naka2016. The sequence continues at coordinate 29,441 of JAOAEE010000007.1, read as the reverse complement.
TAGACCCACTCCAAACTATTGAATATGTTCGACAACTATCCGACGACATTTCCGAAAAAAATCCTTCTTGTCCAAATGTCATCCCGGGTAGAATTAATATGAAAAAGATGCTCGAAATACATCCATTTTCAATTCCCGGTATTAAGCCATTGAACGTTTCTTTTTATCATACTGATGGAACAAAAGATGATAGATTTTTTGTTGGGGACACTGTTATTGTTAAAATTGATGCGTTCAATTACCTAGGTTCAGCCAAAAATTTACGTTTCAACTTATCTATTGCCGACATATTTGATAGTTCGCTCGAAATAATCAATGCTGAACAATTTATTGAATTTGTGGACAAAGAATCAAAGCTTCTCGTTGGTCCCTTTTCTTTTAAAATTTTACAGAAAAATGAAAGCCCAACTCTTTTGCGTGTCGACATCACTGGCGAAAATTCTTATAAAGATTTCTTCCTCTTTAGATTTCTACCTACATCATATATAGCAACATTCGAAAACGACTCAATTAAGTTTTCAATTAGCGACAAAGGTACCTTAGGGTTCTACCGTACAAGTTCATTCCAATTTGGGGAAGGTGTCGCAAGCAAGACACTCGGTAACCAATTGTTTAAAGGTGGTTTAATGGTTACCGAAGATAGTTCTAAGCTCGTTACTGCTCTTTTTGGTTTAGCACCAGATAAAAGCGACTTCCGTATTATTAAGCCCTTTGCAAACCCAAACAAAAATATATCAATTATCGACGATAGTCTAGCGCAACCTTTCAATAGAATTGGAGTTGAAATACAACAATTTGTATACCTTCCACCTTTTGGTCAAAACTTTTTTAAAATATTTTTCAAAATAAAAAATATATCGGGTAGGACCTTAAAAAATCTATCCATTGGCTATTATAACGATTGGGATGTAGGTCTGTCGGCAAATAACAACATTTCCTACCTTGAACCAAATGCAATTCCAAGAACAATACTTCCAATTGCTGCTGCTGTCCAGTTTATCCAATCTACCGACTCTACTGTTTTTGTGGGCGTAGGAGTTCATTCGGATAAATCCTCGGATTTACCTCAATCCGCTGTCCTAAATTCAGAATTTACGAGTGCATTAACAAAGGATAAATTAATTCTTTCTCTAAACTCTGGTTTAAAATTACAATATAAAGGAGAAGACGACCTTGCAGTTGTTAGTGGTATGAAGTTTCCCGGTGAACTAAAACCCGGGGAGGAACGCAACTTCGCGATGATGATTGCAATAAGCAACAGAAGAGAGACTTTGATACAAATTTTCCTCGAAAATCTACTGCAAAGTAAAGTCGAAAATTCAAATCAATCAGAAACTTTTAATATTTACCCAAACCCTTCGTTCGATAAGATTATCTTAGAGTTTGTAAATTTTGATTTCCTTCCTTTAAGTTTCCAAATCATTAACAACTTAGGTCAAGTAGTCAAATCTGGCAATTTATTGACGAATGTAATCGATATTTCCGAGTTGCAGTCTGGAATTTACTTGCTTAGAATAGAACATAAAGGAACTTATTTTACCCAAAAATTTATAAAAATAAATTGAAGGGATTATGAAGTCTTTTCGCAAAGAATTATGGTTTAATATTCCAAAACGGCGAGCATTTGTTAATATAACCAAAGAAGTTGAAAAGTGCGTCGAAGAGAGTGGAATAAAAGAAGGACTTTGCCTTGTAAATGCAATGCACATCACTGCAAGCGTTTTCATAAACGACGACGAGAGTGGATTGCACCAGGATTTCGAAAATTGGTTGGAAAAACTTGCTCCAGAAAAACCATACTCGCAATATCGTCACAACACATTTGAAGACAACGCCGATGCCCATTTAAAAAGGACAATTATGGGAAGGGAAGTTGTCGTTGCAATAACAAACGGAAAACTTGATTTCGGACCTTGGGAGCAAATATTCTACGGGGAATTTGATGGAAACCGACGAAAACGAGTTTTGGTTAAGATTATCGGAGAGTAATATGGAATTAACCCAAATATTTGGTTCTATCGCTGCAATTATGACCACATCTGCATTCGTTCCACAAGCAATAAAAATTATTAAAACAAAAAGCACAAAAGATATTTCTCTTGGAATGTACATCATTTTGACAACTGGAATTTTTTTCTGGCTTATTTATGGAATTCTTTTAAAACAACCACCAATAATATTTGCAAATACAATTGGTTTTACACTAACTTTTACAATTTTGATATTAAAAATTAAGTATAGAAAAACAAATGGAAGAGATTAGAACAGAAATTTTAGTTATTGGGTCTGGTGTTGCTGGATTAATTTCGGCCCTAACGGCTGCGGATAAAGGAAGAGAGGTGCTAATTATCACTAAACTACCAACCTTACTTAGCGGGAACTCTCCTTGGGCTCAAGGTGGTATCGTTTTCAAAGGAAATAATGATAGTCCAGAGAAATTGAAACAAGATATTTTCGAAGCTGGACATTGGCATTCTTGGGCCCCAGCTGTTGAATTACTCGTCGAATTAGGTCCAAGACTTGTCAAAGAATTATTAATTGAAAAATACGAAGTTCCATTCGATACTACCGAAACGGGGGAGTTGCACCTTACCTCCGAAGGAGCTCATTCAGTCAAAAGGATAATTCATTCGAAAGATAAAACGGGCGAAACAATTCACAAGAAACTTATTGATGCAATTTTAAAACACAAAAACATAAAATTTTTAGTCGACCACACTGCAGTCGACTTACTAACACTTTCACATCATTCTACTCGTTCAGTCGATATTTACGAAAAACCCACCTGCTTCGGTGCTTTTGTATTAAACAACAAAACTGGAAAAGTGTTTCCAATTTTTGCTTACAAAACAATACTTGCAACCGGCGGTTTAGGTCAAATATATTTACATACAACAAATCCACCGGAAGCCACAGGAGACGGAATTGCAATGGCATATCGCGCTGGAGCAAGAATTTTAAATCTTCAATTTATTCAATTCCATCCAACCGCTTTTTATAATGAACGAGATAGATTTTTAATCAGCGAGGCGGTTCGCGGGGAAGGGGGTAGACTAATCGACAAAAACGGCTATGAATTTATGAAGGATTTCCATGAACTTGGCTCTCTTGCACCTCGAGACGTCGTTGCTCGCGGAATACACCAAACTATGTTGAAAACTAATCATCCTTGCGTTTACTTGGACATTTCCCATAAAAATCCCGATTGGATTAAAGTTCGTTTTCCAACTATTTACGAACATCTTTTAAATGCTGGAATTGATATGACAAAAGAACCAATCCCAGTTGTTCCCGCGGCCCACTATTCTTGTGGAGGAATTGGAGTAAGTCTGCGAGGTAGAACATCGTTGCATCGATTATATGCAGTTGGGGAAGTTTCGTGCACTGGTGTACACGGGGCAAATCGACTTGCATCAACTTCCCTACTCGAAGCTGTTGTTTGGGGCTTCAACGCTGGATTGGACGCATCGGAAATACATAAAAGCGACGAATATATTCCAGAAATTTTCCCTTGGAAGGACGAACACGAAGAAATCGACCCAGCCTTGATAGCACAAGACTGGCTAACAATTAAGAACACAATGTGGAACTATGTTGGATTGGTTCGAACACGCCAAAGACTAATGAGAGCCACAACAATTTTGCGTCACTTGCAAACAGAAATTGAACATTTCTACCAAAGAGCAAAAATGAGCAAGGACATCCTTCAATTGCGAAATGGAATCATCACAGCAATTGCTGTGACCAATGCTACTATTGAAGATAAAGTAAGCCGTGGTTCGCACTACATTGAAAACTAAACTTTTACATTTTATTCAAAAACCCTACTCATTGGTCGCTAATTTTATCGACAATTTAGACCGTCATCATATTTTCTTGCTTTCCGCAGCAATCGCCTTTAACATTTTGCTATATATTATTCCTTTGATACTTGTTGGAATTTACCTTGCTACTCTTTTCATCGACAAAAACTCTTTTATGGAACTAATTTCGAACCTTCTTTTTTCTTTTCTTCCAGAAACCGAGGGAAGTTACTATTTCGTAAGCAACTTGCTTTTAGAAATTAACAAAATTTTCAACGTAAGCAACTTTGCTGGATGGATTGGAATTTTTATATTAATTTGGATTTCCTCTACAGTCTTTAGTTCACTTCGTAATAGTCTAAATGTCGTTTTTGGAGTACAAGCAAACAAACTTTTTGTTATATACAAACTCAAAGATATTTTGCTAACATTAGTGCTTACGGTATTAATATTAATCCTTGCTTTTGCTCTTCCTCTTGTAACAATAATAAATAAGGCTTTTTTCCAAATATTACCCGAAACAATAAGTAAAATTCTTTCGCAATTAACAACTCAAATAATTTGGATTACACTTTATTTTATTTTTTTCTTTTTTATTTACAAATTCATACCAAGTTCAAATATTCCTTTTAAAATTGTAATCATTTCCAGTCTTATTTGCACACTATTGAGCGAACTCGCACGTGTTGGTTTCACTATTTACCTAAAATACTTTGCAAACTACAGTAAATTCTATGGAACCTATGGATTACTTGTTTCTATCCTTTTTTGGATTTACTATCTGTTCTTTATTATTTTATTTTCGGCGGAACTAACTCTTTACCTTTTCCCAAAATTCTATAAAAGAGAAAATGTTAGCGATAAAATTTAAACCATTGAGCAATAATTTAAAAAAGTTTATTATCTCTTTAAAAGATAAGAAAAAAAGGAAAGAACTGGGCTTATTTATTGCAGAAGGATATAAAATTTGCGAAGAACTATATCAATCCAACTATCCAACGGAATTTGTGGTAATAGAAGGTTCTGCCAAAGAAGCAACTCGGGAACTTGCAAAAAAATTTTATTCACGAGGTGTTGAAGTCTATTCAGCACGAAGACAGCAATTCATTCAACTTTGCGAAACCGAAACTCCACAAGACATTATTGCTATTGCAAAGACTGAACACAGCCAACACGAAGTTGAATTTCCAATAATAATTTTAGACGGAATTAGCGACCCGGGTAATTTCGGTACAATCATTCGAACTTGCGATTGGTTTGGTATTACAACAATTGTTACCTCTGAAGATTCAGTGGAAAAATATAATCCTAAAGTCATCCGTGGGTCAATGGGTTCTTTTTTTCGAGTTAATATTTTGCAAAAAGAAAACATATCAAAATTCTTAGAAAGATATAAGAGAAATTCAAAAATTTTCGCTGCAACTTTAAATGCAGAAACTAATTTAAGCAATATTAAGTTCCCCGAAAATTCCATAATCATTTTTGGGAATGAATCTCGAGGTATTTCCCCATCTATTCTTGAACTTGCTCACGAAAAGTTTAAAATCGAGGGGAAAGAGAGAACAGATTCCTTGAATTTGGCTATTTCTGTTGGAATAGTGCTTTACAAATTTTTTGTCAATGCCAAATGAAAAAATTCATTCCAATTCTTTTTGTCTTTGCTTTCATTGCTTGTAATGAATATCAAACTTTCAAACTGAATGAGTTTGAAGTTGTAAAAGTTGAAATTGCAAAACCTTACGGAATTTACTATTCTAATTTGGACTCTGCATATTTCATTTCCTCCGAGGAAGGAATAATAGCCAAACTCGATGCTAATATGAAAATACTTAACTATAAAAAATTCGAAAACACTGTTTTCTCCCAAATATTTGCTGATGAATATTATCTTTACGCTATTACCAAAAAAGAAATAATAAAACTCGATAAACAATCATTCGAAATCCAAAGCAAAATTGCACTTAGTAAATTAGGTCTTGGATTTACAGAAATAAAAGGATTTTATTTTAATCCATTATCCAAAACATTCGATTTTATTCACAATAAAAAGAACAAAATTTATTTGGTACAATTCAACCCAATAGATTTTAGGAGAGTAAAAACAAAAAAAATACTCAAAGACAATGCAATTAATTGTGCCTTTAAACATAATAAATTTCTATTTATTCTTTCCAAGAAAAATGAAATAAATATTTTAGACATAAATAATTTCTCTCTTTTGGATAAAAAATTTTCTTTCATTGGCCCTAATATTTCTTCGGGGACAATAATATATCCTAACATTTTGGTACTACTTAGTCGAGAAACAAGAAGGTTATTCAAATACTATTTTATGCAATAAAACATAAAATAAACAAGGTACTCCAACCATTTGACTGGGTACTTAAGAAACAAATTAGCTACTAATATTCTATCGATGGGGCTTCAATTTGGCAATTATTTATATTGAATTTCTTTTTAGGAAAGCAGTATGAACAACTTTGTAGTTTAATAAAAGTGCAAAGCCTGTCAAATTATCATTAGCATAACGAAATTCCTCGCCCTCGCGATAACGATTTGTGTTGAGTTTAAGTACATTTTCAATTTCTTAAAAAATTCCTTAATAAGATGAATTGGGTCAATCTCTTTGCTTTATTTTGATATGTGTAAAAATCAAATGCACAGCAAGAAATTATTTTTTTGGATTTTTTAATACAATTTATCCAAACAAAAAAAATTTTAATTCTTACAACTTTCCCAAAAATAAAAAAACCTTCCTTGCTGATTATGAATTAATGGAAATGGTCCTTCATATTCAATAGCAATTGCTTTTTTCTTCTTAATTGCATAGCACGAGTGGAACTTTGGAACCGACCGTTTTTTTGTATCTTTTCAATTTCTGACAAAACATCATTTTGGTCGGAAAAAAATACTATCCATATCGTAAATTTCTGGTTGCAGAATCGACTTATTTCCTTCTTATTTCTAGTGGTAAAATTTTGTCGAAAAACATTAGCGCATTAATATTTGTAGTTTTTTTGCTCACGGGACATAGCCTATTTTGAAGTTTATCTTCTTGAGTTAATCCTTGCATAAATTCTTGTTGGCAAGTCATTGGGGATTTATAAGAACGATAAAACCAACGATGGCCCTCGCAACAACTAACTGGTTTGTTTGTTGCAGAATTTGGTTAAATTTTTAATGCTGTTTTTCAGAACCCTCTCTTGTTTTACTCCGACTATTTTCTCACCATCCACAAAAATGATTGGTTTGCCAGCTTTGCATTAAACTTAAAAGGGAAAGTTCCTCCGAGTTCAACCTCGGAGCTTCTGATATTTCAAAAACTTTTGTTTTTGTGCATCGTTTAATGAAAAAAACAAAACTCTCGTTTCGATTACTAAACCAGGGCACGACAGTTATTTTTTCGAAAGTTTTTGGCTTGCCCAATTCGACCTAAGACAAAAATGTGGCTAATGAAGTATTCCTAAATACTCCGAATTAGTTAAACATAAAAAATTTTTTTAAAGGCTTGATGCTTGTCGGATGTACTTATTTTACATATTAATTTCTTATTTCGAATTGCCCAAGCCAATTTCACTTTAACATTCATTCTAAAGCATCAGGATTGATTTTAGACGAGAAATTAAAAATACTTTTAAAAATAAAAATTTTTTGAAGAAATTTGTTTTAAATATTTTTTTAGGTTTAACAAAAATTTCTGTTTAACTATTTTTTTGAATTTTCAATACTTACTATAATGAAATAATAATTTTTAAAGTATAGAAATTTTTTATATTTTTGCTAATTTATATTTCATATTAAAAAAACGGAGTTGAATGTGTTAAAATCTCAACTGGATTATTTATTAAAAGTAAGGCTGCCTATAACCGCATTTGTTGTTGCAGTTGCATATTTTGTTACTTTTTTTATCTCTAGACCTGAACGCGACAGTGTTGGCTATGCTCCGGAACAACCCATTAATTTCTCACACAAGCTCCATTCTGGTAATATGCAAATCGACTGTAAATATTGCCACATTGGCGTCGAAAAAGGTCGCTTTGCAACAATTCCATCAACCGACATTTGTATGAATTGCCACACAATTGCAAGAAAAGATAGGCCCGAAATACTAAAACTTGCTCAATTCTTTGCTGATGAAAAGCCCCTCCGTTGGAAAAGAATACACCGACTAGCAGATTTTGCTTATTTTAACCACGCCGTCCACGTCAACAAGGGTATCGATTGTAAACACTGTCACGGAGAGATAGACAAAATGGATAAAGTTCAACAAGTTCAAAGGTTTACGATGGGGGCTTGCTTGGATTGCCATCGAAATGCCCACCAAAGGTTACCAGAATTGAAGGATAAAATTAATAATGGTCCAGATTTTTGCGGTGCTTGCCATAGGTAGAAAATATGATTAATAATTTAAACAAAAATTCTGTCCTTCTGAAACTTTATTCCTGCTTGTTCTTAAGTTCTCAATTTTATCTAAGTTTAAATAATGTCTCATTTAATCTAAGTAGTTTGTTTTTAAATCAAAACATATTTTCCGAAAACAAAAAGGTTAACAATGGATAAAAAAATTTGGAAAAGTTTAGACGAACTAAAATTTCCAGTTAAAAGCCAAATTAATAAGCAAATCGAATTTCAAGATAGTGTTAAAGAAGAATTCGACCCAAACCAACTTACCGGAATTTCGAGGCGGAAATTTCTTGCAATTTCTGCTGCAAGTTTTGCATTGACTACCGTTGCTTGCACAAACTATCGAGATAAAGGAGAAATCGTTCCATATAACCAAAAACCTGAAAATGTACTCCCCGGTAAATCTAATTTTTATGCATCGACTTGTACCGGTTGTTCAAACCATTGTGGAATATTGATAAAAACACGCGAAGGACGCCCAATAAAAGTTGATGGTAATCCCGACCATCCAGTAAACAAAGGAAAAATATGCGCCACTGCCCAAGCAAGTATTCTAAATTTGTTCAATCCAGAAAGATACAAGAAACCTTTAAAAAACAATAATGGAAAATGGGAAGAAATTGAATTTCTTGCTGCATTCTCTTCTTTGCTTGGGGCAATAAATAAAGCAGCAACCGAGGGAAAAGAAATTGCAATTATTTCGAAACCAATATTTTCTCCCTCATTTGCAAAAATCCTCAACGATTTTAAGACAAAATTCCCAAATACAAAAATTTATACCTACGATTTTTTAGAACCTTATCCCAAACAAAGGGCCTGGATGGATTTCTATCCCAATCAAAATCCGAAAGATTTAGATTTTTCTAAAGCCAAGATTATTGTTTCGTTGGAAAGTAATTTCCTTGCAAACGAAGGTAATTTCGTAAGAAACATTAGCGATTTTGTAAAAAACCGTGATGTAAACTCACCACAGAATTTTAGTAGGTTTTACTCCTTTGAATCGGACTTAACGCTTACAGGAGCAAATGCCGACTATCGTATCCCATTACATCCAAGTCAATACACATATTTACTTGGTACTTTGATAAATGAAATAATTAATTCAAACAAGTTGCTTGTTAATAATTTTCCACTCGAACAACTTCGCTCCAAATTTTCAATTTTCAAACTCAATGAATTCGTAAAAGAAAATAATATTGAACTAAAACTCATCAAACGGTTAGTTGATGATTTGCTTGCAAATCAAGGTAGTTCAATAATAATTGCTGGTGATTCTCTAAACTATGAAGCTCATTTACTTACTTATTTACTAAATGAAATTCTTGGGAATTCTGCGAATTATAGACCCAAGGCTTTACCAGTTTTGTCCAAATCCTCTTTGGAAGAATTTTCAATTTTATCGAACTCAATTCAAAATGGAACTGTTGGGTTAATTATTAATCTTGATTGCAATCCAATTTATCATCTTCCCAAAGACCTTGGTTTTCAAAATAATTTTAAAAAGGTATCAGATGTATTTTCTTTCTTGGAAAGTGAAAATGAAACTGCACACTACTCGACAACAATAATTCCCATAAGTCATAATTTTGAAAGTTGGGGAGATTATTACGATGGAATTGCAGTCTACTCACTTGCCCAACCAGTAATCGAACCTCTTTATGGAACTTACCAAAAAGAGAGCATAATACTAGCTTTGGTTGAAGGCAAAATGCGAAACGACAATTATCACAAATATTTGAAAGAATTCTGGGAAAAGGAAATTTTCTCCAAAGCAAATACTGGAGTTACTTTCGAACAATTTTGGTTCTCTGTACTTCATAATGGGGTGTTCGTTTCTTCTACTACAAAAACCGAAAAACTCGTACCAGACTTTTCGAAGGTTCAGAACATTAATATTTCCAAAGGTCAAAAATCTTGGACAATGGTGCTCAAAAAGCCTTATTTTCTTGCAGATGGTCGATTTATTAATAATCCGTGGTTGCTTGAAATTCCACATCCAATAACAAAAGTAACTTGGGATAATTATCTGGCAATTTCTGAAAAAGATGCTAACGCTTTGAAGTTGATTTCCGGAGACTTAGTCGAAATAGTGTACAACGGGAAAAAATTTGAAGTTCCAATTTTTATTGTTCCCGGAATTGCAGAAAAGACCCTAACAATAGAAGCTGGTTTCGGACAAAATAATGTTGGAACTATTGGTTCAAATGTGGGCTTCAATCCTTTAGTGCTTTTTACAAAAAAAGAATTAGAGACTGGTTATGTGTTGAGCAACATAAGTATTAACAAACTCGACAGAAAATACAAATTGGCAAGCACTGTTGAGCATCATTCACTCAACGACACATTTGTTAAGGACTTACACAAATCTCGCCATATTATTCAAGAAGGTACTCTTGAAAGCTACAAAAACGGGAAATTCCAAGTTCATCGAATAAAAGAAAAAATGTCCATCATTCCAGAAATAAAATATACTGGAATTAAATGGGCTATGGTAATAGACCTTAATAAATGTGTTGGATGTGGTGCTTGCATCACTGCTTGCAATGTTGAAAATAATGTCCCAGTAGTAGGAAAAGACCAAGTAATCCGAGGAAGAGAAATGCAGTGGATAAGAATAGATACCTACTTCAGCGGAAGTCCCGAAAATCCCGAAATAAGTTTGCAACCAATGTTGTGCCAACATTGCGATGACGCACCTTGCGAAAATGTTTGCCCAGTTGTTGCTACAAACCACAGCCCCGACGGATTGAACCAAATGGTTTACAACCGTTGTGTTGGTACAAGATACTGCTCAAATAACTGTCCATACAAAGTACGCAGATTTAACTTTTTTGATTTTCGAAACCACTTTGCAAACGGATTTTTCTACCAAGATTCATTAAAATTACTAAACAATCCAGAAGTTACAGTGCGTTCACGTGGTGTAATGGAAAAATGTACATTTTGTATTCAACGAATAACAGATGCAAGGCATACAGCATTAGCCGAAGGACGGGAACTGAAAGGTAGCGAAGTTAAAACTGCTTGTCAAGAAGCTTGCCCTGCTAATGCAATAATTTTTGGCGATATGAACGACAAAAATTCAGAAGTTTCTTATTGGAGGAACCATCAATTGGGTTATTTCGTACTCGAAGAGTTAAATATCAAACCTAATGTAACATACATTGCAAAATTACGCAACAAATTGCAGGAGGATAAAGCGTGAACCAAATTGATTACACAATCGAACCACAAATAATCGAAGGCAATCCAACCCAATCCCAAGTGAACGATGCTATTGCAAAGCCCTTAGAGACAAAGCCAACTTGGAAATATTATTTAGCACTTGGCATATCTGTTTCAATGCTTTTAACTGGTGCAATTTGCCTTGGTTACACTTTTTATTATGGGCTTGGACTGTGGGGAATTAACCAACCAATTGGTTGGGCCTTCGATATTGTTAACTTTGTATTTTGGGTTGGAATTGGACACGCCGGCACACTTATTTCCGCTATTTTATTCCTTTTCCGTCAAAAGTGGAGAACAGGCATTGCTCGGTTCGCCGAAGCAATGACAATTTTCGCTGTTATGACAGCAGGTTTATTCCCACTTATTCACACTGGTCGCCCCTGGCTCGATGGTTACTTGTTCCCTTTACCAAACCAACATCATCTTTGGGTAAACTTTACTTCGCCTCTAATTTGGGATGTATTTGCTGTTTCGACCTATCTTACTGTCTCATTTGTATTTTGGTACATTGGGCTAATTCCCGATTTAGCAATTTTGCGCGATAGAACTAAAAGTAAAGTCAAGAAAATCATATACTCCATTTTTAGTTTAGGTTGGCGCCATTCGAACACCCACTGGCACCATTACGAAATGATATACTTAGTACTTGCTGGTTTTGCAACTCCCTTGGTTCTTTCAGTACATACCATAGTTAGTTTCGATTTTGCAGTTTCGATTCTTCCCGGCTGGCACACAACAATTTTCCCACCGTACTTTGTTGCTGGAGCGGTTTTTTCAGGCTTTGCAATGGTTCAGAATGTTTTAATAGTTATTCGCAAAATTTTTGATTTGGAACATATTATTACTTTAGACATACTCGAAAAGATGAACAAAGTTATGCTTGCAACCGGTATGATGGTTGGATATGCTTATGGAATGGAATTCTTTATCGCTTGGTACAGCGGAAATCCTCTCGAATCTTTCGTTTTTATCAATCGGGCTTTTGGTAATTATGCTTGGGCTTATTGGATAATGGTCTCGTGCAATGTAATTTTTACACAATTATTCTGGATAAAAAAGATTAGAAGGTCAATCATTCCAATGTTTATAATTGGGGTCCTTGTTAACGTTGGTATGTGGTTCGAGCGGTTTGTTATTGTGGTTACAACAACTTCAAGGGACTTTCTTCCAACAAGTTGGGACTACTTTAAACCAACACTCTACGATATTGGTATATTAATAGGAAGTTTTGGTCTCTTCTTTACATTGGTCATTTTATTCATCCGAGCCTTGCCAGTCGTTTCCATTTCAGAAGTAAAGGCTATTCTTCCGAATTCACAACCCAAACATCATTAAGAGGTAGAAATGGAAAGTAGGAAATTATATGCAATTGGTGCACTCTTTAACGACCCTAATAAGTTGGTAAAACTTGCCAAAAAGATAGTTGAACAAGGATACAAAAATTGGGATGTCCATTCATCCTTTCCCATTCACGGTTTGCCAAAAATAATGCGTTTGAAATGGTCACCTTTGGGTTATGTAGCTTTAATTTTAGGATTAACTGGAACAACTTTTGGACTTTTTCTTACTTGGTGGACAATGTCGGTTGATTACCCACTTATAATTGGTGGCAAACCTTGGTTCTCTTTCCCAGCATTTGTTCCAGTCTTATTCGAATTAACAGTTCTACTAGCATCTGTTGGAACTGCTATAGTTATGCTTTTCATTATTTTCAAATTTCCCAACAATCGCCATCCCCTACACGACACTGATTACTTAAAGAAAGTTTCTTCGGATAACTGCGGTTTAATAATCGAAGCCAAAGATAAAAAATTCAACTATGATGAAATAAAATCCCTATTCTCCCAATTTGAACCAGATAGCATTATCGATATTTACTACCAAGAAGAAGAAACTTCGTACAAGCCCAAAGTTTTCGACTGGAAGTTCATTGTGTTTTTAATCGTTGTAGCAATATTAACATCAGCAATTGGATACTTGTTCAACAACGTTATTTTGTATTTACCACCTTTTGATTTTATGATGAACCAACATAAGTTAAATCCCCAAGAAGCTTCCACTTTCTTCAATGATGGTTTCGGAATGAGGAAGCCAGTTCCCGGAACAGTTGCTCGGGGAGAAGCTTTCTATCCATTCAAAGGAAAACCCGACGAAGCAGGAACCAAACTTATTAATCCTTTGCTTCCAAGCAAAGAAAATTTGGAGCTTGGCAAATCAAAATATAACACTTTTTGCTCACCTTGCCACGGGTGGCGCGGGGAAGGAGATAGCCGCTTAAATGGACAGTTCCCTAACCCACCAAGCCTACATTCGGAAAAAGTTAGAAACTGGTCCGATGGTAGGATTTACCACGTCATAGTTGAAGGACAAAACATTATGCCCTCCTATTCAAAACAATTGACCGAAAAGGAACGTTGGGCAATAGTTCTATACATTAGAGCACTACAACGCTCATTAAATGCTAAACAGGAGGATGTTCAATGAGTGAAAATACTTTTGAATTCAAATACGAAAAGAAAGTTCTACCTCAAAAGGTTTTCAACTTAGGTTTGACTTTATTAATAGTTGGTCTAATCGGTATCATAATTGGATTTATTGTTAACTCAGCAAGAACCTCTTTTAATCTTGTCATCTTAATGAGTTGGTTGGCAAGTATAGGTATTGGTTCCCTTTTCTTTATCGGAATTGAATACTTAACTGGTGCCGTGTGGAGTGTCCCTTTCCGACGTGTTGCCGAAATTAACTCTGCTATTATTTGGGTACTCCCTTTTTTGATTATTCCAATATTATTGAACATACATTCCCTATATCATTGGACACATACCGAAGCTGTTCAAACAGATGCTATCTTGAAACACAAATCGCCATATCTCAACGAATCTTTCTTCTATATTAGAATAATCATTATTTTAGTTATTTGGTATTTATTTTATTTCTTATTCAACAATAACTCTCGTCAACAAGATAATAACCCCAATCAAAACTTTACTCGAAAAAACATTACTGTTTCTGCTATCTTTATGCCTATTTTTGCAATCACTTTAACAATTTTTGCTATCGACTGGTTAATGAGCCTTGAACCACATTGGTATTCTACAATTTTCGGCGTCTACTACTTTGCTGGAACTTTTCTTGCTGCATTAGGTGCATTCACTTTCGCATCAATTCTTTTAAACGAAAATGGTTTCCTTGCCGAAGGTCTTGGGCAAGACCATTACTATAGTATGGGGGCTTTGCTTTTTGCATTCACAAACTTTTGGGCTTATATTGCATTTAGTCAATTTATGCTAATTTGGTATGCAAACCTTCCCGAAGAAACTTTTTGGTATATAATGCGCGGAACCGGTAGTTGGCTCTATTTTTCAATTGGATTGATTTTTGTAAAATTTATTGTACCATATATTTTACTTTTACCCCAACCAGCAAAAATGGACCCTAAAAGACTAAAAATTGCAGCTATTTGGATTCTTTTTGCTCATTATTATGACCTATATTGGATTATTATGCCAACTTATTCGAAAAATTCACTTCCACTTAGTTGGTTCGAAATTGCAACTCTAATTTTCGGAATAGGTATTCTAGTTTGCTCATTTTACATTTTTTCTAAAAGAACTAATTTAATTCCAATTGGCGACCCCAAGTTGAAACGAGGGTTAGAATTTCATTTATAAGCATTTATGCAATATTTTGATAAAAATTCGTAATATTATTTTTAAAATGATTTAAATAAAAATTTAGGCTATATAAAATGAAAAAATTGTTCGTTTACTTTTACGATGAAATTGATTTTAAGCAAGTATTTAAAAACCCAAAGCGTTGGGTTGGATATTCGTTTATTCTTTTCTTTTTCGTAATTTTTGCCTTAGGAATAGTATATCTTGACCAAATCGACCAATTTTACAAGAATCCTATCCCCTACTTTGAACCAGATTCTGCCAAATTATTTAAAGATGTAAATCTATCCCTTGGTCGAAAAGTCGAAGGAGTGAAAATTGAATATATCAAGAACCCAACAGAAGCAATGCTAAAGCGTGGAGAAGAAATATTTCGGACTACTTGTTCAACTTGTCACGGAGAATCTGGTAAAGGTGACGGAATTGCTGGTAAAGGTCTAAACCCACCACCAAGGGACTTTACAAAAAAGGATGGTTGGAAAAATGGAACCAGCATCGCACAAATCTACAAAACTTTGCAAGAAGGTATTCCCGGAACTGGAATGGTTTCCTATGAATTTCTTTCGCCAAGTGAAAAAATTGCATTATTTTACATAATCAAAAGCTTCTCCAACGAAAAAAGCGAAGTTTCCGACAAAGATATTGCTGAATTGGAAGCTAATTATAAAGTCACCCAAACATACGAACTTCCACCAACTATCCCAATTGGAATAGCAATGTCGAAAATTGTTAACGAAAGTCAAGAAGTACAAACAAAAGCAAATTCTATATCTAACTTATTGAACGATAACTACATTATGCAATTTATAGAAGACAAAGAGAAATTTTCGGCCTTTTTGGTTAACGCCAAGAGAACTCCAAATGAACTTGAACAACTATTAATACAAAATTATCCCTTAAATGGAGTATCATCGAAATTTATTTTAGCAACAAACCAAGAAAAACAACTATTTATTGAAAAAATAAAACTTATGTCGATTAATACAAATTAGTTATGAAAAAAATCTTGCTACTTTTTCAAATTTTATTTTTGCTTTCCTTAACACTAAAAGGAAACAAAGAACCAGAAGTTGGAATAGTTGAAAAATTAGGTAATAAAATACCTCTCGATTTGGTATTTACTAACGAAGAAGGTAAGCAAGTTAAACTCGCAAATTTGATAAATAAACCAACAATACTAATGTTTGTTTATTATCATTGTCCCGGCATTTGTAGTCCACTTTTAACCGGAGTTTCTGAAGTTGTCGATAAATCCGAACTTGTACCGGGCAAAGATTACCAACTTGTAACAATAAGTTTCGACCACACAGAAACTTTCGATAAAGCGAAGAAATGGAAGGAAAATCATATCAAAGGATTGGAAAAGAAAATAGATAAAAACTCTTGGGCATTCCTTGTTGGCGATAGTATTTCGATACGAAAAATTACAAATGCTGTTGGCTTCTATTTCAAACCCGACGGGAGAGGGGACTTTGTTCACGGTGCAGCAATATATTCTATTTCGCCCGATGGCAAAATAATTCGATATCTTTTCGGAACAGAGTTTAATCCTTTTGACTTCAAGATGGCTGTTCTCGAAGCAGAAAAAGGTATCCCCCTTCCAACTGTCAATCGTTTGCTAAAATTTTGTTATTCATACGACCCTTCTGGACGAACTTACGTATTTAACTTTACAAGAGTTTTTGGGACTGTGATGCTTCTTGGCTTGGCAGTCTTTTTCGTAATACTCATTTCCAAAAAGAAAAAGAAAAATTCGGAGGAATAATATGGGAAGTGCTACCTTAATTGAAAAAGCAGAAAACTACTTAGAGTATAAGGCACACAAAGGAATTTTTGCTTGGTTACTAAGCACCGACCACAAAAGAATTGGACTTCTTTACCTAATTGCTATGATTTCTTTCCTTTGGGTAGGTATTACCCTTGGATTTATTATGAAATTGGAAATGCTTACACCCGATAAAACAATTGTCGATGCACAAACATACAACGCTCTATTTACTCTTCACGGAGTGATAATGATTTTCCTATTTATCATTCCGGGAATTCCAGCTATCTTTGGAAATTTTTTCCTTCCAATACAAATTGGCGCTCGTGATGTAGCTTTTCCAAGGTTAAACCTTTTTTCTTGGTACCTATACATTACTGGTGGTTTATTTGCGATTGCTTCGTTATTCTTACAAGGCGGTCCAATCGACACTGGATGGACTTTCTATGTTCCATACAGTATTAGAACAACAACAAATGTAATACTTCCTTTGCTTGGAGCATTTATACTTGGTTTCTCATCTATACTAACTGGACTTAACTTTATTACAACAGTCCATAGACTTCGTGCCCCGGGTATGACGTTCTTTCGCTTACCCTTATTCGTTTGGGCACTATATGCTACGGCTTGGATACAAGTAGTGGCAACACCAGTAGTTGGAATTACAATACTTCTTGTGGTAATTGAAAGAGTTCTCCATATAGGAATTTTCGACCCTGCACTTGGGGGCGACCCATTGCTCTTCCAACACCTGTTTTGGATTTATTCCCACCCAGCGGTCTATATTATGATTTTGCCAGCAATGGGCGTGGTTTCCGAAATAATTCCAACTTTTGCCCGAAGGACAATTTTTGGCTATAAAGTAATCGCTTTCTCTTCGTTAGCAATTGCATTAATCGGATATTTCGTATGGGCACACCATATGTTTACCTCTGGTATGAGCGATACAGCAAGAATGGTGTTTTCTTTGCTAACCTTTCTTGTGGCTGTTCCAAGTGGGGTTAAAGTTTTCAATTGGGTTGCCACCCTCTACAAAGGCTCTATCGAACTTCGAGCACCTTTAATTTATGTAATGATGTTCATTTTCCTATTTTCAATCGGTGGATTAACTGGATTGGTTTTGGGTTCACTTGCAACGGATATTCACGTTACCGATACATATTTCGTTGTTGCCCATTTTCATTATGTTATGTTTGGAGGAACTGCGATAATACTTTTTGCTGCTCTTCACTATTGGTTCCCCAAAATGTTTGGGAAAATGTACAACGAGAAACTTGCAATCGCAGCTACCCCATTTATTTTTGTAGGATTTAATCTGCTGTACTTTACTATGTTCATTCTTGGATACCTTGGAATGCCGCGCCGCTATTGGAGTTATCTTCCCGAATATCAAACATTACATATTATCTCTACTGTGGGTTCTTGGGTGTTAATCCTTGGTTTAATAATTATGTTTGCCAATCTAATCTATGCTTTATTCAAAGGGAAACCAGCAGAGGCAAATCCTTGGGGTGGCGTTACGCTTGAATGGACAATACCATCACCTCCACCCCACGAAAATTTCGACAAAATACCAAACGTTACCAACGGACCATATGATTTTTCACACATAAATGAGACAAAAGATGGAAAGTCTTGATGCCACAAACATAACCATTGAACAAGAAGTAAAAAAGGAAGCAAAGCATATCTCCGACCCGCACCAACATAAGGATGCAATTGGTGCGAAAATTGGTATGTGGTTGTTTCTTTTTACTGAACTTCTACTCTTTGGAGGATTGTTCCTACTTTATATGGCATATCGCTTGCAATATACCAAGGACTTCATAATTGCAGGACAAGAGTTGAATCTAATTCTTGGAACAGTTAATACTATTATCTTGCTTACTAGCAGTTTAAC
This sequence comes from Ignavibacteria bacterium, assembly GCA_026416955.1. Taxonomy (GTDB): domain Bacteria; phylum Bacteroidota; class Ignavibacteria; order Kapaibacteriales; family UBA2268; genus Naka2016. The sequence goes on along the minus strand of JAOAEE010000007.1, from coordinate 10,667 downwards.
AATGGCTTTGTCTATCGCAGCCATACAAAGAGGAAAAAAATCACTCTCAATCTTCTATCTGATTTCTACCATTGGTTTTGCATTAGCGTTTTTAGTGATTAAGTACTTCGAATGGACTGCAAAATTTCACCACGGAATTTATCCCAATGCACCAGAACTATTGTCCAAACCCAATGGTGAAATAATCTTCTATGCTATGTATTATTCAATGACTGGATTGCACGCTCTTCACGTAGTTATTGGTGCTATTATATTACTTTTTATGCTTGTTTTCCTCATTCGAAATAAAATCACAAAAGGGGACTATATAAAACTCGAAAATTCTGGATTGTATTGGCATCTCGTCGACCTAATTTGGATTTTTTTGTTCCCATTATTTTACTTAATTCATTGATAGGTGCTGTATGGAAAAAGAACATAACACACATTTAATTCCATATGGAACTTATGTTCTTGTTTGGATAAGTTTAGTATCTTTGACAGTATTGACTGTTACAATGGCTGGTGTTGATTTCGGAAGAATTGCACTGTTTCTTGCATTATTAATTGCGGCAGTAAAGTCCACCCTAGTTATTAACTACTTTATGCACATTAAGTTCGATGATGCAATTTTTCGGGTTTTCTTGTTTGTTGCTCTTGCAACGCTTGCATCAATTTTCATATTAACATCTACTGATATATTCTTTAGATAGGAGGAATTATGTTCCAAACCGCAACAAACTATGCCCAAAAGGTCGACTACGTAATGCTGTATATTATTGGTATTTCATTTATTCTCTTGCTGATAATAACAATTTCTATGATTTATTTTGTTATTAAATACAACAGGAAAAAGCATCCTATTGCATCACAAATTGAAGGAAATAAAACCATTGAGATTATATGGATAGTAGTTCCTGTGGTATTGGTTTTGACTATGTTTTTCTATAGTTATGGTGTTTTCAAGGAAGCGAGAATTGTCCCCCCCGGTGCGTTGAATGTTAAAGTCGAAGCAAAAATGTGGGCTTGGAAATTTTATTATGAAAATGGAAAAGTTACAGATACTTTATTTATTCCTGCTGGAAAGCCAGTTAAGTTCACAATTGTTGCGACCGATGTAAACCATTCCTTCTACATCCCAGCATTTCGCATAAAAGAAGATGCGGTACCCGGAAGGGAAAACTATATGGTTGTTCACCCAAAGGAAATCGGGTCGTTCGATATTGCTTGTGCTGAATATTGCGGAATGAACCACTCAATAATGTATACAAAAGTATATGTTGTACCCGAAAAAGAGTTTTCGGAATGGTTACAAGGGAAAGTCGATGAAAACTATTTAAGAAGGTATGTTGCATCCCACACTGGTGGTTATAAAGATTACTTAACTGGTAGTTACGCTATACTGTTTGCAAAAGGATGTGTACAATGCCACAACATTGACAACCGGAAAGGAATCGGACCGTCTTTCGTTGAATTACAAAGGGGCTTTGCCAACGTTAAAATCAATGGAAAAGATACTGCTGTCGTAATCGACAAAAACTATATCCGAGAATCCATTATTAATCCGAATTTGCATATTGTTAAAGGATACGAAAAAATCTCGATGCCAAGTTCGGTAAACATTTTAAAAGAAGATGAATTAAATTACATTGTTGATTTATTATACTCCAACTTTGTTAAGAACAAACAATGAAATTCAATTTTAGAGATATTTTAAACTTTGTAAAATTTCCTATTTCAATATCAGTATCCATTAGTTCCATTCTCGGATACATTTTAGCAACTAATTCAGTTAACTTTGAGTTGCTTATACTTTGGTTTGCAATTTTTTTGCTTGCAAGTGGTTCATCTGGATTGAATCAAGTTCAAGAATGGCAATTCGATGGAAATATGCAACGAACAAGGAACCGACCAATACCTCGTAAAGTTTTTTCTGTTGGATTTGGATTATTTTTATCTTTAAGTTTTATATTTCTTGGTTTAACCTTTCTCTTCGTGATAAAAGGGATAAGCTTTCCCTTATTCTTAGGGATAGGTGCTATTATTATTTACAATTTAATTTATACCCCATTAAAGCGAAGCACACCTTTTGCTGCGTTACCCGGAGCATTCATTGGGGCAATTCCGCCAATGATAGGTTGGACATTCGCTGGTGGCGAATTTCTACATCCATTGAATATTTCGATTGCAATTTTCTTTTTCATTTGGCAAATTCCACACTTTTGGCTACTTTTAATTGTATATGAAACTGATTACCGAAACGCTGGCTTCCCCGTTCTAACTGATTTACTTAATCCTTTGCAAATTGCAAGGCTTTCTTTCGTTTGGATAGTAAGTCTTGTAGTTGTTGCACTTTTAATTATTGGCCTTTTAGATAAGTTTAGTATTCCTTCGTTTATTACTGTCTTTCTGTTGGGTTGCTTTCTACTTGCGCGGATTCATCGAATGGTGAAAGTCGTTCAACCTCAGAAATTTTACAAGTTAGCATTTTTAAACTTAAATATGTTTGTACTTTTTTACACTCTAATACTTTCTTTCCAGAAAATTTTAAATTTTTAGGAGAAGATAGATGGAATTCCTTAACTTCATTGCATTACCCCATAGCGAGCAAGTTTCAAAGCTTTTAGAAATTTTCTTTTTTGCTGGTCTTTCCCTTTTTTTCCTATACTTTGCCTTTTTAGTTGGAAGTCTATTTTATAGTATAGTTTACTTTTTCAAAGCAAAAAAATTTATAAGTGACTACTTTTTAAATGTAGCGAAAAATTTTATCTACTTTGCATCCAAAGGATATATATCGATATTAGGTTTGGGGCTGGTTCCTTTTTTATCGGTCTACTTTTCCCTTTTGCAATTTATGCAAAAACCACCATACGAGTTTTCATTAGTTTTCTTCTCTTCATTCGTTTTGTTTGTGATTGGAATAATTTTCTTGAAAATTTCTAATTTCATTCTACTAAAGGAGCAAAATCCTTCAAATATTAGCAATTCCAAGATTATCTTTCTAACCTTATCTTTGATAACTATTTTTATTGTAGTACTTTTGACAATTGGAATATACTCATTTGCAATTAACAATAAATTTTCTTTCAATGAATTTAGTTTATTAAATATTTTCAATATCCATTTTCTTATTAGAATTCTAATTTTCGTTATTGTTTCTTTTTTGGTTTCGTCTCTTGCTTACATTTTCAAATTGTATACTTTGGACAAAATTTCCGCTATTGGTAATCATTTTCCTGAAAATGGAATTATTCATAGAATTTTATCTAATGTGTTAATTTTTGCCAATATTCTTCCTATTTTTTCTTTGGTTTACTTTGTTGCTTTACCAAAAGAACTCGTTGTTTTAGAAAATTATATTTTTATTGTAATCTCCCTTCTTATTCTACTTTTGGCTGTAGTGCTCTCATACTTTTCTTTGAAAGACAACAAAGTAACTTTTGCAAGAACTTCTTTCTATTTAATTATTCTCTCGTCCCTATTGCTTTTCGCTTCCGAAACGAGCCTTCTTTCCATTTCAAACAAAGTGCAAGAGTTCAAAATTTCAAAGTCCTATCTTGCATACCACGACCAAATTTTGATAAGTGCTGGACGGAATATTGCAAAAGAAGTAAACGGAGAAGAAATATATAAAGCAAAATGTATTGCTTGCCATCAATTTGAAACAAAATTGGTTGGTCCCCCTCATAAAGAAGTACTTAAAAAGTATGAAAATCGAAAAGAAGATATGGTCAAATACATATTGAACCCAGTAAAAGTCGACCCGAATTATCCTCCTATGCCAAATCAAGGGCTAAAACCAAACGAAGCCGAAGCAGTTGTCAAGTATATGTTCGAACATTATGGTCCAATGATAAAATAATTTTTTCATAAAAAAAAAATCATTTTAATTAGATTTATTGCTTGCCAATCGAATAAAAATTAATCAATAACAACAAAACAAAGCATTAAGCAAATTTGATTTGCTAACAACTCTTTTATTAATTTTGTTTTTATTTTTAAAAAGGTTATTATGGATTATATTGGAAGTACAAGCGTCGACCCCAGAAAAGTAACAACTTTTCGACTACAAGAAATGAAAAGTGCTGGGCAAAAAATTGTTTGCCTTACTGCCTACGATGCCCTTATAGCAAGAATATTAGACGAAAGCGGTATAGATGTAATCTTAGTGGGGGACTCATTAGGAAATGTTGTTCAGGGCTTGGAAACTACTATACCAGTTACATTAGATGAGATAATATACCATACGAAAGCCGTCGTTCGAGGGGCAAAAAGGCCATTGATAATAGCTGATATGCCATTTATGAGTTACCAAGTGTCTGTTGACGAGGCGTTTGCCAATGCAGGCCGAATAATGAAAGAAACTGGATGCGGAGGTGTAAAACTCGAAGGAGCAACAGAAATTACTTTGCAAGCAATAAGAAGAATGACAGAAAGTGGAATACCAGTTATGGGGCACGTCGGCTTAACCCCACAAAGCATACACAAATTTGGCTCTTATCGAGCAAGAGGAAAAGACCCACAGGAAGCTGAGTCGATATTCAAGGATGCCGTGAATTTGGAACAAGCTGGTGCTTTTGCTGTTGTTCTCGAAAAAATACCCGCAGAACTGGCAAAAAAAATCACACAAACTTTAAAAATTCCTACAATTGGTATTGGGGCTGGACCACATTGCGACGGTCAAATTTTGGTTTACACCGATATGGTCGGTTTGACCATTGACTTCAATCCTCGATTTGTTCGCCGCTATGCAAGATTGTACGAAACTATTTTAAATGCCTGCAAAAAATATGCAGAAGACATAAGAAATCTAAACTTTCCCAACGAATCAGAATCATATTGAATCAATTTGTGCCAATTTGACCGATTATGAAAATTTTTTGACATAATTTATTCAATTCTTCGTTTATATTTTTTTTGTTTTAAACGATGTCACAAATTTTTGAAAGAATTTGGAAAATTTTAAAGTCGAATTTTACTTCGGATAATATTAATTATTCCTATTTTGACATTACAAATGAGGATGAGAAATTAAAAGCAGAAATAGAAGAGGCTTGGAAAAACAATTTCAACAAAGAAAACGAAAAATGGAACAAGAAAAAAATCTCTTTATATGAAGCATACAAAATACTAGGAGTAGAACCTAACGCAACATTCGAAGAAATAAAAACTGCTTACAAAAGAAAGGTTAAACAATACCACCCAGACCTTGTTCAAAATATGGGTGAAGAAATAAGAGAATTGGCAAAAAGTAAATTGCAAGAAATTAATTTGGCATTTGAATTAATCAAAAAAGAAAAGGGTTTTTAATGGAAAAAATAAATTGGAAACAAATTCTAAAGGAATCAGCAATCATTATTGGTATCACTATTTTTATAGCAATAATATTTAATACATTGAACCCCTTTGGAATTAATTTACTCAAAAAACCTACAATTGCATCGGATACACTTTTGGAAAAGTTATTATCGAACAAAATTACAGATACAACAAATTCTATAGAAACCGAACAAATCCAAACTAATAATAAAAAGGATACCTTGGACAAAATTTCTAATGAAGAATTAGCATTGAAAACAGAAACACCAAACCAAACAATTCTACCCCCAACAAATGAAAATAAAATACATAGCGAAGAAATACCATCCGTTACATATCAACAATTAATAAAGCACCTAAACTCCCCCAATTTAATACTTATCGATGCTCGCTCCCCAGAAGAATTTACCAAAGAACATATTGGCAGAGCAATAAACATTTATGCTTATGAAGAAGATTTAAACAAGTATTTCCAGAAATTAGTTTCGGTTCCTATTGACAACGAAAAAGTGATTATTGTTTATTGCGAAGGGGGCACTTGTGATGCAAGCCATAAAGTTGCAACCGATTTAATTCGACTTGGGCACAAAAATGTTTTTATTTACACTGGTGGATGGGAAGAATGGACAAAGCATAAAAGCAAAAATGAATGAAAATATCTCAATCGACAAATCAACTTTAGAATTACTGCGAAATCGTTATGGTTTGGTTGGAATTTCCGATAAGATGCTTAATATTTTTCGAACTATTCTTAAAGTCGCTCCCACTGAACTTAATGTACTAATCACTGGCGAAACTGGTACTGGAAAGGAAGTAGTTGCCAATGCCATACATCAATTAAGCAAAAGAAGAAAATTTCCTTTTATTAGCGTAAACTGTGGTGCTATTCCGGAAACACTTCTCGAGTCTGAACTTTTCGGCCACGAAAAAGGTGCATTCACTGGCGCTTATGAACAGCGAAAAGGATACTTTGAAGTGGCAAACAAGGGAACAATTTTTTTGGACGAAATTGGAGAAATGCCAGTAGGGACACAAGTCAAACTTTTACGTGTGCTCGAAACTGGTGAATTTAATCGCCTAGGCTCTACTGAAGTAAGAAAAGTTGATGTTCGAGTAATCGCTGCAACCAATAAGAACTTGGAAGAAGAAATCTATAAAGGAACATTTAGACAGGACTTGTTCTATCGTTTAAAAAATCTCCACATTGTTTTACCACCATTAAGAGAACGCCCCGAAGACATTCCCATTCTGATTGATTATTTTGCAGAAAAAACTTGTAGTCAACTTGGAATTTCGTACAATGGAATTTCTCTCGAAGCACTAAATATCCTTCGCGGTTTGCAATGGCAAGGCAATGTTCGAGAACTAAAAAACCTAATCGAAACAATAATACATCTCGAAAAAACTGGATTTATTAATCTTGAAATTCTAAAAAAGTATTTACCACCAGCGCTTCCGCCCCATACAATCATTGAACAACCAAAAGAAACTTCACTTCTAAGAATTTCTCTCGAAAAAGAGTCCCAACTCGGCTTGGAAATCATTTTTCGAACTTTATTGGAATTAAAAAAAGATATAGAACTACTTAAAGGAGCAATTAATGAACTTAATTCCAAGGTTGATTATCTTGGAACAAACCTCGAAGAGATTAAACCAGAAGCCTATCATATTGTCGAAAGTGACGGAATTCCTACTATAAATAGTGAAAATTTAGACTTAGAAAAAATTGAAAAAGAGTTAATTGAATATGCTCTAAAAAAATTTAAAGGGAACAGACGAAAAGCGGCAAAAGCATTAGGAATAAGCGAAAGAACCCTATATCGAAAGATAAATCAGTATCAATTGTCTTAGTATGGCTGGTGTTTATATCCATATTCCATTCTGCGAAAAAAAATGCATTTATTGCGAATTTTATTCAATAACAAACCAATCTCTAAAAGAAGAATTTATTGCATCTTTGCAAAAAGAAATTTACCTTTTCACACAAATTCACAATAAAAAAAATGATATTATCGAAACTATTTACATTGGCGGCGGAACACCATCTTTACTCGACATTTCGGATGTCGAAAAAATAATCTCAGCAATTTATGATAATTTCGATACTACTAATCTAAAAGAGATAACAATCGAATGTAACCCGGGAAGCAATTTTATTGGCAAACTACCAGATTACCGCAAAATTGGAATAAACAGAATTAGTATTGGTGTACAATCATTGATACCCGAAGAATTGACTTTTCTTGGAAGAATCCACACAAAAGAAGAAGCATTAACTTCAATAGAGTCGGCAATTAACTATTTCGATAATGTCAGTGTCGATATAATCTTCTCTTTACCCAATCAAACTATAAGTTCATTACAAACAACTTTAAATCAATTAACTAACTACGAAATTTCTCATATTTCGGCATATTCATTAATTTATGAAGAAGGAACACCCCTTTTTTTTGAATTATCCAAAGGGAAAATCCAACCAAAGAACGAAGATGAAGATTATGAATTATACAAATTAATTTTCTCAACTCTCGAAAAATTTGGTTTCGAGCATTACGAGGTTTCGAACTTTGCTAAACCAGGTTATAAGTCTTTACATAATTTAGGATACTGGGAGCACAAAGAATATTTTGGTTTTGGACCATCGGCACATAGTTTTTTTAATAAAATTCGAACTTGGAATGTTAGAAATTTGAATAAATATCTAAAATTATTAAAGCAAAATTTATTGCCAATCGAAAGTAAAGAAGATATCACTCCCGATAAATACATTATTGAAAAAATAATGTTATCCTTACGTGCTCAAGGTCTTACAATCCACCAACTCCAATCGGAATTCGGAATTGATTTATTTTCACTAAGCAATGCTCTTTTGTTACAATGGGAAGAAAGTGGAAAAGCCAAAATTCAAGATGGAAAAATAAAACTGACGAGCGAAGGTTATTTTATTTGCGATAAACTTACTATCGACCTTTTGGATGCTATAAATATTCCACTTAAATGAATTCGAAGGAAAAAGCAAAAAAAATTTATCTTTTTATTATCATTAGTAACAAAAATTCTCTTTCTTTACTTTATTTTAATTGGGTTTTTAGTTATTAACCAAAAATTATTAACATAAAAGACTATACCTCTATTTCAATTTGTTTCAAAAGTTCATAACAAGATGATAATTTATCTTCTTTTGGTATGTATATTTTTCCAAAACTATCCCCAACTCCTATTGCTAGTTTTTTTTGGAATAATAAACCAGTAAAACTACACATAAAAGCATCAAACTCATCATCGGACAAAAGACATTTGGAATCTAATTCTACAAAGTTCATCAAGTTTTCCAATCTACTTTTAAATTTCTTGTCGTAAATGCGAAGTATTTTTGCAGTAGCAGTAGGAAAAACTTCTATCACCTTTATTCTCTTATCAATTTTGATTTCAGAAACCAAATTAATAGCCCGCACTGCCAGTTCTCTTATACTTTTGACTTTAAGCGGCATAGCCCCATACTTTTTCAACATAATATCACACTTTCTATTTTCGAGAGAAAGTGGTGCATCGACAGCGAGCAACTTGGGTTTAAATTCGTTAACAACACTCAATATTTCTATGTCAGTGTGTATAGTCATAACTTTACAAAAAAAATTTTCCATCAAACAAACACCTGTGATGTTGTTTTCTTTTGCAGCAAGGTCAATTCCAAGTATTCTCATTAAAATATTAGCAACAAATTCAAATCTTACATTTTTAGTTAATTAACAAATTATTAATTTTTCCTTAATTTTACATTTAAAGTTTTACAATTTTCCAAATGGATTTAGAAATTAAGAATAACTTTGAAAAATTTTTTTTTATTGTTGCAACAATCTTAACATTCAATTTCAATTTACAATCCCAAGAATTGCTGGAACGAGGTAGATTTTCGGGTTATATGTTTGGCGACTACTATTACAACATTATCCGTGATACCGAAGCCACAAAACTGCCATTTGCAATTTACAAAGACCCCAAGGACCAAAATGGTTTCCAATTCAGAAGAATTTACTTCACTTATGATTATCAAATTTCGGATAAATTTAGTTCCCGTTTTCGTTTAGAAGCCGACCAATTTTCTTTGAAAAACAATTCAAAAATAAGCGTTTTTGTTAAAGACGCCTATTTACAGTGGAAAGACATTTTCAAAGGCACAAATTTTATTTTCGGAATACAACCAACACCTACTTTCGAAACCTCTGAAAGTATTTGGGAGAATCGCCATATAGAAATGACCATTATTGACCTTTATGGACTTATGGGTTCCCGAGATTGCGGAATTTCTTTAAAAGGTAAACTCGATAATTCTGGAATTTTTAATTACTGTTTATTATTTGGTAACGGGTCTAGTAATCGCCCAGAAACTGAGAAATATAAAACAATTTATGCAAACTTTCTTTTCAAACCAACAAGTCAAATAATAGCATATTTAAATTATCATCATAAATTTATTAAACCAAGTCAAAATAAATTCAATAGCAAGGAAATTTTGAACCGCGACGAAGACCTTTTTTCACTTTTTTTATCCTACAATCAAAAAGACATTTTTAAAGTAGGGGTAGAATCTTTCTTTAATTTTGTTCATAATGGTTTTGATGACTCGACCAATCTTTCGTATATTAATAGAAATATGTTTGGAATAACATTTTTTGGTATTTATTACATTTCAAAAAAGTTTAATTTAGTCTTTAGATACGATTTCTTCGACCCAAATACATTGAAAGATTATAAGTATGATACAAAGAGTTTTTATATAATGTGTTTAAATTACAAACCTACCGAAAAAGTTTCTATTTCTCCAAGTCTATTGATTGAAGATTTCGCGAACAATCCTCCCAAAAAATACAAACCTTCAATAACTTCTCGAATAGTATTTTTCTTCATTTTTTAACAGAAAAAAAAGTGAAAAACATACATTAAATATAATGTTTTCAAAACATTATTTTAATAATATGATATTTATTAAAATATTTAAAAAGTATTATGTTAAAGCAAATCGGTTATTCTACAAGTTCTTTAACCGATTTAGAAGCACGGGTAATACCAGTAATACCACTTGCAATAACCCAATTCCCACCTTCCTTTTTAAGAGTCCTAGCAACACGGAGGAAAAGATGAACAGATTTTCCATTTGTCCAAATTTTCAACGGAACACCATAAATTGCAGAAGCAATTCTTCCTCTTGAATCCATTAATATATAAATATCAACCATATCCCCATACTTCATCGAATCGATATCTTCCCATTGCTTTTCTATGGCAACTTTAAATTCGGACAAAGACTTAACAGTTTCGCCAGAATCGCTCCCAAAAAAAGTTAAGTCGTTTGCAAGATAACGAACCAT
>JAOAEE010000032.1 GCA_026416955.1 Ignavibacteria bacterium | reverse complement strand
TGTCCGTGTCTCCCCAGGAATAAAGTCCGTATATTTGAAGTCTACATTGAACGACTCTGGATATGGATGCAAAACAATCATTGCCATATTGCTACGAATAATTGGGTCGTCGGGCATATCGGTTACCGTTGCAAAGGATATAATACCGCAACTGTCCTTCCATCGTGGTACCGGCGGCAATGTGTCTGGCTTCTCCAAATCAGCTAATGCCGCACTTGTTGGATATCCGTACGAGTCGTAAGAATCAAACCCATAGGAATAAGCAGCAAATGGCCTTTTTGAACGAATTTTATAAACACCATCTTTAGCAAGAGTTATTACTTTATAAGCATATTTCTTACCATCAACATCATAGCGATATATATCATCCACACCAGGGAAAAGAACATTTACCTTTTTCCAAACAAATTGTCCACTCTTTACTTCTGCAAACTCGAGGTCGTCGGGACACATACCAAATTCATCAGTTTGGTAAACTAAGCCAACATAATTCTCAGAAAATCTTTGTCCTCCAAAAGTTGCTGGTGTACAGAAAGTAATCTCTTTTTGGTATTGCTGATATGGAGTCATTGCCATAACAAATGGGTCACTATTAGGACGTGGATATCCATCTTCTTCGACACCTGTATTATATAAAGTGACAGAAATAGGCTTATTTCCAGAAATAACAACAGGATAACTTTGATAATCGGGTAATCCAACATTCATTCTTGTTTCGAGCCAACCATCACCTTCGAAACCAGTATTGGCTTTAAGATAAGCAAATTCCTTACCATCACGATATAAAGTTGTTCCTTTCTCCTTGGCAAACACACGAATTAGGGATGGCTTTTTCCTTCGAGGTAGTTTTGGAATATTAGGAACATGGTAATCGTATCCCCAAGTAAATGTAGGCAAATCCATTTCAACTGTATAATCACACCATCGATTACCATTGGGTATATTTGTACATTGATTACCGGTAACTACTGCAATAGGTTTGTTGGCAATTATTTTCGTGCCTGTCAAATCAGATGCTTGTCCTTGTGTTGAAATCAAATAAACATCCCCCTTATTTAAAACTTTTTGAACAGTCTGTCCAGCTTTCAAACCACCAGCAGTTTTTGTGTATGAATTGCCACCAATTGTTACCCTTACAGTTGTTTGGTCGTATGCTCCAACAATCCCAACAAAACCGGGAATATACACACCACTAGCCTCGAACATTGGGTCTACTGGGTATCCTGCTGCAATATATTCTTTTCCCAAGGAGGAAACTGGAATTAAAAGGAATCCATCACTTGTATAACGATATCTTACGACTACATAAACAACAATTGGGTCATTTGCAACAACGTGAACTCCATAACCAATAAATACATCGTCTGGATTCTCTTTGGTATAGTAGGAACGAGTATAACATTGGGCAATAGTTGGTGTTAAACTAAATTCAATAACGTCATTGGGTATCGTCATTTTTGTTTGTGTAAAAGACTTTCCAGGCACTTCAATGGTAACTGGTGTTCTATAAGGTGAGGTTACATAGACTTTAACGAAATTTGCATAGCCATAACTTTCATCCTCCAAACAAGGTGGAATTGTAAACCAGAACTCTTTTCCAACATTATTGGCACCTAGCAAATTTGGAAGCATTGATTTTACGTTTTCATCGGAAAAGTTATCTCCCGCTTTTAGAGAAAATGATAAAAAGAATAAGGCAAAGAGGCTTAGAAATAATTTTGTGATATTTTTCATTAGACCTCCCTTTATTAACATAACTAAATATTCAATTTTAACAAATCTAAATTAGTAAAAAAATAAATTTTAAATATAAAATTGTAAACAAATTTTTTGAAAAAATGTTACAAAATTTTTAGATAATTCCCAATTCTTTACCTACTATTTCAAAGACTTCAAGTATTCTATCAAGATGTTCATCCTCATGTGTTGCCATATAAGAAGTTCTCATCATACTCATATTGGGAGGTACTCCGGGAGGGATAAATGTGTTCACAAAAACACCATTATCAAAAAGTTTTCTCCAAAACAAAAAGGACATTTCAACATCACCAATGATAACAGGAACGATAGCAGATTCATTTTCTACAATTCGAAACCCAAGTTCCTTAAAACCCTTTCGCATTTTATCGGAATTTCTTCTTAATTTATCCACTAACTCAGGGTGTTCCTCTAAAATGTCCAGGGCAGCAAGAGCAGAGGCACAAGAGGCTGGGGTAGGGCTTGCACTAAAAATAATAGCTGGTGAGTGATGCTTTAAATAATTAATTACACGTTCGGGTCCACAAACAAAACCACCAAGAGAGGCAAAAGTTTTAGAAAAAGTACCCATTGTTAAATCGACTTCTTCTAGCTTATCCCAATAATGTGCTGTCCCCTTACCTTGTGGACCAATGACGCCAATAGCATGTGCATCATCAACCAATAATCTTGCATTGTACTTTTTTACAACTTTCAATAATTCTGGTAAGTTAACAATTTCTCCAGTAACAGAAAAAACACCATCAGTTACAACCAATTTACCAGCATCTTGGGGAATTTGAGAAAGAACTTTTTCCAAGTCCTCAAAATCACCATGTTTATACCGAACAAATTCTGCATATCCACCTTTCGCAAGAAGGCAACCAGCAACAATACTCGCATGATTTTCTTTGTCAGATATAACGTAATCACCTTTTTGAACAAGAGTAGAAATTACTCCTAAGTTAGTTTGAAAGCCTGTAGAGAAAAGAAGGCAGGCCTCATATCCAAGAAACTTAGCAAGTCGCTGTTCTAATTCAATATGAAGGTCAAGAGTACCAGTTAAATAACGGGATCCAGAACATCCAGTACCATATTTTTTAATGGCATTAATTGCAGCTTCTTTTACTTTGGGGTGTGCTGTTAAACCAAGATAATTGTTCGAACCGGCCATAATTATCTTTCTACCTTCTATTTGAACGACCGGTCCTTCGTTATCTTCTATAGGTCGAAAGTATGGATACAATCCTTTTGCTTTTACTTCATCTGCTCGGGTAAAAGAATAACATTTGAAAAACAGATCATTTTCATTAAAATTCATAACAACCAATATTTATTAAAAATAATTTCAAAATTACGAATTATTATTATCATTTGATAATTTTACCAATTCTTTCCCACCTAATAGATTTGATTTTTTCTATAATATTATACAATGGTATATTCGTATCCCAAGACATATAAACAATTAAAGGGGCTCCTACAACATTCTCATATGGAACAAATCCCCAATATCTACTATCGGAACTATGGTCTCGGTTATCCCCCATTGCAAAGCAATAATCTCTTTCGACGACATATTTGTTTGTTGGTTTACCATCGATAAGAACCGAAACTCCGTCGAAAAAGATATCGTGCCCCTCTTTCTTTATAAAATATTCCCATTCTCTCCAGTTTTTACCATCTAAATATATTTCATCTCCCTTTTTAGGTATAACAATCGGTCCGTAATTGTCGCGTGTGAAACCTCGGCCTGGGGGGAAAGTTTCCCATTTGTTATAGGGTGAAAGAGGTTCGCTGTAATCGTATTTACCCGTTGGAGATAAAGGAACTTCTTTTCCATTTACGAAAACCTTCTTGTTTATTATCTGTAAAGTATCGCCTGCAATTGCTATACATCTTTTTAAATAATATTGAAACTCTCTGGGCTTAACTTCATCTCTTTCACCCGGGAAAACAAATACAATAACGTCGCCTCTTTCTGGCTTTTTAGGACCGGGGAACTTAATATATGGTAATGGAATATTTAAAAAAGGAATAATTTGCGGGGTAGTAGGACCGTAAATGAATTTGTTTACAAACAAAAAATCTCCAGTCATAACTGTATTTTCCATAGAACCAGTAGGAACAACAAAAGAAGCAACAAGAAACCCATTAATAAACATCACAATGATTAATGCACCAACAATAGTCTTAATCCAAGATACAACAGCTTCGCCAAAAGTCTGAGGTTTCTTCTTCTTTTCTTTTGCTCTCTTCCTTCTTTCTTTGTACCAAAACCAAATTTTTTGAAAGAAATTCTTTCTCCCCTTTTCAACTGATTTTTTTTCCATTACATCCATATTCAACCATTAAATTAATTATCTTGTTCAATAGAAAGAACAGCTAGAAATGCTTCTTGTGGCACCTCGACCTTACCAATCTGTTTCATTCTCTTCTTACCTTCTTTTTGCTTTTCAAGTAGTTTTCGCTTACGTGTTACATCGCCACCATAACATTTAGCAAGAACATTTTTTCTTAAAGGCTTAACAGAGGCACGAGCTATTATTTTCGAGCCAATACCAGCTTGAATAACAACCTCGAACAATTGTCTTGGTATTAAATCTCTAAGTTTAGAACACATTTTTTGCCCCCATCGGTAGGATTTCGAACGGTGGACAATTGTTGATAATGCATCAACAGGTTCTCCATTTAAGAAAATATCCAATTTGACCAAATCTTCGGTTCGATATTCCAGAAACTCATAATCCAACGAAGCATAACCACGAGAAACCGACTTAAGTTTATCAAAAAAATCGAAAATCACCTCTGAAAGTGGTAGTTCAAACTCAAGGTCGACCCTTGTTTGCGAGAGATATGTAGTATTTATGTGTTTACCCCTTCTTTCCATACACAATTGCATAATAGGTCCTAAAAATTCATCGGGAGTAATAATTTGGGCTTTTATGAAGGGTTCTTGAATTTCCCTGATTTGAACAGCTGGGGGCAATTGAGCAGGATTTTCAATGAAAACTTCTTCACCATTCGTTTTAATAACTTTATATCTAACATTTGGAACAGTTGTTACAATATTTTGATTAAACTCTCTTTCAAGTCGTTCTTGAACAATTTCCATATGAAGAAGTCCGAGAAATCCGCATCGGAAGCCAAAACCCAAAGCAGATGATGTTTCTGGTTCGTATGTTATAGCTGCATCATTCAACGATAATTTAGCAAGCGATTCCCTCAGATCTTCAAAATCGTCTGGATTTGAAGGATAAATACCGCTGAAGACCATAGGCTTTACAATGCGGAAACCACTTATTGGTTCTGAACAAGGATTGCTCAAGTGGGTAACAGTATCACCGACTTTGGTGTCGTGGAGGTTCCTAATATTTGCTATAAAATATCCAACATTTCCAGCCTCAAGAATTCCCGTGCGATGCCTTTTTAAATACAAAACTCCAACTTCTTCCACTTCGTATGACTGTTGTGTCGCCATCAGCAAAATCTTGTCCCCTTCTTTCAGCACCCCATCGAAAATTCTGGTATTGACAATAACTCCACGATAATTATCAAACAACGAATCGAAAATTAATGCACGCAACGGCTTATTAATATCTCCTTTTGGTGGGGGAATTCGATAGACAATTGCTTCTAAAATTTCATCAATCCCTATTCCCTGCTTTGCAGAGCAGAACAGAATCTCCTCTCGCTTGCATCCAATTAAATCAACAATTTGAGTGATTACGTTTTCCAAATTAGTTTGTGCACTTGGAAGGTCAATTTTGTTTATTACTGGAATAATTTCAATGTCGGAATCAATAGCCATATACAAATTACTTATGGTTTGAGCTTCCACTCCTTGGGTAGCATCGACTACAAGCAGAGCACCTTCGCAAGCAGCAAGTGAACGTGATACTTCATACGAAAAATCAACGTGGCCAGGGGTATCAATCAGGTTCAACAAATATTTTTTTCCATCGCTGGCTTGATAATCCATTTGAATTGCATGTAACTTAATTGTGATACCACGCTCTTGTTCTAGCGGGTTATCATCAAGTATTTGGTCGAAAACCATTTCTCTGGGAGTAACCCTCCCAGTTCGTTCCAATAATCTATCGGCAAGAGTTGACTTGCCGTGATCTATATGTGCAATTATACAAAAATTTCTAATATTTTCCATTTGAACAAAGAAACAAATTACAAATTTACCAAAGTTTAAAGACTTTTATTGCAGTATTTTTTCCCGAACTCAAAGGGCTTACATAAAAATGTCAATTAAGAAATTTCCCAATCGACTCCACAACCTTCTCAGGTTCAATGTCGTTGTAATCTTTCTCATTATTTGAACAAAATCCAACAAACTTAGAAACGTTAGGTATCCATTCATTCAAATGAGTATCCTTTTCAGAATACATCATCAATATTGGCTTTCCAAAAGCATTAGCAAAATGAACAATTGAAGTATCTGGAGAAAAAACTATATCCACCATACTTATTAACGCTATTACATCATAAAAATCTTTACTTTGATAAAAAGTAAATACTTCTTCACCCTCTGTTATTCGACTTAACAATTTGTTATCGGAAGGATGGGAAACAAAAATTAAATCAAGTTCTGAAAATTTTTCCCGAACAAGACGGATAAACATTTTATAATTTTCCAAAGACCATCTTTTTCTGGCAGAAATATTTACCAATATTGTTTTTGATAGATTATTCTTAAATAAAAATTCTTTTGCCAAAACAAAACTACTTTCTGGGATAAAAAGGTTGTACATATTTAGAAACTTATGGTCATTAGTTAAACCAAAAATCCAACAAACATATTTGCATAAGAATTCACTCATATACAACTTCCCTCTGGAGGCAATCGGAAACAATGCAGTGAAAAGTTTACCATAAATGCTATCTCGGGTATTATGTCCTATGTTAAACTTATACGCAAGTGGGTTTATCAAATTTGCAATCAAAGCTGCCTTGGTAGTTCGGTAAAAAACATAATTAATTATTACATCGAACCTTTCTTTTCTCAAGAGAAAAATTGTTTGCAATTTTTTTATCAAACCTTTTGGCAAGATTATCGATTTATCGATTGCCTTAAAATTATTTAGAAGAAAACTGTTTAATGGGGAAGCAAGAATCCAAATTTCTGCATTGGGAAAGTAATAACGTAATAATTCAAAACTTGGAAATGAAACCAGCATATCACCAATTTTGTCGTATCTAAATATTAAAATTTTTGGATTGTTTTTTTTCAAAATAATTGGAACGTCAACATTTCTATTTTTAAAAATTTTTGCAAGAGCACTGTAAAAAATTTTCCTAAAAATTTCATTCATCTTTATTAGAAAGATTAGTTTGAATTTCCCACAAAAACAAATATTTTAATAATGTGGAAAAGTAAGTAATAAAGCCAGCAAGTAAACCTCTGAAACCATCTAAAAAACCCAAATTTTTGATATACAACTTCAAAAAAGCAACAAAAGGATTAACAAGGAGTTTAATTAAATTTGACCTTTTACCTATTGCATAATAAGACTTTGCCGAAATTAAAGCGTAATTAATAGACTTTTGAATATGATGATGCAAATTTTTATACGAATAATGAATTAAGTATCCTTTCAATCTCTTTGTAGGGCAATCGACAACCAATTTTGCGTGTGGTTCAATTCCTTCCCACCTTGGAGCACAATCCTTACGAACTAAGTAAATGTTCCAATCTGGTTGCCAGGTTCTTTTCATCAATTTACCCAAATAAAAAGTCTTTCTTTGAATCAAATAAGCATACTTTTCATTTCGGTTAACAGCTTTTACTATTGAATCCAATAACTCTTGGTTTGGTATTTCATCACAATCAAAAGTCAATATCCAAGGTTGAGTGCACTTTGCAAATGCTGAATTTTTTTGTTTTAAAAAGCCTTTCCATTCTTCAACAAAAACTTTTGCCCCATACTTCAATGCAATTTCAACGGTTCTATCGGTCGAATTCGAATCTACAAGAACAACTTCACTTGCAATTGGGGTTACTAATTGTAAGATCTTCCCTATATGCTCTTCTTCATTAAAAGAAATTAAGGCTACTGAAAGAGGTAATTTTTTCTTATCCATTCAAATCAAAAAAACACAAAATTAAATCTAATCAGCCTAGTAATACTATATTATTAGTAAAAATTTTAATATTTCAAAAACATTTTATATTTTACAAATACAGAATTTCTAAAAATAAAAAAATGCAAAAGTTATATTACTCCATAAGCGAAGCGTCGAAAATAGTAGGGGAACCACAATATGTCCTTAGATATTGGGAAAAAGAGTTCCCAATTCTAAAACCCAAAAAGAACAGGGCAGGTAATAGAATTTACTCCGAAAAAGACATTGAAATTCTGGTGGCTATTAAAAGCTTACTCCGTGAACAAAAACTATCGACAAAAGGAGCTTTGGAAGAACTATTTAGAATGTTCGATAAACCAACTAAACCCCAACAAAAGAAGTCGGCAATTAGCCAAATAAAAAAGGATAGATTGAATATTCAAGAACAAACCCTTTTTAATGAAAACGCTAATTTTAAAATAATTCTCAAAGATATTCGAAATACATTAAAGTCTTTATTGGAAATTGTTAAAAACCTATGATATTAATTTTTTTGTTTGAAAAGAAGGGAATTTTATGAGAACTCTTTTTTGGCTTTTTCTTATCTTTTTTTCAAGTTTATTTGTCTACGCACAAGGCGATTTAAAATATGAAATTCGAACTGTTGGAAAGCACGATGATGAAGTCCTTGGTGTTTTTGTGAACGAAGCAAATACTATGGTTGCTACTTGTAGCCTCGACGAAACAATAAAAATTTGGAGCTTACCCGATGGAAAAGAAATTAGAACATTGCGTGGGCATCTTGGACAAGTTAATAACATTTCTTTCTCTGGAAATGACCTTTGGCTGGCATCTGCTTCAACAGACAGAACCGTAAGAATTTGGGACGTTAATACTGGCGAATTACTCAAAATACTTCGAGGTCACAACGATATTGTCATAGGTGTATATTTTAGCCAAGACGACAGCGCAAAATTTGTTGCAAGCACAAGTTTCGACAATACAGTTAAACTTTGGGATTGGAGACAAGGAATTGAAATTAAAACACTACGTGGTCATACTGCTTCAATCAATAATGTTGCATACAGTTATGACGGTAACACGATTGCTTCTTGTAGTGATGACAAAACAATAAAGATTTGGTCCACTGATTTGTTAACTCAAGAACCATTGATGACCCTTGTCGGACATAACGCACCTGTTTTGAGCGTCATTTATTCATTTGATAGTAAGAAACTTGCATCCTGCGACCTTTCCGGTGAAATCATAGTCTGGGAAATGCCAAAAGGAAGAATCCTTCAAAGAATAAAAGCACATAACGACCTTATCCAAGACATCTCATTTGCAGAAGACAACAATACACTCGTTAGTGCAAGCTTGGATAAGTTTGTAAAACTTTGGGACACTAACACTGGAAAAAATCTAATGTCCTTCAACGCTGGAATTGAGGTTTGGTCGGTCGATCTTGTTTCCGATGCTTCAATTATTGTGCTTGGTTGTGCCGATGGTACAGTGCGATTTCTTACAAAAGCAACAACCAAAACTCAAGAACAAAAGAAAAAAGGGAGGTAAAATGAAAAAAATATTATTTGCAACTATAACAATCCTTGTATTAATTCTTCTACAATTGAAAGTAGAAGCCCAATTTACATCTACTGTTGTTTCTATAAGTGGAACAGTAAAAAATGCATTAACAAAAGAACCATTAACTGTTTATGTGACTGCATATGATGAACAAAATAGAAAAATAAACGCAGCAAGAAGCAATTCTTCCGACAATGGATATTATTTCCTTACTGGTTTAAAACCCGGCCAAAAATATTTCATTATCGTAGACCAACCGGGTTTTTTGAAAGAAGTTTACGAGTTAAACGTCCCAAAAACTAGCCAATATACCGAGTATTCCAAAGATTTTGCCTTAATCCCTTTTTCAGAAGGAAGCCAAATACCAATATCTGTTCCTCCATTTGAGTTGAACAAAACAAAAATTCGATTTGGTGCAGAAGTTTACCTTGAACCTTTTGCAAAAGAATTTGCTTCAAAGAAAAATTCATCATTCGAAATAATCTGTTTCCCAGACCAATTTGGTAATAAATCAGAAAATCTAAAACTTACAGAGGAAAGAGCAAAATCATTAATGGCATATTTTATTTCGAAAGGGATTGACCCAGAAAAAATCAAAATTCGGGGTAACAGCGACCCCGACCCACAAAATCCTCCCCCAATTGAAAAGCGTGCAAAAGGGAAAAGATATATTGGAACAACTTACATAAGAATTATTAGTCTCAAATAAATTGCATTATCTTATTTTTTCAGCAATTATTCTAAAATAGGGTTTTCCCCGACGAATGCAACTAAATTCTTTATTTGTTTTGGGCAAGTTCCAATCAAATCCGTGTGGTATTTCATCAAACCGAATGGAATTAAACATTTGAAGTAATTCAATATGATAATAATGAACAACTTCCAAGTCGGTGGCAAAATAAATCTTTCCCCCTATTATTAATTTCGAAAGAATATCGAACAAAACATCTTTGTTCATCGCGCGGCGTTTGGTGTGCCTTGACTTAGGCCAAGGGTCGGGGAAAAGATAGAAAACTGCCTCTAAACTTTCATTTTCAATGAAATTTAAACCATTTAGAACATTATACCAAACTACAGCAGCGTTTTCAATTCTTTCCCCTAAAATTACTTCTTTCAACCAATCCACACAGTTTTTGCGTATTTCCAACCCTAATATGTTTTTGTCTGGAAAAATGTAAGCCATTTCAATGAGAAATTTTCCCCTTCCACATCCGATATCTAAAAAATTAGGACTTTTAGAATTAACAAATACTTCGCTCCAATTAATTTCAGATATAGGCCTTGGATAATTCTCCGGAACTACCTTCAAACTTGAAAATGGAACATAAAAATAAGGTGCAATATGGTGACGTGGCCTTTTTTCGGGAAAGGGATATTTTTTTGTTAACTCAACAAAATCTATCATAATTAAAATATTAAACCAAAGATTGCATCAATAATTAGTATGCAAGATGCTGAAATGGTGTAAGCACGTACAGTGCTATTACCAACACCTTCGGCACCTCCGGTTGTTCTAAATCCAACGTAGCAAGAAATTAATGCTGTAACAGCACCAAATACCATAGACTTTGTTAACCCTATAAAAACCTCGCTAGGACGAAAGAACCTTTGAACTGAATCGAAAAACATATAGGATGTAAAATCATATTTAATCATAGTTAGTATTAAACCACCAAGTAAAGCAACTATGTTTGAAAAAATAGCAAGAACTGGCATCATAAGAAACGAAGCGACTACCCGGGGCATAGCAAGGAAACGGTCTTTGTCGATAGCCATCATCTCCAATGCATCAATCTGTTCCGATATTCTCATTGCACCAATTTGAGCAGCCATTGCACCACCAACCCTACCAGCTATTACCAATGCAGTTAATACTGGGGTCAATTCTGTAAACACAACAGTTGCAATAGAAGAACCAATATAAGGGCGTGACAATTCAAGAAGATTAAACTTTGTAAATAAACTTGTGGCTTGCAAAGCAGCAATAGCACCAGTAAAAGAACCAATCAACGCTACCAAAGGTAAAGAGTCCGAACCAACAATCGACATTTGATAAACAACAAGGCGCCAATCTCGAATAATTCGTGGAAGATACCCAACAACCTTCAATAGTAAGTATACTATCGAACCAAATTCTTGGATGAAACCAAGAATTTTCCTCCCTATGACAGTAAAAAATTTCTCAAACATAGTTTTGAAAAAATTCTAAATTAATTATTTATTAATAGTTTTTGTCCAGTCTCCAACAAACAATATAGAAAGAAAAAAAGAAGCCAATCAAATAATTGGAAACAATAAAACAAATTCTATTTTAGAAAAACAAAAAAAGGCAAAACAATATATCAAAAGAAAATTAATAATGAAGCAAAAGTTTATACTGTAAAATTGGGAAATAAGAATAATTAAATCAATAATTTATTTAGCAACGCGATAATCAATTTCTGAACCTAAGACGCTATGAGGAATTAAATATGCAGCAATCATAACAATGGCAGCAATTATTGGCCATTTAACATCAGATGGATTCTTTTTTAAACGCCATAAAGCAATAGCCCAAAAAACCAAAGAAAGTAGAGTTTTGTTATCAGTTAGGTCGTGTCCGAAAGGCCAACCCGACCAAAAAACACCAAAAGCATAGTATTGGACGACGGGGCCAAGAATAGCTCCACCAACAAAGAGAAAAATCAAGGTCCAAAGGGTTAAACGGTTTAAATTCATCTTAACAAAAAATGCTTCGAAAAATGTTCGTATCCCAAAAACCATTGAGAAAAACATAAAGAAAATATGAGGAATAAGAAAATAACTTGGAACAACACCTTTAAAACGAATAACAACTGGATCATATGGTGGTATTTTGAACTCATTTCCTTTTATGTCTGTTAAAAAGATTTGGTACATTATTTTTCCAGCGGGTGGTTGTTGAGGAATAACTGCAATCAAGGTATCGCCTTTTCTTTCCAAGGGTTTTGTAGACCAATCATCGTAACTGGGATGTCTGCGAAACTTAAAGTATCCAGATACAATTTGATTTGGTACCACTATTTTAATAAATGCATCACTATTTTCTCCCCAAGAACGAAGCAAAGTATATCGAACTTTTTGGTTTTCAATTTTAAATGAACCATTGAGAGGATGCGTTGGTCCAGTCATTCTTTGGTAAATAGCGAGCCCAAGCATAATTAATACAGAAATAATCCAAAGTAAGATGTTTTTCTTCATATTTGACCTTTAATTATTCACCATTTTCTCTGCTTCTTTTCTTAATTCATTAATTTTCGACAATACCTTGTCGTTTAGCAAAACTACCGAATAATATCCGACATCACCAAAAAGAATGTATCCCAGTGTTGCCTTAATTTCTAACACTATTTGATTTTTCTCCTCTGTAAAATTTTTTTCCAAAAATGCATTTTTTTGAGTTAAGTATTGTCTAAAATTTAAAATAGTGTTATCTAAAACTTCAAAATTAATAATAAAACTCGAAAGATTATGCTTCATTAGGGACATAACACTTTTTGGGTCATCTATAAAGTTTCTAATAACAAAATCATTCATTAAACCATTTGTTTTTAACTTTTTCAAGTATTGAGGGGTTGTATCAGTAACAAAGAAATAATCGGGGAAAACACCACCACCACCAAGTATAGGTCTACCTTTCTTTGTAAAATATGTTGGTAGCTTAGTTTTTATACCGAATTGTTTTATCATATCCTCTATATTTTTCTTCTGTTCCTCACTAAGAGTAACATTCGAGAAATTATCAAATTCGACTTTATCAGTTTCATCCTTTTGAATTTTGCGGCCTAAAGGCGAAACATACTCAGCAGTGGTTAACCTAAACGCAGAACCATCTTTAAATTCCCAAGTCCTTTGAACCAAACCTTTTCCAAATGTGCGTGTCCCAATAACAATTGCTCTATCATTGTCCTGCAAACAAGAGGCAAGTATTTCACCCCCAGAAGCAGTGTTCTCGTCGACAATAACAACTAAAGGATATTTAAGATATTTCCCTTGTTGATTTGCAATTTCAACTCTGCGATTTTCATTTTTACCCGAAACAATAACAATCGTATCGCCTTTTCGAAGGAATAAATTGCAAATTTTTACAACCTCGTCCAGATACCCACCTTGATTATTTCTCAAGTCAATGGCAAAAAACTTACATCCAATTTTAATTAAACTGTCCAAAGAACCAGTGATTTCATTATAAGTTGTTAAACTAAACCTATTTATCCTTATAAATCCCAAGTCGTTTCCAATCTTTAATTTTGTGACTACCGAGGGTATTTCCACTTCTTTCAAAGGTATTAAGAATTCCTTTAAAAGATTATCCCTTTTAACAGTTACTATAACAATATTGTTTTTAGACTCTTGAATTTTCTTATTTGCGAAATTAGCGTCTTTGCCAACACAATATTCGTGATTGATATAAATCACTCTATCTCCAACAAGAAGTCCCACAGAATCGGCGGGACTACCTTTAACAATATGAAAAATTATAAGCGAGTCACCCCTTCGAAAGAATTGAATTCCAATTCCTTTTGTACTACCCTTATAAGAGTCTTTTATCGCTTGATATTGAGAAGATGGATAATAATTGCAAAATTTATCCAGAGATTGCAAAAGAGAATTAAATGCAACTTCTGAAATATTCACCAAATCGATATCCTCTCGGTAATAATTGTTGTAGATTGTTTCCAAAATGTTCCTAAATTTTTGTACCTGTATATCCACAACCCTGTTAATCGAGTCATTTGCACGAATATTAAATATGCAAAAGAATTGCAAAAGAATAAAAATTACATACTTTTTCATTTAAAAATATTTATTAACAATATCAACAAAAACTTCTTTCCAAGAAAAATAAATGTCACTATGCTTTGGTACTATAACTTGAAAATTGTGGGTAATACCTTTAGATTTCAAAACCTCACTAAGTTTTTTATTTTGCTCGATAGAAACAAAATTATCTTCTCTTTCCGTAGCAATAAGATGCACCTGTTTCTTTGCCCTAAGGTGAATCAACCAATATTCCTCTTGTAAGTTTGGTAAGAAATCCAAAGGTGAATTGAAATAACAATTTTCATCCCAACTGTCGAAACCACATAAGTATCTCAAATCGTAAAAAGCGTCTATTGCAATTGTTCCGTAAAAAATATCTGGATGCCGAAAATATGTATTTGCAGCAAAAAAACCAGATTCTCCACAACCAAAAGTGATAATAGGCGAAGGACTACCAGCAATCCTAAATAAATTAGGTAACAATTCATTAATTAAAAAGTTATTATAATTTCTCAAGAGGTTGGAACGGTCCTTCCATTCTATAGTATGATTTTTCCAAATTCTATTTTCTACCGTTGGTACATAAACAATTCTGAACAAACCATTAATTAAGTAGTTTTCAACAGATTTAACAAACTCTCCATCGAATAATTCATCGTACTCATCTCCAGCACAAGGAAAAGCAAGTAAAGTAAATCCATACTTCCCAAATACTTTTAGTTCTATTTCTTTCATCAATTCGTTGCTTTCAATAATCATCGACTTAGAAAGATTTTCCATAAAATCACCATTTACAAATCTGGTTGCTCTATGTATTGATTTAAAATTGAAGATGATGAATCCCTTTTGTTCGCATTTAAATAGTTGATAACATACTTTCCTATAATATCAAATTCAAGATTTACAAGTTCTCCAACTACCCTATTTCTCAAATTAGTGTTTTGTAAAGTAAAAGGTATGACACTAACAGAAAAGGTATTTTCATTCAATTCAGCTATGGTTAAACTAATTCCATCGATAGCAATTGAACCTTTTGGAACAAGGTAATGTCGATATTCTTGTGGATAGGAAAAATAAAAAACCTTGGAACGAGTGAATTCCACAATTCGAACAATCTTGCCCGTTGTATCAATATGACCTTGCACAATATGTCCATCAATTCTATCACTAAATTTTCTTGCTCGTTCAAGATTAACAAAACTTCCTGTATTTAATTTACCTAGGTTAGTCCGAGTAATTGTTTCTTCAACTGCATCAACTTCGAAAAAATTACCATTATGGTCTACAACAGTAAGGCAGACACCATTGACACTAATCGAATCGCCAATCTTCAAGTCTTTTGTAACAATTTCGGAAAAAACACGTAAACTAATTGAGTTACCAAATTTCTTTATTTGAACTATTTTTCCAACCTCTTCTATTATTCCAGTAAACATCAGAAACCCTCATTCAAGGATATATATATCTTTTAAGTTTCGCCCAAATTCTGCGAAATCTAAACCATATCCAATCACAAACTTTTCGGGTATTTCAAAACCACAATATTTCACTCTTAGGTCGCATCTTAAATTTTTTGGCTTCATAAGTAGTGTTGCTATTTCAAGCGAGTTTGGTTTATAAGAACTTAATTTATCAATTATAGTCGAAATAGTTAGACCAGTATCGATAATATCCTCAACAATTATCAGATCTTTTCCAGCAAAATCTTCCCCAGTAACGAAAAGGTCAACTTTTCCAGATGACTGCATTGAATTGCCGTAACTTTTTGCTTTCAATGTTTCTACCCTTAATGGAATGTTTATGTTCTTCAAAAGTTCGGCAGCAAAGAATATAGCACCTTTTAGGATTACTACAAAAACTGGAATTTTTCCTTTGTAATCGTTCCTAATTTCTTTAGCAATAAACTTAATTCTTTTTGTTATTTCTTTACTCCTAATAAAAGGAACAAATTTTTTTCCAAGAATTGTCAAATTATCTCTTTTAAATGCAACCGAATTATCCATCTTTATTTATAAGAGTTATTTTACCTTTAAGTATTCTTCTTGTTCTTTTTGTAATCTTATATTTCTCAGAAATTCTAATTCCACCAACCCAAAAAATTTCATTATTTGATAAAAAAATAGGGATATTTTCTTTTTGGGGTAACGAGATTTTTTCATCAATAAAAAAGTCGCTCAATTTCTTACTTTTTTTCATTCCAAGTGGTGTAAACCTATCTCCTTCTTCCCAGCAACGAATAATAATTTCTTCTCCAATCTTATCATAATCAAAGAACTCTTGGCTTTTATCGGTACTAATAATGAAATCACTAAGTGTAACCTCTTCGAATTCAATTAAATATCTTTTCCAAAAAGTATATCCAACTTTCGAAATTTTTGAAACTTCTTTTGCTGAATCCCATTTTTCCCTTCGAATAAAACAAAGTTTTTGACGATTCTTATAAACAAAGATTTCACGCGAAATTACCAAAAACTTGCCTGTTTCTGCATATACTAATTTTCGAAGGTCCTCGATTTGCTGAAAGTTCAAAGAATAATGAAAAAATGTATTACAAACATATTGCACAAGGTCTCCAAAAATAGATTCATCGTAGTGGATGAAACTTTCCAAATCTAGTTCGACTTCATTCTTATTTCGACTAAAAATAAGTTGCTCGGAAAACTTTTTTACATAATTACTGATAATATTAAACCCATTTTGCGCGATGTTTGCCAATTTTCCAAGATTGGAAACAATTTGTGGGTTAAACTCCTTTTCAAGAAATGGAACAAGTTGAAGACGAATTTTGTTGCGGGTATAATCCGTTAATTGATTCGTGGAGTCTTCACACCAAATCAGCCCTCTTTCGTTTGCATATTCTTCGATTTCCCGTCTGGAAAAGGTTAGAAATGGTCGAATAAGAAAAATATTTTTTGTTAATTCCATTTTGTTTGCAATTCCTCTTAGGCCAGCAATACCCGTTCCCCGTATCAAATTGAGTAATACAGTTTCGGCTTGGTCGTTTAAATTGTGGGCAGTTGCAACATATCTTGCCGAAAACGATTGTGCTGCTCTCCTTAGAAAGTCGTATCTTACAATTCGAGCCGCCTCTTCAACAGACATAGACATCTTTCTGGAAAATTCACGAATATTTACTCTTTGCAAAAAAAACATTAGATTGTAATCTTCTGATAAAGACTTAACAAAATTCTCGTCTCTATCCGATTCACTCCCTCGCAATTGATGATTTAAATGCGCAATGGCTAACTCGAATTCAAATTGTTTGTAAATAGCATAAAAAGCATCAAGCAAGCAAACAGAATCTATTCCTCCGCTAACCGCAATTAGTATTCTCGATTTCGGTTCGATAAACAAAACATTTGAAAGAATATCTCGAAACTTTGAAATGAACATCTTTTCAACTTTTCCCAACGGGAAATTGATTTTTGTTGTTCCCAGACTTTTGGGTTTTATTTTTATTATTTTATCCCTTTGTGGGATGTTTTTTATCTTTTTCAAAAGAAAAAAGAATTATTTAACAACTGTAATTGGAATTGCAATAATATCCGAAATAGTTTTAATAAAAACGAAATATACACCATTGGGTTGGTTTGCTAAATCGATAGTTATCTCTAACCTTCCGGCATTAGTATATCTATTGTCAATAATATGGTCAAGGAGATTCCCAAGGTTATCTGTTAACTTTACGTCAAGGTAATTCGACTTTGATAGTACTAATTCTAATAAAACATTATTGGAAGTAGGATTGGGATAAGCCTTGTAATCAATAATATTAGAACCTTTTACCAATTCTTCGACTTTGTTCACACTATTATCGAGTCGAACATTATCGATGTACCAACCATCTTTATTTTTCAAGGGGTTAGAAATCAAAGTGAATTTGATAAAAACAGTATCATTTTCATAATCGGCAAGGCTTCGACTTTCGGTAAACCACTTACTTTGCGAAACATTATCTTTAAAATCTGAAGAGCGGCGCATATCTATCCAAGCAATATCTTTCCAGGTTAAGCCAAAATCATCGGAGATGCTAATAACACCGGCATCGCCAGAACTATCAATAATTGCGATTTCTTCGAAACTCAATGTAAGATTAGGCGATTTTGGTACAACAGGTGCAAAAATAACGTAATTTTCGGACTTTGGCTTATAATCACCGCTTGGTGAATCGGTTAATGAATTTGGAGGCGTATTTGCCGCCTTGTTTGTAATACCCCATTTATCGGTATTACCATTTGTGTAAAATGGAACCATATTATTAGAATTATCAAATGTTTCAGACAATTCAGACAATGGTGCACCAGAATATGCCAAAACAATGTTGGAAAATTGGCTTGGAGTTAATTTAGTTCCTCTTTTCCCAACCGAACGAATTTTCAATTCATAAAATTTTTTCGTCGGCAAAGGAATAATTGCTGATTGAACTTGGCCGGTCAATAAATTTGTTTTATCTATAGTATAAACCTTTTGGTCGTTGGAGAATACTTCAAGACTTTCGTAATCGTGGAAAAATGAGCTATCTATGTGCTTATCTGGATTTTGCCAAGTCAAAAGAACTCCCCCTTCGTTTGGGCGAGCAACAATTATTTTTGGTGCAAGTGGTTCTAAAGCTCCCCCTGCTATTCCAGAGATAGTTACCAATGGACTTTCTAAACCATTATTATCAATTGTTTTTAAACCAAAAGAAAAACTTTCGCCATCAACAAGTCCCACATAAGTGTATTCTTGAACTCCTTTTGGAACTTCCGCAATTTTTTCAGTACCTTTGTAGATTGCAATCTTGAAGTCTTTTAGTTCCCCTCCAAGTTGATTTTCAGTTGGGTCTTTCCACTTCAAAATAATTTTGCTTGGTTCTTGGTAATTATTAATATATGTTATTTTTTCTGGAGGTTTTGGAGCAGTAGTTAGTATTGCAACATAAGCATTATTCGAGTAAAATGTACCCCTTGGATTATTGGGCATCCAAAAACAAGGTATGATTTTTCCATCGTAGGCAATCATAGAAAGATAATCTCCCCAATAGCGGCCTAATGAGGCTCCCCCAGCATCAATTACTGCATTTGCGTGGTCTAAGTACCAAGAAGTTGGAGTTACCCGAATGCTCTTCCAAGTATTTCCTTTATCGAAAGACACGGAAACGAAAAGGTCGACAGCCTTATTATCTGGGTCCATTTGAGATGAGTAATAAGAAACAGCTAAAATTTTCGATGAAGGGTCGTAAGCTATTGCGGGGAAAAACATATCGTTCCCATATTGATTATCATCTACACGTATTCTACTTGTCCAAGATTCCCCTCCATTGGTTGTCTTCGCAAAGTAAATCCGATATTTTCCATTTTCATCTTTACCAGCTTGTACCAAAAAAAGTTCGTTGGGAGTTTCTCCTAAACAAATATATGGATGCGACGAAACCCTCATATTTCCTTTGTTAGGCAATGCCATTCTTAAATTTACTTTTTCTCCAATTGAAATAACTGTTTGAGCAACTTTTGGACTTGACCAAGCCCAAGAAGTACCGCCCGTCGTAGATTTTTGAACATAAACAGAGGTTTGATTGTTATTCTTGTTTTCCCAAACTACATACAAAGTTCCGTCGGAAGCAACGATAGGCATCGGGGACTGGACACTCCCTAACCCCACACTTCCAGGTATTTTTGTCGTGGGAGAAAATTCCTCCCCATTGGTCGAATAAGCAAAACCAATGCAAGGTCCAACAGTAGGAGAAATTAAATACCAAGTTACGTATATCCTATCTTTAAAAGGTGAATTTGGATTAGCATCACAAGCAATAAAGGGTTTATCGTGGGCATCTTGCGAACCACCTCCACCTACAGAGTAAGATACAGGGATTGGTTCGCTCCAAGTTTTACCTCCGTCAGTTGATCTATTCATAAAGACACCACCATCTTCGATATCCCCATCGTTTGAAACCTGAGCAAAAATATAAGAATAATACAAATTTCCTTTTGAATCGAAAGCAAGTCCCGGGTCAACATTGGTCATTCCACCAGAAGAAGGTGTTGGAATAAAAACATCTGCATTCTTCGGAGTTAAAGAAGTTGACCAAGTTTTACCTCCATTGGTAGAATAATAAGCTGCCATTCTAAACCCAGAAGAAGCGGAATTGTATCGCATATCGTTTGATGCAGCAACAATAATATTTGGATTATTGGGGTGACGAGCAATAAAAGTTTCCGATTGCCCTCCACCGCCATTAATAATATTTATTATTTCAATACCACTTTGAGTTAAAATTCTCTCAGGTCCCTTCTCAAAATATTCCAATGGTGGTAATTCTCTTGGCTTAACGATATCACTTAAATTTAGCTTATTATAATATTCAACATCAATTAACTTTGGAATACTCCGAAACTCTAATTGAGAAAAAACTGGAGATGTAATTACCAAAAACAATAGTAAAAAATTCTTTTTCATTTTCAGTCCCAAAATTTAGAAAAGTCAAAATTACAAAAAATATACTTCTTAAAGAGTTACAAAATCTTAGTATTAAAAAATCAAAATACTATTTGAAAAAAAAAGGATAAAATTTACGAAAAATATAAAAAAAGCATTTTGAAAAGGAAATAAAGAAATAAGAAAAATGATAATATTTTTGCTCCAGAGCTGGGACTTGAACCCAGGACCCCCTGATTAACAGTCAGGTGCTCTAACCAGCTGAGCTACTCTGGAAAATATTCGTTTACAAAATTAACACAAAATTTTGAAATATACAAATAAACAAGAGA
>JAOAEE010000002.1 GCA_026416955.1 Ignavibacteria bacterium | reverse complement strand
CTATATTGTCCGGGTCCATAAAGTCTTGCATTGAAATCTGGCATAGAAAGTTCGTGGACTGTTGATGGCAACATTCCGGGCATTTGCTCTGTTCGTTTATATACCGCAAGTTGCTCACCCGGTCTGAAAATCATAACAGTTACAAGGAACGAAGGAGCACCAACACTTGTATTATTACTTAATTTCACGCGGATGGGTATTTTAATTACCTGAGAAGCAGGCGCTACTGTATATGGCCAGACAATCTTAACAGAAGTCACCTCAATATCAGTTATTTCGCTTGGGAATAGCAATTTAACATTGTCGACATAGCAAACATCATCGTCATCCGGAATGCAAGTTAAGCACTTCTTATTATTTCTGGCATACATTTTAATTCTGAATCTAAAGTTCTTGGCACCTTCTTTTTGATAATAAATTACTGTGTCTGGTATAGTAACAAATGCTTTAACATAGTCATAATCAATTCCATCATCAAATAATCTTGGTCGGAGACCATTAAGATTTGGGGCTGAAGGTCTTGCAAGAGCTGAATCTTTATCTGTTTCAAGGTATCCAATTAAATAACCACCGGCACCATACAAGGAATAAGCTGGCATATCTGTTACTGGTTTTGCTCCCCCACGCCTCGGATGAATTTGCCAGCGTTTCGGATCTATGTTACAGATATTTGTTATCCCATCATCGCTGGGTAGTGCCCATTCTATAGCTATTTCATCAGGTGGGTTTGCTGCCGAACCACCATATTGGGTCCAAACACTAAACACATCACCATTAATAACTGTTCTTGGCTCCATACCAATTAATTGATTGTCGGACCAACCCCTATCCCAACTATCCTGCTTTGTGGCTCTTTGAAAACCAACAGAAATTACAGCATTTTTCCTTCCTCTAATATCGATTGGGAATGAACGAAGTTCATCACCTCCAGGAGATGATGCTGGTTCCTGCCTTTCCAAAGTCAAACGATTCATTCTAATAACTGGGGAACGAAGTTTAAATTGAGTATAGTCCGGTGTGGCAAAGTTAAAGTCTTTATTGTTAGTGGCAGCGTATTCTCCTCTTGGTGGTAAAGGATAATAAGAGACTTCATCGCCACTTGCAACTTCTGCATCAATATTAACCCATTTTAAAGTGCTAGGCATAGGAGTACGCTCTGCAATGTGATATGAAGTAACATCATCGCTAAAATCATCTAGGCGCTTCATAACGAACAATCTTACACTTCCAGTATCATCAAATGGCCAAGTGTCACCCCAACCTTCTTGTGTTTTGGGATTTCTTGGGTCAGCAATTATTAATGCACGCAATCGACCAATATGGTTATTAACAAATTCATTTGGTTCAAATGGTGTAAAGTATACTTGTACAAATCCGTAAGGTGGTATCCCATTTAATCGTCCAGTGCCTGGGAATGGTTGTTTTGTAGTAACAATTTGATTATTTTGAATTGAAACAGTAACATAATGAACTTTAGTATATGGGTCACCAATACAATTTTCCAATAAGGTGTCCAACCAACCGAGAGCTAGACAGTTACTATCAATTGGTACCAAAGTATTATAAACCGTCCTCTCACTGGCTAAGTTAATAATTCTGAATCTTGCAAAGAAATTAAATTGTTGTGGCTGGAAGTTTACACCTTGTGGACCTTGAATATTATTTGAAAGATTTTGCAAAATAGCAACTGGTTGAATAGCACCAATTCTCTCATCGCCAGCAAGCAACTCATAGTTATTGACTTTATCTGGAGGTACCCGCTCAGTGTAATCTAAACTAGCATTTGCTTGGGGTTTACGCACACGATATTCTATAGCAACAACTCGGCAAGTATTCTTCCATTGTTTAAATTTTATTGCAAGACCATTTTTAGGATAAGATACATTTGGATCTGTCATTCTATGGAAGTAGTGGGTATATTGCTGATACTCACCTGCCCAAGGATAAGTTGGACCACCTGATTGACCAAAATTCACATGGCGAGCAAATCCAGTTACACCAACTGTAGTATTATATCTAAATACAACATATGATGGAACAGCACGACCACTAACAACAGCAACCCCATCAAATCGTTCATAAACAATTGTAATACTACTGTCTCTCTTGTCAAGTATCACTTGGGCATTAGCAGCAATATAGTTTGACTCACCAAAACGACCGTCGGTCGGAGCAGTGAAAGAACCGTAAGGAGTATTCATAGTACCTTTTGGAGCAGCATTTACAAAGTATATAATTAGCCTGTCGGCAGTGGCAGTTCTCTTGAAATAAACCTTCCCGTGGTCTTCGGGCATAACGGTAACTTTGTTGAATTGAGAAAGGTGCAAATCGCCCCAGAAAGGTGCAATAAGAGCCGCACGATAACCAGAAATGAATCCCGGGGCAGCAGAACCTCCCAACGCACCACCACGCGTTCTAATTCCACCTTGCGGATTGGTCCTATCATTTCCAAGAACGACATATTGATAGCCCCAATCATCACGTGTTGGGTCTGATAAACCATTACCACTTCTTCCACGAGTAAACCAATCCATACTCATTGGGTCGTAGCAGTCGGAAGAACCGGTCGGAATAGTTCTGTTCCCTGCATTATCATAGAAGTAGCGTCGATTGGTTAGTGCAATGACACCATTAGTTGAAACATAGAAACTATCATAACGAATACCATTAAAGTAAAAATTAAATCCAATAGGAATTGGGCCGGCTATTGCATCATCTGTAGAGTCTGTGGGATTATCAAAAAAGTTTCCATCGGCTGGATATGCCGGGTTTCGGAAGAAACGAAGACCTTCATCTGGGTTGTTTCTCCAAAAGTCTCGTGGAAGAACTCTTGGACCGGGTACAATTCGTCTCCAAAGCCCTGGTTCATCACTTGTATCGTAAACCATAACGCTTGGGCGCCAATAATCAGGAGCGTCGTCGTCGCTATCAACGAAATAATACCCTGTTGAAATAGCTGGCTGGTCAATTGGATTATTAAGTGGAGTAAAAGGCATTGGATAACTTGTGTTTTGATAAAATGGATTAGGCTCGTAAATTTGGCTCCTTCTAAGAGGGTCATCCCCTACTTCTTTATTGTCGTTAGCAAGGGATAAGAACCCATTGGTGAGCACAAAAAAGCACACCAAAGCCAAAAGAATAAATCGTTGCTTCATCGATAATACCTCTTAATTTTGTTGAACATAATACAATTAGTGTTTATAAAATAATTAACTATCATCTTTTAAATCTCCAACCCTTGTCTTCATTTTCAAAAATCCATCCAACTATTTTACCTTCCGAAATTGATTCAAAGTTGTCCCAATACTGCAATGTATAATTATACCTACTACTGGTATCATCTTTTGTTTGACTTTCAATTTGGTTAATAATTTCACGAATCCTATTCTTCCACAACTCGAAGTTTACGCTTCTTAAATCAACCCACCCTTCTTTGCACCATTTTTCTATATTTTCATCTGTTAATTCAATTTCGGAAAGATTACCTTGTACGGGTATTTTAACTTCCTTACCACGCAGATAAGTTTTTCCATCAGGCAAAAGTATAACCAACCCAATAGATAACATTTGAGAACGCAATTTATAATTTTTCTTAATAATTTCCAAAGCCTTTTGGGAAAGTTCTTCAGATGAATAATTCAGGATATCTTTTAAACTTCCCGAGATATGTTTCAAAATATTTGCCTCGTATAACAACTTGGAAAGTCTTGGAGGTCCCAAAAGTTCAAATGCAATACTTTCGGTATTATTTTCATTTTCGAGATATTTTAACTTCTCAACAGCATAACTTTGGAGAAAACCACCACGGTAAGTTGGTCCAAGAGTAAATGCATCTAAACCTTGGATAACATCCTTGCCAGTATTTCCACCTAAAATCTCGTGAACCGTATAAATAGCAATTTCCTCTGGGGTTACTATTTCCATCTGACCTAATGCGCTAATGGCTTCAAACTCACCTCGGGAGAAAATCCCATTTTCCCCAGTATCGATAAATACAGATTTAAAAACTTCCTCGGTTTCGATAATACCCTCGGTGTCGTTAAATTTGAACTTTCCTTGAGCTAGTTTAGCATTTTCCAAAGGCATATCAACAATTTTAATTGGCCGACCTTTCCGAATAACATCACCAAAAGCAATTTTTTTCCACGCAATTGCTGCGGCCGGTTTGATTTCTTTTATCAAGGGACTGTTCGGTGTCCTTGCCATCAAATATAGCAGAAGTGTTTGTGCACCAGCAACCGCAGATTTAGCTAACAAAACTCGTGAAGGTCTTTCCTCACTATGTGTATAAGGAATGTTCAACCCCATCCCACCGGTTCCGCTTGTTCCAATTTTTACATACATTTTGACATTTGCATCAATTAATCCTTTGTACAATATCTGAATATGGCGAATTAGTTGGGGAATATAAATACTGGAAATTAACTTTTCAACAACATCTGGTTTCAGTGTCCCATTTGCAATTTCTTCGCGAACAGTATTAACTCCTTTATAAATATCTTGATAAGCAATAGCAGTTGCA
This sequence comes from Ignavibacteria bacterium, assembly GCA_026416955.1. Lineage (GTDB taxonomy): Bacteria > Bacteroidota > Ignavibacteria > Kapaibacteriales > UBA2268 > Naka2016. The sequence goes on along the minus strand of JAOAEE010000002.1, from coordinate 32,205 downwards.
GTGTTGACACAATCAATTACAACATCGGGCGAACACTCTGTTAATAAAGAGTAAAGAGCAGAGTTTTGCAGAATATCTTCAGTTAATTCATTGTAAATATCATCAATCACTTGATGCCGCCAAGTTTGATTTGCAAGTACATCGTGCCAATCCATATCTTTCCATTCGGTTCTTGCAAAAATATTACCCCATTTTGCTTCGAAAGTTGTAGGAGGAACATTTGGAAATTCTTCTTGCAATTGCTTTACAGCTTCCTCAGCTTCGGACTTGCGTAAAGAAGATACAAATATTTTTGCTGGATTGTGCTTCATTAATTCTCGACAAACAGCCGAGCCAACTAAACCCCAACCACCCAGAACTAATACTTTCTTACCAAATATTTCCATAACTATCAATTTTTTTTAAAAAATATAAAATTTAAGTTAACAAAATAATCAAAATTTTTCATATTAACAAAATATTTTTTAAAATAACCACGACGCTCCCGCTTATCAAAGAACTAAACATTCCACATTAATTCATTCGTAATAGACACATAAAGTTTAAAAAAGTCGCAAAAAAATTGAAAAAAAATTAATAATGTATGTAACTCCTTACTTCACAAGGTATTCCGTTTGCTTTTTTTACGACTAAAAATATTCCACTTCTACAAATTTTAACAAATTCTTCATAATCAACAAATGGATAAGAACCTTGGTATACAACTTGACCCAATAAATTATAAACTTCTAACCTATCTGCTTCACAATTAGAAAAATATTTTCTAATCTCAACTCCAAGGCTTTGGTCTTTTTCGTATTTTGCTACAAAACCATCTCTTCCAAATCCATAAACAATCAACTTCTGCCAACTTATTTCTGGTAATAAGTCTGAACTTTGTAATGTAAAAAACTTAACACCAGTTAATTGCTTGGAAATTCTTTCTTCGATGTATGTCCAATTATCTCCAAAGTTTTTGCCTAACAATATTTTCCCATCGTCAAAAACAACGATAATTTCCGAGGTGTTTTCAGATAAGTAAATTCCTAATGGATGTAAAATTGTTTGCTCATAATAAATTTTCTTAAAACTTCTTTCTTCGGGCACCGTTTGCAATATCAAAAGTGTGTCGTCCAAAAAACCTACAACTAAACCAATTGGAAAATTCAAACTATAATCCCAGGAATAAAACCAAAAATCGGTTATTGATATTCCCGGATAGTTGTTTTTGAAATCGTAAACAGACGACCATTGCAGTGTTTCTGGGTCTGAAAAAAATATTTTGTTCTGAGAAAAATAAGATTTACCACCTAAAAGGAATAATACAGAAATATCACCATTGGTTGAATGGAATTTGTACTTTTTCAACTTAGTAAAAACACTATTTGAATCAACCCAAATTTGTTCCCAAGAGTTATCCGAAACCTTATAACGAAACAAAGAGCCACCATAACCACACGCAAAAACTTCGCAACTATCAACTAAACAATCGAAAAAATTTTTGTTGTAGGGAAGACTTTGCCCGTCGAAGTTGAAACCTAAAACTTCGTTCCCAAAAAAATCAAAAATCTTTACTTCAGAGTTATCATAAAGAAAGTTGTAACCACATACAAATAACTTATTTGTATCGAGAAACTGTATTGAAAACGGAAAAAAAGTTGGAGTTTCCCAAATCTCCCAATTTTTTCCACCGTTCTTTGACAAAAAAATTGCTCCTTTAGTTGAACTCCACCCAGCAAGAACGATAGTATCGAGAATTCGAGAGTAATTACTAACGCTTACTCCATTATTCTTAGCCTTTATATCCAAAGAAAAAACCTTTTCTTTCCTCCCAATTGGAGAAATTTCAATCCATTGTGAAAAAACATTGATAAATGAATAGCAGAACAAAATAACAAATAGTATTAACTTTTGCGTCATTTATTTAATGAAAAAAAGTCTTAATAAATCGTTCATCTTTGTTCTTGTTTCTTGATTCTTCGGCAATTCTGTTTTTAAAATCAACAAGTGCATTTGCAACAGTATTATCTGAAAGAGAAAGAATTTGAAGAGCAAGAATACCAGCATTTTTGGCCCCATTTATTGCAACCGTTGCAACAGGAACACCCGGTGGCATTTGAACAATTGACAAAAGAGAATCCAAACCGCCCAACGATTTTGTTTGAATCGGAACACCAATGACTGGTAAAGTAGTATACGCTGCACAAACACCGGGTAGGTGCGCTGCACCACCAGCCCCAGCAATGATGACAGCAACTCCATTTTCTCTAGCTTTCGAAACGTATTCATAAACATCCAAGGGGGTTCTGTGAGCAGAGGCAACAAAAATGTCGTACGAAACATTAAATTCCTTCAAAATATCGGCAGCTTGTTTCATTACTTCGTAGTCAGAATCGCTACCCATAATGATTGCAACTTTTGGCATAAATAAACCCTTAAATACTGTAACAAAAAGCAAAAATAATAAAAAACTTAACTCGAAAGAATAATTTACTTCAAAGATAATCATTGAACTTAACTTAAAACAGGTAAAATCGACTTATTCAAAAATATTAACTAAATTATTATTAACCTTTATTTAAATTTGACCCTATATTCTTCTCTTTCAAAGTAATAATTTTTTCTTATCTAAATTTTTTCTTTCTCTTCGTAATATTTTACATTAATCAGGAAAACCTTATGATTAAGTAATATTTTACACAAATCAAATTAATATTGGTTTATCCGCAAATTCCAAAATTTTCAAAAAGAACTTATAAGTCGAAAGCCAAAAAATAAAAAACAAATAAACATAAACTTCGTCTATTTTTGACAAAAAGGAGAGATAAATGGAAAGTATTATTGATAAAATAAAAAAATTGAAAAGTGAGCGGAATGCAATTATTCTCGCTCATTATTATCAAGACCCTTCTATCCAAGATATTGCAGATTTTCTTGGGGATTCTCTTGCATTGGCACAAGCTGCGCAAAAGACAAACGCTGATGTAATTGTCTTCTGCGGTGTACACTTTATGGCAGAAACAGCGAAAATACTTAACCCCGAAAAAATAGTAGTAATGCCCGATATTAACGCTGGTTGTTCCTTAGCCGACAGTGCCCCACCCGACAAATTTAAAGAATGGGTAGAAAAGCATCCTGGACACACCGTCATTTCCTACATTAATTGCTCTGCTGAAGTAAAAGCTCTTTCAGATATTATTTGTACATCAAGCAACGCAGAAAAAATAATTCGTTCTGTTCCTGAAGATACTCCTATATGCTTTGCACCAGATAAATATTTAGGTTCGTACTTGATAAAGAAAACTGGAAGACAAATGGTTCTTTGGAATGGCACCTGCCAAGTGCACGAAACTTTTTCCGAGATTGAACTAATAAAGCTACAAAAAAAATATCCAAATGCCCTTGTACTCGCCCATCCAGAATGCCCTGACAATATTTTACATTACGCCGATTACATCGGTTCTACAAGTGGAATAATTAAATACGCAACTGATAGCCCCAACAAAGAATTTATTATTGCAACCGAAGAAGGAATAATTCACCAATTAAGAAAGAAAAATCCCGACAAAATATTCTATCCCTTACCCGGATTGAATGGTTGCGCTTGCAATCAATGCCCCCATATGCGAGTACACACATTGGAGAAATTACTCCTCGCTCTCGAAAACCTTGAACCAAGAATTGAAATTGATGAAGAATTAAGAAAGAAAGCTTTAAGACCTCTGCAAAAAATGTTGGAATTAAGTTAATATATTATGGCTTTTCTACCTTATCGACAGATCGAAAATCTCGACCCAGAGTTTGTTCAACAAAAGTTAGCCTATTTTATTTCCGAGGACGTTCCAGACACAGACAAAACATCTGAAATTTTTTTCAGCACAACAAAGAAATCGAAAGCATTTTTGGAAAACGAAGAAGAAATTGTTTTTGCTGGGAAACAAATTCTGGAACAAATACCTTCTCTTTGTCCCGAGCCAATTATGTTGAAAATCCATTGTAACGACGGCGAAAAAATCCCTTCTAATACCAAAATTTTTGAAATCACGGGTCAAACTAAGTTTTTGTTGAAAATCGAGAGAACAATTATTAATCTTTTGCAAAGATTATGCGGTATCGCTACAACCACCAGAAAGTATGTTGAAATTGCCAATAAGTATAATGTAAGAATACTGGACACAAGAAAAACAACACCCGGTCTAAGAATTTTCGAAAAGTATGCTGTTCGATGTGGTGGCGGTTGGAACCATCGTTTAAACTTATCCGAAGGAATACTGATTAAAGATAATCATATTTTTGCTTCTGGTTCACTTTCAAAAGCCATAGAAATGGCTAGGGCTATTTATCCATTGGAATTTGTTGAGGTCGAAGTTGAAAATTACAGCCAACTGCTCGAAGCATTACTACTAAATGTGGACGGAATTCTGTTGGATAATTTCTCATCGCAAGATGTACGCGAGGCGGTTGCATTTGCTCGGTCGAAAAAACCCGACATATTCATCGAAGCATCTGGGGGGATTACTTTGAATAATCTTGAAGAGTATGCTAAAACAGGAGTTGATGCAATTTCGATTGGAGCATTAACACATTCGGCAAAGTCTGTGAAAATGCACTTAGAGTTTTTTGAATAGTAAATGAACAAAATTGAATTATTAAAAAAAATACTTTCGGAAAGGATTCTCCTTCTGGACGGTGCAATGGGTACAATGATACAGAAGTTCCGTCTAGAAGAGAATGATTATCGTGGGGATTTATTTCATAATCACCCAAAAAATCTGAAAGGTAACAACGATATCCTAGTTTTAACCAAACCAGAAGTTATTGAAAAAATTCATAGAGCATATTTAGACGCTGGGGCAGACATAATCGAAACAAACACATTCAATGCTAACAGAATTTCTCAAAGAGATTATTCCACCGAAAACCTTGTTTACGAAATCAACTACAATGCTGCAAAAATTGCACGCAAAGTCGCGGACGAAAAGACAAAAGAAAATCCAAATAAACCAAGATTTGTTGCTCTTTCAATTGGACCAACAAACAAAACTCTTTCGCTTTCTCCCGATGTTTCGAATCCAGCATACCGAGCCATTACATTCGATGAATTAGCGGAAGCTTATTACGAGCAAATTTCGGGGGGAGTAGATGGTGGTGTCGATATTTTACTAATCGAGACTGTATTCGATACCCTTAATGCAAAAGCTGCGATTTTCGCAATAGAAGAATATTTTGAAAAAAATTCAAAAGAACCTCTTCCAGTTATCATTTCGGGAACTATTGTAGACCAAAGTGGAAGAACTTTATCGGGACAAACAGTCGAAGCTTTCTATATATCAATTTCACATTGTAAAAATCTCCTTGCAGTAGGATTAAATTGTGCGCTCGGTGCAAAGCAAATTTACCAGCATATTAAATCGCTTTCAAAAATTGCTGAATTTTACACCTGCGTTTACCCAAATGCTGGTTTGCCAAATGAGTTCGGGGAATATGACGATACTCCAGAATCTATGTCCAGCTATATTGAAGAATTTGCAAAGGAAGGCTTTGTCAATATAGTTGGTGGATGTTGCGGAACAACCCCAGAACACATTAAAGCATTTGCAAATGTTATTTCTAAATACAAACCAAGAACATTACCCAACAAAAGTCATTATTTAAGGCTATCGGGATTAGAACCATTAATTATTTCCCCAGAAACAAATTTTGTTAACATTGGGGAACGAACCAATGTTGCTGGTTCAAAAAAATTTGCTCAATATATTATTAACAGCGAATATCAAAAAGCCCTTGAAATTGCAAAAGAACAAGTTCAAAATGGTGCACAGATAATCGATATCAATATGGACGAGGGCTTGCTCGATAGCGAAAAGGCAATGGAAACTTTTCTGAACCTTATTGCAACCGAACCAGAAATTGCAAAAATTCCTATAATGCTCGACTCCTCCAAATGGTCTGTGATTGAAACTGGTTTAAAATGTCTTCAAGGTAAGGGAATTGTAAACTCTATTTCACTGAAAGATGGCGAAGAGGAGTTTATTCGAAAAGCCAAAAGAATACTTAGGTATGGTGCTGCAGTAATTGTTATGGCTTTCGACGAAAATGGGCAAGCTGTCACTTTCGAACATAAAATAAATATTTGCAAAAGGGCATATCAAATTTTGACACAAAAAGTTGGATTTCCACCACAAGATATTATCTTCGACCCCAACATTTTAACTATTGGAACTGGAATAGAAGAACATAACAACTATGCACTTGCATATATTGAAGCAACTCGTTGGATTAAAGCAAATCTGCCCTATTCAAAAGTTAGCGGCGGAGTGAGTAATCTATCTTTCGCTTTCCGAGGAAATGAAACTGTTCGAAGAGCAATGCACTCTGTTTTCCTTTACTATGCAATCCAAGCAGGAATGGATATGGGGATTGTTAATCCCGGTCAATTAGATGTTTACGAAGAGATTGACCCAAATTTGCGAAAATTAGTTGAGGATTTAATTTTTAATAGAACCCCCGATGCTACCGAAAGGTTGCTTGATTTCGCTAACACAATAAAAAATCAACAATCAAAACATCCCATTAAAACTGAAGATTGGAGAAATCTACCGGTAGAACAACGACTAAAATATTCCTTAATTAAAGGAATAAATACCCATCTCGAAGAAGACTTAACAGAGGCTCTTCAGCTTTTTTCCAACCCATTAGAAATCATCGAAGGACCTTTAATGCAAGGAATGGACGAAGTCGGTATTATGTTCGGTTCGGGTAAGATGTTCCTCCCACAAGTTGTAAAAACTGCAAGGGTTATGAAGCAAGCAGTTTCTTTCCTTGAACCCTACATTAAGAAAACATTATCAAATGAAAATAAAGAGGTTAAAAAACAAGGAACAATAATTTTGGCAACTGTAAAAGGTGATGTTCACGACATTGGAAAGAACATAGTTGGCGTAGTCCTTTCTTGCAATAATTTTGAAATTATCGACTTGGGAGTAATGGTTCCTGCCGAAAAAATCATCGAAGAGGCCAAAAAACACAATGCAAACATTATTGGGCTAAGTGGATTAATTACACCATCCCTCGACGAAATGGTTAATGTAGCAAAGGAACTCGAAAGAGCGAAAATGAATATTCCTTTACTAATTGGTGGGGCAACAACCTCTCGGGTACACACGGCTGTTAAAATCGCTCCCAACTACTCACACCCTGTAATTTATGTTCCCGATGCTTCTAAAAGTGTTCCTGTTGCAAACAGTTTAGTTAATGAAAATTTAAGAAAAGATTTTATTAAGAAAGTTAAAGTCGAGTACGAAGAGTTAAGAAAGAATTACTTCCAAAAAAAGGAAACAAATATCATTCCCTTTGAAATTGCAAAAGCTAACAAGTTCAAATTTTCATTAAGCGAAGCTAAAATAATTGAACCTAAATTTCTAGGGGTTAAAAAACTTTTAGACTACGACTTAAACGAGATAAAGGAATACATAAATTGGACCGAATTTTTCCTTGCTTGGGAAATGAAAGGAAGGTTCCCAGCAATCTTCGAACATCCACAGTTTGGTGCCGAGGCAAGAAAATTATTTGCCGAAGCAAATGAATTATTGAATTTAATTATCCAAAACAAATATTTACAAGCCAACGCTGTTGTTGGTATTTTTCCAGCAAATTCTGTTGGAGAAGATGTTGAAGTTTACTCCCCAGAAAACATTAATAGCATTAAAACAATATTTCATTTCCTAAGGCAACAAACAAAAAAAGAAAATAATAAACCAAATTATTCATTAGCGGACTTTGTAGCCCCTAAAGAGAATGGAACATTAGATTACATAGGCGCTTTTATTGTAACCGCTGGTATTGGAGTAGACAAATTGGCAAATTATTTTAAAGATGATAAGGACGACTTCCGGGCAATAATGACAAAAATACTTGCTGATAGGCTTGCCGAAGCATTTGCAGAACTTCTACACAAAAAGGTCAGAACAGAATTTTGGGGATACTCCAATGAAAAATTAACTACTGACGACTTGCTAAAAGAAAAATATCGTGGGATAAGACCAGCCCCAGGTTACCCCGCATATCCAGACCATACAGAAAAGAAAATAATTTTCGAGACTTTGCTTAACGGAGACAACTCTTTCGGTGTTTCATTAACCGAAACATATCTTATGGTTCCAGCAGCATCTGTCTGTGGATTGTATTTTGCGCACCCACAAGCGAAATATTTTCCCGTCGGTAAAATCGACCGTGACCAAGTTCTCGACTATAAGCAAAGAAAAGGTATGGATATCGAAGAAGTCGAAAAATGGCTCTCACCGATATTGGTTTATAAATAAAATATCAAACTATATTGCTCGTTATTCATATATTGTAAAACTTGATGAACAATAAAAATGAGTGCTATGCCAAAAGTGGTTATATTTACAACTCCAACTTGCACATTTTGTAATGCGGCAAAAAGATACTTACGCGAAAAGAAAGTGCCATTCAAAGAAGTTGATGTTTCGCGTGATATGGCTGCCTTTCGTGATATGCAAAAAAGAACCGGTGGCAATACGGGTGTACCAGTAATATTAATAAACAATAAACCAATAATTGGGTTCGACAAAGCCCAAATCGATAGAATGTTGAACATTAAGTAGGAGGTAAAATGAAAATTAAACCATTAGACGACCGTTTACTGATAAAGCCAATCGAACCAGAAAACAAAACCTCGGGCGGAATCATTATTCCCGATACAGCCAAGGAAAAACCTATTATGGGCGAAGTAATTGCTGTTGGAACAGATGAAGAACTTCAAAAGTTAATCAAAGTTGGGGATAAAGTGATATTTGCCAAATACGGTGGAGAAGAAATTACAATCGATGGTCAAGAACATCGTATTATTCAGCGCTCTGATGTACTTGCAATCGTTGAATAATAAAATTGGGCTACCTTTTCGAAATTAGGTAGCCCTTTAATTTTATTCAGAATTAAATGTCAAATCATTCGAAAATTGCCTCTTTAATTCCTAAGTTCATAATTCCCATTTTAAACAAAATATTAACTCCAAATTAATATCTATAAGTCAATTGTAATGCAATTTTGAATGGTGATAGGTTCAATTTATAATTTCTCGACGCATTGTCTTCTGTTTCGTAGTTGGTTCTCAATACAGAATTTGTAAGATACTGGAAAGTTGGCTCCAATCGAACATTTGAGGCAAGGTAGATAGCCAAACCTATTGAGTAAATATTCGTTGTGGCGTTTGGTATATCAACAGTATAGGGAGATGTTATCGAAGAGAAACCAGCCCGAAACTCTAAAGGCAGAATTGGAGGAGAATACTGAATACCCAAACCCCATTGTACTTGTCCTACAAGTTCACGAACAATTTTTTGGTTTAATCTATCAATCTCTGGTGGGGCATCTGAAAATCTTAGTTGAGTTACATCGAAATATTCAACTCCACCAGTGAAAACGAAATCCATAACCTTTAGTGAAATCCCAGCAGCGTAAACAAATGGGGTTGTAACCTTGTATGAATTGAATGAATTTTCTTTTGGTTCATAAGGATTTGGTTTCCAGCCATCGTCGAAAATAGAATAAGCATCTTGACGAAATTCCTCTTCGATTTGGAAATAAGTCGGAAATTTGATTGTTGCACCAAAGCGTAAGAAATCTCCTAATGTTCCAAACACACCTAATGAACCAGAAATCCCAGCAACCTTTTGAGTAATATTCTCTTTGAGTGTAAATTTATTAAAATCTAAGTTTGAATAACCAGCGGAATCGAAGAAATTATACTTATTGTAAACATCTGATTCATTAAACTCGCGGAAATAAGTAAATTTCCCAAATTTACCCGTAAGTGTTGCTCCAATGGAAACATTTTTAGTTAAAAGAATGGAAAAACCACCAGTGATGTTATGCAACCCACCATCTTCGTTTACAAACACATCTTGCTTGACAGAATCTTTGATAGGTGTATAAAATTTATTGTTTGCAAGCCAAAGAAAATATGGAATATTAGAATTTGTATCCTTTGGTCCATATTGTGTCATTGAACTTACTAAAGAACTTTTCTGATTAAAACCAGAATAATCGAAATAGTTCAAAAAATTATTCTCGTGGAAGTAACCAATTCCAACAATTACTGGCTTTTCAAACTCCATAACTGGGACGGCAATTCCAATGTGCGTAAGATAACTTGAATTCGACCTCCTTTCTAATTTGTTCGACAAATAATCGGTCTCTGAAATGTTTCTTGTAAAACCCAAACCAATCGAAAATTCGCTCTTACCAATGTAAGACATACCAGCTGGATTATAAAATAATCCAGAAACATCATCAGAAAGTCCATAAAAAGAAACTCCAAAACTTGAAGAGCGTGGTGTTATCATTGAATTTGGAATAGTGTAACGAAGTGCATCTTCAATGAATTGGGCGTAGGTCGAGATGCAAAAATTAAACAATAAAAGAGAAAGAAACAATACTTTCTTCATAATTACCTCGGTCTAGTTGAACTTCTATCTTGTTTTGTATTTGGTTCAGACTTTGGGGAATCATTACTTTTTGGTGTTTCCTTGGGGGAAGAAGATTTTTCTGGCAATTTTAATTTGATTGGGACAGCATCATTGGGAATGGGTTCGTCCGATTTGATTACTGTCTTTTTAGTTTCATTATTTCGAGAGCTACTACGAGGTTCTTTAGTCGGAGTATTAAGGTTCTCCTTATCTATTCCACCACGTGAAGGACCAAAATTTCTGACTGTCCGTTCTTTTTGTTTATAATAATCATCATCGTATGGAACATAAATCACTCTTGGCTTTCTATTCCACCAGTAGTAATCCCAATAAGGATATGGATAATAAACATAGTGATGTCTTTTGTTGTACGGAACATAGTAATCCCAAAATGGGTCGAAGTACCAATCCCCAAAGTAAAAGAAAAATTGATAATCGCTCGGGTCGTAGCCTCGAAAATATCTTGGGTCGTAGGGATATGGATAGTAGTTATTGAAAATATAAACAGTTTCGTTATCCGACGAATTTGTATTTACTTCCCTTTCTTTTGAAGAGGAAACATAGGGCTTGGAAAGCTTTGCTTCGTCCTTTTTTACAACTTCATATTTTGGCTCGTTATTATATCCAAAATAATCCTCGCGAGTTTTATTAGTAGAAACGCAACTCGCAAGAATTAACACTGCTAGGAAAAAAACTGGGTAATTTTTCATTTCACCTCCAAGAATTTATTCAATATATTATACGATATCAAAATTAATTTGTTACAAGAAATTTATGAAGCTCTATATCGTCTAAACTAAATTATTTAATGATAAAATGAAAGGGAAAAAACAAACAAGAGTTTTAGTTGGTATGTCTGGGGGGGTCGATTCTTCGACCGTTGCAGCACTCCTCAAATCACAAGGGTTTGAAGTTGTTGGGATTACAGTAACTTCTATAAAAATCACTGATGATTGTAAAGTGGAAAATAACAATTCGGGTTGCTGTAATTACCAATCTATAATAGATGCAAGCGATATTGCGGAACAACTTGGTATCGAGCACCATATTTTAGATTTATCGGATGTTTTTAAAGAAAAAATCATCAATAACTTTGTCGAAGAATACCTTAATGGCAGAACTCCCAATCCTTGTGCTTTATGCAATCCATTAATAAAATGGGGAGAAATATTAAAAAAAGCCGATGAATATGATTGTCAGTATTATGCAACTGGACATTACGCAAGGCTCGTTTTCGACAAGAATAGGAACAGATACTACATTAAAATGGCAAAAGATAAAATAAAAGACCAGTCTTATTTTCTTTGGGGCCTATCCCAAGACCAATTAAAAAGAACCCTTTTCCCTTTAGGCGATTACACTAAGAGCCAAGTTCGGGAAATTGCAAAAAGCTTTGGATTAAAAGTATACAATAAATACGAAAGCCAAGAAATTTGTTTTGTACCTTCGAACAATTACAGAGATGTGATAAAAAAATATAATAACAATAATGAAATATTTAAAGAAGGTAATATTATCTTCCGCGGTGTTGTAATTGGAAAACATAATGGATATGTTAATTACACAATTGGTCAAAGAAGGGGTTTAGGAATTAGTTACCATCAACCCTTGTATGTAAAAAAAATAATTCCACAAACGAATACAATTGAAGTAGATATCGAGGAATGTATTTCTTCAAAAACTCTTTATGCTAGCAATATTAACCTAATGAAATATAATGATTTGAAAAAGGGAGAAGAATTCATAGTAAAAATTAGGTATAAGGACAAAGGCTCCAAAGCAATTTGCAAAATTTTAGAAACTGGAAAATTACAAGTGGATTTTTTCGAACCGAAAAAAGCAGTAACACCGGGTCAGTCCGTTGTTTTGTATGAAGACGAAGATTTAGTCGCTGGAGGTATAATAGATGTTTCGGAATAACCATCTTCCTATTATTATTCTCTTATTGTTTTTTTCAATTCAAATTTTAAGAAGCCAACCTATGGATAATATTACAGACTCAACATTGTATTGTATTAAATATAAATTTAATTTGAATGATACATTAGTATACCTTGTCCATTCATATGATAGCATAGTAATCGACTATGGAAAGCCCCTTTTAAAGGTTCGAAATGAAATACATAGAATTATTTGCGAAAAAATTACACCAAATGGCACTTTTATACTAAAGTATAAATTAATTGAATTTAGTGGTCGCAACTTTCAAGATACAACAATTGTAGATTACACTGAAAATAATTGGATTGGTCGAGAAGTTCGGATAGAGTTGGATTCGTTGGGAAATAGACTTAATTTTTGGGTGGACGATTCTTTGAAAAGCGGAAGTACTCCGGGTGGTCCATTCCAACCACACTTATTATTTCCTTTTCAAGATACTTGCAAAAGAAAGAACGAAACTTGGCTTGTTCGAACAACCGAAGATTTAGTCGAGAATGGTATTCCAATACCAAGACTCCGACATACAATGCTATTCAAAATGCTTGGCGAAATTGATACTTTAGGAGAAAAAGTAATTAGAAGCGAATTCATCCGCACTGGGCAAGGTTTTCTTTTAATGCATAATCAAGCTGGAGAATTAAAAGTTACAAGTGTCATAAATTCTTACGGGTATTTAGATTTCTCAAATGATAAAAAAATCCCATTACATCTTTTCACAACTGTTGAACAAAAATTAACATTTTCTTCTTCTAATACACTGAGTACTGGAAAACATTACATAAACTCGAACTATACCCTTGTTGATTATAGAAAAGGTAAAGAAATACAAAAAGAAAAACAAAAAAAAGTTAGAAAATCAAAACGATAAACTAGATTTAAAAAATTCAACTGTCCGAATTAATCCTTCTTCTAAATCTATTTCTGGCTTCCACCCAGTTAATTTATAAAATTTATCGTAAGAAAGGCAACTTCGGCTTAATTCGCCGGGTTTTGGTGGGCCATAGAATGCATTTTGTTCAGATTTTGTTATTTGTTTAAGTTTTTCAAAGATTGTATTCACATCTGTTTCTATGCCAGTGGAAATATTGAATTCCCCAGATACATTTTCATTTAAAGCAAGAATGTTTGCACGCACCACATCGAAAACATAAACATAATCCCTTGTTGCTTTTCCATCGCCAAATATTACCGGTTGCTCGCCTTTCAGCATTTTATTGGCAAAAATTGCAACAACTCCTGCTTCTCCATTTGGATTTTGCCTTGGACCAAAAACATTACTGTATCTCAATGCAACAAAATCAACTCCATAAACAATCTTATAAAAATTCAAATACAACTCATTTGTTAGTTTAGAAATACCATAAGGAGAACAAGGTTGTAAAGGATGGTATTCATCGGCAGGAAAATACTTTTGCTCCCCATAAACAGTTCCACCAGAAGAGGCAAAAATGATTTTCTTAACATTGTATTTCACAGCATTTTGGTAAAGTCTTAAACTTCCAAGAATATTCGTTTGTGCATCAAAAATTGGGTCCGACACAGATACCCGTACATCAATTTGAGCAGCATGGTGATTTACTATATCGAAATTTCCTTTTTCAAATATTTCGGAAATTCGTGGGTCGTTGATATCCATTTCGAAAAACTTTGCTTTGGGATTTACATTACTTAATACACCAGTGCTAAGATTGTCGATAACGGTTACAGAAAAACCAAGAGAAATGTATGCGTCAACAATGTGTGAGGCAATAAATCCAGCACCACCAGTTACAAGTATATTCATACCTTAACCCTATTTATGAAACACTTATTTAAGATTATATCTACAATTCTTTCGGAGGTTTTTCCATCCCACAAAGGAGGAATTTTCTTTTCCTTCCATCGACTTGAATTATCCAGTACATTTTGCACTGCATTAGTTAACTTTTCTTTGCTGGGTGGTACAAGAATATTTGTACCAATTTCGCAAGTGATTGGCCTTTCGGTAGTTGTTCTCATTGTGATACAAGGAATACCCAAATAGGTAGTTTCTTCTTGTATTCCCCCAGAATCAGTAATAACAAATTTAGAATGCTTCATCAACTTGACAAAATCCATATAACCTAATGGCTCAGTAATAATAAGATTGCTTATACTTCTTAGTTTTTCATCTAAACCAAAATTCTCAATATTTTTCCTAGTACGAGGGTGCAAAGGTAGAACAAGATGCAAGCGGTAACAGATAAATTCAATTACTTCAATAATATTAGAAAGTTGTTCAAAATTGTCGACATTACTTGGTCTATGCAATGTCATCAAAGCAAAGTCTTTTCCATCGAGATGTAATTTTGTAATAATTTGACTTTCGTCAATTTTAGGTAAAATAAAAACTAATGAATCAATCATTGTATTACCAACAAAAAAAATCTGGTCGGGAGAATGCCCTTCACGTAGTAGATTTTTGAACCCACTTTCTTCGGTTACAAAAAGATAATCACAAATCGAATCTGTTGCTATTCGATTGATTTCCTCGGGCATTGTTCTATCGAAACTTCGCAACCCTGCTTCAATGTGTGCTGTTTTAATACCCAACTTGCACGCTGTTAATGTTGCTGCAATTGTTGAATTAACATCACCAACTACAATTACAAGGTCGGGTTGAGCCTCGAAACAAACTTTTTCGAATTCAATCATTATTTTACCAGTTTGTTCGCCGTGTGTACCAGAACCGACATTAAGATAGAAATCCGGTTGTGGCAAACCCAAATCATCGAAAAACACTTTGGACATTTCGTAATCATAGTGTTGTCCGGTATGGCAAATTTGGTGTTGAACTACATAAGGATATCGCAAAAATTGACGATGTATCGGAGCAACTTTCATAAAATTCGGTCTTGCACCAACAACAGAGATAATCTTTAATTTTGCCATAAAGAAAATTGTTTTAAAAAATATGCAAATTTAAAAAATATAATATGGAAACAGTTAATTTGTCTTTAAGAAATAGTTGTAACTTTTTAAAAATTTATATGTTATTGATTTTGAATGCAGAACAATTTAGAGAAATTAAGTGACAACGAATTATTCAAGATGCTTTCAAATGGTGACAAGGAAGGCGAGTATGCTTTTTTGGAAATTTACCGAAGGTATTCCAATAGAATTTATGCCTATTGCAAAAGATTTTTAGGTGATAGAGAAGATGCTATGGATGTATTTCAAGATACATTTATCAAATTTTATCAAACGTCGAAAGATGAAAGGGAAATGACTAATCTTCCAGCTTTCTTATTGAGAATTGCTCGGAACTTATGTTTGAATGCTCTTCGTCAGAGAAGACAATCTACCGAAATCGAAGATTATATGCATTTTATTAATACTGAAAAAGATAACGAGGAAACGGAATTGCTTAATTTAATAAAAACTGCTCTTTCGAAATTACCAGAGGAATACCGGGAAATTTTCATTTTACGGGAATATCAAGGAATGAGTTACAACGAAATTGCAAACCATTTGAATATTTCTCTACCTTTGGTAAAAGTTAGGCTTTTCCGTGCAAAAGAAAAGCTGCGCGAAATTCTTGCTCCTTACATCACCGAGTTTTCAAAATTTTAGGAGGAAAGATGGAGTTAAATGAGATAACCGAAAAAATTATTGAATACCTTGATGGTGAACTTCCTCATTCAGAAGAAGCTGAACTATTTGCAGCTTTATCCACAAATGAGGAACTTAGAACTTTAATGCGGGAACATCTGGCTATTTCACGAACTATTTATTCCGATGCCACTTCACTTCAACCACCACCAACTGCTGCCCTGAACATTGTCAATGCATTAGGGCTATCAGTTTTAAATAATGAAATAAATAATACTCAATCTGTATCGAGCCAACCTTTCCAAAAAGCGAGAAAATTTGGTGTTCCAATACTAATTGCATTACTTTCCTCGTTATTAACATTTTTTGTTACTTATTACTTTTTCAAGCCTAATGAATCAGATGTACAGAATTCAAAATCAATAGTACAAACACCACCAATTATTATTTCAACAATTGCACAAGACGATAAACCCAATACCAATTTGTCCACTCCACTAAATAATACTTTACAAACCAAAAATAATTTAGACAAAAGAGAAACTTTATTGAGTGAGCAAAAAGATATTAACGACGAATTTCAGAAAATTGAGGAAAGCAATATTAACCGCAAAAATGATGTAAATCTGTCTTCTGAAAAAAACTTAGCAACTAATTTAGAAAGTCGTAAAATAAGTTTCAAGGAACCAACTTACTTCACTTTTAAAAATGAACAGAATAAAAATATATATTTCACCTTCCGTGGAATTGCCGGAAAATCATTTCCAAACCCGGGTATTTCAATTGAAGAAAGAAACAATATTCTATCGAATGCTAGCTTAGGACTATTTTTTACTCAATGGGATAACATCAAATTTGGAATAGAATTCGGGAATGAAATTTTCGGGCTTAGTTATCTTAATACAATAAATGGAATAGAATACATCTACGAGCAAAAACCAGCAATATATTGGGGAGCTGTTGGAATTGATTATGTTCTACCATTTGAAATTTTAAACCAACCAAACTTGCAACCATTCATAACATTGCTTGCGGGAGGCTCTCAAATTGGCGGCCCATTGATAAAAGGAATTGGTGGTTTAAAATACAGACCAAATCGTTCTAATTTCGAGATTTATCTAGGTGCAGAAGGCACTTTACTATTTTACCAAAACCAAAAAAATTATTACTTGACAAGAAAAATAGGTATCACTTATGGTATATCAATTATCTTTTAAGTTGCTCAATCTAATTCGAAATATGAAAAGAAAATTCATTTTAATAGTTATTGTATTCATAACACTTAGCTTACAATTTTGTACACAACCTTCAGAACTTGATGACCCGGTTGTTGCAAAACCTACCGATAGAATGAAAGCCAGAATTTACCCACAAATTTACTACATATCGATTGGAGAAAATGGTGTCGTAAACGAACAATTTACAAATGTTGAAAAAGGTGCATTCGAACCACGAAAGGCAGAAATTTCTGTCGACACGCTTAGCCAAACACCACTCGTTTGGTTCAAATTAAACCTAGAAAGAAAACACTTTGAGTACCAAGAAAAAGGCTCCCGTCGTTTAACAATCAAAAGCATTAACTTTAATATCGACTCTTTTCCAATTGTAGGTTTCCCTTTACCTTTTAGAACTTTTGAATCCCCTAAATCTTGGATTAAAGTTAACCTTGCTCGTGGTCCAAAAAAGGATTTTGATACAATTGTCGACCCAACCATAAAACCCAATTACTTCGAAATTGGTTTCAATTATAACAAAAGATTTCGCGAGATTTGGGCATTAGGATATGGTAAGATATACAATACAAGATACGCCCTTACTAAACGAGATACCACTGTTATCGACTCCATTCTAAAAACACGATACGATACGATTTGGATAGATAACAAGCCATATGTAAAAAAGGTCGATTATTGGGAGGTCAAAGTTATTAAACTTCAAATCGAAGAAATAACGCCATTTCCCGATTCATTATTATTGAATTTCAAAATAAGATTAAAATATTAATAAGAAATGTTCCACTTTTTTGGGTGTCGTATGAAAAAGCAAATTCTTTATGTCGTTTGGGGAATTTTGGCAATGGTTATTGCAATTCCCCTGTTTGCTCAAAATGTTGTTCCGAACCCGCCAAAGCAACTAAGTGCAGTTCCAGAGGAACTTTCCGATGGTTCTTTCAACGTCAAACTTTTGTGGTCAGTTAATCAGTCGGGAAATTTCCCCGAAGGATTCAAAATCTATAAGACTGTTTTCCAAAATGGGATGGTAAAAACCTTTTTCGAAGCAGAAGTACAAGCAAAACAAGGACAATACCAATACTATTACGTGGTAAAAAATCTTCAAGCAGGAACATATGAATTCTACGCAACCTCTTACATTGGAAAGGCAGAAAGTAAACCGAGCAATACTGTCCGAGTTGACCTTTTTAAACAACAATATTTTATCCAAATTATTTCACAACCACCAACTTTCGCATATGTGGGTAAAAAATACTTCTACCAAGTCAAAGCATACTCGAATATTAACTGCCCAATTGACATATTCGAATTCGAAGGTTCGTATCCAGAAGGTATGACAATTTCAAGCACTGGTTTGGTCGAATGGACACCGAGTGCTATTGGAACATATGAAGTTACAATTAAAGTTGGTACAACCTGTAAAATTAATGTAAAACCCGCCTACCAGAAGTATAAAATCATCGTATTAGAAAATCCCAACAACGACAAACCTTATGTAAAAATAGTAAGCCAACCACCAGCAACTTGGCAAGTTGGTGTTCCTTTAAAATATCAAGTAATTGCAGAATCAAATATTCGGTGTCCAATTAAATTCAAAATCGCCGAAGGGAATATGGAAGGTGCCCAAATAGATGAAAATACTGGATTGCTAACTTGGACACCCAAAACCACTGGTTTATTCGGTATTGTTATTATTGCTTACCTCTCTTGCGACACTAATGTTTTGGCATATCAAAGATTATGTATTAAAATAACAGAATCTGGTCAAAATACTAAACATTGCGCACATATTATTGGTTCTGCTAAGTTCCAAGATAATACATCTGTCCCAAATGGATTAGTTTATGCTTGGAAACTTGATGCAAACGATAACCAAACTAATGTTGTCTTCAAGACTTTCATCAAGGATGGCTCCTTCGAGTTCTACCTACCTCAAGGAACATACGTGTTTGAATTTTATGGGGAACTTTTCGAACACAGTTTCTTTGCTAACGCCACTCGATTTATTGATGCTACAAAAGTAAAACTTGAATGTTTGGACAACCAAGTGAAAGACTACACAATCGAAATGATTTTGCAAAAGAAACCTCAACCTACGATATACTCAGTATCTGGCTATGTTAAATCGGCAAAAGATGACACCCCAGTCCTTGCTGTTGTAGAGTTCATACCAGTGGAGTTTCTTTTTAACCCCGATAAAAAAGAAAATTATGGCTTTATTCAAAATTTTGTAACTAAAACCGACCAAAATGGTTTTTACCAAATCAAACTTCCCAATACCTTTACTTATATCGCACACGCTGTCCCCTCGTATAGTAAAGCACTATACAAAGACCAATATTATCACCTTTCGAATTCCCCATACCTAGCCGATATTATTGAACTTACCGAGGACAGAGACGATATTAATTTCTTGCTTGAACCTATAGAAAAGCAAAACAATGGATTCTCTGGTATAGTAATTGACAAAGATAGAAACCCAATTCAATCCCGAGTAATGGCTATCCTGGTAGCTCCCAAGCAACAATTCCAAAACGTTCCAAAATACAATTCAATAGCAGTGGTAGAAACAAATGATAATGGTCAATTCACGTTCA
This sequence comes from Ignavibacteria bacterium, assembly GCA_026416955.1. GTDB lineage: Bacteria > Bacteroidota > Ignavibacteria > Kapaibacteriales > UBA2268 > Naka2016. The sequence continues at coordinate 12,396 of JAOAEE010000002.1, read as the reverse complement.
CAAATTTGATACCCGGCGATTATGTTTTACTTTCTGTGCCAAAAGATAAACAATATGCCCCCGGTTATTATAAGCAAAACGACTTTGCAACCTTAAAATGGAAAGATGCATCGATAATTTCTGTTGACCAAAGTATGATACAAATAATCTTCGAAATAAAACACCGAAATCGTTCTGGTTGGAAAGGACTTGTTCGTTGCGAAGGCAAAGTAGTCGAAGCTACCGGTAATATTAAAATCTTCAACGAACCGCAATCTAAAGAACCACCCGCTGTTCAAGAAGCCTTGGTTTGTGCTCTCGACCAAAATGGAGATGTAATTGATTACTATATCACTGATGCGTATGGAAAATTTATCCTTGAAACTCTACCCCCAACAACAATAAAACTAATGATTAGCAAAGTTGGATACAAAGACTTGGAGACTTCCTTCAAAGGTGACTATGAAAGCAATTTCGCAATAAACTCCACCATTTACATCGAAAAAGAAGTAAGCGAAGTTTATGAAAACAATCAATTCAAAGTTTACCAAACCGAACAATATTTATTCATCAACTTTTACACCGATATTAATTTCCAAGGAATTACCCTATATGATGTGTATGGCAATTCATTTTCGACAAAATACAATCTTAGCGACAACACACTTGTAGTCGACATTAGCCAACTGCCAAGTGGTATATATCTTGCAAAAGTCAAAGGAATAAATAATGACAAGGTTATTAAATTTGTTGTAGTGCGCTAAAAAAAATTATCCATAAGAAATAAAACCCCGCAGAACTCTGCGGGGTTTTTATTTTTGTTAATCGTTGGTAAAAGAATTTTCAATTTCGAGAACTGTCAGATTTTATTCTCATATCAAAAAAATTTTACAGTTAAGGAATAAAAGTTTTTAAAAAATTAATTTTTTAGGTTAAACTAAATTTTGGCCTATCCCTTAATTTCTTTCAAATTAAGAACTTAGAAAATTAATTATTCTAAATGATTAAATAAACATTAAAATATTTTCATTAAAAAAAATTAATTGCATTCTTGTTTCAAATTTATTTTATTGCACTCCGAATTTCTTCAAATTTTGGTTTTGAAAGGAAGGGGGTTTTATGTGGTTAACAAGATATACAAGTTTTTTAAAATTTTTCGCAATTTTTCTTTTGCCAGTAATCGTTATCTTTTTTGCTTCCCCCGAAATTTCATATTCAAAAAAGAAAACTAAATATTCTAAGAGATACAAGAAAACTAAAAGGACCTATAATCCAGAAAAAACAAAACAAGAAGCATTACAAATCCTTAATTCATCCAATGCAAATTATCTTGTGCGTTTAGCAAACGGAGAAATTGATGAATCCGAATTCATCTTAGATTCCTTGATAATTGACCAAGGAGAAGACCCCATTGAATTAGAATACGAGGACGACAAGCCAATAGACCTTGATGTTTTCCGTGCTATGTACCTTAGTTACATTGAAGGCGATGACTTCCTAAACGTTGGTGGCACTTTATCTTCTGGCATTAGCAAAAAAAAGATAATGGAAGTTATTCTTGATTGGCTTGGAACACCATATTATTTTGGGGGTACAACCGACCGAGGAATTGATTGCTCTGCTTTCACAAGGCAAATCTATTTTACTGCTGCAAAGATTTTGCTCCCCCGAACTGCTAAGGAGCAAATAAAAGTTGGTATACCAGTTAAACGCGATAAACTTGAATTTGGGGACTTAGTTTTTTTCCATACCCGCCGCAACACCTATGTCTCTCACGTTGGCATTTATTTGGGCGATAATTTATTTGCCCATTCAAGTTCCCGATACGGAGTTACTGTTTCCTCCCTCGAAAGCAAATATTACAGCTCAAGATTCATTGGCGCAAGAAGGCTTACCTTCAAAGACGTTGCAAATCTTGGACAAAGTAATTAACCAATAAGATAAAGGCTATTAATTTAAGTAAATCCTCGAAAGGTAATTCTTTATTGGCTTTAAGAACTCAAAAAGCAAACTATGTTTTTTGAGTGATTCTGTTCGTAAGATAATTGGAATGAGTGGTTTGGTAAGACTTTTGCCTTCGACATTCAGTATCGACAACGCAATAGAAAAAATTATTGTAGCCAAAAACTTCTTCATTCTTTAAAAATCGATTCTGCAACCACTATTTTCGACGCTTTTTTCGAAGGATATATTGTTGCTAAATAAGTTAAGAAAATTGAAACTAAAACAATTGCAACTATTGTTGGTATCGAAATTTCCATTGGTAATGTGGAGATAATATACTTTTGAGTATTAAGTTTGATGAAACCATATTTTATTTGCGCTAATGTAAATCCTAAACCCACAATTAACCCAACAAAAGTACTGATAATTCCAATTATTATTCCTTGTATTTTAAAAATTGATTCAATCTCCTTTTGTGTTGAACCTAAAGCAAGCAATATCGCAATATCTGGTTTCTTTTCGATTACAGTCATAAATAAAGAAGCAAGGACATTAAAAACAGCTATTGAAATAATCAAGGATAAAATGATAAAAACAGCATATTTTTCAAATTGCATTGCGTTCATAATATCTTTATTCAAGTCGTACCAAGTAAATACAGAAATTTTAGGAAAATTTTTTCTTATTTCGGTTGCAACTTTTTCAACTATGTCGATGGAATTCAATCTAATATCTATTCCATAAGTTACACTTTTAACTACTTTCTCAATTGAAACTAACGAAGCTGTTGGCAAAAAAACATAATTATTATCGTAATCTGGATTGTTGGTTTGAAAAATTCCTAAAACAGAAAATTCCCTTTTGGTTGGAAAGGAAAAGTGCATTATAGCATAATCTATATCATCTACTGTTAGTACCGAAAAATTATTTCCGGGCATTAATCGAAGTGCATCAGCAAGACCAAAACCAATGATTGCACTTCGAACCGGAGGAACAACATTTTTATTTGAATTAATATTGAAAACCAATTTTGAAAAAATAGGGTGTTTATTATATCCGGTGTCATTAAAAACAAAAAGTTGAACGACACGAGTATTTTGATTTTTTTCCACTATTGCTTTGGTTGTAAAAAAAGAAAACGAGACTAAGTCGTTGAATTTCTTTAAGTAATCTTGAACATTTCTCAAAGAAGTTACATCATAATTTTTAATATAAATTCTTATGTGTGGTTCAAGACCGATAATTTCATTTACTGCAAAACTTCTGAAACCGTTGAAAAGTGAAGTTACAATTATCAATGCAGCAACACCAATCATTATCCCTAATGCAGATAAAATTGAAATAAAAGTAATGAAATGAAATTTCCTTAAAGTGAAAATATATCTCAAAGCAATTTTAAAAGGGTATTTCATCGGATTTCTTCGATTCCTTTGAAATCATATTTCTGTATCTAATTATTGAATTAATATACTTATGAATTTCGACTATTACAATTATACTAAAAGTAGTAAGTAAAACAAGCAACCAATCTGTAAAGGACAAAGGTACAGTGTCCATTACTACATTCATAAAAGGTGTTGTTACGGCAAAAACTTGCAAAAACAAAGCAAGTAACATTACGGCAAAAAGGACTAAGTTTTTTGAAAAAGTTACCCTATCCAACTTATCTGTTTTGGAATATTTCAAATTGAAAAACAACGACCTATCCAAAGAACGTGAGTTTTGAACATTCCATATCTGGAACAAGGCTAATGTGCAAAAAGCCACAGTCCTTGCTTTATCTAATATTTCTGGGCTTGGATTGAATGAACCTCCAAGGTAATAATAAAATAGACCAAGAGTACCAAGAGCCATTACAAATGCAGAAATAATTATCCGATATATCATTCCTTTCGAAACCAGAGGTTCATCTTTTTTCCTAGGTGGAAATGCCATCACATCGCCGTGCTCCTTTTCAAAAGCAAGCGGGAAAGTAGATGTACCATCTGTAACAAGATTAACCCACAGTAATTGTGCTGGTAGCAAAGGTAATGGAAATCCTAAAAGAACAGAAGCAGCAATAGTCAGCAATCCACCAGCACTTGTGGAAAGGATATATAAAAGTATATGTCTTAGGTTAGCCAAAATTATTCTACCCCGGCGTACAGCCTGAACAATAGTAGCAAAGTTATCATCAAGGAGAACCATATGTGCAGCTTCTCTTGCCACATCAGTTCCGCTACCCATAGCAACACCAATATCTGCTTGTTTAAGTGCGGGAGCATCATTCACACCATCTCCAGTCATTGCTACAATATTATTGTTCAATTGAAGTTGTCTTACTATCCTAAACTTATGTTCGGGGACAACCCGCGCGTAAACATCGACTTTTGGTGCAATTTTGAAAAGTTCTTCATCGCTCATTTTGTCCAACTCCACGCCAGTTAGTGCAAAAGGTTCCACATTTTTGGGGCATATACCAACTTTCTTCGCAACTGTCTTTGCAGTCTTGATATGGTCCCCAGTAATCATTACAACTTTTATTCCAGCACGATGGCAATCTGAAACCGCTTCGATTGCCTCGGGTCGTATTGCATCTTCAATTCCAGCAAAACCCACAAAAATAAGTTCTTCTAATTGGTCTAAAGTTACAAAGCCATTAGTTTCGCTTTTCTTAAAAGCAAGTGCAAGAATTCTCAATCCCTCGCTCGACATTTGATTGATTTGTTCCTCTACCAGGTTTGTTTCCAAGTTGCTAATTTTCCCATCGCTTTGCAATGAATATTTACATCTTCTTAGAACTTTTTCTGGTGCTCCTTTGATTAGGATTAGAACCTCTCCCCCAATTTCGGCACGCACACCCATCAATTGGTGTTCCGATTCGAAAGGTATATCGACATAAACTTTAATATTCTCCCAATCGAACTTCAATTTCTTTGCAGCAATCATCAATGCTGCTTCAGTTGGGTCACCAGTAATAATCCATTGGTCGTTTTCCATCTTTATCGAACTTTCTGTACAAAGAGCAGAGATATAAGTAGCAATTTTCAATGTCTGGTTATACTGATAATCTATAACCTTTCCAGTTTTTTGATCCACAACAAAACCCTTTACACCATAACCAGCCCCAGTAACGACAAATGTATCATCACCGAGAAGATACTTGGTAACTGTCATCTCGTTTTTTGTTAAGGTTCCAGTTTTATCAGTGCAAATAATATTTGTACTTCCAAGGGTTTCGACAGCTGCAAGTTTTTTAACAATTGCTTTATGCTGTGCCATTTGGGACAAACCAATAGAAAGAGTAATAGTTACTGCAACGGGCAACCCTTCTGGAATTGCAGAAACTGCTAAGCCCACAGAAGTTAAAAACATTAAAATAAATTCGTTCCCACGTAGATATCCAATGACGAAAATTGCTGCAATAACAAGCAAAATAGCAACACTTAGAGCCTTTCCAAATTTAGCAATTTGAATTTGCAACGGAGATTGACTTTCCTCTGCCTCCGAAACTTTTTGTGCTATTTTCCCAAACTCAGTATTTTGCCCAACGGAAGTTACAACCGCAATACCTCGGCCTTTCTGTACAATACTTCCACTATAAACCATTGTGAAACGGTCTCCAAGAGGTGCATTCTCGGGCACTCTCGCGTCATAGCGCTTTTCAATAGAAAATGATTCACCAGTTAACATAGATTCGTCGACCAGCAAATTGTTCGATTCGATAAGTCTCCCATCGGCAGGAACTCTTACTCCACTCTCAAGAATTAATAAATCACCACAAACAACTTCTTGGGTAGGAATATTTTTTTGGATTCCATCTCGAATAACCCGAGCGTGGGGAGCAGCCATTTTTTCCAAAGCCTTCAAAGCATCGGAAGCTTTCCTTTCTTGAATGTATCCTATAAGAGTATTCAGTACAACTACAGCAGCAATGACAAATGTATCCTTCAAGTCGGAAATAAAAGCATTAAGTATTGCTGCTAAAATCAAAATAATTATTACTGGGTTATTGAACTGTTCAAGTAACAAAATCCAATTGGACTTTGGTTTCTTTGTGATTAATCGATTTTCCCCAAATTTTTTTCTATGCTCTAAAACTTGCTTATGGGTCAAGCCTTTTTCCCTATCAACGTTGTAATACTCAAACAGCTTTTCCAATTTTTCAGAATGCCAATTCATAACTCCTTATCAAAGATGATAAAAAGGCAAAATTAATGATATTTTAAAAAAGTGAATAACTATGCCTATTTTATATTTCTTTATCACATATTATTAATTATTAAGAAAAAACTCAAACTATTCTACAAGAAAAAGATAACTTTCATTATTTGTTGGGGACCTAAAAATTAGATAATATATACCCTTTGGATATTTCCTCGTGTGTATTGTTAGGACTCTTTTACCCAATTCACTTTTATTAGAAAGAAATTCGTTAAAAATCACATCTGTAAGTTCACCCAAAATATTATATACTTCCAACTTAAACAATCCTAGTTCATATAAACTGACAATTATTTCATAACTTTCGGTGTTAGTATTGAATAACCAATTAAGTATTCCAGTTTTGGAATTTGTATTAACCAAGCGCTTTCCGCCTTCTTCACAAATAACAAGTAATTTAAATTTGCCATTTTTCGTTTCAAAATCATAATAAGTTTGATTACCTTGCTCATCAAATAACTTTAATTCACATAAATCCACATAAGTTTCGGTCACACTACCAAGTGCGAAATACACTGGTAAACTTGCAATAGTATTTGATGAAGCATCAATATTACCATTTATTGACACAAAAATTGTATCACCATTAGTTTCGTACTCACCAACTGATGGAGGCGATAAAATAGTATTTTGGTACTTAATCTTTGCTTAGTATCTTTTCTCTTCCTTTGCCAATCCTTTGATTTTAACTTTATCGAGCTGGATTTTTATCAATTTTCTCTCACCAACATAACCCGAGTCATCGGGGATTACGAAACGCCCTCCAACTCCCTCTCCGAACAATTGTATAACCCCGGGACTACCAACTCCATTATAGTAAACCATTAAAGAACTACTTGAACGACCAAAGTAAAATGGAGCATATCCTACTGTAAATTTACGACCTTCACCAGGAAGCAAAGTAAACCTCCCACCACCATCAAGAATAAAATATTGTTCCATATCAGGACCACCGATTTCTACCCTCTCGACCGTTGCTGGTTCATCCGAAATATTTTCCACTAAAACAGTGTCGAAAATAATTGAAGTATCCCCTATTGTTACTCTACCAAAATCTAAAAAACTACTACGAAAAGAAAAGGACGGAACAACCCCGAAGCCTTTGATTTGTTGGAAAACTGTATCTCCATTGTAAACAATCACAATCGCTGATTCGAAATATCCAGCAATTGTAGGTATGAAAGAAAATTCAACATTAAGCGAACCACCAGGTAATATCTCCCCACCATCAAAACCAGAAATAATTTTGAACTTCTTTGCGTCGCCTCCACGAATGAAAACCGTATCTACAATTGTTTTAAACTTACCAACATTTGTAACAAAATTAATTATCAATGAATCTTTTACAGAACCGACCAAAACTTGTCCCATATCAACATCTTTACCAAAAATTTTTGGTGGAACAACAGAAAAAACTGAATCGGACACATCAATCTGAATTAATTCTAAATTACTTGCTAAGTTCCAAATGTAAACATTTTCGTCTTCACCCCCAGTAGCAAGATATTTATTGTCGAAACTAATATCAATCGAAGTTACCTTCTTTTTGTGTGCTGGGATTATCTTTTCTATCTCCCAATTTACGGTACTTCTTGCTATAATATGCCCAGAAGTTGTTCCTTCGAAGAATAACTTTCCATCACGCGAAAACCTAGCACAAGTAATTAACAAATTTTGGTCTTCGACAATTTGAGAAACAACAGAAAAATCATTAGCATTCAAAACAAAAAAATTTCTGGCACCATTTGATATTAAAACTAAAAAAAGATTGTCGGGACTATATTCCATATAATGGATTGGAATATTAAAAGTGTTGGGAACATCATAAAACAACCGGTCTCTTATTGAATAAATTTTCAACTTACTTTGTTTCGTTTTGGAATCATAAAATGAAGCTAAAAGTTCTAAATTTTCTGGGGACAGCAATAAATAACTAACAGAAAAGTTCTCGCTTTCTTGAACAATTTGCTTTAGACTTTTTCTTTCTAAGCCAAGTTCCCAAATATTCCGCCCAGAACCAATGTAAGCTATAGGTGATTTGTCTATGAAGACAACATAAATGTCATTCGAACTGCATTGAAATCTAATTGTGTCTAAAGTTTTTGTATCGAAATCATAAATGTTAATAATCTTTTCTGTCGATTTATAGTAATAATCTGCTGAAATGATTAAAACAAATCTATCGTCTTTGGAAAAATCGGTTAATACTATAGGGCTTCCGAAAATATCAAATGTATCCAAACTTTTGGTAATGGTATCCCTATAAACAAGTTTTTTTACAAAATCTGGTGTATAATAGATACTACAATACGAAATTCCCGAATTCGACACTTTTGAATCGCTTGGAGTTGTATGCAAAAGTTTCCAAGTTTTGTATTCCCAAAATCTTACTGTTCCGGGGGAATTCGCAATCTTGGCAGAACCCTCGAAAGAGAGTAATGTATTATTTGGAAGAAATTTCACTCGCAAAATCGGAGCATTTGTTCTTACAATATCACCGATTCTTTTATATTTTAAGTTTTGGTTTAGTGAATCCAAAATAATTTGTTTATTATAATAAAACGCATAAAAAACAATTCCACCAGATAAGTTAGTAGTAAATAAGCTATCGTTTTCGATGAATTCTAAGTTATTCATTACAAGACCACTAAAAACTATAGGTGAACCTATTTGTACTTTTTTAACGATGTCATAAAAATAAATGCCTTTATTTGTAGCAATTCCTATAATATCGTCTTTGGAATTGAAAGCGATTGAAAACACTACTAAATCTTTACCGAAAATATCTATGCTAAGTACAATATTCCAAGAATTTGTTTCCAACAAATAAAGGTTCTCATTGGTTATCAAAGCTAAGTATTCTGAATTATTACTAAACTTAATAGGATTTGCCCTTACCGTATTCAAAGACCATAAATTAATTACCTTTTCTAACGACCAGTCTTTAGTATTATAAACATTACTTGACTATTTAATAGAGAAACTGCAAGATATTTACCATTAGGACTAAATTCAACATTATATACAGAGAAGTTCGGACTTGGAAGAATTTGAACCTGCCTACCTGAAAACGCATCCCACAAAATAACATTTCCACGATTGGAACCACTTGCAATATAGCGGGAATCTGGGCTAAAATCAATAGAAACTAATCCACTATAATTGAACTTATCAATTGTACTAATGATTTCTAATTTTTTCGAAAATGAATTAGCATCCCATATTATTATTTTTGAATCATAGGAAGCGGTTGCAAGATACTTTCCGTCCTTACTAAATTTAACAGATACAATTTTATCATCGTTCCCAAACAATAAACGCACTTTTCAAAATTGCCTATCGACCACTCGAACCCTGTTTGCATCCGAGTAGGCTATATATTCGTAGCTTGGATGCCAATTAAAAACATCGGAATTATACCGTAACGACCAATCCAAACTATATCTCTCTATTAAAGTATCTCTCTCTTCTTTTCTTGTTATTCTTATCAAACAATTATCAGATTTTGGTGGAGGTATATTTTTCCATACCCAAGAAAGCCCACTCGCAGTGTCGGTCAATACTCTCCAATCATTACCACTATTAGTACTGTATTCAATAACAACCGTATCTGCGGGAGAAATATTTCTCCATCTAACAACTGTATCTGAACCAAGTCCAAAAATTTCCCTACCATTCGGATGTACAACTTCTAAATTTTTTTGCTTTCGACCACCGTACTTTCCAGCAATGATAAAATATTGAAGTGGACAAAAATCATTTACAAAAGTTAGACTCGTAAACGAATACGAAGTGTCCTTCGGAGTATAACGCACATTTATCTGGATTGTTTCCCCATCTTCCAAAGAAAATTGCTTTGGATTGACTTCAAAATCTGGATTGGTAGAAATTATATCGGTAACAACAAACATTCGATTTACAGCAGTAATGAAAAAGTTGGTATCGAAAGAAACCCCGATAGGTTTAATCCCTATCCGAAGAAGTAATGGTGATGGTTTTAGAAATGCTATTCCTTTGTAAGGAATTGTATAATTACTTTTTCGGGAAATTTGCAAAGGCAAATATTTTATTTCAAAAATTGTTGAAGTCGATAAACATTGCTGAGCACTAAGCCATTCAATATCGCAAAATACCGTTCTGTGTGTGATAGAACTAATCAAAACAAAAGTATCGAAAAGTTCTTTTTCATTAGAAATTTTCTCGAAAACTTTTCCGCCAGTAGTATTCGAAATATCGTAGACTGATTGAGAACTTGGAATATCAACAAGTATTGAAAAAATTTTGACATTATTTTTCAAAGCCTCCGAAATTATCTCATCTACCTTGGGTTCATTATTTGGTTGTCCATCGGTTAGAAAGATTACAACCCTTTTGTACTTTCCTTTTGCTGCTACTCCAATACTACCGAACTTTGGACCAAGAAATGCTGCATCGTAGTTCGTTCCAAACATTGGTTGAAGCGAATTAATTGCTACTTTCAATTTTCCTTTGTTGTTTGTAAAATCTTGGTTTAGATAAAAACTGTGGTCGAAACTTGTGATTGAGCATTCAGAGTTTTTCTCGTCCAATAAATCCACCCAAAGATTGGCTGTTGCCTTTACAATTTCCATCTTGTTGTTCTCTGCCATCGAACCGCTACGCTTACATCAATACATAAAACCGAAGAAATTGGTTCCGATTCCGTTACAGCTGGACATACCAATGAAAGAATTTCACGAATGGTGCCATTCTACCTAATTTCAAAATCCTCCTTTTGGGGATTTGATACAATATTATTTTGTTGGTCAACTACTAAAACTTTCGACTTTATAAATGGGAAATTTGATGTATCAATTTGGTTAAGATATATTGATTGTGAGAACACATTAATAGAATAGAAAATAATAACAAAAAAGTATATGAACCATTTCATAGAATATTTAATTTTATGAAACAATGGGAATTATAACACATTAGAAGAGTAAAAAGTTTCAAAAACTACTTGATTCTTTTTCTAATAACAATTACAACATTCCTACTATAAAATCTTCCTTCTGGCAATTCATTAGGGAACTCCAATTTTGCTTCCCCCAACCCAATTGCTTTTGCATTGGGGATTCCAAGGGCTTGGCGAACGGACTCTGCTCGCTTTTGCGAAAGAGTTTTGTTATTTTCAACCTCGCCGGTTAAATCCGTTGAGCCGATTATTTCAACACTCGAAGAAGGGGATACTTTAATCTTAATATATTCAACAATCCATCTATTTTTTCCCTCGATATTCCATTTATCAAAGTCGAACAAAATAAGCCGATAATAGTCAATTTTATATGCACCTTCGGTCAATTCCTTTTCTTTAACGTATGAAATAGCTTCAAAATTTGTTAAGGAGTCTTTTGAAACAGTAATTCTATCAAAGACATCTTTTACAACAAGATTACCAATAATTTTTTTGATTTGGCTAATATAACTTCTAAAAATCACTTGGCTAAAATCAACTTCAGAAGATGAAGTAAAAGATTTTCCCCCTCGCCCCTTGAAAGAAAATGCAGTGTCGGAACCGACAAACAGTTCAACTCGATATTCATCAATATTTGTATCTGCTGTAATTTCTATCGTATAACCTATCTTATCAAAACTTGATTTTCTTTCAAAGGTAGTTATAGTAACTGGTTTCAAGATTTCTGGATGATTCGAATATATTTCAACCCGGCGATTTTCTTCTGCTTTAAGTTCATTTTGAAATGGAGTAGAACTTTTATTAGGCAGATTTTGAAAAGAAACTTCAATTCGCTTTGGATCGATATTCCCCACATCAACAAGATATCTTTTGACACTTTCGGCTCTCCTTTTCGATAGTTCAAGATTGCCTTTCTCAATTCCAACATTGGAATTGCAACCGACAATTTTTATTTTTGCATCTGGATATTCTTTTAACCTTTTCCCAATAATATTCAACAAGTGATAATATATATCCAAAGTGCTGTTCTTGTAAAGGCTATCAACAATAAATTTATCCAAATCCTTTGAAGTAATGGTAACATACCGTTTTGGTATTTGGTCGCTTCCATGGTCAAAGAAAACATAATTCAACAAAGGTTCCATTCTGGTTGCAACAAACTCTTCAATTCTAATTTTTGGATTTTTTATTTTATTTCCAAGACTATCGATTGCAAATAATTCTAACCGTGCTTGCAACTTTTTTTCGTGATAAGTAAAAATTGTATCTCTGCGATTTATCCTAATTGTCTTTACAATAGTCTCATCATTTTCAGTAACTGTTTCTGAAATTGT
>JAOAEE010000042.1 GCA_026416955.1 Ignavibacteria bacterium | reverse complement strand
GCATTAGATACTGGATTGCCTTGTATTTTTGCTACTGTTGGGTTCGGATATGTCCCGCTTAAATCTCCTCCAGCAGCATCTCCATCGAACACTATGTTCGGTATCGCTGCCGTATACACTGGGTCTGTCTCTAAACTCGATGCGGAAGCCCATTGAGGTGGATTGCCAGCACCTTGTGAAACCAAAACTTGCCCACTCGTTCCGGCTGCACCATTAGGCATTAATGCTCCAGTAAACAACAAATTACCTGAAATATGCAATCTTTGAGATGGAGATGTGGTTCCAAGTCCGAGCCTTTTGTTTGTATTATCCCACCAAAAATCATTATCGCCAACCACATTATTCGGGGCATTCCAAAATGTAACTTGACCAGATGTCCCCGAACCAGTAACTTCCGTGTTGGCGTTAGCATCTGCAATAGTTATTGTACCAGCACCATTTGTAATTGTGATACCAGTACCTGCAGTAAGTTGATTGAGAGAAAATCCAATTCCATTCCCAATAAGCAGTTGCCCTTGTGTCGGGGTAGTACTCAAACCAGTTCCACCTTTGGAAATTGGCAAAACACCAGCAACTTCCGAAGTAGCTAAATCGACTGCATCGGTTGTCGAGCCAGTTCCCTTAAAAACATTGGATTCAATTGTTCCACCACCAAGGACAATACTTGCACCAGTCCCAACAGTCATTGTAGCCGAAGTGTTTGTACCTGTTGAAATTAAATTAAATGGGACTGTTGCTATAGACGAAACCACCCCAACCCATTGTGTACCATTATAATACTCAAACCTTTGACTATCTAAATTGTAAATTAAAAGACCTGTTGCAGGGTTTGTAATTGCATTTCTTTGTGTAGTAGTTAATCGGGGTACTAAAAAACCGTGCGAAGTCGAAAATAATTCCAAAAGAGCAGAACTGTGAGGTGTTGTGGTTCCGATTCCAACGTTTTGTGCTTGCGAAAAAATTTCGAGCGAAGCAAAAAACGTGAAAATCAGAAACCAAAGAACCCCTAATGAAATGTTTGTTTTCATTTTTCTATTTATACCATTTTATTATAAATCATAATTAATATTGCTTACAAAAAATATACCAATCAATGAGAAATTGAATTAATAATAAACTCATAATCATCAAGCGTTTCTAAAATGCAAGAAACTTCGGAAGCAATTTCGGGAATCGATAGATTTAATTCTTGCGCAATCTCGGAAAAAAGATAGCCACGCATTCGCCTTGAAATTATTTTTTGTTGAAGTTTAGAAAAGTTAACTAAATCCTTACTTGTCCTAGTATATCTGTTATTATCAAAAAGCAATTGAAAAATTGCTTTACAATAAACCTTTTTGCCCGAGGCAATTTGTTCCAATGTATTAATAAAAACCTCCTGGCTCACACTTTTTGAAATAATTCCGTCGGCACCCGAGAAAAATGCATCGGACACATCAATAAATTCTTCCAGAGCAGTGATTAATAGTACTTTAGATTTTAAATTTTTCTCTTGCAGTTGTTTTGTTAAGCTAACTCCATCGAGATGGGGCATAACAATATCAATTACAGCGATATCTGGAGAAAGAGTTTCAATTAAATCCAAAGCTTCCAATCCATTGGAAGCCTCGCCGACAATCCTAAACTTTGGTTCAGAAAACAAGTATGATTTAATTCCAACACGAACCAAAGGGTGGTCGTCGGCAATAACTAATGAGTAATGACTACTTTGTTCCATAAAACATCCCTGTTTTAACAATCTACAAATTGCAAATTACTTTGTAAAAGGAATGAGGAAATTGAGTACAATTACTCAATTCTCCAACTTCTGCTGAGAGGAATATATAACGGCAAAACGGACAAGCCCAGATGCTGTTTTGATACCTAACTTTTGCATAATATTTGCTCGATGGTTTTGAACTGTCCTTACACTTATCCCCAATATATCTGCAATTTCTTGGCTGGTCTTTCCCATAGCGACATAATTGAGAATCTCTTGCTCCCTTTTAGTTATCGAAACATTACTATTATCGGAATCGCCAACGGCTAATGGTTTTTCAAGTACTCGAAGAATTGATTTAGAAAAAACTCTTTCGCCAAGAACTGCCTTGTATATAGCATCGACTAAAAAAGAAGGCGAAATGTCTTTCGAAAGATAACCATCGGCACCAGCAGAAAGTGCTCTCTCAACATTGTGGTAATCCTCGAATGCAGTAAGCATTATTACTATTAAATCCGGGTAAGTTTCTTTTAAGATTTTGGTTAGCTGTATTCCGTCGAGCTCGGGCATATTTATATCGAGAAGTACAAGGTCTGGTCGATATTCATTAATCAACGACAATGCGATTTTCCCATCTTCTGCTTCTGCTAATATTTTGATTCGCTTTTCTGTCGATAATATCCGTTTTATTCCGGCGCGCACTATTTCGTGGTCGTCGGCAATTATCACTTTTATTTCGTTTGGCAATAAATCTAAATAATCCATAACAAAAAAATTATTTACAAATTCCAATTTTGAAAATCTGCATCCGACGGCATTCTCCAGCTACCCCGTGGCGATAAATCTACGGAACCAACCTTTGGACCATCGGGCATACAACTACGCTTAAATTGATTAACGAAAAATCTTTGGTAATATTTATTTAACCACTTTCTTATCTCTTCTCTTGTGTATTGTTCCTTGAATGCAAGAGTTGCAAGGAAAAGGATTTTCGAAGGAGCAAAACCAAATCGGACTGAATAAAACAAGAAAAAATCGTTCAAATCGAATGGTCCAACAATTTCCTCTGTAATTTGAGTTATCTTGTCACTTTTATTCGAAATAAGTTCTGGAGAACTTGGTAGAGAAAGAATATCTTGCAAAACCTTTCTTACTTGTTTATCGTAAAGATTTTCTGCAACCCAATGAATTATATACCTAATTAAAGTTTTTGGTACACCGGCGTTTACATTATACATCGACATATGGTCAGCATTATAAGTTGACCATCCAAGAGCAATCTCCGATAAATCCCCAGTTCCAACCACAAAACCATTAATCTTGTTTGCCAAATCCATCAAAATTTGGGTTCTTTCTCTTGCTTGTGCATTTTCGAAAACCAAGGAATTTTCGTTCTCACTCGCATTAATCTCTTGTAAATGTAAAGAAACAGATTTTCGAATATCAACGATTTTGACACTAACACCCAAAAAATTTGCAAGTTTTTTCGCGTTCCTAAATGTTCTTTGGGTTGTTCCAAATCCGGGCATTAGAACAGATAAGATTCCTTCGACATTATAATTCAACTTCTGAAACGCTCGAACCGAGACTAAAAGGGCAAGTGTGGAATCTAAACCACCAGATAACCCAAGAACAACATTTTTGGAATTTGTGTGGAGTAACCTTCGGGCAAGCCCAGTAGATTGGATATTAAACACTTCCTCGCAAACTCTTTCTCTTGTTTCAATATCCTCGGGAATAAACGGGTACCTACTTAATGTTCTAAAAAAGTAATTAGTTTCCAACTTTGGAATATTAATAGAAACTTTTCTCAAAGGTTCAAACAAAGAATTGGAGAAAGTATCGTTATATACTCTTTCCTTCGTAAGAAGTTCCAAATCGATATCGGCAATCGTATATGTTGTCTCGAAAGAAAACTCTCGTCTTTCTGCAAGAAGTTTACCATTTTCCGCTATGATACAGTGCCCCGAAAAAACCATATCGGTCGAGGACTCCCACGCACCAGTTCCCGCATAAACATATCCAACATTAACCCGAGCAGACTGCGAAAGAACCAAATTCCTTCGATAATTGCTTTTACCAATCCATTCATCGCTAGCACTTAAATTGAATATTACTTTTGCACCTGATAGTGCAAGCCGAGAGCTTACTGGTTCAACAGCCCACAAATCCTGGCAGATTTCTATGCCAAAAGTAAGGTTTTCGTTTTGGGGGTCGACAAACAATATATCGTTACCAAAGGGATATTCTTCTCCAAATAAACGAATCATTGTATTGTCCGGGAAATCGGTAAACCATCTTTTTTCGTAAAATTCTCGTGTATTTGGAATATAACTTTTTCGAACGATACCATAAATTTTACCATTTCCAATAATTGCAGCACAATTGAATAGCCTTGATTCCTTAATTAAAGGTAAACCAACAATGAATAAAAGGTTAAAATCTAATGATTTATCGACCAAAAACTTTAATCCAGCAACAACATCATCGAGCAACTTAGTTTGATAAAATAAGTCACCGCAAGTGTATCCTGTCAAACACAATTCTGGAAAAACAACAATTTGTACATTTTTTTCAGAAAGTTCTTTAAGTGCCTCTACAATCTTACCAATATTATACTGTACATTACCAATGCGTAATTCTGGTGTAACAGCAGAAACCCGAACATATCCAAGTTCGCTTAAATTTACCCTTGAATTAATTGTTTCCATAACTAATATTTAGTATTTGGTAAAAGAATTTTAATTTCTTCGAACACCTTCGAAGGGAAAATATAGTCCATACAAAAATACTCAGTATTGTTGCAACGAGGACTAAAAAAGCATCTACAAGGTCTTTCGGGTTCAATGATAACACCGCGCCCGAAAAGTTCAAACTCGTGTCTGTTGAAGATATTGTTGAACAATACTACTTTCTTTTTCAAACCAATTGCTATATGCAAAGCCATAGTAACAGCAGTTACAACTAAATCGCATTGGTTGACAAGGGAAATAAACTTCTTCAAATCGTAGGTTCCGGGATAATATGCACCAGTAGTTTCGGATAATCTTTTATTCTTATCATCCTCGGCTTTTCCACCAAGTAGAAGAGGAAAATAATTATGCTCTTGTAGCAATTTTACTAATTCGCCCCAACAGTGGTCGGGCCAAAGACGAGATACCCATCGCCCTCCACACCCAGTATTCAAACCAACAATTGGTTTCCCATCGTTTGGTAAATTCCATCTTTCGGAGTTATCTACTTCCAGAATATACTCTTCACCTCGGTATTCCCACCCAACTATTTCGAATATCTCTTGTAGATACGATTTTGTGTTTTCTTGGTTGACTGGGTCGAATATTCCGGTAAGGAACTTGTGAAAACTATATTGATTTACTGGGGCAGGTTTACCTTCCGAAAGGGTAAACCCAAATTTTTCCTTTGCCTTCAAAGATTTTGCTAGTGCGCAAGCATAATTATCTTTGTCAAGATTAATAACCTTTGCAAATTCTGTTTGCTGCAAAAGTATAATTGATTCCAAATTAAAAGGCAATACTTTATCAACCAAAGAAGGTACAACTTCTGGAAAATGAGTAAGCCACCAAACAGCACTTTTAGGATGTTCCTCGAAAATTCTAAATAATAATGGTGTTGTTCTAATTACATCCCCAATTGCCCCAAGTTTAATTATAAGTATAATATTTTCTTGGGGTATATAGTAATTACAATCGGCGCAAAGGACACCAAACTTTTTATGAGGTGTGCACGGAATGTCCCCGCGAAAAAATTTACAATCGGATTTATAAATATATTTTTTCCTAACCATTAAAACTTATAAAATAATGTAACAGCAAGTTGGAAATTATAAACTGGATTTTCTGAACTTTCGTATTTTGGAACTGGTGTTAAAAGTTCACCCCTTCTGTTGTTTTTTCCTAATAAATTGACATAACTAACCGATGCAAACATATTTGCATACCAAGGATGCACAATTTCGCCCAAAAAGCCAATTTTGAATCCAGTACCAAATCGAAAAACTGAATTTTTATGCGATACTTTCTTTATTTCTGTTGAATCTAATGCTTCGTAATCTATCCGAAGACTGTAATTACTTTTTCCAATAAAACTACCGCGTGCATCCAATTCTGCATAGGCTTTTACATTTGCAAAAGGTAATTTAAACAAATTGTAACGCAAACCCAAAGTCAATGTTGGTGCATCAATAAAATGTTTAAAATAGAAAGTAACCCTAGGTGCGTAAGGTACCCTATGATAAGCACGATAAAAAATGTATTCTAATCCGAAAGGTATCGACAAATTACTTTCTTCAAGAACCCATACAGTTTTCAACAAAATCCCATTTTGAAATCCAAAAAAACCACCACCAATTGTTGATTCCTTGACTCCAGTTGTAAACACATTCGATGCACCATTGTCTCCGAAAACTGAAGTAGGAATCAAACCAATCTCAACAGCTAAATCCCTTAGCTGTGAATTTGCCTCTAAAATAGAAAATAATAGAGCAATAATCGTGATAAAAAATCTATTCTTCATCATTACTCCTAAAATTTATCTTTTATATTATAATTAACTTTTTCAGCAAGCGATTTAATATTCATTTCGCCAAGTAGCCCAATGGAAATCAATTGGGCACCAAAAATTATTAGCGTTATACCAAAAAGCAACAATGGACGATTGCTTAAATATGTCTTACCCAAAAACCATTCAATAATCAAATACAAATTTACAATAAAACCCAAAAAGGTAATCAAAGTCCCAATTGTACCAAAAAAATGTAGTGGGCGTTGCATATAACGAGTTGTAATCATTACCGTAAGCAAGTCCAAAAAACCTTTTATAAAGCGACCAGCACCAAATTTCGATTTTCCATACTTTCGTGGATGGTGTTTTATTGGAATTTCTGTTACTTTGAAACCGTCCCAATGGGCAAGGACTGGCAAATAACGATGCATTTCGCCATAAACATTTAATCTTTTCACAACTACATTCTTATATGCTTTCAAACCACAATTAAAGTCGTGCAAACGTATTCCACTTACCCAAGAGGTTACTAAGTTAAATAATTTAGACGACCAAACTTTGATAAACGGGTCGTATCTTTTCTTTTTCCAGCCCGAAACAAGGTCGTACCCTTCGTTTAATTTTTTTATTAAATTCGGAATTTCTTCTGGGTCGTCTTGCAAGTCCGCATCCATTGTTACGACAAATCTTCCCCTTGCTTCCTTGAAACCTACTTGCAAAGCAGCCGATTTCCCATAGTTCCTTCGGAAGCTTATGCAATGGAATTTAGAATTCCTATTATGCAATTCCCTTATTTTTGCTCTAGAACCATCGGTAGAACCATCATCGACAAAAATTACTTCATATCTATTTTTAGTTAATGGTGCCAGTACTTTTTCCAATTTTCCCCCAAGTTCCAATATTGAATCTTCCTCATTATAAAGTGGAACAACTACACTTATAATTATTTCGTTCGATGCTTTTTGAGTACTTGGGTTTGGCTTCTGCGAAGCCTTCTGAGTGTTTTGTGCTTTGCTATTTTGCTTTTCGTTCATACCATACCTACTCAATAAACGATGACTTTCTTAATATCTTTTGTTCCATCAAAATATCTAAACTCTAAAAAGTATAAGCCATTAGCAAGTCCCCTTGCATTTATTCTATCTTCTTCATTTATTTTTCCTTCCAAAATTATTTCTCCAAAAACATTCATCAGTCTATAACTTTCCGGTTTATTAATGTTATTTTTAAAAATTATTTGGTCGGAATTATTGTCGAACCAGACAGTAAGATTATTTAATGAATTTGTTTCTATCGAATTCACATCTGAAAGCACTATCTTTATGATAAATTTATCAAGAAACTCATTTCGAATGTCCACATATCTGTTTTTTTTCATATCAACTTGAACCAATGTCCCTAAATATTCATCAACAAGCCAAGCAGAACGTACTTCATCCCCTATTTCTTGCCAACTAATCCTTAATTTAATTCCAAACTCTCTAATTGCATAGAGTAGAAATTTTACTGTATCCATTGAGTTAATTGGGAAAGGGCGAAAATCTATATATGACCAAATATTACTTTTTTGCAGTGAATCTAAAAAAATAAAAACACCGTACAATTTATACCCACTGGGTGGGACCATTGGAGGCAAATCCAGTTCACCAAGCGAAGTATCTAATCCGCTGGTGGCATCCTGATGAAAACCAAATTTAAGCTTGCTAAAGACTATTGTGTCGTTACCAATTAAGTTCAAACGAAACTGTAGGGGTTCGCGGGACATACCATAAAATGAACAAATTAGTAAGCACACCAAGCATTTTACTATTGCCTTCATTTCCACACCATTTTGTTAAACAAAAAGAAATGGGCAACAAAGAATGTTGCCCATTTCAAACAACGAAAGTTTTGGAACTATTACTTCACGATATTCACAAGAACAACCTTTGTTTCGTTTCCTATTCTCATCTTGCATAAGTATTGCCCGCTTGCAAATTCATTTGAATTAATGGTTAATGTATGTTCACCAGCTGGAACAAATCCATTTACGAAAGTCTTGATTTCATTTCCAAGTGCATCAAACAAAGCAAGATGAATATTTGCATCTTCGGCAAGATTATATTTCAAAGTAGCTGTAGAAGTAACTGGATTCGGATACAAAGTCAAGACACTGGCTGTTTCGACATTTGCTACAAGAATTCTAATTGAATTGCTCGAGTTTGCAATTACCAAAGTTTTGTTCTTCGGTGTAATAGTACCGAAGACTTCGCCAGTAATTGCATCTACGAAGGTGTACTCCCTGGTTGGGTCGTCGATTGTAACAGCCAAAGGATACTCAACACCGGTAATTTTAACAACCGGATTATCGGATACTTCGAGTAAGGAGTTGTTTGTAAATCTAATATCGAACATATCGGAGAAAACTACTGGTGGCAACTCGAAGATGTTAGATTGTACGGCTTTGTTTAATCCAAGATACAATGTCTTTTCGTGTTGGGCATTATCTGCAAAGTTAATTTTCACACTTTGGTCGATGGCCAAATCTTTCTCGTTTGGTTCAGTGTTTTGAATGGATTTCTCGAAGCGAGCAATTAGTCTTAAATAACCGTGTGCATCAGATTTAATCCAGTAACCTAAACCGGGTCGAAGTTCAGAAACTTCTTCGTATCCTCGGTTTGTCTTGTATGCCCAAATTCCGTTTTTACGAACTTCGGTTGGATTTGGAGCTTCTAACCCAAAGTTAGAGAAAGCAATGTCTCGGATTGACAATGGAGAAGAGACGCAACCAATTGTGTTCCAGCCGGGATAAATTTTCACGCTATCGCCAGAACCAACCACAGAAATTTCACTAATATAAGACCCAGAGAATTTTGTGTCGACCTGGTCACTGTATTTGACAAAGTAACCAACACCAACTCGTAAAAGTTCATCGAATTGATATTGGTTTTGCGACCAGAAGAATGGTTTGTTTATAGCATTTGGATAGAAAACATTCCATTGATTATTAATTGGACGGACTGGCAACGACAAGAAATTCCATCCTTTCTTTATTATTGGATTGCCATATTCATCAACATAATTGATAATTCTTGGTGGAGTGTATTCGATTAAGAACGAACGGACACGTGAGTCTGTGATTTGATACGAATAAACAGTACCTCCAACATTTGTAGCCTTTCGCATATTAACTGCCGGGAATAGTTGCCCATTTGCAGTATCTCGAATGAATAGATTGGCTCCATCTGGGAAGTCTTGAACATCCCACATTATTGTTATTGGATAGTAATTCGGGTTTTCGGCTTTCAGTCTTACAAGGAATAGGAGAGATTGGAGAGTATCATCACTACTCCTAATGTCCCGAGAAACGCAATACAATGGTGTTCCATCATTGTTATCATCATCTGGGCTAAAGTTTCCAAAACCATATTGAATTTCTGCTCTCAAATCAGCAGGAGCATTTGGTGGTGGGAAGAAACGTGCTCCAAATTGGTCGTCTGGCATCGGAAATTCATATTTGTATTCGCCAAACAATGTATCCACACCCATAGTTGCACGATGGCCAGTACCAAAGATTAACTTCACAGGATTGCCGAAACCAGCGCGCGGAATAAGTTGTAGATTAATTCCAGCAGGCCTACCAGAAATTCCACCTTCAACAGGGTTTCTAAAGTAAATAAATGTTATTTTCAATCTAACGGGAGAAATTTCAGCAGAGTGAGATTTAAAAGTAATATAACCTACATAAATTCCGGTTTGTTCAGGACCAGCATTCGTTAATTCGGACGGCCGGCACTCCACCATAATATGGACTTCTTTGTCAAGCGTCGAAGGTCTTCCCCAAATAGGCGTACCGCGTGCAATGTCACCTAAAATACCATTATCAATGTATGGAATATAGCCCTTGTTTGTTCCAACTGGAATAGGATTTTTTGCTGTAGCGCCCTTGGGTACGTAAGTTCTGAACTTCAACCAAGGTTCATTAGATTCAACTTCAATGTCCAACAATCTTGATGCAGGCACCTCATTAATAAGCCTAAAGCCTCGAACTCCAAATGGTGGAGTCGATAATGTTGCAGAATCAATTGTTATTGGGTCTCTCATCTCAAACAATGAGCCATCATCACCTATCATAGCAATTTGCGGAACTTGCCCAATTGCTCTTTCCAAAATGAACCCGAAGCGTGGAACATTATCACTTATCCTTAAATAAATCACTCCGGGATAATATGGCTCAGTATTCCAGTTTGGATAGGCGCTATTGTCGACACCAGCAAGACCAGTGAACATTCCGGGGTCGGGATAATCTTGCTCAACAAAGCGTCCTTTCCAGTATGGTCTATACTTTTTAAAAGGCGCTTCTTTTCTAACATTCAAATCGTTATATCGAATTGTATCTGCACCAATAATTAAAGGAGTATTCTGGGCAAGTCCAATAGGAGTTCCAGCCTTTGGCACAAGCATAAACCTAATATAAAGCAATACTTGAAAGCCATCGCAATTCGGAAGCGGCTTTGTAGAAACTCCAGTAATTTCAATTGCACGCCCCTTTTGCCGATCTTGTAATGGCTTACCGGGGTTTAAAAATGTCCAATATGTAACATCTCTGTCATCCATCCAAGATATTTGGAAGTCCTTTGCCAAGGTATGGTATTTATATTTCTCGTCTTGGAAATAGTTCAATTCTCGATACCCAAATGTTTGTACGCCTATTGCACGTAGTGCCGTAGAGTCATATTGAACCTTGAAACTAAAACTTTTAATTGGGTCTGCAATATAAATATCTTTGGTCTCTTCGTGAGTATACCATTTGTTTTCAATGAACACCGGAACCAAGATTTCCCTTGGTTTATTTGGGTCAACTGATGGTGGAACCCAAATTCTACCATCTGGGTACCAATTAGCATCCCAGTCGTTATCCGCACCAGTAAGAGATAACCTTGGAATTAATGGAATAGCTTCCTGTGAGTATGTTGGTACAACAGCAAACACTCCTAGGGCAATCAACAGCCCCAAGATAAGTCGAGAAAACCCTTTGTAAAACGATTGGTTATACATAAAACCTCCCAATTGTGAACAATTAATAATTAACATATATTTCTCTTTTATTGAATCTCTTGTTTTTGTTAAATAAAACAACATAATAAATTCCCTTAGGTAAATTTTTAAATGCACTTTCTAATTCCTCATATCCATAAAAACCTTGCCCAAAATCTAACTCTTTTACTATCCTTCCTATCATATCATAAATTATTATGTTTACATTGTTAACTAAATCTATTTCAAAAAAATTATTTTCCTCTTTAAAATTGTTTATTATTTTTTCATAAAATGTCAAAAGAGTATCATTTGTATTCTCATAAACACATTTACAGTTTTTATCGTACTCTGGTTCAAAAATTATTTTAACAAATTCATTGGGTTTGTTGTTTGTGATATAGAACCTTACCACATTAGTTTTTCCACTATCATACTTAACGTTAAAGAAAGTTTTAAAAGTGTCAATTTTATCAATTCCCATTAGTTGATACTTACTAAATTCAATATCGTTTCCAAGCGACCTAACAGAATCGATTTTAATTGCATCAAAATCTGAAATAACATTTATTCTAAACTCATTTAACCTTGAATTTTTCGGCACCTTAACATTAATATCAAAAAATACAGAACTATCTTTCGAGGATATTGTGTCTTTGTTTGCCTTAAGTTCGAAAACTTTATCTTTCGAATACAATACCTCTCCATATAACATAGTTGGTTTAAGACTATCGATATTAATCTTGAACTCGTCAGTAAATTCAATAAAGTCAACACTAAAAATAGCAGTATCTGGACATTCAGAAATCCATAAACCATTAAAAGCAATTAAAGGTCTATTCCCATACACTGGATGCATACCCATTAATATTGCATATCCAGTTATTTTCCCTTCCTTTGAATTAATCGATACAGCCTTTGTATCAAAAAACTCTGCAAGGGTATTAATATACAATGCATCGGTTATTTTGACTTTGTCTTTACTATAACTAATCTGGAAATTAAATCCAAATAGGCTATCGCTTCGTAAAACATTTCCTATACTCATTACGAGAATGAACCTTCTTTGATTTTCATTCCCGCACACATCAATTTTCAAAGAACCATAAATACTTAACTCGCAGTTTGCTTTCCTTTGCGATATTCCTGTCTGGCTAGCCATTACGGCCAGCCAGACAAGTACCGCAACAACTTTACTTAATAATGATAATCTTTTCAACAATATTGGTACCATTACCTGTTAGTCGTACGAAATAAACTCCGCTTCCAATATTAGCTTCTTCAGTATTCCAATCCAAATTAAAATTACTTAAACCATTGATATTAAACACAGAGCTATACACAACTTTACCAGAAGCATCAAGAACCTCAACATTATACGAACCGGGTATTGCGATATTCAAATTAACAACTGGCGATTTTGTACCATTATCAAGGATATTAACAGCATTAATATTGTCGTTTTCTTTAACTTTTCCAAGCAAGAAAATTGGATTCTTTTGATTTTCATTGAACCTTACAAACACTCTATCAAGAACCAATGATGGTTTCTCAAATGTTAAATAAGCAATTGGAATATTGGAAGAAAATTCTCCACTCCCAGCAATAACTCCTCGACCACTTTGATAATCGACTTCAAGAGATGAATTGTTTTTCACGATGGTGAATGGTTCATTCATTTCTAAGTAAATCGAAAGTGGTCCAGCAAAGTCACCGTTTAAATAAATTGGTACACGAACTTGATTATTTATTAACTCAAATTCTCCGAAAATAATATTATTAGCAATTTCTCTTGCGTCGATTTTACCATATTGGGGAATTGTATCGTACAACCAAGGTAGTTCTGGAATTCTTGCAGAAATGTAATGCAAAATCAATGCGGCATCGTATTCATTAGCTTGGTAGAATATCTGTTTTATAGAGCCAATTTCTCCCGGTAAACTATCACCATAGTATTTATTTCTCCAGCGAATCTCTTTACGAACTCCAAATTGATTGTAATAATATCTACCATTGTGATTAACATCACCGTGATATGCTTCGCGTCTTCGAACGCTATCAAGTGGAATTCCAGTAGCAACGCTTCTTAATATCAATCGCGCATCATTTACGGTAACATACCTACTTTGAGGCATATTATAGTGCTTTCGATTATATCCCTTGGATAAGTCGACATCACCATCGCCCCAGAATTCCTCTACGTTGAACCTTGCCATAGCTCGGAACCTAATTCTATAGTCGGTTCCACCACTAGGTGCCCATTCGTTCGTCAGCTTCATACTTGATTTTGCAATAGCGGGGGATTTTCCATATTCAAGGCCATTCAAAAAGTCAGCAGGGTCGAATTCTCCTTTGATTCCAACCGATGCATTTCTTGTAATAACTCTTGTGTCATTAGTATATTCATTGCCACCAACTTGACCATAAGCAAATTCAATATCTCCTTGAGCGGAATAGGGGTCTTGGGACTTATACAACCTTAATTGAAAAGTTGCGATACTCGACTTAACATTAACATCATTAATATTTAAGAACCTCCATTCTACAATGAATACACCGCGGTCTGGATCCGACTTGTAATAAATTTTGGTTGGTTTGTAACCATTAAATCTTTCGACGTCTGTATGGTAGTAATGGTCGCCCCAATAAGGTGCAAGAACATTTTTTGGATATGAAGCGTTCATATAGAAGAGTGCTGTTGGGTCTTTCGCGGGAACTAATGGTGGTTGCGAAAATGTTACGAAACCATTGATACAAACCCAAAGTCTTGTGTAGACCTCACCACCAAATTCAAAAGGAAATCCAATATCAATTCCATTTGGGAATGAGTACCCATCATCTAGGTCTTGCAACCACATTGGTGGCAATCCAAACGCAGAGGGTGGAATTTCGATACCATCTTCAAGTGGTTCGTACGGAACATTTCGAATTTGACGAACGGTATCAAAATCCCCGTACACTTGTGCATTCGCTGTAATCTGCAAGGACAACATTAAGATAATTGCTGTTGCTATCCCTACAGTTAGTCCGAAGATTTTTTTCATTTCACTACTCCTATTTATTAAATAATACTTTCTTTCCATACTCATTGGGCTTGCCCCGAAAACTCGAGGCAAGCCAATTTGTTTTACCTAATAATATTAACTGGATAATTGTACATCTTGCTACCACTTGTCAAACGCAAGAAGTAAACTCCACTTGCAACTTCGTTCGGAACATTCCAAGTTTCGGTATATTGTCCAGCACCAAAGTAACCATTAATTACGGTAGCAACAACATTACCCAATGCATCAACTAAATCAATTCGGACATTACCTGCTTCGGACAATCCAAACATTACTTTAGCATTGTTTGTAACTGGGTTAGGACTTACCGATGTAATTCCGAACACAGCGTTATCTGGTGTTTCAACGGAACTTACCCAGTCGTGGACAATTAAGAATCCTGTAATATTGTCACGACCAATTTGTACTCGCCAGTATTGACCTTCATCAATTATCTTGATATCGCCGTCTACTGGATATCCTTCACCAGTCTTCATATTGTAATTGAAGACGTTTCCATTAGATTTGTCATCTCGGATGAACCATTGACCACCAGTTGGGTTCTTTTGCACATCGTTCTTATCGGGAATTTCATTCTTTGCCCAGCGGATAGAAACTGGATAGAAGGTAGAAGTATTTCCTACAACACCACCGGCTTGGAATCGACCCTTATAAACTCGAATATCGGGTGCATTCTTTGCTCTTGGGAATATATTTCTCAATGTACCATTGGTAAGAGAGATTGTCCAACGAGCATCGAACACGTCTACTGGTGGAATTGAAGGTAATTCATATTCACAATAAGCAGCATCAAGTGTTCCTATAGGCTCGCCGTCAAGTCCTTCACCAGTAGTAGCGTCAGTTGGTGCAGTACCGAATACAAGTTCTTGCCAAGCACTCTTACCATCGCCCGGAATGTTGCCCGGGAAGGTATTTTCTATCTTGAGTCGGCAAGTAAAGTCAGTTGGTTTCGAAACTTCTACTCGATAAATCAATGTATCTCTTGCACCACTTGCATCAGTAACCTCTACGAAGATTGTTACTTTTCCATCCGGGTCGCGTGCATCTGGGAATGCGTTTGTTTTAATCAAAACTTTTACTGTATCTTTAGCAAGTGTGCCACGAATAACGCTTGGCTCAAGTGTAAATCCAGCAGGTCGAATTACACGTAAGGTGAGTTCTTCGGTTACAGGTGTTCGTTTCAAATCATAGTCCCAAACGAGCAATGTATCGCTGTAGGGTTTGCCAATCTCGACGCAAACAACTTTCGGTGCATTTGTGATTCTTGGTTTATGATTTGTCGAGTCGACAAAGAGTGTTAGAACTTTAATTGCAGACAATTGTCTCTCGCCGTTAACAATATCCCAAACAGCTACTACAACTTGCTCGGTCTTTGGTGCATCGGTAACACCCGGTTTACCATAGAGTAACCCGCTAACTCGATTAATCTTTAACCATCGTGGTGTTGTTTTCAAGCCACTCAAATTCCAAACACCAGCCTCTGGGAAGCATGGGTCTCGTGGAATTTGGTCTTCTGGATAATCTGGATAAATAAGTTCGAATTCGTGTGTTTGACCAAAGTTCGGGTCGTATACTTTAATCATCTTGCTCGAGTCAATCAACTGAGGATTATAATCTACATCTTCTTTGGCTGGGGGTAATGTTTGAGTTAGAATTATTGGGGCAACGTTAACAAAGACAGGCATCGACAGGAAGTTAATTCCACCGTGCCCATCGTTTACTACAATAGTAAATACAGTATCTGTATTTAATGCATTGTGATAACGTACTTGCGGGGTAATTTTCAATAAATTCCAAGCAACAGCAGAATCAATTCGAATATTAATTTGACCTCGCGTGGTTAAATCGACGCCAAATGGGTCGGGTTGGTTGTCAGTTCCATATTTCATTAGATATTGATTCCCCATCCAGATTGGACGAGTTTGGGTAATAACTTGTTCATTCTTTCTTCCGTCGAAGTTTTGGTCGTAGGTAGTGGTATCGATAACTGTGGTATCGCCCGGATTGTTCCACCAGTCACGATTCCTGACAGCAATGTTCATAAATCCATATGCAGTCTTGCCATAGCGGAAGTCCCAACCTTTGGGTTCAAGAGTTTCTGCGGCGAGGTCTTCCAATTCGTCGTCAGTGTTGAAGTCTACTTGGAATCTTAATTTATTGGTCAAGTTAGCCTTCAACTTGTTGTCTTCTGTCATACCACAAGTATAAACTGAAGGTTTGTATATAACATAAGGAACAAGATTTGTACCATTTCGGTCAATTCTCTTGTAAATTGTTTCTGCTTGGTTTTCGGCTTCCTCTGGTGTTTCAACCCAGTCCATAAATCGAGGTACGCTATCAATTACAAAGATACGGAACGAATATTCTGTGAAGTATTGTCCACCATTCAAAATCGTATCCTGTTGCAAGTAGCGAGCATTTGGTACATCGTAGACATAAGCATTTAGATATGGAGCAAATGTATAGATAAACTTATCGATTGTATCTTGGCTTACTCCAGCAGCTTTCAGAGAATCAATTACACGGAATGCTGGTGGATAATTTTCAGCACGGACAATAACCCACT
The DNA here is from genome assembly GCA_026416955.1 of Ignavibacteria bacterium. GTDB lineage: Bacteria > Bacteroidota > Ignavibacteria > Kapaibacteriales > UBA2268 > Naka2016. The sequence goes on along the minus strand of JAOAEE010000042.1, from coordinate 71,880 downwards.
CACCTCCGGGAACCACGTATGGATTAATGGGTTTACCACGGAACACAAGGTAGCCAAGTGCATTATCTTTGGGATTAACCACTGTTTGGTCGCCGGCAGGAATTGTATCGACAAGTAACCATCGAGCCAATCCTGTTGTTGGGTCAACCCGCCAATGATAAGTTAATCTTGAGTACCTATTTGGGAATAAGAAGGACCTTGGGTCGAAATATTTATTTGTATCCATTGCAGTAACACTCAAGATACTATCGCGTCCTTGTCCTTCTTCGGGTCGCAAGCCAGAATAGGTACCTGGATATTGAGGATACTCTCTATCCTCTGTTAGGAAAATAGTATGCAAGAATTCAACAAGTTTTAATGTATCGTTCTTACCTGCACGACTTGGAAATTCGGATGGGACGATCTTTACAATAGTATCTGTTTGCAATTTAACTATATTACCAGTCCAAACTGGAGGTTCTGTCGAACCTACAATCTTGAAGCTTATTCCACCATCATAAGCGGGAACAACGCCTTCTCTCCAAAGGACAGTTCTTGAAACAACTCGAACGATGTCGCCAGTATCGACTGGTAATGCACGATATCTTTCACCAGCGTAGAATGTTTGGTTGCCTTGATTAGAAGGTGGCATAGATGGTCTATTAGAGAACAAGTTAGGAACTTTTCCAAACGAAGTAGTCGTTGCGTGATATCTTCGACCGGGCAATGCACCTCTATCCTCTTTTTCTGGGTTCCAGCGTAATTGTTGCAACAAATATGCACCAGTTCCAAGATTATATAATCCTTCTTCGGAACGGCGAATCGTCGTGTTTGGATTTCTGTTTGTCGAGTCTGGGACAAGTTCTACACGTGCTCGGAAGATTTCTCGGTAAGGTGCATTTTCATCAACTTGTTTCAATGTTACTCGGATATAATCGCCAGTTGTTTCATTTATTACAAAGAATACTGATTCATTCAACAATCTTGGGTCGTGATTTGAACGCTCTGCTAAACCATCATAATTAACTTGTGCTTCGAGGAACAATGGATAACCAATTGGATGGTAATATTCACCATTTTTATCTGGACGGAATTCATCTTGCATTGCAGCAATAAATGGATATTTCAATTGTCCATTTTGGTCTCGGGCTTCGGCAACGAATGGGTCGCGAATCCATCGTTTTACATATTTATTGTACGAGGGCTTGCTTGGGTCTGTGAACTTCCTTAAAATGGGTGGAATACCTACTGCAAAGTCCTCGATAGGAACCATTCTTCTATTTGAATAGTCGGCAACTTTAATGTCGGTTCCTTTGTCGTATAAGTCGTATACAAGACCAGACATTAAAACTTTTTCTGGTATACTGTATTGACCTGGAGTGTTTTCATCAGCCCCGTTTGTTAATGGTATTGGTCGATATGTATATTTGTGTGTAGATTCAAATGGTCCTTGTTCGCGCGGGTCTGCTGTCGCAGGATACATAAACTTCAAATAAGTTTGATTCTTTGGATTGAAGTCAGAGTCAACAAAGAAGGTCTCCATTTGGGCAGGCTCGGCATAAATTGTGTCCCTACCATTTATGGCAATAATCTTCTTTTGATAGACTACTGAAAGTACAACATTAGCTTCTGTTCTACCCCAGTAATTACCTCTCAAAGTATCAGTACCGCCGAAGCCAGCTTTTTGCCCAGCAAGAACGCCTTTCGAATTTGGTGCATCAGGCAATCGAATTAAGAAGCGAGCCTTGTTGTTGTAAATCGAGTTTGCTGCAACCGGTGCCAATGTTGATGGTAATGGTCCAACAATTTCACCATAAAGAATTGCTCCAGCAAGGTCGCTCGAGGCTGGGTTATGAGTAATATTTCTATTATTATCTCTTTTAACTGGACCGGTAATAACATTTTGGTCGTAGCCAATCATTGAATATGCTTCGTTTCCTGTAATAAGCGAACGATTGAAAACTAATCTTAAATTGAAATTATCTGAATATACAGCAGCACCAGTAAATGCCTTATTATTTTGAATTCTTACTCTATTGAAGAAGACAGTATCGACTCTATTTACACGATTATCGTCTACAACATCTAATATATATATTGCACCACCAAGTCCAATCCCATTTTCGGGAAGATCGGTATCCCAATTCTTTCGAACAACATCAACATAACGAGCATCTGCAGGTTTAATATCGCTCCAGGTTGAACCACCATCAAGAGTGCGTTTCAATAACCCATAATCGCCAGAAATGAAACCCCATTGAGTTGTTGGGAAAATAGCACCATATACACTGTAATTACTACCAATATTTAGTGGTGTCCAATTTGCACCACCATCTATAGTCTTCCAGGCTAATCCATATTCACCGAATACATAACCAGTGGTTTGGGATGTGAAGTAGACTTTATTGAAACTATATTGTGGGTCTTCGAATATTTTCGCCCAAGAGTCACCACCATTGGTAGTTTTGAGAATAGTACCCCATCCACCAACAATGTAACCAGTATTTAAGTCGGAGAAGTAAACATCCTTAAGTGTTGCATATGTATTGGCAAAACGAACATCCCAAGTATTTCCACCATCAGTAGTTACAAGAATAGTACCTTGGGCACCCACAACAAATCCTTTGTTGGCAGAAACGAAGTATGCCGACCATAAAGTGTTTGTTGTAATGCCAATACCAACTTGGGTCCAAGTTTCGCCAGCATCTGTTGTCTTTAAAATCATTCCGTTAGACCCAACTGCATATCCAACAGTTGCGGTTGGGAAGAATACATCATTTAGAACATAAGAGTAAATTGCAGGCATAACTTCACGCCAGGTTGAACCATTATTTTCTGTCTTAAGAATTACTCCCCGGTCACCAACAATAAATCCATTATTTCCTTTAAATGTAATAGCCATTAAGCGATATGGTTGGGAATAATTTGTATATTGCCATTTGTCGCCGCCTTGGGTAATCTTAATAATTGTACCATAATGGCCAACAGCAAATCCGGAACTTGGCTCATAGAATGCTACATCATACAAATCGGCAACTGTTTGCTCAGTTCCAGCTTCAATTTGAGTAGTACCACTTCCACTTTGAGTTTGAAGTACACTTTGCTCAACAATGATTTCATTATCGAGGAACTGTGTCAACATTCTTGTATCGGGATAATATCTGGTAGAATAGGTCTTGTAAGTAAAGATATCATCTGTGGAAGTGAAATCCAAAGCCAACATTGTATTGGGGTCGATGGTAACGTTATCAACATCAGTTACAAAGTATCGTTTTGTATTGAATTCGGGGTTCACCATTGCCAATGCACCACCATTTCCATTGTACACCTTATTGGCAATAAATTGCACACCTTTTACAACATTAAGGTCTGCACCAACGGTGTACATTGCTCCACCACCTCGGATATAAGGCTTGTTTATTTGCGCAACTCCTTGCCCGACAACATTATTTATAAATTGAACTCTTCGAAGTTCAACAGCTCTTTGTTGAGGTGGGATTAATAAAGACCCTTGGGGTATGTGGATTTCAACTGCACCACCACCAAATCCAGCTCTATTATTTTCGAACAACACAGGATAATTTCCACCGTATCCAATTACTGCATTAGCCTCGACACCGCCTGCTCCAACAATTGTCATATTGCGTGCAGTATAAATAGCACCCCCAAATGCTGTTGCAGTATTACCTATGAACTTAATGTTGAAACCATAATCACGTGTAATTGGAGATACATCGGAGCCTCCAATAATTGGAGACATCTCGGGATATGCATTTCCATCGACAAATATTGCTCCACCAGAACCAGAACGGTTATTTACAAATTGGGTCTCGTTTCCAAGAGCATCTCGTTGTGGGCCACCTCGCACTTGGAGTCTACCATATGTATTCTCAACAAATATTGCACCACCACGAGAGAAGTAACCACTATTGGTACCAGTAATGGAGTCTTGTAAATATTTTACATAGGTTTCGTTAGAAATGAATTTACCAGCTACTATCAATGAAGTATTTGCACCAACATAAATAGCACCACCACGGGCACCTTGTGTATTACCATTGTTTTGGTAGTTGCTTGCTGTATTTCCAGTTGCTTCGAATGTATCTCCATTCGGGAATACAATCGTTCCTCTTGAAGTAGTTTTAATTGAATTATTTATACCAAGACCAACTTCGATTCTTGTGTCTTGCCCATATTGGTCATTTCTTCCAGCTAGATAAATAGCACCACCAAAAGCCTGGTTACCAAATTGTTGTGGATATGATGCTGGTTCGTCAGTGGCATCAGTTACAACTGGGATTGGTGGGTTGCCAATCAATCGAGTACGAACATTTGCCAATTGGACATAGTTGTTTTCAAATTTCACATTTCTAATTCGTCCCAAAAGCAAAGCCAATCTACCATCTTCAATAGACTGTCTTTGAAATCCAGTTAAAGGTTCAGTACTTGATTCATCTATCAAATCGTAAGCTTTAATTGGAATATCTCTTAATATTTTCGAAATCTCACCAGTTCTTTCAACATAATTTGGGTTTTTGTCTGGTGGATAATTAGGTAGAGTATTAACTATTGGGTCGACTGGATAACCGTCTGGGGCTTGCAAGAGCGCCAAAGCACCACCACGGTGACGAGCCATATTATTTCGGAATTCGCAATTCAAAAGCCATAATCGAGACGACAAAGAGGTAATAACACCACCAGTTCCATTAGTTAATTTTGCCAAAGTTTCATTCAAATTTGTCCAAGTAGCACCTAAATCTGTACCATAAAATGGCTTATTTCCAACTGTAATGTCTTTTCTGAATCCTTCGAATGAACAGTTTCGGAAGAATGCTGCCCTTGCCCCAGGTAGAATAACGATATGACCCCATTCACGTGAAAAGTTATTTTCTGGTTGACCAATAAATCTAATCTTTGCGGGAACAATATTTACATCGCGGCCACCATACCTTTTCCAAGGATATAACCAAAGGTTGTGGTCGTTTGTCGGGTCGTTTTGCAACCGAGCAGCATAGAACATTATTGCATATTCAAAAGGTAGTAGGGCTTGGTTACCACTTAATGGAATTGCAACTTCGGGCCAATTCGAAAATGTCCTTGTATTTTTGTTCAAAACAACCCCGAACATATAGTTGTATTTGTTCGGATGAATTGTTAAATCCCGTTGAGTACCAACATTAACAACACCACTGTAAAGGAAGTAATTCAAGTCTGAATAGCCATCCCAATTGTATGGGTTTCTTGATGAGCCGGGTATATCTGTTGGATTCAAACCACCGGGATTAGGTGTGTAGGAAGCGGTAGCAAAACCATCAGCAATAATTCTACCACCAACAGAGTCAATCAAACGACCATTTGGATAGAACCTAATTGTTGTCCCAGGTTCAATAATTAAAGTTCCACCAATAACAAAATCGCGATTAATAATGTAGACAGTATCCTTCACGAATACACGAACATCGCCCGGAGCAACTCGCCCCGAAACGAATGCTTGTGGTTGTGCATAGGTATTAAATGTTATAATACCTAACAAAACCAAAAAAAGACTTAAACGAAGCAATCGTTGCATAACTCCTCCTAATAATTGCTACTAATTAATTTAACATTATCTATTTCTTTGTTAAAAAATTTCAACACTTTTAACATTTTTTCAAAATCAAATTATTTTACTCAATAATTGTGCCAAGTCGGATTAATCCAGCCTTGGCTAAACCTACAAATTCAGATTGATTGTTCCCTATGATTGTCCTAAACAATTTTTCTGCTTTCTTTTTGTCTCCTACTTTTTCTAAACATAATGCTTGAAAATACAAGTATCTATCCTTTATTCCTATCGGAAGAGCATAATTCGAAGCCATCTCGTAATATTTTGCAGCCTCGTTGTAATTTTTCATATTCTCGTAACAGACACCCAAACCAGCAGATGCTCCTTCCAAAACGATTGCTGATTTAGAATCAAGAGCAATTTTAAAATATTCAATAGCATCTTTATATTTTTCGAGTTGCAAATAGCAATTTCCAGCATAAACAGCAGCAACATAGGATTGAGGTACACCTTTATACTTTTTCACTATGTCCACCAATCCAATAATTTCCTCGCCACGAACTTTTCTTGTCTTATCTCCTTTTAATGCCATTTCGTATTCAGCATTTTCGATAAATGGAAGTATTCTGGAAATTGCAACAGAAGCTTTTCTTTCTTTCTCTTCCTCAGATTTTGATACAAAATATCTTACGACAAATACAAGTATTACAAGAACAATTATTCCGAGCGCACCAATATTTATTGCCTTTTGGTTCTGTTCAACAAATAATTGAAACTTGCTCTTCTCCTTGCTTTCCTCGACCTCTGTTCTTTTTCTTTCTGCAATTTCTTTCACTTTAACTTTTCCCCTAAGCAATACTACAAAAATGTACCGAGTTCAAGATGAACTCGCCAATTGCTAAATTACCAAGATAAAATTTGAAATAATCAATCTTTTTCGAAAAAAATAACATTTTATCTTCAATTTTTTACTTTCCCCCCATAAAAAATGTTGACATCAAAACACAGTGTTAAGTAATTTTCACAAAATCAAATTTTCAAAAGATTTCTTACACAATAACGAAATAAAGGACACTATTTTCAAATTGAAAAAAGAACAAATTAATTAAAAAAAATAATTTTTCAAAATTTCTTCTAAAATTCATCTTTTCTAAATAGTTAGATAACCGAATTTTCACAATTTGTTATTCTCATTCATACTTTCAAGATTTGCTTCATCATTGATTCTTTTCGACCTTCTTTCGGTTGCAGCGACGACCCATATACTAATTTCATATAAAATAAACAAAGGTAATGCAAAAACCAATTGATTTACTGGGTCGGGCGTAGGTGTCAAAATTGCTGCAAGAATAAGTATTACAATAATAGAGTGCCTTCGGTATTTTCGCAAAAATTTAGCAGTCAAAAGTCCAAAACGAGAAAGGACAAAGCTAATCATCGGCATTTCGAATACTAATCCCGAAGCAAGAACCATCATCGAAACAAAACCAAAGTAGTAGTTTATATCGAACTTATTTTCTATCATTTGTGTACCAAAATATGCACTAAAATTGAGCATAAAAGGTATCATTATATAGTACGAAAAAACAACACCAGCAACAAAACAAAAAGTTGTAAAAAATGTAATTAACCTCACCCACTTCTTTTCGTTGGGATATAATCCCGGTGCAACAAACTTCCACAATTGGAATAAAACAAATGGCAATGCAATTATTAAACCGCCGATTAACAGAACTTTAAAATAAAGAAATGGTTGACCAAATGGTTGAAGGTTTTGCAATTTTAATCCAACCTTTAAAGCTGGTGCAAGCAAAATTTTTTCAATAACGAAATCAATTTTGTATCCAACAACAGCACAACCAACTGCGATTCCAATTAGAGAATATATTATTCGCCGCCTTAGTTCATCTAAGTGTTCGAGAAAACTCATTTCTGCTTTTTCTTCTTTCTTCTTTTTGCGCTTTCTAAACATACTTTTCTTTTAGAAAAAACTGTTTAAACGAATTTACACAAGTGGAAATTTTCCTTACATTATTTTACTCTTAAGAAAGGATTAATTTCCCCATCTTCTAAGTAATATTTATAATCATCAACTTCTATAAAATCTCCCCATTTACTATGAAAATAGACATAGTTTTTAAAATCAATCGAGTTTGGGTCGCTCAATTTCAGTTCAAACTTTTCAAGGCCTTTTAATTTTTTTGTCATCGATTCAAAATGGTAAGCAACACAATCGGCATTATACCAAACCTTGTATCCCAACTTCCTTGCGGAAATACATAAATCTAAATCTTCGTGTCCGAAAACATAATTCTCATCGAAACCACCAATTTGTTCGAAAACTTCCCTGCGAATAGCAAGCAAAGCACCCGTAACGCATTGATATTCTCTACTCTTCGATACACAAAGCGAATTCCAAGGCTTTCCCAAATAAATATGATAATGGTGTTTTATCCCTTTGTCCAATTGCCTAAAAACTATACCACAGTGTTGTATTAAGTTCTGCGGATAAAGAAGTCTTGCTCCTTGAATTGCTATTTCCCTTTGCTCGTTAAAAACACTTAGAAGTTTTCTATCCCAATCTTTCCACACAAATACATCATTATTAATAAATATTAAATAACTACCTTGAGCAATCTTTGCACCTTGGTTGTTCGACTTTGCATAGGTGTTCTCTATTTCATTTCGAATGAAACGAATATTGGATTTATCGGCAACCTTTGGTAACTCTTCTTTTGTGGCATCGAAAGAGTTATTATCTATAACAATAATTTCAATTTTTGTACTTGTATTCTTTATTAATTCTTCGAGGCATTTTTGTGTGAAATTCCAATTATTATGAACAGGAATAATTATCGAAAGTTCAATGTTGGTACTTTTCCCTTCTTTTTGGGAAATATTTAAATGTTGTTTAATCTTTTTTTTTCTAATGCAAATTGTATTTGTTCTTTTATTTCAAACGCACGGGAATTGAATGGATAATTGGTTATTTCTTTATCAATAGAAACTAAAGCTTTTTCGGGTTCACCAATTTCAAATTCTGCATAAGCGCGCATCAAATAAAGATTTGGAATGCCTATTCCAAATTTTTCGCAAATTTCTATTGCATCAACAATATAGGGTAAAGAATTTGCAAAATCCCGTTTCTCGAAAAAAAAGATTGCTTTTTGCACAGCATTTTCCAGCGATACCTCTTCTGGCAATTTTTCGCCTTTTTCTTCAAAAAAAAGATTATCCATTAAATCCTCATAGAAAATAAAATTATCAACAAATTTTGTGCCATTTGCTACTTGCGATTATCAAATCATATTTTTTTTGCTAATTGCCTATAAATATATGCTTCGGCACCATATATTACAGCAGAGATTATTAACCAAACAATAATAATTAGAACAACACCAAGTGCATTAGGTAAACCTAAGAAAGATAATATATTAAATTGTGGTCCAAATTCAGAAAATTCTGTAAATTCATCTGGTGTTGTCCTAAACAACAACCAAAAAATAAGTGTTGGAACCAAACCAATAAGATAAATAATAAACATTGCACCAAAGATATCCCATTTGTGCCCATAAGTTGTTTTATTGGAGGCATAAAGCGATTCTAAAACTCCCATTTTTTTGTCAATTAAGAAAAAGTACGAAAATCCCAATGCAATTCCAACAATTATCCCGGGAATTATAAAAAATGCAAAGGCGAAATACAAAGCCAAACCCTGCAAGGCAACCAAAATTAAAAATTCGGGTATTATCGCACGATATTCTTTACGAAAAATTTCAAAAATATCAAAGCTTTCGTCCTTCGACATCTTCACAATCAGGCCATAAAGCCCAATAGTTGTTCCTACATTAACATAAGGAATCCAAAAAGTAAGCACCCAAAGAATAAAAGACAAAAGAATCTGGAAGAAGTACTTAAATCCAATTGTGAAGCCGTTTGCGATAATGGAACCTACGCTTAGGTCGAATTCGGGAAGTGATGTTGGTTGGCTTTCGCCAGCAGTTTGAATTTGTTCATCCATAGTTGCCTCCAAAATTTATCTAACATAATCGAGGGATAAACCCTCTCAATTTTTGGTTTGCTCGTGGTAAGAAGCGTCTAAAATTGGATGAACTTTCTCTTGGCCAGAAAAAAAGCACTTACTCCACTCTTGCAAGTGCGGAAGGCGGGACTTGAACCCGCACGCCCTACCGGGCGCCACCCCCTCAAGATGGTGCGTCTGCCAATTCCGCCACTTCCGCATCTATATCTTCTAGGAATACTAAATTAATAAAAAAACTCGAACAAAATTCATAATAATTATTATTTTTTTGTAATTTTGATTAGTTACTTATTAACTTCGGAGGCAAAATGAAAAGTAATTTTCTTTTTATGTTAAAATTCCTACTAATCTTTCCTTTTTTTCTATACAATTCTTTTCCACAATATAACGAAAGATATTGGGTAAAACTCTACGAAGAACCCAATAGCGATGTATTGCATTTTATCCTACCCTTACAAAATGAGGAAATTATAATAGGTGGTTGGACAAATGCAGTACAAAATCAAGGTGAAAATATTTTGCTAATGAAAATTTTCGGAAATGGAAATATTGTTTGGCAATATTCCTTTGGTGAGTATGAACTTGATTATGTTCAAGTACTCCTTCAAACAAAGAACAATCAAATTTTGGTCGGAGGACACACACGCTCCTTCGGTGCTGGAAGCTCTGAAATCCTTCTATTAACAGTCAATAACAATGGGGATATCCTTTGGCAAAAAGCCTATGGTACCTACGACGACAATGCAATTGCAAGTGTTATTCAAACTCCCGACGGGGGCTTTTTAGTTGGTGGCTGGTCTTACCTTGGTGGCAAACGAAGCCACGATGCTTTGGTTTTTAAAACAGATTCCGTTGGTACTCTACTTTGGCATAAGCACTATGGAACTCAAAACTACGAGGGAGTTCGTGATATGGTTCAATCTAACGATGGGAATTATATATTTGTCGCTCTTACTACTTCCGAAGATAGTCAATTCGATACTTGGGTGGTAAAAATCGACACGAACGGAAACATTATTTGGCAAAAGTCCTTTGGTGGGAAAGGAAACGAAAGCCCTATCAATATTTTCAATGACAATGGAACCTATATTGTTATTGGAACTTCCGATTCTTTCGGCGATGGAACAAAAGACATTTTCATCTTTGCAATTGATGAGGATGGAAAATTGCTTTGGGCATACAATTATCCCGATTTATACGAAACAACAATTATGAACTCCTATAAGTATAAAGAAAACAAGTTCTTAGCAATTGGTAGTGCTAGGGACAAAAATTCTTGGAACAACGATTTATTGCTATTATCTTTCAAAAATAATGGTGAATTCGAAAAAGGAAAACTTTTCGGTGGGAGCCAAGACGAAATTGGATTTGCAGTTGCACAATATCAAAATTCCATTATCGCTGGTGGTTATTCATATTCTTTTAGCAATGGTAATTCCGATATTATTCTTATTCGTACCGATGATGAATTTAATATTCCCGACGGTGAAGTAAAAGTGGGCAACTATTCCCTTTCTGGAAATCCCATATCCCCAAGTTTAACTGAAACTATAACTTCTGCCACTATTGACACTACTTCTCTACTTGTCTCGGAAGTGAACTTCAAAAGGACAAATCCAAATCTTACTATGCGAAACCTTAATGTAACAACAAAAGTTGAAACACCAATTGCCGACACTAAAACTATCTTTTTGATTAACGAAACCGATAAACTAACAATTTATATAAATAGTTTAGATTCCCCAATCAATCAAATTAGAATATTAAATATACTCGGCCAAGAAGTAAAAAAAGTTGAACCAACTTGGAGAAATAATCATTTTTCTGTACCAATACTCGACTTACAAGTGGGTTTCTATTTACTTCAAATTGAAGGAATAAACCAAACAATTCCTTTTATCAAATTATAATTTATCTTTTTACTTGGCAAGTATCCGAAATATTAAAAATATCGGTGTAAACGAATGTGGAAACATTATTATTTTCATTTAGCAATTCTCCTACCAATTTAGGAAGTTGAAACGACGTTAATTGTTCATTTGTTTCGACCACAATTCTCGGAGAATATGAACGCAACATACTTGCAAGAAAAACTCTACCGCTATTCCTCCAATAATGATACCCTTGTTGAATATTCATTAACCGCTCGTTAAGAAAATTGCCCACACTACTATTTAGGCTCTGAACAATAATATCTTCTCTTGGATTGAAATCTTGGAAACTAGCAAATTTAATAACCCTTTCTGATTTCGATTTGTAAACTAGAACTGGAATTCCAATTTTAATTTTTTTGTACCAACGAATCCCATCTTCATTCGACATACGAACGCAACCGTGGGAACTTGGCCTTCGCCCCAAACTGGAATAATATCCACGCTTTTTTAAACCGTGGAACCCAATGTTCCCGCTAAACCCTATCCAATTTAACATTTCAGTATTTTCGAATTGACGTGAAATTTGAATTGGGGCCTTGTTTTGTACAGCAAACAAACCAGTTGGGGTTTCTATACCTTTTGAAAGATACTTGTTCCCCGAGGATATCTTGACAGTGTCGATTTCACCATCGCGAGTAATATGGAACGCCAATTGTAACTTCAAATTGATTTCTATATAATCATCCCCAAGATAGTATAGTGTATCTTTAAGTGGTATGTAATAGAAAATAAGGTTTGATTTTCCAATCTTCTTTACCTTTGGGACGTAATAATCATTGGAATGATTACCGGGAAGAAATCTGAATGAAAAGAAAATGCAAATTATTGCCGAAACAATAATCCCAAGATTAAACTTATTATTTCCTGATTGTTTCACTTAATTTGCATTTTCGAATTTTGAAAAATGCAAATTATGAATTTCGGTAATTCCTATAAGGATATTCAAAATATTGCTGTTGTTAGAACCGATAGACTTGGGGATATGATACTAACACTTCCAATGTGCCGTGGTATAAAAGAAATATCACCAAAATGTAATTTAACGCTAATTGCAAGAAAATATGTTGAACCACTATTATACGAATGTGAATATATCGACAATGTTATCTTTATTGAAAATTATAATAATGATTTTCGAAAAATATTTAGGTTTCACAACCCCGAATTGGCTTTTTTCCCCCGACCAAGGTTCAACGAAGTATACTGGGCATACAAATCTGGCGTCCCACACCGAGTCGGCTCTGCGTATCGATGGTACTCTTTTCTGTTTTCCCACAAAGTAAAAGACCATAGAAAAGTGGCAAAATACAACGAAGCAAAATATAATCTCCGAATGGTCGAGTCGTTTTTCAACTGCAAACTCGAGCTCCACTATGTGAAAGTGAATGTAAAACAAGAAGCATTGAAAAAAGTTCGTTCGATGCTCGATACTCTCAATATCAATATAAACAAATTTGTTGTACTCCATCCCGGAAGTGGTGGTTCAACTATTGTATGGCCACCATACAAATTCGGAGAACTTGCCGATTTACTCATTCGTTTTGGTTACGATGTTATTATTACTGGAACTGAAAAAGAAACTCAACTGGGATTGACCATTCAAGAATATGCACCTTCGGCAAAAAGCATAATGGGCCGACTCGATTTGTATGAAATCATCGCCTTAATCTCGATTTCGAAAGGGCTTGTCGCAAATTCAACTGGAATCCTTCATATTGCTTCTACGCTGGAAATTCCAACAGTTGGCTTATTCCCAAATTCCCCTCATTTGTCTGCAAAACGCTGGGGTCCAATTGGTCCTTTTTCCTCGACACTTTCCCCACAAACTACTATACCAGAAAAAATTGATGATATGAGTCTTATTAAATCCGAAGATGTATTTAAAGAATTAATTACACTAATTTCTAAATCAAACCTTTAATTACATTTTTTGCAAGCTCTAAGTCTTGCTCTGTGTCAATTCCAACTAAAAATTTCTCTGTTGTAACACAGTAAATTTTTTCTCCATTTTCCATCCAACGAAGTTGTTCAAGTTTTTCTACAAGTTCAAGTTTTCCAGTTCTCATCTTTTTTATTCTTTCAACAACACCATTGCTGAAACAGTATATACCAATATGCTTAAAAAAGGTTGTATGTTTGCTCCATTCTTCGGAACTTACATCTCGGACGAAAGGAATTGGAGAACGAGAAAAATAAATTGCAAAATTATTTAAATCTAATACAACTTTAACAGTTGAAGGCTCGAATATCTCTTTATTTTCGATTATGGGAGCAACTAAAGTAGAAATATCCGCATTATTTTGAAACGCTTTCAAAAGAAGATTATCGATAGTTTTACCATCGATGAACGGTTCGTCCCCTTGAATATTAACAACAAATCTGTATTCTTTACCAAGTGTTTCATAAGTCCAAAGCACTCTTTCGGTTCCAGAAGAAAATTCCTTTGGCGTTAAAATATAGTCGAAGCCAATAGAAGTGCAAAACTCGGCAATTTCTTGTGAATCGGTAGCAACCAAAAGCTTACTTAAATACCTCGATTTAGATGCTCCTTCCAAGGTCCATTGCAATAAGGGTTTCCCAGCCAAATCGAGCAAAAGTTTTCTGGGGAGCCTTGTCGAATCCAATCGTGCTGGTATTATCCCTATTGAATTTCTTACATCATCTTCTAAAATGGTGTCCATACAAAGTTAACAAATGGTACAACAAACGGTTGCGTAAACAAACAAATGCCAAAATCTGAGCAAAAAGTGGTATTCGAAATACGAACTCCAAGAAAAAGGCCCGAATGGGTAGGTCTTGCTATGTCTATGTTCCAAAGTTCTCCAATAATGTGGATATCTTTATATTTGGGCAGTCTTGAATCCACTCCAAGCGATAATCCAAATGCACCATTGGGATAATTTACTTCTTGAGCGTTTATCCCATAACGAACAATATAAAAATCTTCGCTTCCCATCTTATAAAATAGACAAGTAGATATACTTGTTTTATAGAAAACAGCAGTTGCAACTCCATAGAAATGGAGAAACCTATTGTTGTTATTAGCAAAACCTAAATTGCCACCAAAAGCAAGATGCAACTCTCGAAAAATGTCCTCGAACACAATCTTTGGGAAACTTCCCTTCACATTTATCAAAGATAATTGCTGGTTTGAATAAGCCAAAGGCAACAAGGAGCGTCCAGCAATCAAAGAAAAATAATCTGTTATTCCAATACCAGCATACAAAAAAAATAATTCCAACATCCCTACGAAATGATTTTTTCCAATTCCAATCGCAGAAGGAAGAAGAAAATACTTATGCCCATTTCGATAATATTTTGTGCATTCTGTAATATCGCCGATTTGTGTAAAAAAAATTTCTCCGATACCAAGTTCTGTTTCGAATTTAATTCCTTCCCCATCTTCGTTGCTAACGAAAGACTTTATTTCCCCTTCGATTAAATCTCCATTAACTAAGCGGACAACATAACATTCTCCAACTCTAAGTTTTTCCTTGTCGAAAGGTAAAACAAAATAAATGTTGAACAAAATTAACAACAAAACAAGAAGTAATTTTTTCATTCACATTGCACAAATTGTTTGTAATTAGCAAAAGCAAGTTGCCCACACGCCCCATTAATTTCGTACCCACTCGATGAACGAATGAAAGCACGAACCCCCTCCGACTTTAAAACATTTTTAAATTGAATGATTTTTTCAAAACTTGAAGGCTTTAACTGCTTTTGGAAATCATCCAACTCCACAAAATCAATACGATGGAACGGAATAATATTGACTTTAGAAGGTACTGCTCGGGCGAACTTTGCAAGCCGCTTTGCGTCAATCTCGCTATCGTTTAAACCATCGAAAAGAATATATTCATAAGTAATTGGAAGTTTAGTAGTTCTGTAATAATTTATCGCAGCTTCTCGTATTTCTTTTAAGTTCCATTTTTTTGCAATTGGCATAAGTTTCTTCCGCAATTCCTCATCGGTTGAATGAAGAGAAATTGCCAATTTCACTGGTCTTTCTATTTTTGCCAAGTCGTAAATTTTAGGAACTATTCCAGAAGTCGATACTGTGATGTTTTTTCGACTAAACAATTTGCAATCTTCATCGGTAAGAACATTCAATACTTGAACTAAGGTGCGGAAGTTTTGCAATGGCTCTCCCATTCCCATAAAAACAATATTTGTAAGCCGGGTACCGATAATTTTCTCGCATTCAAATATTTGGTCGATAATTTCCGAAGGTGTTAAATTCCTTTTCAAACCCAATTTCCCAGTTGCACAGAAACTACAAGCCAAGGCACAACCAATTTGCGACGAAACGCACAAAGTTTTTCTTTCCTTAAGCCCCTTGTCCCAAGGAATAAATACGCTTTCAGCAGCAGAGCCATTTTTGAATTTAAACAGGAACTTAATCGTTCCATCGCTTGCTTTCTCCAATCTATTTGAGACTATTGAATTGATATAGAAATTGTTCGATAATTCCTTTCTCAAAGATTTTGGAAGTGTCTGAATTTCTTCGAAACTATTTACCCGATTTCTATAAATCGCAAACCAAATTTGTTTAGCCCGAAACTTTTCGTAGCCTAAATCCAAAACGAACCTTTCAATATCCAAATATGTAAGATTTTTAATAAACTCCATAAAAGTTTTTAATTCTTAAAAAGCTAAAACGATATATTACTTAATATATTCATTTCCAAAAATATCGATAAAAAACCATTGATAATTCTTCTTAACATAGGCAAAACCTTCTTTGAACCCCCAAACATCATCGTAAACTGGTGGAATAATAATTTTCCCAGTTTTATCAATAAAACCGTATTTCCCATTTTCCGTTCCCACGGCTGCTAAACCTTCGGAAAAATTCTGGCAATAATCAAATTGGAGTTGGATTGCAAAATTCCCCTCCTTATCGATATAACCCCATTTACCACCAACTTGGACTCTTGCTAATCCCTCCGAAAAAGGCTCCACTGATTCGAACTGATATTGGGAAATAACTTTACCAGTTTTATCAATCAACTTTACCAAATCGTTTTTCTTTACAAATGCCATTCCTTCGGAAAAAATAGTAGCATACTCGAAATTGTCATCGATAACAACCTTGCCTTCTTTGTCGATAAATTTC
The DNA here is from genome assembly GCA_026416955.1 of Ignavibacteria bacterium. Lineage (GTDB taxonomy): Bacteria > Bacteroidota > Ignavibacteria > Kapaibacteriales > UBA2268 > Naka2016. The sequence continues at coordinate 55,261 of JAOAEE010000042.1, read as the reverse complement.
CAAAAACCATTCGATTTCACATTTGCTAAACCCTCGGAAAAATGTAGTGCATCGTCGAAAACACAAGGAATGACTTCATTTCCCTTCGTATCAATAAATCCATATTTTTCTTTTATTCGAACCAAGCACATTCCTTCAACATAACCGTAGCAAAAATCATATTTAGGTTTAGCAACAAAATTCCCTTCCCTATCGATAACACCATATTTATCTCTGACTTTAACAACAGCAAGACCATTGGAAAAGTAGTACGCCTCTTTAAATTTAAATGGAATGACAACTTTTCCTTTTGTGTCGATGTAACCTTGTTTGCCATTGTTTTCTACTGGAAGCAAGCCTTCGGAGAATTTAATTATTCCAGTCATTCCATAGCCAAGGTTGTATTCATACTTTAATGGAATTACTAGCGTTCCTTTCCTGTCGATAAAGCCAAACTTACCATCTAAAACAACAAGAGCAAGACCTGTGCTGGGGTCGAATAATTCAGCCTTGTCGTATTTACATCGAATTACAATTTCTTTGTTTCGATTAGAATAACCATACAACCCATTGCTTAAAATTGGAATTGGGAAATCACTCTCGCTTTCGTTTATCTCCTCGGAATCTGACAAAAGAAATTCCAAAGTCTCGGGATTTTCAAAAATAAGCTTTAACAAAGATGTATCGACTTGGGAAAAACTTGTGGAACTCACACCACTTATCAGTGTGATAAAAAAGAGAAGAATAAACAACTTACCTTGAATTTGGGCAAAGAAATTGCTAACCGGTTTAATGTAATTCGAGCAGAACATAAAAATTCCTTTAAATAATTCAACAAACAAAATTTTTCCCTTGTTACGAATTTAATAAACGAAACAAAATTTCGTACAAAAAATCTAAGTGACAAAAAATTAATAACTTACAATTCTTGCTCGCGAAAATTTGTTTACTGTTCCGAGAAATTTTTTCTTTTCATTGTTCGATATCTTTCTGTTTGTACAGGGAAAAATAAAAAAAGTTGAAAGTACAAGTGTAGAATAATTTTTAAAATTTATCGATTTAAATAAAATTATCTAATTTTGCTTTTTAAAATATACATTTTAAATAAGATATTTTAATGGTTAGATTTTTCTACTCTTTCCTCTTGCTCGTAATATTATTACTTTCGCTAAACAAAGCAAAATGTAATAGTAACGACGAAGTAGAAAAAACTAAGAACCTAATTAAAGAATTATTTACAGGGGATGTTGAAGATAGTGTTGCAGTATTTCTTTCAGGTAAACTTTTGGAATATTTTTCCTACTCTAACCCAGAGGAAGGTTTAGCATTTTACAACGAGATTCTTAAAATACCTAATGCCTTAAACTCAAACTTTAAAAAGGCTTTGATATATGGTTCCCTTGCTCAACTTTACAAAAATATGCAAAACATAGAATTTTCCGCGAAGTATATTTACTTAGCAATCGATGCATTAAAGAAGACTAAGGAAGAAATCAACTTAGGTTGGTTTTATATTTCCTTGGGAAACTTACTTTTCTCATACAACCAATTTACAGAGGCAATGAAATTATACCACAAATCTTACAACCTTTTTCAGGAATATTTACAAAAGAAAGAATTGTCACCTCTTGTCCGCTTGAATTTTGAACACGGCAGAGCTGTCTCGACAGAAAATATTGGCTTGTGTTTTCAAAAAATGGGCAACTTCGATTCGGCATTTTTTTATGTAAAAAAAGCAGAAAACTTTAGGCTCAAAACCACTTTAAATAAATTGCACCAGCAATACTATTACCACCTAATAGGAAATATTTACTTCGATTTGAGAAAATACGATAGCGCAATCTACTACTCGAAATTATCTTATTATTTCGACGAGAAGCAATTTATTCCTAAATTAGATTACCCAGAATATGTTAAGTTTCGTTCACAAGCCGAACTTACTACTGGTATGGCATACTTATCAATAAACAAGAAGGACTCTGGTTTCTTCTATCTTAAAAAATCAATACAAACAATAAAAAATGTTCAAAACCAACCATTAATTGTTAATCATCACTTTATTATCTCGAAATTTCTTTACGATAAAGGTTTTTCCAAAGATGCTTTAAAGTACATCGACGAAGCATTGACAATTATTAATAAAAACCCAAATATTAAACATTTAGCAATAGATTTTTATAGTTTGGCTGCACAAATTTACACACAATTGGGACAGCACAAAAAATCCAACATTTTACGTGGCTTGGTTGTTCCTTATCTCGATTCTGTTATTAAAAAAACTTTAGCTAAAAACATCAAAAATGCTGAACTTGATGTTGAATTACATAATAAAATACAAGCACTCGAAGTTTTAAATATCGAAAAAAATTACAAAGAGCAACAACTAAAATCCCAAAGAACAATTACTTTACTGTTGGTAATTGTCGCAATCATTCTCATTATTTTTTCAATTTTAATATATCATTATTATAGAAAAAAGAAGCAAATAGCAAAAGAACTTGAAGAGAAAAATCATCAGCTTACGGATTTGAACAAAAAATTAAAAAATGCTCTTATTCTTACCGAAAAACTCAATTTCGACTTGGAATCATCACAAAAAAAACTTATCAAAACTAACGATGAATTAGAATCGATAAACAAAACAAAAAACATATTGTTTTCGGTAATTGCCCACGACCTTAAAAACTCATTCGGTGGGATAAAAAACACAAATCTCTTTCTTCTTGAGCAAAATGCTAATTTATCCGAGCCACAAAGATTCGAAGTCCTTATGATAATGAAAGAAACCCTAGATAGTTTATCTATGCTCTTGGAAAATTTATTGCTTTGGTCTGCTTCGCAAAGCAAAAGGATTACACCACAAAAAATGGTTAATAATCCTTGTGAGATTGTTAACGCTGTCATTAGATTACTTTCCGATTTAGCAAAAAAGAAAAAAGTCGTAATAAATAATCTTATACCCCAAGAACTATACTTTTCCTTCGATGCCGCTCTTTTCCAAATAATTATGCAAAACTTATTGCATAACTCAATTAAATATTCAAATGAAGAGGGAGAAATAACCGTTACTTGCACAAAAGAGCAAAACGAAATCTCCTTTTGCGTGAGCGATAATGGAGTGGGAATGACCAAAGAGCAGATAAATAAGCTGTTCAAAGATATTAGAACCGAAAGTTCCTATGGAACAAAAGGCGAGAAGGGAACAGGGCTTGGCTTGTCGATAGTCAAAGACTTTGTCGAACTACACAACGGAAAGATTTGGGTCGAAAGCGAGGTTGGTTTCGGAACAAGAGTTAACTTCACTTTTGAATTAATTAACGAACAATAAAAGATAGTACTTTTTTCAAAAAAAATTAAAACTTTATGATTTTAAAAAAATTGCCTTGTTCTTTTCTTCTTTTTTTTGAACAGCATTTCCCAATTCACATTATAACATATTAACTAATTTATTATTGAAATTAATTAACTTTGTTTTTTGAAAATTACAATTTTCCAAAATGAAATCTAATTTTTTCTTTTTGGTATTTCTTTTATTAATGTTGAATTTGTTTCAATTGAGTTCTCAAACTTCAGATTTAGACGAAATAGAAAAAGCAAAAAAAACATTAATAGACTATTTCAAAAATAATAAAACAGATAGTAATGTCAAGTTAACTTATTCCAAGCTTAGAGAATATTACACATATTACAACCCCGAAGAAGGAATAAGGTTCTATTATTCAATACTTAACGACTCTAACTTGACATTAAATGAAAGCAATAAGATAATGCTTTATTCCGGTATTGCTTACCTTTACAAAAGTTTACAACAGTTTGAAATTTCTGCAAAGTATTTCTTCCTCGCTGTTGACCTTGCAAAAAAAAATAACGACTTACTAACATTAGCACTCATTAATATTGATTTTGGAAATTTACTATTTGCATATCATCAATACCAAAAAGCAATTAGTTTATATAAAGAAGCTATTTCATTATTGAACGAACAATTAAAAAACTTAAAACTTACCAAGTGGGAAGTAACAAATATCCAACACAATTTAGCAGTTGCTTCGGAAAATGTTGGTTTGTGTTACCAAAACCTTAAAAATTATGACTCTGCTTTATTTTATGTTCGTAAAAGCGAAAAATTTAGGTTATCACCATCCATACCAAAGATTAATCAACAATATTATTACAAAACTTTGGGTGCACTTTATTGGGAAATGGGTAAATTGGACAGTGCAATACATTATTCTAAACTATCATTTAATTTCGACCCGTCGAAATCAATAACAAAGGTCGACACACCAGAATACATTAATTTTCGTGCACAAGCAGAATTAACTCTTGGACAAGCCTATCTGTCTAAAAATATGAAAGATTCTGGTTTCCATTATTTTGAGCGTTCGATTAATACTATTTCCAACTTAAAAAATGTTCCAATGATTATTAGGCATTACTACTTAGTATCAAGTTTCCTTGAAGGAAAAGGCTACTTAGATAAAAGCTTATCATACCTAAATATGGCAAGGAAATTAATTGCCCAATATCCGCAATTTCGAAGTCAAGCAATTGATATTGATTTACTTATAGCCAAAATTTACTCCCAACGAGGAATGTATAGAAAAGCAAAGGAATTGCAAGATAGCATCATTACAAACCTGATTTCTCAAATTTTTGAAACAAACGAAAAAAAACTTCACTATGCACAATTAGATATTGAACTTCAAAACAAAATAAAAGACATTGAAATCATCCAAATTGAAAAGACATACAAAGAACAAAAATTAAAGGACCAACAGATTATTGTTGCACTCCTTATTGTTCTTGCTATTTTTCTTACAATGCTCGTTGCTTTAGTCTTTTACTTCTATGAAAGGAAAAAACACGCTGCAATGCTTTTAGGGAAAAAGAATGTTGAACTTACCGATTTAAATATTAAAATTCAAAATGCCCTGAACTTGACCGAAAAACTAAATATTGAATTAGAAAACTCCCAAAAAGAACTTTTAGCAAGTAATTTAGAACTTGAGGAATCCAATAGAACAAAGAATACATTATTTTCCGTTATAGCACACGACCTGAAAAACTCAATAGGTGGAATAAAAAACACTGCCCTTTTACTTTTTGTAGAAAACGAAAATCTTACCGATATAGAGAAGTTTGAATTGTCAAAGCTACTTAAGGAATCAACAGAAAACTTATATATTCTTCTCGAAAACTTATTGCTTTGGGCTGCCTCACAGAACAAAAAAATCAAACCAAAAAAAAGCCTAAATCAACCATACGAAGTTGCCAATATAGTTTGTGCTATTCTATCTGATTATGCAAAAAGCAAAAATATTAAGATTGAAAATCAAATAGCCCAAGACCTGTACTTCGAATTCGACCCCTCACTTCTACAAATCATTTTTCAAAATTTAATTTATAATTCCTTAAAATATTGCAACGAAAACGGAGAAATAGTTGTTTCGGGAACAAAGCAAAACAATGAAATTTTATTCTGCGTGAGCGACAACGGCGTTGGAATGTCCGTCGAGAAAGCCCAAAAACTTTTCAGCCAAGTAAGAGCAGATAGTTCCTACGGAACAAAAGGAGAAAAAGGCACCGGATTGGGACTTTCCATCGTAGCAGAATTCGTCAAACTCCATAATGGCAAAATTTGGGTCGAAAGCCAAGAAGGTATCGGCACAAAAATCTATTTTACATTTGAATATTTAAATGAAAGCGAAAATCTCGAAGAAAATCCTTAATTGCATTCGAAACGAACTTATTTTATTCTTTACATTTTTTATTAATGGAAAACTCATAAAAAAATTAACGAATTTTTAAACTATTAAATTATTTTGTTAATTACATCAATTTTGCTATATTAAGAAAACAAACTCAAAAAGAGATAAAGAAAGGTTTTCTATGAAAATAGGGCTAATAGGGTTTGGTAGAGCTGGAAAGTCTGTTGCATCAGTTTTACTTCGCACAAAAGAAACAAGTTTGGAATGGGTACTTCGGAAATCCCACAAGTTGGAGCACCATTCTGCACCCGAATTCTTGGGAATAGAAACAGACCAACCGGGCCTAATCTATTCGGTACAAGATATCGCTATTTCAACGCTTCTGGACATTCAACCAGTGGACATTATCATCGACTTTGCTTCCGAAGATGCTATTTACTTCTATGGCGACGAAGCCGCAAATAGGAAAGTAAAGATCCTTTCGGCAATTTCCCATTATTCCGAAGAAACGAAATCAAAACTTAAAGAACTTTCGAAATCGACTGTCGTTTTTTGGTCACCAAATATTACTCTTGGGATTAATTACTTAATTATTGTTGCAAAGTTCTTGAAGAAAATCGCACCAAATGTCGATTTTGTAATTGTCGAGGAACATTTCAAAGAAAAGAAAGAAGTCTCTGGAACCGCAAAAGTCATTGCAAAAGAATTAAACTTGGATGAACTCGAAATCAAGTCGATAAGAGCTGGAAGCATAATTGGTCGGCACGAGATTATTTGCGGGTTCCCTTTTCAAACTGTTCGATTAATCCACGAATCGGTTTCAAGGGAAGCATTCGGACACGGGGCACTTTTTGTCGCACTCAATCTTATCAACAAAGAACCCGGCTTCTACCAGTTCGAAGAACTTCTGTTGCCATACTTTTCAATTTAGCATTTTTACTTAGGAATATTATTTTCAACAAATTCGCCAAATTATTTTATCATCATTTGATAAATATTTGGGTCGAATTTGTAGGTCAATTGATTCTAATTTTGTCGCCTTTCTTTATCCTGTTTGGATTGAGTTTTGGATTGAGTGATTTAAGTTCATTCAAAGAGATGTTATACTTTTTCGAAATTTCCGATAAAGTTTCACCTTTGCGAACTACGTGAAACTTTGTGCTCTTCTTTTTATTATGGCTTTTCGAATTACTATTCTTCGATGGTCTTTCAGTTTCTACTTTTGCTTTACTGTAAAGAGAAATTGTTTCGCCAGCCTTTATGGAATGCTTCCTTTTTTTCAGATGTGGGTTCCATTCAATTAAATTGGCAATAGTAACATCATATTTATCGGCTATGGTTTGCAAGGTTTCCCCTTTGCGTACCTTGTGGGTTCTTTTGTAAACTTTGGTCGAAGGCTTGTCTAGGTTAATTCTTGAACTAACTCTCGTTCTATTCTCTTCGTTTGATGAGTAATTGTCGATTTCGGGACTTTTTGTATTTTCAACAGTGGGAGTCTTCTGGGCTGAAAATTGATTGTAGAAATATTCGCTTGAATAAACTCGGATTGTTTGCCCCGGGGTAAGTACTCTCGACCTTAAGTCGTTCCACTTAATAATACTATCAGCAATTGTATTAAATTTTTGACAAATTGTAGACAAATTATCATTCTCTTTTACTATGTATCGAATTACTAACCTTGCTTTTTCGTTACGATTTTCTGGAAGTGGTATCATTTTCTTTTCGGACACACTTCCCGAACTTCTGCTTTCAACCAAAGGATTTGTTTGAGCAGGGGATATTGTTTCTTCCTCTTTCTTCGAAAGGTCCATATTTGATATTATTGGTATTTTCAAATTCATACCTTTGGGTAAAGTTTTTGAAGCCGAGGATAAATTATTAACCAAAAGGATTTCCTTGGGATTAATGTTAAATTTTCCAGCAATTTTCTCGACTGTTTCTTTTCGTTCTGTCTTGTAAACAAAGAACGGTTGCTTCTCCTCGGGGGTCAAATTCAAGTAATTAGCGACAAAAGTTTGTTTGGTTCCGAAAGGTATCCGAAGTTCATACTCCGAAACTTCTGGGGGTGTAAACGAAAAGAGCAATTCTGGGTTTAGTTCTTTCAATTTATCAATGGTTACATTTGCGCATTTTGCAAGAGCATTCAGAGCTACTGGTTCTTTAAGAGTATACTTATCAAATTGCACTTCTGGAAGATATTCAATTTCGGACTTACTAAAACCATAGGCTTCAAGATTGTTCACAACTCGAACAGTTGCAATAAATAAAGGGACATAATTTCTTGTTTCGCGGGGGAGAAATTGCATAATATTCCAAAAATTCACACTATCGGGGTTGTTATATTTTGCAATCGCTCGCTGAACAGCATTTATGCCACAATTATATGCTGCAATTGCAAGATGCCAATCACCAAGTTCATTGAATAAATCACGCAAGTGTTTCATTGCTGCGCGAGTTGATTTGATTGGGTCTCGGCGTTCGTCTATCCAAGGGGAATTATTTGCATTCAAGCCATACAATTGCCCAGTGGACATAATGAATTGCCAAATTCCCACTGCTTTCGCACGCGATACTGCAAATGGGTTAAAACCGCTTTCTACCATTGCAAGGTAGAATATCTCTGGGGGCATTCCTTCTTCTTCTATTATCTTTTTGATGATGCTACCCCAAACTGTACTTCGCGCAAGACTATTGCGAACGAATTTCCGCCCAATAGGCTTTTGCGTCAGAAATTCAATGCTTTTCTTGACATACTCGTTATCATCCATCGGAATTTGATAAACGATATTAGCTTTCGCTTCTACTCCTTTGGTAGTATCTTTTATTGTTGTTTTCAATGTTCCTATTCGAGTTGGTTTTGTACGGGAAGCCTTATCCAATTCTTTGTTTAAAGTTTCCCGAAGAATAAACAAAGATGAACTTTCGTCTAAATGGTCTATGTTTCGGATATATCGCTCATAGTCCTCTAAAATCGACTGGATAAGCTCGGTATAATCGCGATATTTATTAATGTTTGGATAAAAACTAATAGAATTTAAGATATCGATTGCTTGCTCGAAATTTTCTTCGGCTTGGGCTGTATCTTGCTTTTCAATGAACGACAAGGCACGAAGATATTTTATTCTCGCGCGTTCAAGAGTTTTAATCACAAACGGGTCTTCAATTTGTTTGCTTATTGGAACATCATCCAAATCGGAATACTCGTCGGGGAATATATTAATTTGCTTATTTGATTGTTTTGGTTGAGCAAATACAGATATATTTACAAAAATTACCAGTAACCAAAGTAATATTTTCATTTATTCCCCCCTAAAATCACAATTACAAATTAAACAATTTTATTAAAAATCAAAAATCTAATCTGTAGAATATTTTGCTAGGCATTAGCCGTATAACCTTCATAATATACTTCCAAAACCAAGGGGTGTACACCACATCCTTATTACTTTCCAATGCTCGGACAATATCTTTTGCAACTTCTTCTGGTTGAGAAACAAAAACTTTTTTATCCAAATCCTTAGTCATCGGAGTATCAACTACCCCGGGTTTAATAGTTACCACTTTTACATTCTTCCCAAACAGCCGATGTCGTAGCCCTTCGAGAAAGATATCGACACAACCTTTGGCAGAGCCATAAAAGTAGTTGCTTTTGCGTCCCCTATCGCCAGCAACGGAAGTTACCACAGCAATTGTTCCTTTGTGCATTGCTTCGAAATAATTTGCAGCAAGGGAAACAAAATGGATTGTACTCAGCGCGTTTGTATAATAATTCTCAATTGATTTATCGGGATTTTGCTCCAATTCCCTTTGGTTTGGTAATATTCCATAACAAACAAAAACTGTATCGAGACCGTTCATTTGCTTTATTGCTTTTTCGAGCAACTCCTTGTGGCTTTCGATTTCGTTTAAATCCATTGCAAAATAGAACAATTCTGAATTCCCCACAACCCGAAGGTGCTCTTCGACTATTCTCAACTTTTCTTGGTCTCGACCAACCAAAAATAGTTTGGAATTTCTCTTGGCGAGAATATTTAATACTGCCTGTCCAATACCAGAATAAGCCCCTAAAACTAAAATTCTTTCCATAGTAATAAAAAAAAACTAAATTAACTGTTAAAAAAGTAATTTTCAATTAAAAAGAATTAATTATTTGTCGGCAAAGGGAAAGTGTTGTACTTCTTACATCTATAAATGAAGAACTTTCGGAACACTTTGTTTCTCTTAATAATTTTAAATTCTTCGACAAACTGTACTTGCGAGAAATACTTTTCGATTTCGTTTAAATTTACCGATGGATTATAGTCGGAGTAAACAAAAATTGCATCCCAATTGCTAAATTCTCGAACATCGAACCAGAAATCGAATTGAAGAGCTGGTTTCCCATAGACATTTTCGGCTAGAATTACATCCTTGAAAGGTGTGTAGAAAGCTAACTCCGCGGGTATCTTATATTCATTGGAAAAAATAAAAGTTTTATTCTCTTTGTCGTACTCTTGTTTTAATGTAATTATCCGATTAGCAATTTCTCGCCAACCTGTCCAACTATCCCCTTTCTCTATTGGTACAACTGGTGTTATAATTATGATTAAATGAAAAATAATAAATGCTAAACTAAACGAAAGACCCAGATATTTTACAAGACGTTTTACCTTCTCCTTTTGACACAAATAAAAACTTACCGAAAGAATAATAAAAGATAAATAACCGGGCAAAATCCAATTCATTTTTACTAACGAGGTGAAACTTACCAAAAAGAAAAATAACGTTATTGGAAATGAAAAAGAAGATAGAAATAATTCTTTAGTAGATAATTTCTTTAACTTTTTTAGATTTCTAAACATAATAATAAAAAGTAGTAAAAAGAAAATTGGTGTTAATTCATAAAGTTGGCTTGCCACAAGTTGAAGAAAATAATTAATACCAATCCCACGAACACCTTTCGCCCTTCCAGAAGTTTGAAACAAAAAGGAAGCAAAGCCATTTTGAATGTTCCAAATTATTACGGGCAAAAACATTATCGAAGCAAACAAGAGCGAAAGAAAGAACTTAGCAGAAAACAATTTATTCAACTGCTTGTCAATGATTAAGAACAGAATTAAACTAATAAAAATAAAAGCTCCCGTGTACTTACTCGAAAGAGCCAACCCCGAAAAAATTCCAGCGATAATCCAATCAACCCACTTGTCCCCTTCGAATAATGCTCTGTAATAAAAAAACATTGTACCAGCCCAAAAAAACAGCAAAGGAGCATCGGGGGTTGCAACTATTGAATGCAAGTTGAAAAAGGTTGTTAAGTTTAAAAAAACTACTGTTAAAAAAGCTCCTTTGTCATCGTTGAAATATTTCCTTGCCAAAAGAAAAATAAAAAAACTCGTTCCGATTGAAAGTAAAAGCATACCAATTCGGACACCAAACTCGTTGTTTCCGAAAAGCAAAGTACCTAACCCAATTGTGTAACTGCAAATTGGGGGATGGTCGAAATAACTCAATGCTGGTCGCTGAATATATAGCCAATAATATGCTTCTTGGGGAACAAGATTAAAAGCATTTAAAAGCCAAAGTCTAACTATGGCAACAGCAACAACTAAAATTATGAAGTATTTAAAATAATTTCTCTCCAAAATCGAAAATTACTTTTTATTTTGTCAAATACATAGAAAACCTACAATTTATGGAAGTTTTGGGTAAAAACAAAAATTTTCTTGCTATCGATAGTAAATTTTCCTCGTTTAATGATTCCCAAATTGTAGTTCTCCCAATACCTTACGAGTCGACAACAAGTTATGGTAAAGGAACAATTGATGGTCCAAGAGAAATTCTTCGGGCAAGTGCTTACGTTGAATTTTATGATGAGGAAACCAATAAGGAGCTTTGCTTCGAAAAAGGGATAGCAACAATTAAACAATTGAAATTAAAAAAATTAAGTCACTTCGAAGCATTTAATGAAATTCAGTCCTTTGTTTCTCGTATTTTAGATACCAATAAATTTCTTGTTTGTATTGGCGGCGAGCATTCAATCACATACCCAATAGTGAAAACTTTCTACAACCGTTATCCCCAAATGAGTATTTTGCAATTCGACGCACATTCGGACTTGCGACAAGTTTACGAGGGGAATCCTTTCTCGCACGCTTGCGTTATGGCACGAATAATTGATTTCTTCCCTCCCGAACGCCTTGTCCAAGTTGGAATTCGTGCCCAATGTATTGAAGAATCCCAACTTATTACAGAAAAGTCTATTAAAACTTTTTATGCTTGGAAAATAAAGCAAAATCTATACGGAAACAATTGGATAAAAAGCGTGGTGGACTCCCTTTCCTCGCAAGTCTATATTACTTTCGATGTCGATTTCTTCGACCCCTCCATTATGCCCTCCACTGGTACACCAGAACCCGAAGGTTTTACATTTACCGATGCAACAAATATCGTTCGCGAAATTGTTAAAAGTGGAAGACAAGTTATCGGCTTCGATGTTGTTGAACTTTCCCCAATTCCAAGCATACACCACCCAAACTTTACCGCTGCACGCTTGATATATAAATTTCTAAACTTAATTTTCTACCCAGAAACTCAAATTTAAACCAAATAATCGTAAATCTCTTTATTGCAATTATTTTCATCCACATAGTTTAGAATTTCTAATTCTAATTTAAGAATAAACATAATTTGGTTGCAAACCAATTGATTTTTATTTCGTGTTAACACATTGGGTTATAAAAGAAAGATAATATAGTCTAAAGTTTTTAATATTCTTTATTTTTGTATTTTCTTTTGTTCCACAAATAAGAAAATAACACTATGGCTAGTCAATCTAAGAAACACTATCGAATTGCTTGGTTGCCCGGGGACGGGGTAGGCCAAGACGTAATGGAAGCCGCTCGAATTGTTCTGGACAAAGTCCAACTCGACGCCGAGTATATTCACGGCGACATTGGCTGGGAATTTTGGTGCAAAGAAGGCGACGCTTTGCCACAAAGAACCATCGAATTGTTGAAGACAGTCGACGCTGCTTTGTTTGGAGCAATTACTTCGAAACCAACGAAACAAGCCGAAGAAGAACTCGTTCCCGAATTGAAGGGCAAAGGGCTTCTTTACCGTTCCCCAATAGTTCGAATGCGTCAACTTTTCGACCTCTACATTTGCTTGCGTCCTTGCAAAGCCTATACTGGAAATCCTCTGAACTACCGAGATGGTATCGATTTAGTTGTATTTCGAGAAAATACCGAGGATTTATATGCCGGAGTTGAATTCCATCCAGTTCCCCAAGAATTGAAAGAGGTTTTAAGCAAACTTTCGAAAAATTTTGCACCTTTCGAAAAATTAGAATTGGACGAATATGCAGTTTCTTGCAAAATCAATACTCGAAAAGGTTCGGAGCGAATCGTTCGAGCCGCATTTGAGTTCGCCAAAAAATATGGTCGAAAGAAAGTAACCATTGTCCATAAAGCAAATGTTGTTCGAGCAACAGATGGTCTGTATCTTGAAACAGCTAAAGCAGTTGCAAAGGATTATCCAGAAATTGAATATGACGAGGCAAATGTTGATGCAATCACAATGTGGCTCCTCAAGAACCCACACAATTACGATGTTTTAGTTGCGCCAAATCTTTATGGCGATATTGTTTCCGACTTGTGTGCCCAAATGGTTGGTGGTCTTGGTTTTGGTTGCTCTGGAAATATTGGAACACAACTTGCAGTTTTCGAACCAACCCACGGTTCGGCACCCAAATATGCTGGTCAGTACAAAGTTAATCCAATTGCAACAATTTTGGCTGCAAAGATGATGCTCGACTGGCTTGGCGAAACAGAAAAAGCCGAGCAAATCGAAAGAGCAGTTGCAGAAGTAATAAAAGAAGGCAAAGTTCGAACCTACGATATGGGCGGTAGCCACTCCACTTTGGATATGGCTCGTGCAATTGCTGAAAAGATATAAATTCTGAGGCAAAAATGGAAATATTTATCCACGAAGTAGGCTTGCGCGATGGCTTACAAATGGAAAGCGAGCCCGTTCCAACAATTACTAAATTACAATGGACAGAAACCCTTGTCGAAGCTGGTATCGATATCATTCAACTTGGTTCTTTTGTAAATCCCAAAATTATGCCACAAATGGCCGACACGGACGAGTTGTTCCAAGAAATTAAACCCAAAAAAAATGGAAAGACCAAGTTCTCAGGTCTAATTTTAAACGAGAAAGGGTTTGAAAGAGCATTGAAAGCAGATGTGGACTTGATTTGTATGGGAGTTTCGGCAAGCGAAACCCATTCGAAAAAGAATACTGGTATGAGCGTATCCGAGGCTTTGGAACGTATTGTAAATATTGCAAAAGAAGCAATAAAACTTGGAAAGGACATCCAAGTTTCAGTCCAATCTGCTTTTGGTTGTGGTTACGAAGGCGAAATTCCCGAGGAGCGAGTATTCCAAATCTGCGAACGTTACTTTTCCGAAGGAATAAACAAGGTTAGCCTTGCCGACACTTCGGGCTACGCTTTCCCCCAAAAAGTCGAAAGAATGTATTCTCGATTACAAAAAATGAACCCAGATGCAGAATTTGCTTGCCATTTCCACAACACATATGGGCTGGGAATGGTAAACACCTATGTTGCAATGCAAAATGGTGTGAAATATATTGAAACTGCATTTGGGGGGCTTGGAGGCTGCCCTTTCACTAAACAACCATCGGGAAATGTTTGCACCGAAGACTTCGTTTATATGCTTCAAAAAATGGGTTTGCGAAATGACATTAACATCGGAAAAATTATAAGCGTTACAAAGTATGCTTGCGGTTTCTTTGTCAAAGATTTACCAGGTTATGTTTATAAAATATGGAGAGAGCAATGAAAATACTCGATGGTATTAGAGTTTTAGATTTAACGAACGTTTTATCGGGTCCATTTGCAACACTTCATCTTGCCTTACTTGGGGCAGAAGTGATTAAGATAGAAAATCCAAAGGATGGAGACCTTGCACGAAAATTGGGTTGCGTTACTGAATACAACAAGATGTTGATGGGAACAAGTTTCCTTGCCCAAAATTCAAACAAAAAATCTTGTACTTTGAACTTAAAAGATGCCCGTGGTCAAGAAATATTCAAAAAATTGGTTGGTGTTTCTGATGTTGTTGTCGAAAATTTTCGCCCCGGCGTAATGGACCGATTGGGTGTTGGTTATTCCGTTTTGAAAGAAATAAATCCCAAATTAATATATTGCGCAATTTCTGGATTTGGGCAAACCGGCCCCGACGCGTTCAAACCAGCATACGACCAAATTATACAAGGTCTGAGTGGTGTAATGGCAATTAATGGAGATAAACGACTTAACCCATTGCGTTGTGGTTTCCCAGTTTGCGATACAGTAGGCGGGTTAAATGCAGCATTTGCAATACTTGCGGCACTTTACCATCGGGAACGCACTGGCGAAGGACAATTTATCGACGTTGCACTACTCGATTCTATTATGCCGCTTATGGGTTGGGTCGTTGCAAATCTTATGCTTGGTGGTCAGCAACCAGAATTGCTTGGAAACGATAATTTTACAGCTGCCCCCTCGGGCACTTTCAAAACCCAAGACGGTTACATCAACATTGCTGCAAACAAACAAGAACAATGGGAAACTCTTGCCGATTTACTTGGGCTTTCCCATTTAAAGGAAGACCCAAGGTTCAAAGAAAGAGATATTCGAAAGAAAAATCGATACGAATTGAACCCCTTAGTTGAAGAAAAATTGATGGAAAAACCCACTAAATATTGGGTAGAACTTCTCAACAATAATGACATTCCCGCTGGTGAAATTCTTTCGCTCGAAGCCGCTTTGAACCAACCTCAAATCGAAGTTCGCAACACATTTGCAACCTTGGAAGTAGAAGGTATTGGACCAATCAAAGTATTTAATTTGACAGCGAAGTTCGAAAAAACTCCCGGTTTTGCTGTCAATCCACCACCTAAACTTTCTCAACACACCGAAGAAGTTCTTGCGCTGATTGGAATTACAAAAGAAGAAATTGCACAACTTCGTCAAGATGGTGTTGTTTAAATTGGAGGAGAAATGGGACAAACCTTGGTTCAAAAAATATTAGCCAAAGCAACAGGACAAAAGGAAGTCCAAGTTGGAGATGTCTTGGAGCCAATGGTAGACCTTGCAATGTCGCACGAAAATGCTGCTTTGGTTATTAATCAATTCTTAGAAATATACAAAGGGACTGGTTTGGAGCCAAAAGTATGGGACCCAAATAAAATTGCAATAATATTCGACCATAGAGTTCCAGCAGAAAGTTCCAAAACCGCAACGAACCAGAAAAAAGTGCGAGAATTTGTCGCTCAGCAAGGAATTAGCAAGTTCCACGATATTCGTACCGACGAAATGGGAATTTGCCACCAAATATTGCCAGAAAATGGATATGTCCGCCCGGCTTATGTTGTAGTTGGAACCGATAGCCATACAACAAGCCACGGCGCTTTGGGTGCTTTCTCCTTTGGAATTGGAGCAACAGAAATGGCCTCGGTTTGGACACTTGGCAGAATTTTAAATGTGCAAGTTCCAGAAACAATTAAAGTTGTAGTTAAAGGGAAATTTCAAAATTATGTTGAACCAAAGGACTTGATACTGTATCTGGTTGGATTGCTTGGTGCCGAAGGAGCAAATTTCAAAGTTATTGAATTTCACGGCGAAACCATTCGAAATATGAACACATCTGGTCGGCTAACAATATGTAATATGACTGTAGAGGCTGGTGCGACATCGGGAATTGTTCCACCAGATGACGAAACACTAAGGTATTTAAAACAAGAAGCCGGTGTACAAGAAGAAATCGAGCTAATACTTCCCGACGAGGACGCCTCGTATGTCCAAGAAATCAATATCGATGTAACAAATTTAGAACCCCAGATTGCTTGCCCCCATACGGTCGACAATGTAAAACCTATTTCGGAAGTTGCTGGGATAAAGATAAACCAAGTTGTTCTTGGTTCTTGCACAAACGGAAGACTCGAGGACTTAGAGGCTGCTGCTAAAATCCTGAAAGGTAAAAAAATAGCAAAAGGTGTGCGGATGCTTGTTTTTCCAGCCTCGGGTAAGATACTTCGCGAAGCAATCAAACTTGGCTATGTTTTAGATTTGATGGAAGCTGGAGCAGTTGTGGTCAATCCCGGTTGCGGACCTTGCCTTGGTGTTCATCAAGGTGCTCTTGGCGATGGCGAAGTTGCTCTATCGACAACTAATAGGAACTTCAAAGGTAGAATGGGCAACCCCAACTCCGAGGTTTACCTTTGCTCGCCTAGTGTTGCTGCTGCAAGCGCTTTAACTGGTGTTATTACAGACCCAAGGAATGGAGGTTGATATGGGAAAAGTTCTCTATGTTCTTGGTGACGACATTTCCACCGACATCATTTACCCCGGAAGATATATGGCAACTGTACTTCCAAGCGAAACACCACAATATGCTTTCGACGACATAAAAGATTTACATAATATTTTAGTCAACCACCAATTCGAACCCGGCGATTTTATTGTTGCTGGAAAAAACTTTGGATGTGGTTCGTCTCGGGAACAAGCAGTTTCGACCTTGCGTGGATACGACATTAAAATTATTGCAAAAAATTTTGCCCGAATATTTTTACAGAATAGTATAAATTTGGGTTTACCAACTTATATTTGCCCAGATATTGAAGCCGAAGTTGGCGACGAATTGGAAGTAACCGAAGACAAAGTTATTAACAAGACAAAAGGCAAGGAGTTCCAACTTGTGCCACATCACAAATCGCGGCAAGCAATAATCGATGCTGGTGGTTTAATACCATACACACGAAAATTGCTTTTGGAGAAAATGAAATAATTTTATCCAATAGTTTTAAAATTTAGTCTTTTAAAATATCTTCAATAACTTGCTTTGGAATTGCACCCTCGCGCAAAATCACTGGTGGATTTTGCGTGAGGTCTATTATTGTAGACTCCTTTTGGTACTTGGTAAGTCCCCCACGAACTATGAAATCCAGTTCCGAGGGGAAGTACTTTTCCACATCACTATGGTGGATAGCCGAAGGATAACCAGAAATATTGGCCGAGGTTGCAGCAATAGGCCTGCCAAGTCCCAAAGCAAGTTCTATTGCTTCTTTGCAATCGGGGAACCGGATGGAAATAGTATCCAAGCCACAAGTTACAGCACTGTCGACAATAGGTAGTTTAGGAAGGATAATAGCAAGGGGTCCTGGAAGAAACTTTTCGTAAAGAATATTGAAATATTTGACATCGGTATTCGAAACCATCTGAATTTGTTCCAAAGAGCCAACGTGGGCTGCAAGCGGTTTGGTTTTCTCTCTTTTTTTCAACTCGAATACTTTCTCAACAGCTTTAACATTGAAAATATCGCAACCAACGCCATAAACAGTTTCGGTCGGGAAGGCAATAATCCCCCCTTTTCTCAAAACCTCGACTGCAAGTTGTATTTCCATATAACTTTTGTATTTAATCGAAAAGTATTAATTTAATTATTTTAAATAAACTATTATTAATATTTGAAATATATAGTATGAAACCAGTACAGACTTTCATTGTTACTGCAAAGTTGCCACAGAAAATTGCGAAGTTGAAAGAACTAGCTTACAATTATTGGTGGTGTTGGAACTATAATGCAAAGGAATTGTTTATCCGAGTAAACAACAAACTTTGGGACGAAGTCAACCACAACCCCGTGTTACTAATTAATAAGTTAACCCAAGAAGAACTGGAAGATTTGGCTTCGCAAAAGGATTTTGTGGCTTTCCTCGATTCAGTGTACGACAGCTTTCGTAAATATCTTGAATCCGAGGGTTGGTTCGATTCTCTTGGTATCGATAAGGTTGGAACTATTGCCTATTTAAGTCCAGAATATGGTATTAACGAAAGTTTTCCAAATTATTCTGGTGGTTTAGGTATTCTTTCTGGCGACCATCTTAAAACAGCAAGCGACTTAGGAATTCCTCTTGTTGGAATTGGGCTACTTTACCAGCAAGGATATTTTAGGCAAAAGTTGACACAAAGTGGTTGGCAAAATGAGCTGTATATTCCAAACGATTTTTACTCTATGCCACTTCTTGTCCAAAGAGACAAAAATGGTGACCCTCTAATTGTTGAATTGGATTTTCCCGAAGGTAAGGTTTATGCACAAGTGTGGAGAATGGAAATTGGGAAAGTCCACCTTTTCCTACTCGATACAAATATCGACAAAAACACAAACCTTGCCTACCGAGACATAACCGACCAATTGTATGGTGGAACCAGAGAAACCAGAATACAACAAGAAATAATCCTTGGTATAGGTGGAATTCGTGCTTTGAAGGTAATTGGTATCGAACCAGAAGTAATCCATTTAAACGAAGGGCACGCAGCTTTTGCCCTACTTGAAAGGATAAGATTATTGATGAAAAAATTCAACATCGACTTTCGTTCCGCAAAGCAAATTGTTATTGGCTCCTCTGTTTTTACAACTCACACACCAGTTCCAGCTGGCAACGAAGTCTTCGACCAAGAACTCGTAAAGAAGTACTTTTCAAATTATGTCAAAGAGCTCGGGATTTCGATGGAGGAACTACTTTCGCTCGGGCAAATAAATCCATACAACACGACCGAAGGCTTTTCAATGACTGTGCTCGGACTTAGGCTCTCGGCCTATCGAAACGGAGTTAGCCGATTGCACGGGAAAGTTGCTCGACGGATGTGGCACGAGTTGTGGAAAGACATCCCAGAAGAGGAAGTCCCAATATCCCATATTACGAACGGGGTACATACTTTGACTTGGGTTGCCCGCGAGTTTGCCGAACTTTACGACAGATATATGACCCCAAGATGGAGAATTGAACCAGATAACCAAGAACTTTGGGATAAAATCGAAATGATTTCTTCCGACGAACTGTGGAGGGAAAAGCAGCGAAGAAGAGTAAGATTGGTACTTTTTGCAAGAAATTATTTAAAACAAAGACAAAAAGGGTTCCTTTCGCCAGAGCAATTAAATAAAATAAATGATTATCTCAATCCCGACGCATTAACCATTGGTTTTGCTCGACGCTTTGCTCCTTATAAACGTGCAACTCTATTATTCCGCGATATGGAGCGTTTAAAATCAATACTTACCAATCCCGAACGACCGGTGCAAATTATTATGGCTGGTAAAGCCCATCCACAAGATAACCTTGGGAAAGAAATGATACAAACAATTATTCATAAGGTAAGACAATACGGTTTAGAGCGTTATGTAGTTTTTCTCGAAGACTATGATATGGTCATAGCAAGACTAATGATAAAAGGATGCGATGTTTGGTTGAACACACCAATTAGACCTTTGGAAGCAAGCGGAACAAGCGGGATGAAAGCCGCGTTGAACGCTACTGTCAATTTAAGCGTTCTCGATGGATGGTGGGACGAAGCTTTCAATGGCTCGAACGGATTTGCTATTGGCCACGGAGAGGAGTATTCAAACTGGGAAGAACAAGAAATAATCGAATCGAATTCACTCTACGACATCTTGGAGCAAGAAATTGTTCCTTTGTTCTACGACCGTTCGAAAGTAAGTAGAATACCAGAAAAATGGGTAGAATTTATGCGAAATTCTATAAAATCAGTTGCTGGCCAATTTTCTTGCTCAAGAATGGTAAAAGACTACACAATTCGCTTCTATATTCCAGCATTGCAGAACTATTATAAATTAACCCAAGATGGCGCGAAGGTATCGAAAGAATTAAAGGACTGGAAGGATTTCATTCGTGCCGAATGGAATGGCGTTCAAATCTTGGATGTTTCGTTCAAGGATGAAGGCGAATTTTACGTGGGTAAGCCAGTAAAAGTTTCTGCGAAAATAAAACTTGGTAAACTTCGCCCAGAAGATGTTGTTGTTCACGTTTTTTATGGTTCGCTCGACCCTCACGGTGAAATGTATAATACAAGTTACGAAGTATTGTACTTAACTTCTGTCGAAGGCGAAGTTTACTGCTACGAAGGCAGTTACTTTTGTTCCGGAACTGGACAACAAGGCTTTACAATTCGAGTTATGCCGAGCCATCCTTTGCTTGTAAATCCACAAGACTTATTTTGTCTTTGGGCAAATAGTGTTAAATAATGGTGATAGAATGAAAAGATATTATTTCGTTCCAACGATTTCTATTTTTTTAATCTTGCAATTTTCTTTTGTTTTTGCCCAAAATTGGGAATGGGCAATAGGAGGTAAGGGCTACGATAGTTTCGACTATTCAAATGCTGTCGTTACCGACCAAAGTGGAAACGTTTATATCGCGGGCTATTTCAAAAGTGCAACATTAACTTTTGGAACAAAAAAAATAACTAACAGTGGCCAAGAAGACATATTTGTTGCAAAGTTCGATTCAAAAGGAAACTGCTTATGGAATATCGCTTTCGGTGGTCAAGAGAACGACCGTGCTACTTGTATGGCATTGGCCGGTGATTATCTAATAGTTTCTGGTTATTTCGAAAGCAAACCCGCTATGTTCGAGGATTTGAAAGTTGAAGCTTCCTCAGGTTCCGACATCTTTGTTGTTGTTCTAAATCCAAACAACGGTAAGGTTACAAACTTGAAAACTTTTAAAGGTGATGGTTACGACGACCTAAATTCAATATTTGTCGATAACCAAGGATTTATTTACCTTTCGGGAGAATTTTCTGGCGATTATCTTGTATTCGGGAACGATACTCTAAAAAATTACAATTATGGCACGATATACAAAGGAATGGGAGATGGCTTTGTTGCTAAACTGACGCAAGACCTAAATCCAATTTGGGCTTTGCGCTTTGGTGGTGTTTCGAACGATAGGGTAAACACAATTACTACCGATAACGAAGGAATGGTCTATATCTATGGAACCTTCAACAGCAACTTTCTTAATGTTATCGACACTGTTTTCAACAAAGGTTATTCAGATATATTTCTTTTCAAATACGACCAAAACAACAAAAGATTTCTTTGGCAATTATTTTTAAGCGGAACCGACAAGGAATATCCAGCCTCTATTGTATTTGGAAACGATGGATACTTATATCTAACGGGCGAATTCCAGAGTGATGTGATAAGACTTCCGGGTTACACATTAAGCAATAGTGGGAGTTACGATTTTTTCATTATTAAACTAGATAAAAACGGAAATATTGCCAACGCACGTTCTTTCGGTAGTTATGCAGACGAGTATGCAAAAAAAATTGTAATCGACAACCAAGGCTCCCTATACATAGGCGGATATTTCGCAAGTTCCACTTTCTCTTTGGATAACTTTATTCTCACCAACTCCTCTACCGACCAATATGCAGACATTTTTGTTGCAAAATTCGATAAGGATTTAAAGCCTATTTGGGTTTTAACTGCTGGCGGCAAAGGCGAAGACCAAAGTTTCAATATTGCAGTGGACAACAACGGAAATTTATATCAAACAGGTAATTTCGAATCGCGCGAAATATTCTTCAATAAAACAAGCATATTCAACTTCGGATACTCCAACATTTTTATTGCAAAGTTAAATCCCAATCTTCCTTTGAGTACCGAGTTGAACAATTCATCGGCTTCGGGAATTTTCGTTTTCCCAAACCCGTGCACCAATTATCTTTGCATTTCACTTACAGAAGAAAAAATTGCCCCCGTTAAAGGTATTATCTATAATTCACTTGGTGTAGAACAACTCGAATTCTTGGTGAAAGAGAATTTGTGGTTAGACCTAAATGCATTTGAAAATGGTTGTTATTTCATAAAAATCGACAATAAAACATTACCATTTATCATCAGTAGATAATATAGTTTCTCCCAAAACATCAATGAAAAAATAGGAACAAATTAGGGTTCGCTCCCGAGCGAACCCTAAATACTTTTTTTAACTTTATTATAGCTTATATTGGACAATAAATAACGGTAACATTGTCGTCTTGGACGACTCTCATCGGGTCGGTGTAATACATTTCGAACAAATTCCATTTTGGGGCAAGTTTGTGGTCTTCCATATACTTAAAAATTCTCTGGTATATCTCTTGAAATCTATCGTAAGAACCGAGATAAACAGCACGCAATACAAACATCTTGGGTATTGTTCCGATTTTTATTCTTCCTTGGGTTTGCAAATTCTCGACATTTTCGATAGGCAAGCAAGCGTCGAATTTGTAGCCCTTTTCGGAGTAAGCACGATTAATCGCAATTGGACCAGCAACCAAATGTAAATTATTTGCTTTGGAAAAACTCTCGAGTTCCTCGAAAGCATCACTAAATTTTGTGGCTATTTCTTTAGGATGGATTGATGAAGAATCCGAGATATAGATTATTTTTATCTCGGGCAAAGTATCTTGAAAGAATAGCAAATTATTCTTTTCAATTTCTTCGGCAAGCGATTTAATGTTTTTTAAACCAATTTCGAAATCTTTACCAATAGCATCATCCATAAAGAAACGGAACCACTTACCAAGAAACTTCAATTCTCCCTCCATACTCCAAGTAAGCAAAATTTTATCGCCAAGTTGCATAATTCTAAATTGGTTGCTCGATTCCATCTCTTTGCCAAATTTCAGTGCAAGTTTTATTAATTCGAATGGTTTTTCTTCGACAATTTGTATTTCTCCTTCTCCAACATCTTTATTTTTGCTCTTCCAAGAGAATTTTGAATTAACTCCAAAAAGTGGTCCAGCATAAGTTCGAACCTGTTGCGTATCGAGTTTCCACCAAGTATCCCAATACTTCCAATTCCTAAAATCATCCAGTAAATAGTAAACAATCGAAGCAGGAGCCTGTATCTCGATTTTTCGCTCAACGTAATATTTCGAAGGTAAGAAAACAGTAATAATTAGAATTAAAATAAATATTGAAACAATGGCTATTAGTAAACCTTTAAAAACTTTCATATAACCCTCTCTATGAGTTATTGGAATGAAATTATTCCGTTCTTAACTTCTATTATTTCCCCAGTAGTTTTTTCCTTTGCACGAAAACTAAAGATGCCGCGAACGGTTTTCCCTTGCAATTCTGTTATCTCGACTATACCAGAATCCGAAACAAATTGTTTCCTATTATTCCCTTCGCCAATGTCAAAAGTTCCAATAGCAAAATCCCCTGCAATTATGTCGTCTCTCTCTGCAAAACGAAAAACTCCTGTTTTCTCCTTTTGGTCGCGGAAGAAAATAAAAATCCCAAGCATACAAAGTTGATTGTTAATCTTTTTCGATGTACCCAAGTTTAAAACAAGGGAATTAGCAAGCGTCGATGTTGTAACTATCCCTGCACCAGAATACTCTAAATTTATCGCTCCACTAATCATTGCACTAATGTTCGAAAGTGAAACAGGCGTTGTTGTCTGCTCTTGTTGACAAGAAAGAAAGACAAACACCCCA
This sequence comes from Ignavibacteria bacterium, assembly GCA_026416955.1. Taxonomy (GTDB): domain Bacteria; phylum Bacteroidota; class Ignavibacteria; order Kapaibacteriales; family UBA2268; genus Naka2016. The sequence goes on along the minus strand of JAOAEE010000042.1, from coordinate 31,234 downwards.
AAAAACAACAAAATGAAAATTTTTACTTTCATAGAACATCAAGTTAAAAAAAACAATTTACAAAAAAATATAATATACAATAATTTTATAGGAATTCACCTTTGAACTAAATGCTTACCCAGTTTAATTAAAACTTTATTAAAGGAGTGCTTTAATCTTTGTCTAAATGTTTAAATAATCTGGAACTTTGATGTAAGGTACCGGGTCTACTAATCCCGCTTGTTGAAAGCCGCGAAGTCGCAATGCACACGAATCGCACTCGCCACAAGCAATTTCCGACTCGCGGTAGCAACTCCAAGTCAGTTCGAAGGGAACACCAAAGTTATAGCCCAAACGAACAACAAATCGCTTAGTTAAATTAATCAATGGGGTATGTATCGTTATCTTAGTTGTTGGCTTTGTTCCAAAGTTGATAGCCTTTTCGTAGGCATAGAAGAAATCACTTCGGCAATCGGGATAACCACTACTATCGGCTTCTACCGCACCAACAAATATTGCTTCGGCTCCGATTACTTCTGCCCAACTTGTAGCAATCGCAAGCAAATTCCCATTTCGAAATGGAACATAGGTCGAAGGTATACCTTTTCGATTTAACTCTGCTTTTTCGACTTCCATAGCAGTGTCGAGAAGGGAGGAACCTCCTATACTTTTTAAATGGTCAATCGAAACTATTAACCTTTGGCTAAACTGGAAATAGTCGCACAAATCGTTAAATGCTTTCTTTTCTCGCTCTTCTGTTCTTTGTCCGTAAGTAATATGCAAGGCAGCAACATCATAACCAAGAGATTTTGCAATTGCAGCAGTGGTTGCCGAATCTAAACCACCACTCATAAGTACTACTACTCGCCTCATACGCCACCCAATTAGTGGTACCTTCTAAAACTTTGTAATCGTAGTTTCCAGCGACTTGCTGGCTTTGTATTATTAGCTACATATGTGGTCTTTGCTTTCAACTCTTTCGTATTATTCAAACTGACAGCAATAGCGGAAACAGTTTTATAATATTCTTCTTTTGCTCTTTCTAATTTACCAAAATCAAACTCATTTTCCAGAAAAGCAGTATCGTAGGTTCCTTCGATAAACTTCGGTTCTTGAAGAATTTGGATTAAAAAGGGAATTCCAGTTTTGATTCCATAAATTTTAAAATCTTTTAATGCACGAATCATAACCGAAATTGCTTCGCTCCTATCCTTTCCATAAGAAATCAACTTGGCAATAATTGGGTCGAAATGAATTGTAACCTCGGAACCAGTTTCGACCCCGCTATCCAAGCGAACACCTTTCCCTCCGGGTTCTCGTAAATATGAAATTCTGCCCGTATCGGGCATAAAATTGTTGAACGGGTCTTCGGCGTTAATCCTACACTCTATGGAATGCCCTCGCCAAACTACATCTTTTTGTTGAAAAGAAAGAGGATAGCCGGCAGCAATTCGTATTTGCTCTTTTACAATATCAATTCCCGTTACAAATTCCGTAACTGGGTGTTCAACTTGAAGTCGGGTGTTCATTTCAAGGAAGTAGAAATTTTTGTTCCTATCGAAAAGAAATTCAACAGTTCCAGCATTGACATACTCAACGGCACGCGCTGCTTCGATTGCAACAGAGCCCATTTTGTGTCGAAGTTCCTCGTCGAGTACAGTCGATGTTGCCTCTTCAATTACTTTCTGGTGCCGACGCTGAATTGAGCAATCCCGCTCGCCAAGATGAACATAATTACCAAATTCGTCGCCTATAACTTGAATTTCTATATGCTTGGGATTTTCAAGATACTTCTCAATGTAAATTGAACCATCGCCAAAGGATTTCAAAGCCTCGCGTTGTGCCGACTCGAAACTATCTTTGAAATCCTCCTCTTTGAAAACTTTACGCATACCTTTTCCACCACCACCAGCAGCAGCCTTCAAAAGTACTGGAAAGCCTATTTTCTTTGCAATCTCTATTCCTTCTTCGACATCTCTTATTGGTTCTTTTGTCCCCGGAACAATTGGGACACCAGCCTTTGACATAAGTTCGCGTGCACGAGTTTTGGAACCCATTGCATCGATAGAATAAGGTCGAGGCCCGATAAATTTTATTCCAGCATCCAAGCAAGCTTGGCTGAATGGTGCACGCTCGGACAAAAACCCATAGCCGGGATGTATTGCTTGTGCACCGCTTTTTTTAGCAACATCTACAATTTGTTGTATGTCGAGATAGGCAGCCTTCGGCTGCTCGGAATATATCTCGAAGGCATAATCTGCACATCGAACAAAAAGAGCTTCGCGGTCGACTTTGTGGTAGATTGCAACAGTTTCTATTCCTAATTCGCGCGCTGCCCTCATCACTCGGACAGCAATTTCGCCACGATTCGCAACTAATATTCTTTTGAACATAATTAATCTAGTGTAAAATTACAAAATTAATAAATCTAAATCTCTAAATTATAGTTTTCCCTTAAATACTTTTTTAATCTTTGGACCCTCTTTTCTGCCGCAGAAATAGTGATGTTATAGTTCTCTGCTATTTCTTTTACCTTGTAACCATTCAAAAGATAAAGAAGTAATTCTTGTTTATCTTCCGACAACCCTTTTAAAATTTTCGATAACAACTCATAATAATCTAATTTGATTTCAATATTTTGTAAGTATTGAATACTTGCTAATAGCAAGGAATCTTGAAGATATTTATTTCGTTTACTTAGTTCGTATCTTATTTTTTCGTTGGACTTTTTAATTATCCAGGCAAATGTTTTGGGATAACTTACACAAAACGAACAACAACCAAATTTCGCTAAAAAATCACACATTGTTTCCGAAACTATGTCCTCTATTTCTTCTTTTTCTAAAAAAGAATATTTTTTTCTAAGAGAAGAGCAAAGAAGTTTAAAAAATTTTTTGTATTCTATATAATCCACAAAGAAAAAAACGGATTATCTAAATTCTAATTTTTCGATAACTTAGATAATTTTCAATAATTGATAATAAAATTGTAAAAATAAATATAAATATTGCCAATATTTGACCTATTTTCAAAGAAAAAAAGATAGGTGGATAATCGCCTCGCAAATATTCTGATAAGAACCTATGAGTAGAATAATATAAAAAAAAGTAATTGGGAATTTCATTCCTTCTTTTATCAAATTTTATGTAAAAGTAAACTAAAAAAGCACTAAAAAGCAACAATAAAACAAATTCTAATAATTGTAGCGGAAATAATTTTATAGGTAAGTTATAATATTGAGAAAAAGGGGACGGGGAAACACAAAACCAAAAATTTTTTACAGGTACACCGTAGCACCATCCAGCAAAGTGGCAACCAAGTTTACCAAAAGCTTGTAAAATTGAAAAATATATGATGGTAATTGGTATTAAATTTGAAATAATTTTAAATCTTTTATAAGCATATAAAACATATAAAAATAAAAGAAGAAAAATTGGTCCAAAAATAGTTGTTTCGCCCTTTCTCGAAAACAAGTTCTCCCAACTATCATTAAAAAAAATAATTCCTCCTACTTTTGCACAAAAGGCACTTAAAATTGTAAAAGCGAATAACCACAGAGAAATTTTGGTTAAATTTATTTTTTCTTTTGTTGCAATGAAAAATGATACAAAATATCCTATTGCTATTCCGCAAGACAGCAATAATTTGTAAACCATTCTAAGAAATTTACTTTAAAAGTTTAATTAATCTTCAATGAAAACTACAAGCTTCGCTTCGATTTAATTTAAAACTTATCTTAATCGAATATCAATTCTATGTGATGAATAAATGGTAAAGGCGTATTTGTTACCATTATGATAACTTATCTTATAAGTACCTCTTGTTAAATATATGGTAGCCTTATTTTCATAGAATGATTGAAGAATATTTTTGGGAAACACAAATCTCCCATTATCTTCAGTTATGTAACGATAGTAGGATATTTTGAAAGATGTGTCGGTCATATCGTTTGTAATAGTTGGATTTCCCTGTATAGAAATCATAATAAAATCATCTTCTGTTTCCGAAGGAAGCCATTGAACTATTAAATCTTGATTTTTCGAATATTCCTCCATAAAGTGTGGATAAGTGATAGCTACTAATGGTGCATTATAAATCATTGTATCATAATAAACGATATTATTAATTGACCATTCAAAAACATTTGGGGTACCATCAAAATACACTGTTGGGTTAGAATGGTTATAATGGGTCCTTCCTTCCGTAGTTATTTCTTCGTATACCTGTCCATTGATTTTGCAATAATTAATTTGTAAGTTATTACCTATATAAGCAGCGGAACTACTCCGAGGTCCATATTCGATTACCTTGTTCGACAAAAGGGTATCCTCAATTTCTGCAAAACTAATTTTCCCATAGCTTGTTTCAGCGTAGAACCCAGCAAATAAGCCATCCAAATCATCAAAATTTCTGCTTAATAAGTTAATTCTCTCTTTTTCTTTGTTAAAGCCTACATCAATAAGTTCCTCACAAGAAAGAAACAAGAAAACGAAAATTAAAACTAAATACAAAACAGATAATTTGTTGGTTTTCATATACCCTCCTTTATTAAATAAAACTAATTAGAAAATTCATAACAATTTACCATTGTTTAATAAAGATTCATTACTTCACAATCACAATACAAATTTACGGTTACATCTTTCCATTGAAAATCACAAGCTTTTGGTGTTTTTGCATTTGCCTCGGAATAACAAGTGATAACCTTAATCTTATTAATAACTGGGTCGACACATACTCTTGTCAATGTAGCGAAGTACTCTTGCCCTCCATTTTCGTCTCCAGGTAAACAAATTTTCCAAGGCTCGGACCCAAATTCCGAGCTAATTCGAACATTATCCCCAAACTTCATATAAAATTTATCTATTTTGACATTATTTCCTGGACAATCTTCACAATTATTATTAAAATTCAATTAAACTGAAAACAAAAAAGTATCTTATCGTGGCAATAAGCACCTGTTATTAAAAGATTAATACAAATAAGTATTATTGGTGCTAATAAAAAAGAAAATTTTTTTTTCATTTCCTATACCCCCAATTTACTATACTTTTATTCTAATCCTTTACTAATATTTATATAGGGAACAAAAAAAAACGGACATTTTAAGATAAAAAAAAATTATTTTTCGGTTATACAAAAAATGTAGAGGATTTTTTGTTTCAGATAATTTATTAACTCTTTCATATTAATAGAAAAACAAAAAAATAATATTTTGTTACAAGTTAGGATTTAAAGTGTTTATGGTTGCATTGATTAGAATACCTTACCATTATTTGATAAGTAATAAAAATAAAAAACCCCACCGATGGTGAGGTTTACCTTCGAGCCACCTGCCGGATTCGAACCAGCGACCGGCTGATTACAAATCAGCTGCTCTACCAGCTGAGCTAAGGTGGCAATTAGAAATACAAAATTAAGAAAAAATTTTTTCTTTACAAATACTTTCGGCAAACAACTAAAAATCGAAACCTTGCAGTGTTTCCATAACAAGTTCGATTTTCCCAAAAGGTGCGGAAATTTGCACACCTTGAACAAGGTTTCCGATTTCTTCTATTATTTCCCGAGCAATCTTTATTCCCTCTTTCAGACTTTCTTCTTTGGAATCGGAAACTCTGCGCATCCTTTCTATTATTTCGTCTGGAACAACAACTCCGGGTACTTCGTTTTTCATAAATTCTGCATTTCGCAACGAAGTAAGTGGCCAAATACCCACAATTATGGGTAGATTATAATGTTCAATATGTTTTAGAAAACTCTTAAACCCAACAATATCAAAAATTGGTTGTGTTACAATGAATTCTGCACCAGCGTCTACTTTCCAATATAATCGCCTTAGTTCCTCGTCCAAATTCACTGCCAAAGGGTTCACTCCAACTCCAATAAAAAAGCCTGTTGGTTCCCCAATCGGGTAACCAGCAATATCCAATCCATTATTTAATCTGTGAAGAATATTGACCAAACCAATAGAATCGACATCAAAAACACCAGTTGCGTCTGGATATGTTCCAAGTTTCGGTGGGTCCCCAGTAATAGCAAGTATATTTCGAATTCCAAGAGCATATGCACCCAATAGGTCCGATTGAATACCTATCACATTCCTATCGCGGCAAACAAAATGTAGCACAGTTTCGATGCCAACTTCCCGTTGAATTTTAACAGCCAGTGCCAAAGCACTCATCCTTGCGCTTGCACGCGGACCATCGGGAATATTTATTACATCTATTCCATTGAAGTAAAGTTCTCTTGCTTTGCTAATCTCTTTGCTTGCGTCTACACCGCGTGGAGAAAGTAGTTCAACAAATTTTACAAAATTCCCACTCGATAACCTTCGAGCAAGCCGAGATTTATCTTTCTTTTCTATCGGTTTTACTTTATGTTCTTCTTTAACGACTATCTTTTCAATTTTCTGGAAGCTAATTTTCGGTTGGACAGCGAGCAAGGCAATCGACATTTTCTTTATGTGTTCTGGCGTAGTTCCGCAACAACCACCAATAATATTTGCCCCTGACTTTACGAACAACTTAGCATATTCTGCGAAATATTCTGGCGAGGCGAGATAAATATTGCGTCCATCAATATTTTTTGGCTTGCCCGCGTTTGGCATAACGGAAATCGGAAGTGAAGTCAAAGGACGAACAGTTTCCAACCAATTCAGCATTACCTGTGGACCAACTGTGCAATTAATTCCAACAACATCCGCACCAGTAGCTTCCAATTCGGAAATCGTTGTTTCTGGATTTGTCCCAGTTAGAGTGTTTCCATCCTCGTCAATTGTAATTTGTGCAATTACGGGAATGTTAGTAATTTTTCTTGCCGCTGCAACAGCCTGTTTCAATTCGTCGATATTGATAAATGTTTCGAAAATCAACAAGTCGACACCTCCATCCAGAAGTGGTCTAATTATTTCTGCAAAAAACTCCTGAGCCTCTTCGCGAGCAATTGGTCCAAGAGGCTCAATCTGCACACCGAGCGGTCCAACAGAACCCGCAACAAAAACTTTATCCCGAGCAACCTCGCGGGCTAATTTTGCACCTTTGTAAACAATCTCGTAAAGTCTATCTTGGAGGTTGAAACGCTTCAACTTAAAACGATTAGCCCCAAAAGTATTGGTCTCGATAACTTCTGCACCAGCATCGATATAATCGGAATGGACTTTTTTGACAAGTTCTGGGGCAACCAAATTCGTTTCTTCGAAACATTTATTGATAAAAATACCGTGGCGGTAGAGTTCTGTTCCCATACCGCCATCAAAAAGTATAACCTTTTGTTTAAGTAGTGAATAAAAATCCAGCATCAAAAAAGTCTATTAATATTTGATAATAATTCATTTTACTTTAATACCCTTTGTAATTACCTTGCCTTTTTCTGTATTAAGTTCAAAGAAATATGAACCTTGTGGTAGCATTTTTGGAAGTCGTATAAATATTCCCTCTTGGTCTTGTCTAATAGAGAAATCCTTAACTTCTTGGAAAAGTTCGTTATAAATTTTCATTCCATTCATTATTTTACGAGGCAAACTTGAAGTATTAATATAAATTTCGTCAATAAATGGATTCGGAAAAATTGAAAGTTCATTGTGTTCTGTAATTTGTTCGTCAACAAAATTTCTTTGACCTTGTGCAATCCATTTAGGAATACCAAAAAGTTGAACAAAAGAAATCGGAGAGCCTTTTGGTGTAAATTTATCGGAATTAAGTTCTTGCTTGTTAATTTGATATAAATTCAACATTGGAAGGAAACTTTGGAAAACCAACCAATTATCATTCGGAGAAAAACAAGGTGTAGCTGGTTGTTCGAGCAATAAAGAAGTTGAATAAATTAAACTTGTTTGACCATTATATAAGTTTGCTACGTAAATTTCACCAATATTTAAAATTTCGTTATATACAACAAATGAAAGTAAATCATCACTAGTATTAGAATATTTTGGAGACGCAATATGATAGCCTTCTGGAAGTGTTGGAATCAAACGGTAGATAACCCCAGTGTTCGGGTCGAGAGCATTAATGTCGGCAAAGTAAGTAGTATCGCCAAATGATGTTAACCTTAGATTTATTACATCATAAATCAGAATACTTCCACTTGGGCTCCAACTTAAATTAATTGGGATTAATGGTCTAACTTCCAAAGGTGTATGGCTTGTTGTTGGAATTGTCAAATTTATTTCTTTAGTTGAATCAGTTAAAATATCTACTATATATATTTTTGGGTTATACTCAATTGTTGTAAATGCAAGTTTAGGATTTTTTCCCCCAGAAAGTGCGATGCTTCTAAATATTGGGAAAGGTATTAAAAGGGTGTCTAAACCAGTAGTTAAATCAATACCTCTCAATTGGCTCATCTGGTCAATATAAAGTAAAAAGTCGCCATTTTCAGAAACTGTGTATGTTGAACCAGAAGTAGTTAATACCGGAAAATCGCTAATTTTGGTTAAATCGTTTGATGAAGTAATTTTTTCTCTAATCCTATACAAATAATTATTTTGCTGGTCGATAGCCAATATGTAGCCTATACCACTAACTGGAGGAAGCTCTTTAGAAGGGCTGGTTCCACCGCTTGTCCCAATTCCAACTGAATTGAAAGCATTTTGTACAGAAGCTAGTTCTGGTGAATTTGAACCAAATAACTCTCTTGTTGCTCTTTCGCAGGCAATACGAAAGTCAACAAAATTAGCTTGACGTGTCAAGTATCTTTTTTCCAACACTCTGTAATATATTTTTTCCAATTTATCCTTGCCGAGATTGCTACCAATTAAATAGGTTGCTTTATTAATTATTCCAACATTTATGTGTACACCACCATTGTCTTTATCCAAAGGAAGATTTTGATACTCATTCATATGGGCTGGTAACCAATATGGACTTCCATAAGAAAAACTATTATGGGGGTCTGCCATATTTCTAGTTCCCATAGGGAAAAACTGAGAATAAACATTATCCTCGTTTATATACCAATCATCTCTGTCTACCATTGCCCCACCCCAATCTGCAAATGCTTCATTTAATGCTCCAGACTGAAATTTATATTCTAAATCAACAGTAAATTGCACCACCCCATGGGTAAATTCATGAGCAATAATATCTAATGCCCTAGCAAATGGATAGAAAATATCCCCACCATCACCTAACACAATCATTTCTCCAGTCCAAAAAGCATTTTGCATTGGCATTCCATTTTTGGTAACATGTAAAAGACATACAACGTTCTTTTTATTTCCATCAACAGAATTCCTTCCATGCGTATTATAATAATAATCATAAGTGAGAGACAAAAAGTAATGGGCACTCACAGCAACAGGGTCATTGAAATAATTAGTGTTAGATGCAACTAATGAAGGGGTTGAATAGGGATTAAAATCTTGATAATTATTTGTGAAAGTTGCTATTATTCCATTTGGTTTCTCTGGGTTCTTATTATACATAGGTTTAGAAGCATCCAACAAATAAAACTTGCCTTTAGATTGGAAAACATTTAATGTCCGTGTTTGATTAAATAAATCAATCCCACTACCTGTTGTTGGACCATCGCTTGGATTTGTTCTATAAAAAGACAGTATGCTACCATCTTTTGCGCTAATGAAATATCTGTATTTTTCATATATGTTTGGTCTATATTCTACCATCCAAACCAGTTCAAATTTTCCATCGTCAGTATAAAAACATTTTGTAGCTTTGGGTTCTAAATCAATTTTCAAGTATTCATTTAAATATTCAAACGTTGAATTATCAAAATAATCAAAAATTTTTTCTTTTGAGTGGTTCTGTACAATTCTTATTGCGGTAAGGGAATCTACCAAAACTTTTAATTTAATATTAATTGTATCATTAAGAGGGTAATAGTTTCCTACAATAGTCTTCAAATCTCCACGATTGTTAAATATTCCAATAATTTCTTTTCCCCAGATGGGAATATCATTGAGTGTTTGTTGATATCGAATAATAATATCATTCTCTCGATCTTTGTGGACTTCAACTTCCCTAAAATATTTTTCTGGTTCTAATACTTGAAAGCATCTTGGATTGCTTTTCAGAAATAAAAACAATGTATTTGATAATGCAAAATTATGGTATTTCGAAGTTACTAAATATTCTCCATTTTTTGGGAAAACGAACCTTGGGGTTCTCGAACCTATTTGGAAAACTACATCAAAATCCTCTTCAAGTCTGTATAATTCATTGATTTTAAGTTGGTTAGTATTAATTAGGTTATCATTCATTTTATTATTTAATGGTATATTATTTTTTGCAAATCTTTCCCGAATAAATTTAGATACCTCACGAACTTTTAAAGCAACATCTTCAACTGGTTGTATTTTAAACTGCTTACCTTCCCGAAGCATTTTTATGTAATCCAACGCTTGAGCTTCGATATCTAAACTGAAGAATATGCTTTGTATTATTATTATAATAGAAGATATTATTTTTTTCATTATATCCTCCCTTTATAATTGAACATTTAGCCTATTTTACTTATGACTACAATTTCCAACAAAATTCTTGATTTAATTATTAACTTTTAGATAATAATCAAAAAGAAAAAACTTTAAGAAAAATTAATTTACAAAGAATAAATTTACATAAAAAAATTTTTTAGTAGGTTAAAAAAGAAAGAAATTCTTATAAAAGAATTAAAGGAAAGAAAAGATGTGGATATTAATTTTTATAGGAAATAATTAATTCTTTTCAACTGGATAAACAGAAACTTTTAAACGAGATTTATCCTTTCTTTCGAATTTCACTATTCCATCGATGAGTGAAAAGATTGTATAGTCTTTACCAAGACCGACATTTTTGCCGGGATGGAATTTTGTCCCTAATTGGCGAACTATGATATTTCCAGCCTTTACAAATTCGCCACCAAATTTTTTGACCCCGCGCCTTTGACCCGCAGAATCTCGTCCATTTTTCGATGAACCACCACCTTTTTTATGTGCCATTTTTATCCCTTTCTATGTTACGACAAACTTATTTCCTTTATCTCCAACAAAGTATATGGTTGTCGGTGCCCTCTTAGACGACGATAGTTTTTCCTTCGTTTCTTCTTGAAAACAATTACCTTAGGTTCTTTTCCGTGTGCAACAACCGAAGCAACAACTTTTGCTTGTACGTATGGATTACCAACAACTACTTCCCCATCTTTTTCAACAAAAAGAACTTTTTCGAACTCGACAGTTTCCCCGGGTGCCTTCTGGAGAAGTTGGGTTTTAACAACCGCATTCGGTTCTACTTCGTATTGAAAGCCTTCTATTTCAACTACCGCTAACATAAATTTTATAGATTTTATTAATAATTAGACTACCAAATTAAAAAAAATTTCTTAAATAATTACAATTCGATAGAAAATTTATTGTGGTTTTTTTCTATTGCAACTGGATATTCCCCAGAAAAACACGCTGTGCAATATCCTATATTTGGTTCTTTCGGAACCGACTCGAGCAGTTTTTCCAATGTAAGATAATGAAGTGTATCGGCGCCTATTGCTTTGCCAATTTCTTCTTCGCTATCATAATAATTTGCAATAAGTTCTTCACGGCTTGGAAAATCCATCCCGTAGTGGCAAGGATATCGAATAGGTGGCGAGGTAATTCTCATATGAACTTCTTTGGGTTCTGCTTCACGAATCAGTTTGATAAGTGCTTTGGAAGTTGTCCCCCTTACAATTGAATCGTCGACGACAACTACAACTCGGTCTTTCAATACACCTTTTACAGTATTAAATTTTACTTTGACCCGAAACTCCCTTTTGTCTTGGCTTGGGGCAATAAAAGTTCTTCCAACATAATGGCTTCGAATTAATCCAATTTCAAAAGCAGTGGGCTGGCCCTTCTCCGAATTTACCCTTGAATAACCAAGAGCAGCGGTATTCCCACTGTCGGGAACAGAAATAACAATCACTTTTTCTCCATCGTGTTTCAACAATGGAGATTCCTCGGCAAGGTTTTTTCCTAACTTTCTTCGAACTTTGTCAACGTTATGATTGAAAATTTTACTGTCGGGGCGGGAAAAATAAATATATTCGAAGATGCAATGGCGCGCCTCGGGGGTGATATCTTGTATTTGATACGATTTAATTTTGCCAGTTTTGACAGTTTCCGAATCAATCACGATTAATTCATTGTGATTGAGGGAACGAATATATTCAGCATTGACTATGTCGAAAGCACAAGTTTCCGAGGCAACAATATATGCATCGCCGTTGTTGGTTTTTATTTTTCCAATGCTTAAAGGTCGAAATCCATAAGGGTCGCGGGCAGCTATCAATGAATCTTGCGTAAGAATTGCCAAAGAATAAGCACCTCGGACAATCCTTAGTGCCTCGAGTATTTGGTCAACAATTTCTTTTTTTCGACTATGGGCAATAAGATGAAGAAAAATTTCCGTGTCGGTGGTCGTTTGGAAAATTGCCCCACCATCGCTTAGCTTCTGTCGAAGTTGCAAAGTATTCGTAAGATTTCCATTGTGGGATATTGCGAGTATACCACTATGATAAGTCATTACAAAAGGTTGAATGTTGACACGCTTTGCACTTCCAGTAGTTGAATATCTATTATGACCTACGGCAGAATCCCCTTTCAAAATCTCTGTCAAAATTTTTGGGTCCGAAAAAACATCGAGCACTAAACCTTCGCCTTTATATATCGAATATTTCTTTTTGTTGGACTTTTCGTCGAAGTAAAAACTAACAATCCCCGCTGCCTCTTGACCACGATGTTGAAGAGAATGAAGTGCATAATAGGTTATTATCGAGGCTTCTGGGTGGTTGAACACCCCAACAACGCCACAATTACTTCTTGGTTTATCAATTTCTTGCTTTTGCATCGAGCGACTATACAAAAAACAAAATTAAGTATTATCCTTAGATTTTTTCGCCATTGATTGCAATTCTTGTATCATTTCGACAATAAACTTAACATTTCTTTCCAATTCTTCGACTGTACCATTATTTATTACAACAAAGTCTGCCACTTTTCTTTTTTCTTCTAGACTTATTTGCCGATTCAACCTTCTTTCAATTTCTTCTCTTGAATATTTCCCTTTTGCAAGAAGTCTTTCGACAACTTTGTCTTTATCGGCGTAAACAAGCACAATGTAATCGAATAAATTCTGGATATTTGCTTCGTAAATTAAAGCACTCTCGAAAAAAATTATGTCTTTTCCTTCATTTATTAATTTATTTATGATTAATTCCGTTTCGTCGAGAACATAGGGATGAACTATTGAATTTAAGAGCAATAAATTTTCTTCCGCCTCTTCGGTGGTCGCAAATACTTTTTCCGCTAACCATTTCGAATTTAAAGAACCATCGGGTAAATACGTTTCTTCGCCAAAGGCATTAATTAATTTTCTTCTCAACTCTGGGTTTTTTTGCATAACAACTTTCGCTACAATATCGGAGTAAATAACGGAAAAACCTAATTCCTCTAAAATTTTGCAAACTGTACTCTTTCCCGAACCAAAGTTACCAGTAACACCAACCAAAACTATTTTTTTCATTTCCAAAAAATATTAAAAACAAAAATAAATGCAAAAAAGAAAGCAAAATAATGACATTTTTCAATTCGTTTATTTTGTTTAAATAAAATGAGAAAACTATGATAGACACAGAAAAGCTTCTTGAAGCATACAATAAAGATGGCTTCTATGCACTCCAACTGGAAATTGGTGATGTTTGCTACCAAAATTGCTCTTATTGCTATATGAACGCCCTTTTCGAAACTAAAAATCAACTCTCGGACTATGAAATTTTCAAAATACTCGACGATTCAAAAGAAATTGGAATAACAGCCATAGAATGGCTTGGTGGCGAACCATTGCTCCGAGACCAAGTTTTCGAGTTTTTAAAATATAGTCAAAAACTCGGCTTTAGAAACAATATGTGGACTGGTGGGTTACCACTCGCCGAAGAAAAAGTAGCAGAACAATGTGCGGTACTTTGTTCAAACGGGTTAATTGCATTCCACCTTTCAACGTTGAACAAAGAAATTTATGAAATACTGCACCCCCAACGTACCGCCGAGGATATTGACACAATTCTAAAAGGAGTTGAATATCTTCTTGAAATTGGCTATCCAAGCGAAAAGTTGTTGAATTCTGTCACTTTCACTGGCTATCAAACAGCAGAGGATATGATTGCAACAATCGAGTTTTTCCAAAAAAATTATGGAATTGCGACTTGCGTCAATGTTTACCATACTTACCTCCGCCCCGGGCAATCACTTTCGGAATTGAATAAGTTCATTCCACCGTCGAAAGAAGTTGAAAAAGTTTATAAATACTTAAAGAAAATCAATAACACTGATATCATTCCTATGAACTGTGTCAACAAACAGTATTGTTCCGCAACATTAGCGGTTTTGAACAACGGGTTTGTTACTCCTTGTGCTACAATCCGAGAAGAAAGAGAGGGAATGAACATAAAATTTGCAAGTTTAAAAGAGATTGTTGCCAAAGAGCGAGATTATCTGATATTCAAAGAGATGAAAAGTTGGGACGGTTTGCCAGAAAGTTGCAAGGAATGCTACCAAAATGAGTTTTGCTTCGGATGTCGCTCGCGTGCCTATGCTGCGGGTTTAGGTATTTACGGCGAAGACCCACGCTGCTATCAAATTAATTATCGCTCATCCTTGTAGTAGGGTAGTAATTTCCAGAATTTTTTCATCATTTAATAAAACATTCTTTATGCACACCTACGCAAGCAATGAAAACCGAGGTAGCCAGCGCGTGTTTCTTTCAAACGCCCGGCGTTCAAAAGAAATATCCTAAAATTCAAATCTTTACCATAACAGATTTTTTTGAGGGGAACTGCCAGACTTGCCCGCTATCTCCGTAACACTTAAAAGTTCACCAAAACTCAATCGAGAGAATGAAGACCCTAAACCTTTGAATTTCGACTAATATTCTAAATTTTACCAAAAAAAGAACAAGGGGTATTAGCCCCTTGTTCTTTTATACAAAAAGTTTGTTACTATTAGAGAAGTGGAGCAAGAATTAATGCAACAATAGAAATCAACTTAATAAGAATATTCAACGATGGTCCGGCTGTATCTTTAAATGGGTCGCCGACAGTGTCGCCAACAACGGCTGCCTTGTGTGGGTCCGATTTCTTGCCATAGCGGACGCCGTCGATTTCAAAACCAGCCTCTATCATCTTCTTGGCATTATCCCACGCACCACCAGCGTTTGCTTGGAAAACTGCTAATAAGAATCCAGTTGCGGTCACACCAGCAAGTAATCCCCCAAGAGCCTCCTTACCAAAGAAGGGCAAAAATCCGATAATTACTGGGGTAACAATAGCCAACAAACTTGGAATAATCATTTGGCGAATTGCTCCTTTTGTTGCTATTGCAACACATTTTTCATATTCGGCTTTGCCATCTGCAGCTTCGAAAGTTTCTATGTCTTCTTTCGACCATTCGGATTTTGGCTTGTCCCCAACCCGTTTCATAACCTCAAGAGCAGCCTTTAAAGCTGGAATCTCTGTAAATTGTCGGCGAACTTCTTTGACCATAAACATTGCTGCGCGTCCAACCGCACCAAGTGCAAAACCAGAGAACACAAAGGGAAGAAGTGCCCCAATAAACAATCCAGCAATAACATTTGCTTTGGATATATCGATAGATGGAATATGTGCTGCTGTCATATATGCTCCGAAAAGAGCCAATGCTGTTAATGCAGCCGAGCCAATTGCAAATCCCTTTCCAATAGCAGCAGTTGAGTTCCCTACTGCATCAAGTTTGTCGGTCCTTTCGCGAACTTCGGGGGGAAGTTCGGACATTTCTGCAATTCCACCAGAATTGTCTGCGACCGGTCCGTAAGCATCGGTCGAAAGTTGAATTCCAGTTGTAGCAAGCATCCCAACAGCAGCGATTGCAATTCCATACAAACCAGCAAGTTCAAAAGCACCAATAATTGCAAAAGCAACCAAAAGTATTGGTAGCGCAGTCGAAAGCATTCCAGTAGAGATACCGGCAATAATATTCGTTGCAGCGCCAGTCAAACTCTTCTCTGCAATCCTTCTAACTGGCAATTTCCCCAAACCAGTGTAAAACTCGGTTATCAAACCAATTCCAACGCCCGCAACTAACCCAAAAATTGTAGCAATATAGACCCCCCAAGAATGAATAACTAATTCCTTATTATAAAGAGGGTCGTGGTAAACAAAAGTTTCGGGCAACAACCAAGTAATTACAAAATATGAAACTATTAACATTAAACCATTTGCAACGAAAGTGCCAATATTTAATCCTGCTTGTGGATTTCCGCCTTCCTTCACTCGAACAAAGAATGTTCCAATAATCGAAACAATAATTCCAGTACCAGCAAGGAACAAAGGCAAAATCACAGCAGAAAGTCCACCAAAATAGGTTTCTTGAAATTCTGGCAAATTGTAGAAAACTGTTCCAAGAACCATAGTGCTAACAATAGCCCCAATGTAAGATTCAAACAAATCTGCACCCATACCGGCAACATCGCCAACATTGTCGCCGACGTTGTCTGCTATCGTTGCCGGGTTCAACGGGTGGTCTTCGGGAATACCCGCTTCGACTTTTCCAACAAGGTCGGCACCAACATCCGCACTCTTGGTATAAATCCCACCGCCAACTCTTGCAAAAAGTGCAATAGAAGAGGCACCAAACGAAAAACCTGTAATTACATTTATTACTCTTATCAATGCTTCTTGGTTTTCGTAGCCAAAAACATTTATATAAATGATAAATAGTATGCTCAATCCAGTAACACCAATCCCAACAACTGCCATTCCCATAACCGAGCCGCCAGCAAAAGCAACTTTTAGGGCATCGTTCAAACTTTTACGAGCAGCATTTGTTGTCCGTGCATTTGATTTTGTTGCAATTTTCATTCCAACCCAGCCAGCCAATCCAGAGCAAAAAGCACCAATAACATACGAAACTGCTAAAAGTGGGGAAGAATCTTCGAGCGATGCACCTTGGATTGACAGCAAAATGGCAATTAATACAACAAATATTGCTATCACTTGGTATTCAGTCTTTAAAAATGCCATTGCTCCGCGCGAAATATAATTCATAATTTTTTGCATACGCTCGGTTCCAGCGTCTTGCTTGTTCACCCAAGCTGTTTTCCATAGTGTGTAAATAATTCCAATTAGTCCAAAAGCAAGGACTAAATAGATTAGTGACAAGTCCATCGAACAACTCCTTTAAGTTCTACAAAAATTGCAAAAATACACATTTAATTCTATATTAAATTAGTAGCAAAATTACCATTAGTCAACCTTCAATTTCATTTATTTGTTTATTATATAATCAAATTGTTGTTATCTTGAAAAATTTTTAAGCTTTTGAAATTTCAATTAATTAGAATAAATCTATTCAAATTCGAAAATAAATTATTTATTAAACCTTGCTATGATTGGAATTAAGGAAAAATTGACTTTTTCTGGCTTAATTTATTTTTTAAAAAAAATTTTTCCTAAGAAAGTTATTGTTGAATAAAATAATTTTCAATTAAACAAACGAGATGAATGTTTCTAATGTGTATACTCACTATGTCAATGTAGGCATTATTCAAGGAAATTGATTAATTTTAAGTTAAAATTCAGTTCATAGAAATTTTCAATTTGTTCTAAATTCAAGTAATATTTATAGCATTTTATCGACTAAAATTTTTTTAAAAAATGTAAATGGCACTAAAAAAATTATACCCATACATTGTTAGTAATAGAAAAAAACTAATTTTAGGCTTCATATTCGTAACGATATCAAATCTACTTGCAGTAGTTATCCCTCGCTTTGTAGGAAAGGCAATCGACGAAATTGCATCCGGAAAATTCTTAATGGAAACAATTTTATGGCAAATATTTCTAATTCTTTCCTTCACAGTAGCAAGTGGTTTCTTTATGTTTCTTACCCGAAGAACAATTATTGTCGCTTCGCGCGAAATTGAATATGAACTGCGCAAGGATTTTATCGATAAACTTTCGCAGCTTCCTTATCCTTTTTTTACAGAGCACGCAAGCGGAAAATTAATGTCGCTTGCAACAAACGATATTTCGGCAGCACGCGAGTTCCTTGGTCCGGCTATTATGTACACCGCAAACACAATAACGACTTTCATCCTTGCCCTTTTCTTTATGCTATCGTTGGATGTGAAATTAACCTTGCTTTCTATTCTGCCACTTCCTTTGATAACAATAACAACCTACTCGATTGGCAAAAGAATACATAGGCATTTCAAGGATGTACAAGAACAATTTTCTAAACTAACAACTCATTCCCAAGAAGTTTTTTCTGGCATACGATTAATTCGTGCTTATGTCCGAGAAGCTTACGAAGCACTTCGCTTCAGAGAACTGAGCGAAGAATATCGAAAAAAAACTATGAAACTGGAATTCTTTCAATCCTTGATGATACCCTTATTAATCTTGTTGATAGGTTCTTCACAACTTATTGTGCTTGGATATGGTGGATTAAGAGTAATCGACAAAACATTGACTATTGGCGATATAACACAGTTTTTTGTTTATATCAATCTACTAATCTGGCCTGTGGCAGCAATTGGTTGGGTAACAAATCTTATTCAACGGGCTTCCGCTTCAATTGAAAGGCTTTGGGAAATTTTTGAATTTAAAACAGAACAGAAACAGAAAGTTTCGACCATATTGGAAAAAGAAAAATTTACGGGTAAAATTCAATTTGTAGATGTTAGTTTTCGATATTCCGATAATCTGCCTTGGGTATTAAAAAACATATCATTTGATGTACCCCCAAACTCTTCTTTTGGTATCATTGGCAATGTTGGCTCTGGGAAAACCACGATTGTTAAATTAATTTCTAAAATTTACAAACCCGTTTCCGGTTTAATTCTTATCGACGACATCCCTTTGGAGGAAATAGATGAAAGTTCGTTAAGAAAAATCCTTGCAGTAGTTCCACAAGACCCATTCCTATTTTCGGCAACCATTGCAGAAAACGTTAAAATTGGTAACCCAACAGCAAGCAACGAAGAAGTGGTGCATTTTCTTTACTTGGCTGGAATGGAACCCGATTTAAAAACTTTTCCCGATGGAATTGAAACATTTGTCGGCGAGCGTGGTGTTACACTTTCTGGTGGCCAAAAACAACGAGTTGCTATTGCTCGAGCATTAGCTAGCAAACCAAAAATACTTTTGCTCGACGACCCATTCTCTTCTGTCGATTCAGAAACAGAAAACTTCATTCTAACGAATATTTTCAAGCAACTCTCAAAAACCACTAAAATTATTATTTCTAACAGAATTTCAACGATTATGTATTGCGACAAAATTTTACTACTCGACGACGGAAAAATTGTCGAATTTGGTACACACGAGGAATTAATTGCAAAAGGTGGACGCTATTACAAGCTATTAGAACTTCAAAAACTGTCCGAAGAAATCGAAAATGTCTAAGTATCTCGATTACAACAATATTTGCAAATATTGTAAAATATCTATTATTGCCAATCGTTTTTGTGTATGAATTTTGTTGTTGTAAAAATAATTTTTAGATACAGAAAATGGACAAATTGGCAAAGACGAGTGTCAAAATAAATGACCTTATAGCAAGACGGTGGAGTGCTCGGGCTTACAATCCGAATATTCCAATCGAAGGGTGGAAAATCATTTCGCTATGCGAGGCTGCCCGCTGGGCACCTTCTTGTGCAGCCGAAGAACCTTGGCGATTTATTGTCTGGGACAAAAACAGAGCAGAAGATGATTTCCAACGAGCCTTCGACACATTGGACGAAGGTAATCGAAAGTGGGTAAAAAATGCACAAGTGCTAATCGCTGTCCTTTCGGACACCAAATGGAGAAATGATAGAACCAAGACAAACAAATGGGCACCATTCGATACCGGAGCTGCTGCAATGTCTATTTACTTACAAGCCTTCGACTTAGGTTTGTATGCCCATCCTATGGCTGGCTTCGATGCCGATAAATTAAGACTCGAATTTCAAATACCAGAAGATTACGAGCCCTACGCTCTGATTGCAGTTGGCTATCCCGGAAATGTGGAAGAACTCGAGCCAACCTATCGACAACGAGAACTTGGGGAAAGAAAAAGGCGACCACTGGAAGAAAATTTCTATTTTTCAAAATGGGGCGAACCCATAAAACTTAATGAGTTTATGGAGGAAAGATAAATGGCTGATGGGCAAGAAAAAAATCCATTTAAAAAACAACAATTTTTTGGTGAAAATCAAAAACCAAAAATTGCTCGAAATTTGATTCTTTGGTTAATTATCTTTTCGAGCATCATAATGATTTATATGATGATGAACTCCGTCCAAAAACCCGAATGGCCACTTCCCTATAATAAATATTTAGAACTTTTGAACGAAGGTTACATCAAATCGGCAGTAATTGTAAAATCGCACCTTAACGATTTTGAATTCCACGGCGAATTAAAAGAACCAGTTAAACTCAATATAGATGGCCGCCTTCGAGAAGTCCGCAATTTCGTAACAAAGCTTGGAGTTGTCGACTCCAAAACCGAAGAAATATGGCTTTCGAAAGGAATTTCGATTAAATACGAAACCGCAGACAATCCTTGGTGGAATACATTTTTATCAATCCTTCCCTGGGTAATATTAATTGGAATATACATTTATTTTTTCCGTAGAATGCAAATAGGAAGCGGTGGCGGCACTGGAAAAAATATTTTTACTTTTGGTAAATCGAGAGCCCGACTTATTTCGGATAGCCAAAACAAAGTAACTTTCAAGGATGTTGCTGGTTGCGACGAGGCAAAAGAAGAACTCGAAGAAGTTGTTGAATTTCTAAAAGACCCTCAAAAGTTCCAACGGCTTGGCGGAAGAATACCACGCGGTGTGCTTCTCATTGGTCCGCCAGGTACTGGAAAAACATTGCTCGCTCGGGCTATTGCTGGCGAGGCAAATGTTCCATTCTTTTCTATTTCTGGTGCAGAATTTGTCGAAATGTTCGTTGGTGTTGGAGCAAGTCGAGTTCGTGATTTGTTTGAACAAGCAAAGAAACATTCCCCTTGCATTGTATTTATCGACGAAATAGATGCTGTTGGGCGGCAACGAGGCGCTGGGCTTGGAGGTGGTCACGACGAACGTGAGCAAACTCTCAATCAATTGCTTGTCGAAATGGATGGCTTTGAGCAAAACAGCAGTGTGATTGTTATTGCCGCTACTAATAGACCCGATGTTCTCGACCCCGCACTTTTACGACCCGGTAGGTTCGACCGCCAGATTGTTGTCGACCGTCCAGATGTGAAAGGGCGAGAGCAAATATTTAAAGTCCACGCACGCCGCTTGCCTCTTGCCGAGGACGTTGACTTCGAAATCCTTGCACGCTCTACCCCGGGACTTTCTGGAGCCGATATTGCAAACATTGTCAACGAAGCAGCCTTACTTGCAGCAAGAAGGAATAGCGATGTGGTAACAATGTACGACTTCGAAGCAGCCAAGGACAAGGTACTAATGGGTATTGAACGCAAAAGTATGGTCATTTCGGAACGAGAAAAAGAAGTTACTGCTTACCACGAGATGGGACACGCCCTTGCCTCGAAATTTATTCCCAATGCCGACCCCGTTCATAAAGTCACAATTATTCCGAGAGGCCGAGCTCTTGGTGTAACTGCCACACTACCCAAAGAAGATTTCCACACTCTTTCGAAAGAGTATCTTACAGCACAATTGATAGTTTTAATGGCTGGTAGAGCGGCAGAAAAAATCGTATTCAACACTCTTTCCACCGGTGCAGCAAACGATTTGGAAAGAGCAACACATATTGCCCGAAAAATGGTTTGCGATTGGGGTATGAGCGATTTACTTGGACCCGTTACATTCGCAAACCGACACGAGGAAGTCTTCCTTGGCCGAGAAATTGCACAACCCCGCGACCACAGCGAAGCAACAGCACAAATAATTGATAGCGAGGTTCGAAAAATTTTAGTAAATGCATACGAAGAAGCCGAACGACTTTTGCGAGAAAAAGAAGATTTGCTTCACAAAACTGCTAAAATTCTCCTTGAACGCGAAACATTGGAAGGTGAAGAACTCGATATGCTAATTCGCGGAGAAGAACTTCCACCAATCAACATACGAAAACTTCGCGCCCTTAAAAGTATGAAATTGGATGGAAATATCGAAAAAGTAGTGTAATTTTCGGCTTTCGATATAATAAATTTTTCATAATAATAATGGAGCAACTTTTTCTCTTTAACGACGAGAAAAAAAACTTAGTTGGAATTAAAGAAGCAAGTCTTTGGGCATCTAAATATTTACGGAAGAAAATTACTCCAAATAACATTTCCTATTTGCTTCAATATGGTAAAATTAACAAATATGGAAACGATGGTTATACTTTGATAGATATTCAAGAATTAAAAGCCTATTATGATTCTATTTCTAAAGAAAAAGAATGGAAAAAAGTTTTGGGGGAAGATGTTAACTGGTACTTATCTTTCGCTCAGTATAGTGAAAGCGAGCGAACCAAACACGTACACAGGCTCCATCCATACAAAGGTAAGTTTATCCCCCAATTAGTTGAATATTTCTTGGATGAACATATTGATGAGTTCAAGAAAGAAGTTTATTTTCGAAAAGGAGATATTGTCCTCGACCCTTTTTGTGGGAGCGGTACAACTTTAGTCCAAGCAAACGAATTAGGACTACATTGCATTGGTATCGATATATCTTCTTTCAATGTATTAATTTCCGAAGTCAAAATTGAAAACCACAACTTGGAATTAATCGAAAATTTGCTAAGGGAGTTAAATTCAAAACTTATTTCATTTCAAGAACAAAATAATAATATAAAATTTGAAGAAGAATTATCCATTGAACTTACAAATTTCAACAATCGACACTTTCCTTCCCCAGATTATAAAAGAAAAGTTGAAAAAAAAGAAATAGATGAGAATGAATATGCAAAAGAAAGATTAAAAGAATTCCTTTCGAAATATTACGAACTTGTAAAAAAATACAACTTAAAAATTGAACAAGACCAAAAAGAAAACTTTTTAGGGAAATGGTATCTTTATCCAGTAAGGAAAGAATTAGATTATTTAGCAAATGAAATAAAACTAATTGAAGACAATGATGTAAAAAAAGTCTTGACTTTAATTCTTAGCCGAACGGCTCGTTCTTGTCGGGCAACTACCCATGCAGATTTAGCAACACTTAAGAATCCCGTAATCCAACCATATTATTGCAAAAAGCACAGTAAAATTTGTAGGCCCTTGTTTACCATTTCTAAATGGTGGGAATATTACACCAAAGATACTATCAACCGTTTAAAAGAATTTGAAAAATTAAGAACAAATACTTTTCAAACTTGTTTAATAGGGGACTCGCGAGAAATTGACATTTATTCAGAAGTAAAGAAAAAGAACAAAGACTTCGCAGAATTGCTTTTGAAACAAAAGATACGAGGTATTTTCACAAGCCCACCATATGTTGGTTTAATTGATTACCATGAACAACATGCTTATGCATACGAGTTATTCGGCTTTGAAAGAAGAGATGAACTTGAAATCGGTCCCTTTTTTAGAGGGCAAGGAGAAGAACAAAAAAATTCCTACATTCAAAGTATTGCAAAAGTTCTGATAAATTGTAAGAAATATATGCAAGACAATTTTGATATTTTCCTTGTTGCAAACGATAAATTTAATTTGTATCCACAAATTGCGAAAATTGCGAAACTAAAAATAGTAGAACAGTTCAAACGACCAGTTTTAAATAGAGTCGAAAAAGACCGAGAAACACCATATTCCGAAACTATTTTCCATATGAAGGGACTATAAATTGACCTTACATACTGAACAATTTGAAAAAATTAAAAACACAATAAAAGAAAGTATTATCCACAAATTAAAAAATTACAAACCCGAAACTTTTAATATGCCTTTCCATTTTAGGTTACTTGGAAAAGATAGAATGGCCTTATTTTCTTTTATCCATTCATTAAACACTACTTTTGGTACCTCGATTTTCGAACCTGTTGCCGAAATATTAGCGAGTTTCAAATTCCCTTTTGTGAAAACACAATATGTGGTTGGAGAAAAAATTAGCGAAAATGCCCAAATTGAAATTCAACACATTATTAATGAACTCACTACAAGCAACTGCCACCCCAACAAGAACTCCGAAGTCGAAAGGTTGAGGAAGGTTTGCAATAAAGGAAATATAAATAACTTAAAAACTGTAAAAGTTGATTTATTCATTAAAGACAATGATGGCCGGGTTTATTTGTTCGATATCAAAACTGCTAAACCAAATATAAGTGATTTTATTATTTATAAAAGAACTCTTCTTGAGTGGGTAGCAATTTATTTGTTTAATGAACCTAATGCTGATATCCACTCTTACTTGGCTATACCATATAACCCTTATGAACCAAAACCATACAAAAGATGGACGCTAAAAGGGTTGTTAGATTTGACAAATGAACTAAAAGTAGGCGAAGAATTTTGGGACTTTATTGGCGGTTCTGGGGCTTACAAAGATTTATTAGACTGTTTTGAAAAGGCTGGTCTTGAACTTCGTCCAGAAATAGATAAACACTTTTCCCAATTTATCTAAACAACTTTGTAAAATTGATTATTCATAATTTCGTTTTTTTTCTTTCTAATAATTGTTTAAATGGAAAAGAGGAAAGCAATTTTTTTCGACAGAGATGGCGTTGTAAACTATCGAATTGTAGGTGAGTATATCAATTTAGAAGAAAATTTCCGTTTTACCCCAGATTTTCTGGCTACCTTTCCCAAAATAAAAAAATTGGGTTATCTTGTTATTTTAGTTTCGAACCAAAAAGGTGTTGGAAAAGGTTTAATGACAAACGAGGAACTAATTCGCATCCACCAATTTATGACCAAGCAACTTCAACAACTTACCGGCGAACTCTTTGATGATGTCTTCTATTGCACTGATGTTTCTCCCGAAAAAAGTTGGCGGCTCAAACCCAATCCCGGTATGTTACTCGAAGCAATAGAAAAATGGAACATCGACCCTCGAAGTTCTTGGATTGTTGGCGACTCGGAAAAAGATATTCTTGCTGGAAAATCCGCTGGTGTTCGAACAGTTCTTATTGGATTGCCAGAGAATAGCAATATTGTTGCCGATTACTGCTTCCCTTCTCTTTTCGAGTTCTTAAAAATTTTGGAATAGATGGAAGAGCAAGTTATTGAATTTCTTTCTTCCCCAATTATTTCCCCCTTTTGGATACTTTTGGTGGCATTTTTCTTCCAATTTATCGAAAATCTTTTTCCACCTTCCCCAAGCGATGTTATCTTGCTTTTCCTTGGTAGTTTAGTTAGTTTCGACAAGGTTGGTTTTGTTCCTTTAGTTGCAATTGCAACGATTGGCTCGACTTTGGGGTTTGCTACTATGTTCACGATTGGCAAAATATTCGGAGAACGCATACTCGATACCGGTAAATTCAAGTTTATTACTAAAGAAAGTTTAGATAAAACTCGCCGTTGGTTCAATCGCTGGGGATATGGAATTGTGGTTGCTAATCGCTTCCTTTCCGGAACGCGCGCTGTGGTTTCGTTCTTCGCTGGTATTGCCGAACTTTCCACTTGGAAAAGCACCTTGCTTGCTGGAGTTAGTGCTTTTGTTTGGAACTTCATAATTATTTATGCTGGAATGAGTTTGGGACGAAACTGGAAACTCGCTGTAAATTTTCTTGAATTATATTGGAAAGTAGTATTAGTTGTTATTGCTGTAATTATTGCTTCTTATTTAATTTACACACTATTGAAAAGACAGAAAGTAAGCACCAAATAGAAATCTTCCGACTAAAAGGACTATCTTCCAATTTTTTCCAAGGCCCATTTGAACACTTTCAAGTAATCTTGTGCAGTTCTCTCTGCCGAAAAGTCTTTCATCATTCCATTCCTTCGGATAACCGACCAGTGCGGCTCATTTTGATAATATTCGAATGCCCTCTTAATCGCATACGACATATCGTCGGCGTTGTATTGGTAGAATGTGAAACCATTTCCAGTCCCTTTTTCGGGATTGTATTCTTCCACAGTATCCACAAATCCCCCCGTATAGCGAGCAATCGGTACGGTCCCATACTTCAAAGCATACATTTGCGTCAAACCACAAGGTTCGTACCGAGATGGTAGAATCAAGTAATCGCTACCAGCAATTATCCTATGGGCAAGAGTGTTGGAATATCCAATTTGCACCAAAGCCTTTGTTGGAAATTTCCATTGCAGATAGCGAAAATAGTCCTCGTATCGTTTTTCTCCAGAACCAAGAATCACAAAACGAAACCAATTGTTTTGAAGATGCGTTTCCAAACAAAACATCAACAAATCGATACCTTTTTGCTCAGCAAGTCGGGTAACTGTTCCAACAAGTGGAAGCTCGTAATTATCATCTTCGGGAACACCAAAGGAACGGAGCAATTCATATTTGTTGATTAATTTCCCTTCATTAAAATTATTAATATTATATGTGCTAAACAAGTTTTCATCTATTTCGGGCGACCATTCTGCATAGTTAACACCATTGAGTATACCAATTAAATCGGCACCGCGGTGTGAAAGTACATCGTGGAGACCTTCGCCGAAATACGCGAGCCGAATTTCGTTCGCGTAGTTCGGGCTGACGGTTGTGATTTTGTCCGCAAACATAATTCCTACTTTCATTGTATTGACAGCGCCGTGGTGTTCGAACCAAGAGCCCGGATAGAATTCTTTCATTCCAAAAGTCGAGAACTCCATCGCTCGTTTTGGGTCGAAAATCCCTTGATATGCTAAATTGTGTATCGTATAAACTCCAGCAGTTTGCGAGAACAATGGGTCGAACCTATATTGCGATTTAAGAAAAGCCATCGTAAATGCAGTATGATAATCGTGTGAATGTATGATATCCGGCTTGAATTGTAATGCTTTTGCAGTTTCGAACACTGCGCGCGAAAAGAAAATAAACCGCCGGTCGTTATCCCCATATTCGTTTGGGTCGCCATATATTCCGGGCCTTCCAAAATAGTCGTTGTTTTCGACCAAATAGACCGGTACGTTCGAATTGGGCAATTTCCCTACCCATAATCGTGCAAATTCAACCCAATGGCTTATTGGAACATACAAAACAAGGTCTGTTGGTTGGAACCCCCAAAAATTGCAATCGATAAACTGATATTTTGGAAGTACAACAATAGGCTTCTCCCCCAACTTATCCCATTCAATAACAAGCGATTGGACAATGTCGGCTAAACCACCAGCCTTGGCCACCGGAGCTAATTCAGCAGTTGCTACAAGAATATTCATCATCTATTAACAAAAAATACAAAATTAATTCTTTTATTATGTTCAAAAAATATTCCCAACAGTTCATCTATTTCAAAGTTTAAACCACGCAAACTGTATACCAAAGATTTCGGAAAGTTAAAGAAAATTTTTTTCCTTTTTTATTATTATTGCATTGGTGGTTCGATTTTTGGCTTTGTTGTATACTTAATTTTCTGCCCGCTTCCTTTCTATTTGGCCGAAACCTACTTCTTCAATCGAGATTTAAATTTTTAAATAAATATTTTTTGCAGAATTAAAGTTCGAGAAAAGAGATTTATTGAACTTTTAGGTCTACTTACCCTTATTATGCTTTACTATTCCCAAGCCTTTTTTCTAAACAACTTGATGAAAATCATTCCTCATCTTACTTGGTAAATGCTCAAACTTCGCAACAAAATACATTCTACTATTTCTTTGAACCATACCCTATGGAGGTCGGTCTCTTTTCCAAATAGGTGGCTCGTTTACTATTCTTCCAGTTCCACCTGTCGAGGAAGAATATCCCATACCCGCTATCGACTTGCAATTTAAATACGGTCTGTTCAAAAATTTTTCCTTTGCGGCTACTCTTTCGACAAACATTTTTGCCAATCTTTTCCACACTGGCTTGCAATGGAATATCGAGCGCAAGAATTTCACTTTCGGTTTGGCAACTAATCTTGGTGGTGGCTTTGGCTTCGTTACTATGGAAGAGCATTTCGATTATGTTACTGCTTATGTGATTTCAATTATCCGCTTGGGTTATAGGTTCACGGAATTCACCGTTTCCACCTCTTTTGTCTCCACTTATATCTTAAAACTCGAAAGCTACGCCTCGGGGTCTAGATTGTTCCATCCACAGAACACTTGGAACGACTTTTATTCCACTATTGCCCTTGAACAGCCATTCCTTCGAAAAACTCTTATCTCCATTGGCATAAGCATAGCCTATTCAAGAACTCCATACCAATCGTGGATGCTTTTCTATTCTATCGATGAATATTTAGTTGTCCCAGAGTTCTTTTTCACTTTACAACTATGAGAGCTATTTCTTTAATAATAGTGCTTATAACTTTTTGGGAAGTTCTTTCCTCCGATACAACTTCGCAAAAACTCTTATTTAACATAAATCTTGCATTCTACCCAATGTTTATCTTTACAAATACGAAAGATACCCGTGCTCTTTAGAGAAATTCAATTTTGGCTATGGGGTTGCTTTCCGTTCAACTATCCATCCCGGGAAACTT
The DNA here is from genome assembly GCA_026416955.1 of Ignavibacteria bacterium. Lineage (GTDB taxonomy): Bacteria > Bacteroidota > Ignavibacteria > Kapaibacteriales > UBA2268 > Naka2016. Next base: position 2,752 of record JAOAEE010000042.1, on the reverse strand, counting down.
CTTGCTTTCGGTATTCAAACTGGCTTCAACTTTATTTTTTCGGACGAGTTTATCTCGGGGGTTTTTGGACAATTCGTTTCGGCTACCGAGCTGTTTTATCTTTTATACCATCAATTTTACTTAAATATAAATTATGAGATTTAATAGCAAAATTATTGCCCAATTTCTATTTTTATTCTAAATTCAATGCAACTGGCAATTGCCATCCAGCCCCGATTTAGTTATCGATTTCAACGAAATCGACCTAAAGACCATCGATTTATACTTTTCCGAAAAAGTTATTATGGACGGGGTTTACTACGTTTCCGAAGCAAAACAAATTCTTGGCGCGACAGTTGCTGGCCGCTGGGTTGGCAACCGTTGCTGTTTCTACTCCGTCCAAGATGTCATCTATGCCGAATGTGCCGGCGGCATCGTTCTCGACAATATTAAATTGACTGGCTACATAAGAATTGTCCGCTCTGGCTCGGAAAGCAAAGTAAATTTCACAATAAGTGCAAACGAATGTGCAAAGGATATAATCAAAAGTTTAGTACAAAAAAAAACTCCTTGGCCGAACCAAAAGCGGAATATACATTGTTTTGGAAAAAGTCGGGGACTTGAACAAACTACAAATCCATATCATTGCCCACCGTGGTGGCGGCCGGAACACCGAACGACTTGGTTTCTCCGAAAACAGTTTGGAACTTATCCAACATTCCCAAATGCTTGGTGCAACCGGCGTCGAACTCAATGTTCGTAGGACAAGAGACGGCTACATTATCGTATTTCACGACGAAACCTTTTCGCCCCGTACTGCGCAAGGACTTTACCTTCTTGGCAAAGTCTCGAACTTCGACTTGGAGTATATCGAAAAGACCAATCTCTCGCTTGTTTGGCTCGGTGTAAAAGAACCAGAATGTATCGACAGCGTTGTTGCTATCCAGCAAGATGCCATACTTTGGGCTAAGTTCAAAAATAGGGATGTTATTGTTTTGCTTGGTATCCCTTCGAAAGAAATTTTAGCCCCTAACATTGCAAGCAAATTTGCCCACACCACCCCAGTTCTTGTTGAACTCGAATTGGAAACTGCTTTGAATTTGCCGACTTGCTTGGATTGGGCTCCGCGGTGGACCAGCAACATATCTGCCAACTAAATCAAAAAAGCAAAAGAGAAAAACTTGTTCTTTTCGCTTGGACGCTCGACAAAAAAGACCTTCTCGACGATTACCTACTCCGAAAAAATTTCGACGGCATTCAAACCAACCACCCAGCACTTGTTTGTGCCAACCACTTGTGTACGAAGGAGTAAATAGTTCTCTGACCGAACTATAATAAAATCAAACTCTATAATTCAATAACTACTAATTGTGAGCTTTGAGATATAAATGTAGATTTTATTATGGCAATATTATTGTCGATTGATTTAATAATTTTGGTAAGAAAATCTAAAAACCCATCTAAATTGTTACTATCAATAATGATTTGAACTTTACATTTTGGTGCTTTTTTCAAATCAGTCCATAAATCAGATTGAGGGAAAAGCGACCTTAAAATGTGAATTTCCTCGACTTTAAGTTCCGAGTTTTGAAGAATTAAATCGACTAAAGAAACCAAATTTCTTTCTGTTTTCGATAATTTTGGTAAAAATATTTCAACAGGAATGCTAACTTTTGACAAATACTTAATCATTAGGTCCCTAACATCAAACCATAGCAAACCACCAAGATTACACCCTAAGCAAGGAAAAGCTATTGATGTTATACCGGCCCTGTGATAATTTTTTACAAAGTAAACTAACCCTTGTTCTATCCACTCTAACTTAGAAGGTTGCCTCCAATCGTCTTTTGTCGGAAAATTTAAAATCCACCTTTCCCCTTTCCACAATATTGGTCTACCAACTTTAAGTTTTCCACTTTTACAAGCATTAACATAATCTTCAAACATTTTGGGAAATTTCTTCTTAAACAACAAAGCTAAACCCGCACCCATAACACCACGGCAATTGACTGGATTAACAAGTGTTTGCATTTTGCTTTGAAAAATATCCCCTTCAACAAAGGAGATATTACTAAACAACTTGTTTTCAGAATTTTTTATATACCCCTCTTTCAAAGCATCCATTTTCAGTCAAATCCGTTTTTATTTTAATATTATTATTTTTTGATAATTCATAGATTTCTTGGAAATACTTATCATCATAATTTATTGAAAAATGAATCGAAACAAAATATTTTGTGGGGACTCTTTCGTAAACGAGGACTTCCGAAGAACGATATCGTTTCCATTCCTTGGAGTAGGCCGGACTTCGTTTATAAATAATATCCCAAACATACCAGCCAAAACTTTCCAAAAATTTTAATTTATCGACATTATCCGAACTATTAGCTCCAAAAAATTCCAATTTGCTTTCAGTACTAGCCAAATTACCATTTGAAATGACAATATTAAAATCTTCTTCCAAAATAATTTTTTTATCTATTTCGATTAAAGCTATTTGGCCACCAAATTTCCTATAAGTAACGTAAAGCATTGGTGTGTTGTCAGAAAAAAACAAAGGTACAAAATCATGAAGTATAAATTCTCTTCTTAGTTGAACTTCTGGATCTGAAATATCTTCATAATTACCTTGGTGTTTTTTTAAGTAGTTTCTTGAATAAAGCCCATATTTAAGAATTGAAGAAACATTTTTTAAATGCGTAATATGGCAAAGGTCATATTTAACAATGCCATCTAATTTTTCAATCAATTCTTCTTTTTGATTATCCATTTT
>JAOAEE010000040.1 GCA_026416955.1 Ignavibacteria bacterium | reverse complement strand
AAATACGCCAAAAAATCAAGAAGATACTACTCGAAAATCGCTGGCAAATTGAGGATGCTGAAAAAATTGCCAGTTTCGACATCTTCTCGCAAACAGCTTCGGCCGATTGGTTCGACCCCGAATGGATGTTCGGTGTTCACTTGGGTTTCGATATTGTTATTGGCAACCCGCCGTATATTCAATTGCAAAAGGATGGCGGTCGATTGGCTAAAATTTACGAAAAGATGAAATACGAAACTTTTGCTAGCACTGGCGATATCTATTGCCTTTTCTACGAACGAGGCTTACAACTTCTAAAAGAAAAGGGTTTGCTTTGCTTCATTTCTTCGAACAAATGGATGCGGGCGGGCTATGGCGAAAAACTACGCAAGTTCTTTTTGAAATACAATCCTCTTCTACTTGTCGACCTCGGTCCGGGAATTTTCGAAAACGCAACTATCGATACTTGCGTATTTATGATTCAGAAAAACACCCCTGGCCCCTCTACAAAAGGGGAAAAAATTGTGGAGTTCCCAACTGCAAGAGAGGAAGACGAAAAGAAATTCCCCTCTGGTAGAGGGGATAAAGGGGTGTTGCAAAATTTCCCAAAATGGTATCAATTACCCTATAATCCAAGACTTAAAGAAAAAGCAAGGGAATTAAGAAAAGCTGGAAATCTTGCCGAAGTTCTGTTTTGGAATGCTGTTAAAAACAAGAAGATATTTGGGCTGGATTTCGACCGCCAAAAAATAATTGGCAATTACATTGTTGATTTTTATTGCAAAGACTTGGGCGTTGTTGTTGAAATTGATGGTAAAAGTCACAATGAAAAAATTGAAAGAGACCAAGAAAGAGATAATTATTTGGCTAATTTGGGGCTAATAATTTATCGTTTCGCAGAAGAAGAAGTGCAGACAAACCTCGAATCTGTGTTAAATTTTTTAAAACAAGAATTGCAAAATGTTGCGAAAATCAGAGGTTACGACTTGAAAGAAATCTCAGATGAACAATCAAAATCCAATCTTCAACCAATTTCGAAAGAGGAAGTTGCCCAAACGCCTTCGAGCGGAGAAGATGAAGAGGTTTTCGACGAATACGAATCCAACAGTGCCTTGAAAGATGAAAGCGAAGAAACCCGTAAAACCGAATTTCATCTTCGGGCTCTTACTTTAGTTCGCGAAGGGAAGGAATTGCCCAATATTTCGGAGCAAGTTAAAATAAAATCTGTTGTGCTGACAAATCTGTCCACTGGTCCGTGGTTTATTGGCAACCGAGCCGAGCAACAATTGAAAGAGAAAATCGAGCGAATTGGCGTTCCCTTGAAAGATTGGGATGTGAGGATTTACCGGGGTGTTGTAACTGGTTTGAACGAAGCGTTTATCGTAACAACAAAAAAGAGGGACGAAATACTTAGGAATTGTCGGGACGAAGCCGAGCGGCAACGCACCGAAGCAATCATCAAGCCAATCTTGCGCGGCCGCGATATCAAGCGCTACTACTACGAGTGGGCTGGCTTGTGGATAATAGTTATTCCGGCTGGTTGGACTAACAAAGAACGGAAAAATAGAAGCGCTGAAAGTTTTATTTTTGAGTATTATCCAGCATTGATGGAACATTTAAAAAAATATGAACAGAAAGCAAAAGCCCGATACGATAAAGGCGATTACTGGTGGGAATTACGGCATTGTGATTACTACCCCGAGTTTGAGAAGGAGAAGGTGGTGTGGACACCAGTTAATTCGGAATATAGTTTTACTATTTTACCAAAGAATTTTTATTTTAACAATTCGATTTTTATGATTACTGGTGGAATTATAAGATACTTATGTGCAATTTTTAATTCAAAATTAATCAGAAAGTATATGGAATTCTTATTTTCATCTGAGGAAAACTATACTTATGGTTCTAAAGAAAATATGCAAAAAGTTCCATTACCCATTATTACCACTTCTAATTATGCTTTAGTTGAGCAGATTGAAAATATAGTTAATTTTATATTACTTTTAAAAAAAGAAAACAGAAATGCGGACACAGGGGAGTTGGAGCGGGAGATAGACCATTTGGTGTATAGGCTGTATGAGTTGACAGAGGAGGAAATTGCCATTGTCGAAGGGAAAAGGTAAATTTGTAGAAAAATAAAAAGAAAAAATGGAACTTTGGGGGGACCCTGGACTGAAGAAAAATTGGATGCTTTTCAAAAATATGTTGATGCATATTTAAAAATTATGCATTCTACAAGAGCAAAGCATAACGGTTGGCCCTATGAAATAATTTATTTCGATGGTTTTGCTGGTAGTGGGCAAAGAATTTTAAAAGAAAGTGTTGATAAAAACAAAAAATTACAATTTGAAGATTATTTAACAGAAGAAACACAAGTTTACGAGGGTTCAGCAGAAAGAGTATTGAAATTGGATAAAAAATTCGATAAATACTATTTTATCGATATTGACGAAGGTGCAATTAATACTTTAAAGGAAAGGTTAAGTGAAAAGGGGCTTATTAACGATAAGTGTTACTTTCATTGTGGGGATGTTAACAAGTATATTAAGTTGCTTGTAAGTAATTTAGATAAAAACAAAGTTGCTTTAATACTTTTGGACCCTTTTGGAATGCAAGTTGATTGGAAAAGTATCGAAATAATGAAAGGAAAAAGAATAGATTTGTAGATATTGGTACCGTCTGGTGTAATCATTAATAGATTTTTAGATAAAGAAGGTAAATTAACTCATTTACCATCATTGATTAAATATTTTGGTTTGAGCGAAAAGGAGATTAAAAGTCGCTTTTATAAAACTACGGAGAAGGATACGTTGTATGGCAAGGAAAAATTATTTAGTAAAACTAATGATTCAATTACAAAAATAGCTGGCCTTTATGTGGAAAGGTTAGGAAAATTATTTGATTATGTAGCCAGTCAATTTAATATTGTCGAGAACGACGCCGCCTGCACATTCGGCATAGATGACATCTTGGACGGAGTAGAAACAGCAACGGTTGCCAACCCAGCGGCCAGCAACTGTCGCGCCAAGAATTTGTTTTCCTTCGGAAACGTAGTAAACCCCGTCCATAATAACTTTTTCGGAAAAGTATAAATCGATGGTCCTTAGGTCGATTTAGTTGAAATCGACAACTAAATCGGGGCTGGATGGCAATTGCCAGTTGCATTGAATTTAGAATAAAAATAGAAATTGGGCAATAATTTTGCTATTAAATCTCATAATTTATATTTAAGTAAAATTGATGGTATAAAAGATAAAACAGCTCGGTA
>JAOAEE010000025.1 GCA_026416955.1 Ignavibacteria bacterium | reverse complement strand
AAGGTAGAAGTCTACGACCTGTTGGGGCAAAAGGTATGGGAAGGCGAGAGCCTCACGAAGTTGCGTCCCGAAGCCCTCCCGAAAGGAGTGTATATAATCGTAAGTTCTGGCAAACCCCGCAAATTACTCCTCAACCAATAGCAATAACCACAAACAATGCAACAAAAGAGAAGGGAACCCGTGCCCTTGCTTCCCAGCGACAATTTTGCCCGCTACTTCTTTTGCATACAAGATTTTTGCACAAAATTGGTTTTTATTTCCTAACGCTATTGTCTACTGGAGTGAAAATTCAAGGTGGAATTAGTCGAACTTGGGTTCAATCTATGATTTTTATATTGAAACGGAAGCAAAAATTTGTTCCAATTTTCGAAAAAAGCAAATATCTTGTTAATTCTTAATATTCCGCTTTTCCTCTTGATTTAAGCCCAAAAAACTTGAATTATTTTACAGTGGTGTTTACTAAATCTTCCTCTATTTCGTTTTAGTTCTTTTTAAGTTGGATTCGATGGAAAAATTTTCGCTTGGGTTCGGTATTCCATTTTGGGTTTTGTTGATTTTTTTACTTGCGAGTTTCTTTATTACCTATCTTTACTACCGAAGGACAAACCCAGAAGTGGATTTGCGTAGCAAGTTGTTTCTTGGCGGACTTCGTTTTCTTGCTTTGCTTCTTCTTTTCTTCTCTTTTTCCGAACCTATTGCCAACTTCATTTCGAACAAGTTCCAAAAACCCAAAATCGTTGCTCTAATCGATAATTCTGCTTCGATGAAATTGAAATGGCAAGGGGTCGATAAATTTTCCCAAACAAAAAATGCCCTCGAAAGTGCAGATTTAAATTCATTTACAAAGTATCCCATCGATTTTGCAAAATTCGATACTAAGATAAAATTTATTGATAACTTCAAATTCGATTCCTTGAAATTCGATGGAACAGAAACCAATCTCCACATACCATTGCAAAGAATTTACGAAATTAAGCAAGCAGAAAATATTCAAGCACTTGTAATCTTTACCGATGGAATTGTAAACAGCGGAGAAAATCCAGCATATCTTGCAGAACGATTTGGCGTCCCTATCTATACAATTGGAATTGGTGATTCTGTCCCTCCGAAAGACATTGTCGTTACTTCGATAACTACAAATGAAATAGCATTTGTCGATAAAACATTGCCTGTAAAAGTAAATATTAAATCTTTTGGATATACAAACCAACCATTAAATATCCAACTTTTCGATGGTCAAAATCTTGTTGGCGAACAAACTGTCAAACTGGACAAAGGAATTGAAGATTACAGCATAATGTTCGAATTTACTCCAAAAACCGAAGGTTTTGCTAAATTAACAGCGAAAACCAAACCGCTCGACGAGGAATTCTCTATCGAAAACAATAGCCAAAGCCAAATTGTAAAAGTTATTAAAAGCAAGAAAAAATATGTAATCGTTTCTGGCTATCCAAATCCCGATATTTCATACATCAAGTCGTTAATTTCGCAAGAAGTAGGCTCCGAAGTTATTACCTTTATCCAAAAATTTCGTGGGGAATTCTACGACCCACCCCCAACCAGAAAAGATTTCGAAGAAGCACAAATCTTTATCCTAATTGGTTTTCCAATAGCATCGAGCAATACCCAAATTCTCGATTGGATAAAAGAAGAATGGCAAAAGGGCAAATCGGTGCTTTTCATTTCCCAACTCGAAACAGACTACCGCAAACTAAAACCTTACGAAGAATTTTTGCCATTCAATTTTGTAAGCAATACCGTTAGTGAATACACTTTTGTCGCAAATTTCAACCCAAGCCAAATAGGAAATCCTTTGCTGAACATTGTTCCGGGCGAGGACAATTTGAAACTATTGAACCAACTTCCCCCACTATTTAGAACAGAACTATTCGTTCGAACAAAACCCGAAAGCGAAATTCTTGCATTTATTAAAGTAAACAATGTAGAGATGCGAGAACCTTTCCTTCTGTTGAACAATTTCCAGAACAGAAAATCCGCGGCAATTCTTGGCTATGGTCTTTTTCGATGGCGGCTCTTGGGTTTCTCGTTGAAAGAAATTATTGGTGGCGAAAAAAAGGATATCGATGTTGGCTCGGAACTAATGTCTAAACTTTTACAATGGCTTACTGTTACCGACGAGACAGCCAAAGTAAGAATTAGACCATCGAAACCAAAATTTACTTCGACAGAACCTGTCGTTTTCAATGCTCAAATTTACGACGAATCGATGAACCCAGTTGATAATGCAAATGTAATAGTGAAAATTACAAAAGGGAACGAAGTTTACGAGCGCCAATTGCAACAAGTTTCCAGTGGCTTGTATTCCGTTGCTTTTGGTTCTTTTGCCGAAGGCGACTACAACTATGTTGGCGAAGCATATGTTGGCAACAAACAGATTGGAAAGGTCGCTGGCCGTTTCATTGTCGAAAAAAGCAATTTAGAACTTATCGATTTTCGTTCGCGTTTCGATTTTTTAAGATACATTTCAAAATCCACTGGCGGAAAATTTTACTTGTGGAACGAAATGACAAAGTTCAAAGAAGAACTCTATAATCTCGATTTAGAGGAACGAGTAGTAACACAAAAAAGGGAAGTAAATATTTGGAATTCTTTATACTTGCTTTTATTTTCGATTGCCTTTTTTTCGCTCGAATGGTTTTTCCGCCGAAAGAAAGGCCTACTCTGATTGCTCGCGGTTCTTGTTTAATACCTTTGCAAAGCAAAAAACCACTAATGAAATAATAACCGAATATGCTACCACCATAAAGGCAATTCCATCGGGGCGTAGTCCTTCCATCATTCATACCTTGGTTTGTTTAACTTCCAAGCTTTGTAAACAAGAAACGAAAGAAGCGCAAAAACGGAAACCATAAACACCCTTGCTAACCAGCGATATGGTATTTGCTCGCTTGGAATATTGCTCATCAAAAGTGTTGGAATTGCGTCTGTAAGAGCCCAATAAACAAGAATTATCAAAAGATACAAAGGAGTAATGTATTTTATTACATAATAGAAGAACTTTGGGATTTTAATGTCGGCTCCTTTGTTGATTTCCGCCCAGCCTTTATCCATTCCCCAAATCCAAGCAAAAATTACGACTTCTATGAAACCAATGATTACAAGGAAAAAAGTTCCAGCCCAATAATCAAGTTCATCGAGAAAGCCGTATTGAAGGAAGAAGACAACTAAATGGGCAGAAATTACCGTTCCAATAAAAACATACAAAGTTGCTCTGTTGTGCGAAATTTTGAATTGCTCCTCTAAAAAAGCAATTAATGGTTGAACCATAGCAACAGAAGAAGTAATTCCAGCAATGAAAAGCAAGAAGAACCAAATACAACCAAAAAATTCACCAAAGGGCAACTTTTGGAAAATCAATGGCATAGAAACGAAACCAAGATTGAAAGCTCCACCTTTTGCTATTTCCAGTGTTGCTGGTATCCCAAAAAATGCAACTGCAACGGGTATCGCAATCGAACCACCAAGAATTACTTCGACAAACTCATTGGTCGAGGCGGTCGACAAACCATTCAAAGCAATATCGTCCTTTTCGCGTAAGTAACTTGAATAGGCTTCCAATGTTCCCATCCCAACACTTAATGTAAAGAAAATCTGCCCAGCAGCAGCAAGCCAAATCTTTGCGTCGGTTAGCATCGAAAAATTGGGATTCCAAATAAAGGCAAAACCACTTTCAACACTCCTTTCCGGAAAGTTTACCGGGTCGGGCGTCCCAAGTGTTATTACTCGTATTGCCAAAATTATTGCCAAAACTATCAACAAAGGCATTCCAACCTTTGCCAATAACTCTATTCCTTTCGAGATACCTCTTTTTAGAACATAAAAATTTATTGCAAGAGTTATGATTAAAAAAATATATGCTGGAAGTATCGAGTCGAAATATCCAGTTTGAACTCCTTGGTAACTCTTTAGAAAGCCAGACATCGACGCAAAATCTGTCATACCAAAGTATGTTCTTGTAATCGAGAAAAAACTAAAAGCAAGTGTCCACGATTCGATATAGCAATAGTAAATCATAATAATCGAAGAAACAAACAAGCCAAGCACACCAACATATTTTGCAATAGGATTGCGCCAAATCACATCAAACATTCCCGGCAAATGCCCGTGCCCATATTTGCCTCCATACCTTCCTATTGCCCACTCGACCCACATCAAAGGAATACCAAGCAATAAAAATGCAATAAAGTAGGGAATCATAAAAGCACCGCCGCCGTTTTGTGCTGCTTGCACCGGGAAACGAAGGAAATTACCTAGCCCAACAGCGTTTCCCGCCGCAGCAAGGATTAATCCTATTCTTGTTGCCCACCTTTCTCTTTCGCTCATAATTCAAAATTTTTTTACCCACTAACTTAGTTTTTTCTGGTAAATTCGGTAAGTCTTGTAAACTTTTGCTTGCATAGTCGAGGTCAAACCTTTGTTCATCATTTCGTTATCTTCCAAGACCCACGAAGCTTCGCCAAATCGATATCCTAATTGCACACCCCGTGTACCAAGTTCATAATATAGAACCGAATCTATCCCAGACTTCTGAAACTCGGGCTTCACACCAAGTGCAATAATTCTTACAAATTGAACCTTTTTCTTTTTTGTTAATATATGATATAAGGCTCCCAGTGTTGAACCACTCTTGTTATAAATTAGACATTCATTAATATTGGGTAAAGCAAGCCCGAAACCAGCAACTTTTCCTTTAACTTCGGCAATTAAAGCAAGCTTTGGTTCGGCAATCAACTTCAAATCTTTTGCAATGTAATTAAACTCCTCGTCTGTCCATTTAACAAATCCCCAATTCGGCACCCAAGCAGAATTATAAATATCCTTCAAAATCTCAACATCGCGCCAAAAGTTTTTCTTGTTGCTAAAATCTACTTCTCGGATTGTAACTTGGTATCTTTGTCGAATCAAATCCAAAAGGCGCAACATTTTCTCGGATGTAAACGTATGAGGTTCGAGCAAGTATGCATACAAATCCTTTGCCTTTGTATATCCAGAACCTTCAATTAAATGAATGTAGTATTTTGGATTGTAGGGCATCATAATAACTGGGGGAGAATCGAACCCGTCGATTAGCAAGCCAACCTCGTCGTTCATCGATGGATTTTCCGGCCCAAGAACTGTATCGAACCCTTTCTTGTAAAGCCAATTTTCGACCGCTTCGAATAATTTCTTGGCAACATCAAGATGGTAAACGCTTTCGAAGAAACCAAAAAATCCAGCTTTATCGTTGTGTGTTTTATTATGATTATAATTTATTATTCCAGCAATTCTTCCAAGTATTGTCCCCGAATTATCATATGCCATAAAAAGTTTCAACTCGGAATGCTTGTAGAATGGATTTTTCTCCGTATCTATCAACTTATATCTGTCGCTAATTAACGGTGGTACAAAATTGGGGTCGTTTTCGTAGAACAAAGCTTGCGATTTAATAAAGCGAATTTTGTCTCGCTTACTCGAAATTTCTTTAATTTCAAAATTCATTTTTTGTCCTTTATTCTTTAATTATTAAGTTTTCTCCTTTTAAAATCCATTCGGGAGCCGGCTTTTTCTTTAAGTAGGTATCAAAAAATTCTTTGATTTTAATGGCATAATCCAATTTGTTCGGAAACTTTTCGGGCCAATGTTTCTCCTTGTGATACTGTAGGAAAAACACTGTTTTATTTAATCTTCTGAAAGCAAGATAAAGTTCTATTCCTTGTTGCCAAGGGACGGCTTGGTCTTCGTCGCCAAACATTATGAACAAAGGAGTGGTCGCAGATTGGGCTTTGAAAACGGGAGAATTGTTTATATAGCTCGACAAAGAATCCCAAAGATTTCCACCAATTCTACTTTGGTATCTTTCGTATTGAAATTGCCTTGCCAAACCCGATTCAAGCCGAATCCCGCTGTAGGCACTTGTCATATTCCCAACCGCAGCCCCAGCAACAGCTGCCGAAAACATATTCGTTTGTGTAATAATGTATGCAGTTTGGTAGCCACTCCAAGAATGACCCATAATTCCAATTGCCGTTGTGTCGACAAATCCTTTTGCAATGAGATGTTTGACCCCACTCACAATACAGTCCAAAGCAGAATTTCCGGGGCTACCAATTTGATATTTTATATCTGGAAGGAAAAATATATAATCTTCGCTTGCATATATTTGGAAGCAAGGCCTATGTCCGATATATGGAAATTGAAAATTGTACATCAATTGGGAAAACTTTTCGTAGAAGTAAACCACAAGAGGATATTTCTTCTTCGGGTCGAAATCCGCCGGTTTAATGATAAAGCCATCAAGAGTATCGCCTTTGCTATTAGTCCATCGGACCAACTCGGTTGTTCCCCATTTATATTTCGCAAGCAATTCTTCGTTGTGGTTTGTAAGTCGTTTTATTTTATTTAGAGAAAAGTTTCCCACCCAAAGGTCTGGAAATTCATCGTAACTTTCGCGCGTAAACAAAACTTTATCGGAATACCGAGCCTTTTGCAAAATTTTGAAGTTCTTTGGTTCGTCCAAAAGAGCCAAAGGTCCAAGTATTTTAAACTCAAGCAAATAAACCGCAGAATATTTCTTTTCGTTGTAGTAAGCCGAAATTAGAACCGAATCGCTATTCTTAAAAAACTTCTTGTTTTTGTCGAGGTTAATTATTCTATATGTTTGCTTTAAATCGCGACCATATACTACAGTTTGACAAACATATCCATAGTTTTCGGAAAAAAACTTCCAAATATCATACTTATCGTACAACAAGAAGGAATTATCGTTTTCGAACCAACCAGCAAAGCCGTAACTTGGGGGCGGGGAAGGCATATCGTAATCCTCGTCGTAGAAAGCATACTTCATCTTTCCAGTAAGGTTTACAAGAGTATCCAAGCGTGGGTCGTATAGGTGCCAATTCTTATCTTTGAAAAACACCAAATATTTGCCTTGCGGAGATATTACCGCTTTTTCGTTAATTCTTTTGGCAATCTGCTTCCTTTCCCCCGTGTTCAAGTTGATTAAGTACAAATCGAAATAATCTCCTTCCCAAGTTGCCTCTTTCGAATAAGGATTTGAATTGTACCCAATTGTATACGTTGGGTTGTCAACAAAGTCGACACTCGATACTTCAAAATCTTCTAATTGTATGAAACGCTTTGTGCTTGTATGGTAAACACACTTAAATGTCCTATCCTTATTTTTTTCCCACCAAGTTCGTTCGTGGGTTTTTACTTTTGGGTCGTTCCAATGCCAAAGTGTGTAATCTGCTTTCTTCAAAATTGTCTTTGTATCGAAAAAATTTGTATCGTTGAACTTTATTTTATCCTTCGATACGCTTGTGTCCATTTTTGGCTTAATCCCGAAGAACAACCTCTCCCCATCTTCTGTCCATTTTAAATCATTTTTCCTTGGCAAATACCAATCGGTAGGTAAATCGGAATTAGACAAAAGAATTTGAGGGACAAGAACAGCCATTGGCACATTGCATATCATAGACGAATCTATCTTTGTCCCCTTTCTTTCATAGGATTTAATATAACACAAACTTTGCTTTACTTTGTTCCAAGAAAGCGAAGAAATATAAACACCAGAATCGACATCCAATTTCACTGGAAGCGAAAACTCCCCTTTTAAATTAATAAGATATAAGCCATTTTTCTTCCCTTCGGGTTCGGATACAGCATATGCAAAATATTGCGACAATGTATCAAAAGCAAATTCAGTGACAAACTGCAAGTCGAGTTGGTTTTTCGAAGCAAGGTCGAACAAAGTTAATGCAGTTCCTATTTCTTTTGTTTCAGTATCCTTGGACTTTTCCTCCGCTGCCTTGAAATGAATAGCCAACCATCGGGAGTCCTCGGAAAAAGCAAAACTTTTCGTCTTTTCGAAAGTAAATTTGTTCTGCTGTACCAAATTGAATAATAGTAGCCCTTCGGATGGTTTATCTTTTTCGGCATTTTCTACTTCTATTGCTTTCGGAAGCAATCGCAACAAAACCCACTCGGAGTTCGGCGAGAAAACTGGGGTTCGGGTCCTTTCGAACTTGAACTTTGTTGTGTCCTCGGTCGAAACAACATACGAAATTGGGTCGCCTCGCTCTGGTATAAGAGAATACCCAACCCACTGCCCATTATCAGATATCGTTTGGTGCTGTATCCGAGGGAACTTCATTGCATCGAGAAATGTAAACTTTTGCTTTTCGGCAGTATAAATTACTCCAGAAATAAACAAAAATACCAGACCAGCAACAATAACAACTTTTTTGCCCATAATCAATTTGTTTTTTGTTGTGGAAAATGTTCCGAAAGCCAACGTTCTGCGTCGATAGCAGCAATACAACCGCTTCCAGCCGCTGTTACTGCTTGGCGATACGTTGGGTCTTGGCAATCCCCGCAAGCAAACACGCCCGGTATGTTTGTGTATGAACTTTTTCCTTTGGTAATAATATACCCATTTGGGTCGGTCTCGATAAACGGCTTAAAAATTTCTGTGTTTGGGGTATGTCCTATTGCATAGAAAACACCATCGGCTGGTAAAACTTGCTCCTCGTTGGTTACAACATTGCGAACACGGATATGGGTAAGTTTCTTTAGCCCCATTTTCTCTTCGCCAATAAATTCTTCGACGACAGTATCCAATAGGAAATCAATTTTGGGGTTGTTTTTTGCCCTTTGCACCATAATTTTCGAGGCACGAAACTCCTTCCGCCGATGAATTATTGTTACGCTCGAAGCAAAATGGGTTAAATACATCGCTTCTTCCATTGCAGAATCGCCACCACCAACAACATAAACTTTCTGGTTCTTGTAGAAAAAGCCGTCGCAGGTTGCACAAGCAGAAATACCAAAGCCCCAGTACTTATCCTCGCCCTTTGCGTGCAAACGGCGCGCAGAAGCTCCGGTTGCAATTATTATTGCATCGGCAGTATATTCCTTCCCCCCATCTGCCCAAAGTCGGAATGGGTGCAAACTGAAATCCACTTTTTTAATCGTCTCGAAACGGGTAACTGTCCCAAATTTCTGTGCTTGTTTGCGGAAAAGTTCCATCATCTCGGGGCCTTGAATTCCTTCGGGGAAACCCGGATAATTCTCGACCTCGGTTGTTATCGTCAATTGACCACCAGGTTGAATTCCTTCGAAAATTATTGTCGACAATAGAGCACGACTTGAATAGATAGCGGCAGTAAACCCCGCAGGTCCGGAACCTATTATCGCAACTTGGTAATGTTCCATTCGTTTTCTAAATTTTTGATAAACACAAAAATATAATATTACCAAAAAAGTAGGAAAATAAAAAACTTGGTTTTCTATATTTCGGGAAAAGGGAAATTTTCATCGACATACAGAACAAATCTTGGGCACTTAAAACAAGCCATTAACTAATTATTAACTTTATTGTTCTCAAATTTTGATAAAAAAATGAAATTTCTCAGCTTTTTACTTGAAAAAAATTATTCCCTTGCACTTAATCCAAAAAGTTGACTATAAATTGCGATAGGTAAATTCCCTAATTTCTTGCAAAACAATTTCGAAATCGATAGGAAATGGAGAATCGAAAGAAAGGTTCGTCTTTAAAACTGGATGGTAAAAACCTAATGTCTTTGCGTGGAGCATTTGTCTTGTTGTTGCCTTCAATAATTTGGTAATAAATTGTTTAAAGCGTACATTGTGTCCACCATAAACAACATTGTTTCCGCCATAAGATGGGTCGCCAAAAACCGGATGCTTATTGTGCGAGAAATGGACACGGATTTGGTGGGTTCGTCCAGTTCGTAGTTTTATTTTAACAAGTGTTAGATAATTAAAGCGTTCGACGACCCAATAATCTGTAATTGCTGGTTTGCCATCTTTTTTCACTACTGCGAACAACTTTCTATCTTTGGGAGAACGGCCAATATCGCCTTCGTAAGTTCCGTTATCTTCTTGGAATTCGCCCCAAACTAATGCATAATAGTATCTTTCGACCGTTCTTGTAGAAAATTGCTCAGCAAGTTGCTGGTGGATACTCGGTTCCTTAGAAATTAAAAGTAAACCAGTAGTATTCTTATCCAAGCGATGCACCACACCCGGCCTTATTAATGCACTCGAAAATATTTTGCCTTCGTCTTGCTCTTCGTCCATTTCTTCAAGTTCTTCCCCAGAAATCTCAATTTCTTCACGATAGCCTAAATGATACAAAACGGCATTAACAAGTGTCCCAGTTCTGTTCCCATAACCCGGATGCGTAACCATACCAGCGGGTTTGTTCACAACCATCAAATAGTCGTCCTCGTAAACAATATCCAAAGGGATATTCTCGGGAATAAGCTTCAAAGGAGGAAGTCGTCTTAGTCGACAAACAATTACATCGCTTGGTTTTATTTTGTGGTTCGCTTTTACAGCTTTCCCATTAACCAGAACATCCTGGTTCGATATTGCATTTTGAACCTTTGTTCTCGAAACATTTCGCAAGTGACGGGCAAGGAAAGCATCTATTCGCTCGGGTATTTTTCCCGGCGGTACAATAATTTTATGCTCAACAATTTGAAACTCTCCATCAGTAGAAATAACTTTGTCATACTGTTCCATTGGGCGTTGTTTCTTGTTGCTTTTTGCCAAATAAAACAGAAAAGTTTGGAATATGCTTATTGAAAAGGATTAACAAAACAACGCCAATAGAAACACAAGAATCTGCAACATTAAAAACTGGCCAATGAGTATAATTTATTATGTTGGCAATTTTTATGTCGGGAATATCGACTTGAACAAAATCTATTACTCTGCCGTAAAAGAGTGGAGCATAGCCAAAAATCACCCCATAAAATACTCTATCTATTAGATTACCAATTGCTCCAGCCAAAATCAATCCAAAGGCAAATTGAATTACAAATGGAAATTGCGCTAATTTATATATAATAATTACCAATAATATGCTTGCAAAAATTGAAAAAAGACTCAATATAATCTTGAACTCGCCGAATTGAATACCAAAAGCCATTCCAGCATTTTCGACATAAACAAACTTTACTACTTCACCTATAATATTAATTTCGCTTCTTTCTGGCGAAATTGTGTAAAAATCGTTGCCAATGTGCTTCACTTGAAAATGGTCGTAAATTAGCAATTTCGATATTTGGTCCAAGGCAATTAATAATACAACAATAATAAAAACAATTTTCGTTCTCTTATCCATACAGACTCTCTTCTTTTCTTAGTTTTGCCTTCGAGGTCTTTCTTTATTTAACAAGGATTTTCCTTTGCTTTGTGAATTGAAAATTCCCCTTGAAATGTTTTTGTATTTCATTTATTGATGAACTAAATTCATATAATAATTATTTGCCAAGAGGTTCAATTCTATCGATACCGTCTTCTGGACATTTCTTATGAATTTTGTAGGATGCCGAAAGAGTTGTAATTGGAACGGCAAGCAACCGCTCTTTTGCAATTAAAATTCCGCACACACGGCAAATCCCATATGTTTTGTCTTCAATTCGTTTCAATGCTTCATCGAGTTTCTTGATATATTCGTTTATCCTTTGTATTTGAGCATAAACCTTCTCCTTTTCGAAAATCTCGGAACCTTGTTCTGCCATATGCATCGAGTATATCGAACCTTCCTCTGCCAAGTCGTACGAATTCAAATCCTCGAGCCTTTCCCTTAGCATATTCAATTCTTCCAACGCCTCGGCTTTTACTTCCAGAATTCTTTTTCGGAAAATCTCTAAATCTTCGTCGGAATATCGAACTGGGGGTCTTTGTGCAGAAACTTTCTTTGCTTTCTCGGCTGCCTTCTCTTCTTCTAATTGCTGTTCGATTTCTTTGCGGTCCTTTTCTGTCAACTTCCGATTGCCTTTCACTTTGCTCACTTTGACAACTGTTTCTGCAGAACTTTTTTCTTCTTTCTTTGCGGTCTTTTCTTCTTTTTCTATCTCGGCAGTTTCAATTTCTACAGAACTTTCGGCTTTGCTGGCTTTGGCTTTTGTTGCTGCGCTCTTTCCTTTTTTAACTTCTTTTTTCTCTTCTATTTCCGTTTCTTTTGTTCTGGAGGTTCCCTTTTTCCCAGAGGCTTTTATTTTCTCTTTTGTCTCCACTTGGATATCTGTTTCGCTTGCTAAAACTTTGGACGAAGTTTTTTTGCCCTTTTTTGTTACTTCTGGTTCTTCTATTTTCTTGGTAGTTTCAATTTTTTCACTCAAATCTACTGTCGTTTTGGTTTTTTTCGATTTTGCTTTTTTTGTTTCTTCCATTGGCTCGGTTTTTATCTCTTCGACTTTCTTTCGAGGTTTGCATCCCCTTTTGGGTTTTTCAACGACAGTAACTTCGTTTGTCGACTTGGCAGCAAGTTCGACTTTCGCCTCCGTCGGTGTTTCTTCTACCTTCTTTCTTGGCTTACACATTCTCTTCGGCTTGGCATTCAAACTGGAAGAATCTTGTTCAACGTCCTTTTTTTGTTTTTTTGCTGGCATAACAACCTCGAATAAAAATGCAATAATAAAAAAAACTATTTATTTTTCAATTATTTATTTTGTTTATTTTTACTTGCAAAATTTTACCATCGATATCGATTTCTGCTGGATTTTCCAAATGATTGACCAACTCGAATTTCTCGGCAAGGGTTTCCGAAGAAACGTAACTTTTCATCATTGTCAAAGGCCGAACGAATTCCTCTGGTACGCTTGCAAATATCTCTATCCTATCGGTTACATCAAATCCCGAGTCCTTCCGTAGTTTCTGTATCCTATTGATAAACTCTCGTGCAATCCCTTCGTTCCTTAGCTCTTCTGTAATTTGTGTATCGAGAGCAACTGTAATATTATCCTCTGTTCCAACAAGCCAACCTTCGAGTGTATCGCTATAAATTTCTATGTCTTCGAGTTGTATGGTTTGTGTTGTTCCTTGAACATCAATTTCGAGAGCTCCGCTTGTTTCGAGTTTCACAATTTCTTGATGCGATAAATTCTTGATGGCTTCGGCAACAGATTGTGTGGCTTTTCCAAATTTCTTTCCAATCACTTTAAAGTTTGGTTTTGCCTTTTTCTTCACTATTTCCGTATCGGCCGAAACATACTCAATCTCTTTAACATTTATTTCTTCCTTGATTATCTCTTCGAAATATTGAATATTCCTTCGTTGTTGGGGATTAAGAACTGGAACCAAAATTCTTTGCAAAGGTTGGCGAGTACGGATTTTTGCTTTTTCTCGCAAAGAACGAACTATTTTCACAATAGTTTGTGCGAGCCCCATCTTTTCTTCGAGTTCGCTATCGATAAGGCTTTCGTCGGCAAAGGGTAAATCGAGCAAGTGAACCGATTCGGGTTGCTCCGGTCGGCGCAATCTTCTATAAAGCATTTCCGAAATAAATGGCGCAGCAGGAGCCATCAACGCTACTACATTCAAAAGAACATAGTGCAAAGTTTGATAAGCAGAAAGTTTCTCCTCGTCGTTCTCCCCTTTCCAAAATCTTCTTCTGTTGCGCCGAATATACCAATTCGAAAGTTCATCGATAACAAAATTTTGAATTGAACGGAAGGAACGAGTCAACTCGAACTCGTCCATATTTTTTCTATAATTGCGAATCAGTGTGTTCAAACGCGATATAATCCAACGGTCGATTTCTAATCGTTTATCAATAGGTATTTGTGGTTCTTCGCCAGTGTATTTGTCGATATTTGCATACAATGCAAAAAATGAATAGGAGTTAACCAACGAACGGAAAAAGTCCGAAAGTATACTCTTTTCGATATCATCTTCGTTGAAAAGCGTAGCTTTCCAAGGTGGATTATTTACAAGTAAATACCAGCGGACTGCGTCTGCACTATACTTTTCCATAACCTCGAAGGGGTCGATTACATTTCCCTTCGATTTCGACATTTTCTCGCCGGTTTTGTCGAGAATAAGTTCGTTTACAACAATGTTCTTAAAGGCTGGCTTTCCGAAAATTGCTGTCGCTATGTTGTGCAAAGTATAGAACCAGCCGCGAGTTTGGTCGACTCCTTCTGCTATAAAGTCTGCGGGAAAACTTTTTTCGAAAAGTTCTTGATTTTCGAAAGGATAATGGAATTGTGCAAAAGGCATTGCCCCAGAATCGAACCAAACGTCGATTACCTCCGATACTCTTTTGAATATTTTGCCGTTTCGCTCGAAAAATACTTTATCTACAAAGGGGCGATGCAAATCGATTTCTATTTCTGCATCTTTTAAATAAATTCGATTTCCATTTTCGTCGAGAATAAATCCTTCCTTCAATTCAGCAATAGAACCGATAGCAAAACTTTCGGTTCCATCCTCCGAGACCCATATTGGAAGCGGCGTTCCCCAATATCTATCGCGGGAAAGCGACCAATCCTTGACTTCTGCAAGCCAATTCCCAAACCGACCAGAACCAATTTCGGGTGGTTGCCAATTTATTTGTTTGTTCAATTCTATCATCAAATCTCGATATTGGGGCGATCTTATGAACCAAGATTCCCGCGCATAATACATTATTGGATTCCCAGTTCTCCAGCAATGTGGATAACTATGAACATAGTCGAACGAGGCCTTGTAGACTTTGCCCATCTGTTTCAATGCCCGAATTATGTCGCGGTCGGCTCCTTCTTCCTTGTGGTCGGGATAGACAAAGTCCTTTATTGCTCTTCCAGCAAATTCTCCCATATCTTCGGTGAAATGTCCATTGGGAGTAACTGGTTGTACGAACGGGATTTTGAATTTTTTATGCATCTCGTAGTCGTCCTCGCCAAATGCTGGTGCGATATGCACTATTCCGCTTCCTTCTTCTGTCGATACAAAGTCCCCCGGCAAAACTGTTAGTGCTTGTGGATATTTTTCTTTATCCAATTTAGCATATGGGAAAATTTGCTCATACTCTGTTCCAACAAGTTCTTTCCCTTTGAAAGTCTCGATAACTTTTGTTTCCCCATCGAGTACGGATAATCTACTTTCAGCAAGAACAAGACGGAAAGTTTCTTCTTGCTCTTTTACTTTCCTTCGATTTTCAACAAAAACATAATCGATATCCTCGCCAACTGCCATTGCAACATTAGCAAGCAAAGTCCAAGGCGTTGTTGTCCATACAAGCAAATGCGCACCAACAATGCTTTTAATTGGCGAACTCACAATGCGCGGGATAATAAACAAATTTGGGTCTCGAACCTCCTTGTATCCAAGCGAAAGTTCGTGACTGCTAAGAGGCGTTTCGATAGTCGGGGATTGCGGTACAACTTTGAACCCTTTGTAAATTAAACCCTTGTCGAAGAATTGTTTCAATGCCCACCAAAGAGATTCGATGTATTCATTCGTACAAGTAATATATGCTCTATCTAAGTCGAGCCAATACCCCATCCGCCGGGTTAAATCGCGCCATCCTTGGTTCATTTCGATATTGTAGTAAACAAATTCCTTACATTTTTGGTTAAACTTATCAATTCCAAACTTTTCTATATCGGACTTAACTTTAAAACCAAGCAATTGTTCAACAGCAAGTTCAACTGGAAGGCCGTGTGTGTCCCATCCAGCCTGACGGCGAACGTAATACCCTTGCATCGATTTGTATCGACAAACTGTATCCTTTATTGTCCGAGCCATAAGATGATGAAGACCGGGTTTTCCATTTACCGTAGGTGGTCCTTCGTAGAAACTGAAAAATGGTGCGTCCTTTCTCAATTCCAAAGACTTTTCAAAAATTTTCTCTTTGTCCCAGAAATCTAATATCTTATGTTCAAGTTCAGAAAAATTATATTTTTCCGGAAACGGTTCAAACATAACGAAACCTGCTAAAAATAGACAGCAAAATTAATAATTTTTAAGGATTTAACAAAAACAACTTTAAGGAAGAATAGAGTTTTACTGGATTTTCTTGTTAAAAAATTAGAAACTTAAATTTTTTTCTATTTTAACTTAAAATTGTAAGCAAAACCAATCCAAGGAATTGCTGGAAGCCCAGAAGAACTTTTTATCAATTCTAAAGTTGACACGAAACCAAAATCGGCGCTTAATCGCTCTTCGAACCATCGAATACCTGCAGAAAAAACAAACTCCTTGTAACTACTTGTTACAATCCAGTTTTCTGTTATGAACTTCAAACTGTTCGAAATGCGTACATCCCCGCCAAGAAGTATAATTGGGCTTTTGCCGGTCTTCCACTCTTCGTACGGAAGCCCCACCCCGACAGTAATGGAATTGTTGTTTGTTCCATAGGTAGCACAAGAATAAAGTATTCCACCAGTGAATTCCTCGAACCCCGTTGTAATAAAACCTCCAACAGCAATGCTGAATTTCTCGGCTTGGTATGGTACTACTTTTATATTCCCATAGACCAATTGTTTCTCGAGCCCCGGGAAAAGACTTACCCCACCACTTAATGCCAAAAAATTTGTTACTCCATAAGTTACCATAGGGAAAAATATTTGATAAACAGAAAAATAACCTTCTCCACCTTCAAGTGCTCTTCCGTTTGGGGCGAACAAAAGTCGGGTTCGATTTGGGTCGTACCTCCAAAACTTGCCTTCGATAAACTCTCCTCGCAATTTCACTATTTTCTTGATTTTGTCCTTTGGAATTGGGATAACTATCCCCGTTTGTGTCGAAACGTAGTGAATATCGTTTTTAGTACTGTCCAATCTACCAATTATCTCGCTATCGTCGACTAAAACAAACTTGTAAAATTGGCTTGTACTTATTTGCAACGATGTATCCGATTCGATTCTTAAGTTGCTCTCGTTTGCTAAGTATGATTTACAGTTCAAATGTGAACTAAACAAAACGAAACTCAAAAAACAAAACAAAACACCAAAAGGTGGTAAAAATTTAATACTCATAAATTTATTAATAATAAATATCTCAATGCAATTTAAACATTTTTTTCAAACAATCTCCAAAAAAGCAAACAACACAAAGAATACAACTTGTTTTCTATAATTGCAATGCAAAATTCTATTTAATTATTTTGTTTCTACATTATTAATTATTTGAGGTAAAAATGATTAGCCAAAAGAAAGTTAAAGACATTATGGTTCCTATCGAAATGTATCCAACTATCCGAAAAGGCGCCTCGATGTTGGATGCTATTGTTCGTTTGAATGAAGCGGTAAAAAATGCCCCACCTAATGTTCCGCAATATAGGGCTGTTTTGGTTTTGGACGAAAACAATAAGGTAATAGGTAAAGTCGGGCACTTTGCTTTTCTAAAGGGGTTGGAGCCAAAATACAAAGACCTTTTCGATATTGACAAACTTTCCCGTGTCAGCCTTAGTCCAGATTTTATCGAAACTCTTTTCGAAAAATTTTCTCTTTGGCAAGAACCCACTATAGATCTATGCTCCCTTGCTTCAAAAATCAAAGTCGAAGATATTATGCAGTCCGTTGAAGAAAGCGTCGACGAAGACGAGACACTTCCCCTTGCTATCCATAAAATACTTATGTGGCAATGCCTTTCTGTCCTAGTTAAACGCGGGAACGAAGTGGTTGGTATTCTAAGAACTTCCGATTTAATAAATGAAATTGAAAACTGCATCTTGACCGAATGTGGAAAGTTAAATAAAAATGGAGACTAAGTATGAGCAAATTATTAATTATCGACGACGAAGAACTTTTTCTAAACAGCATTTCGGAACAACTTAAGTTGCGTGGTTTCGATGTGGTTACAAGAACCTCGGGGAAAGATGTTGAACAATTAATTACAAAGGACAAGGCAATCGACGTTGTGCTTCTCGACCTAAAAATGCCCGATATCAGCGGTGAAGATGTTTTGAAGAGAATTAAAGCCACTCGCCCCGAAGTCCAAGTAGTTATTCTTACTGGTCACGGCGATACAGAAAGCGCAACCCAAATGGCTAAATTGGACGCTTTCAATTACTTGCAAAAACCAGTAGATATCGAAAAACTTGTCGATGTTCTCAACAACGCTCGTACCAAAGCAAAGTTCCTTATTGCGGAACACGAGGAGAAGGGAGCCAAATCCACAAAATCTATCATCTTTCAATTAGTACTTGCTTTTGGGGTTGGGTTGATTATCTATCTGTTGCCAACGCCCGAAGGCCTTTCGCCCCAAGGACATCGTTTCCTTGCTTTTCTTATGACTGTAGTTATTCTTTGGGTAAGCGAGGTAATTCCGATTGGTATTACCGCTTTACTTGTCGGTGCTGGTCTTGTTATACTTAATATTCAGAAACCAGAAGCTGCGTGGGTCCCTTTTGCTTCGCCCGCAGTTATGTTTGTTATGATGATTATTATGTTTGGTGTTATTATTAACGAAGTTGGTCTAACAAATCGAATTCTTGTTGGCATCTTAAAAATGGGTGGACGCAAACTAATACCTTTTTCCTTGTTTCTTTGCGTTGTTTCTTCTCTTTTGTCCACTGTATTCCACGATGCAACTATTACAATCATCTTTCTATTCTCGATGATGCCAGTTTTCCACAAATTAAATATAACCCCACAGAATAGCAATAATCTATCGAAATTCTTTACAATTCTTATTCCTTTGAGCGCTGGTGCTGGCGGCCACGGAACAATCCTTGGTGGTGGACGAAATCCAGTTGCTGTCGATTTTCTCGAAAAATACACTGGCGTCCACATTGGTTTCGTCGAGTATATGGTCTGCCAATTTCCAACTGTTATTTTTCTCTCTCTAACTACTTACTTGGTAATATATTTAATGTTTCCACCAAGAATGAAAGAAATTCCGTTTGAAATCCAAACTAAATTACCCCCGATGAGCAAAAAGGAAAAGGGAGTAGCTATCATCTTTGCTATATGCTTCATTCTTTGGGCAGTTGGCGATATTACTAAACTACACGTAAGCGTGGTTTCTGCTCTTGCTCTTGCTTTAATATGTGGTTTGGGATATGTGAAATTCAAGACAATTACAAGCAAGTTTCCTTGGGAAGCTTGGTTGGTCTTTGGTGCTGGTGTTTCTTTGGGAACTGCAATGCTCGACACGGGCGCTGGGAAATGGCTTGCCGACCAATTTGCTCCATTGTTAATAGGTCAGAGTAAACTTATTCAATATTTTGGCATTGGAATTTTTGGCTCCTTTATCACAAGTTTTATGTCCAATACAGCAGCAACAGCACTTTGCTTGCCAATTATGTTGCCTTTGGCACAAACCTTGGGCATTAACGTCAAACACATTGCTTTGATACTTCCAGCAGCAACAACTTTTGTCTGGCTTGTGATTGGGTGCCCACCGACTTTGATTTCCTACAGCACTGGCTACTTCTCGCAAATGGACTTCCTTAAAGTTTCTCTGTTAAGGTCTTTTTCTTGTGTTTTCATCTATGCATTGGTTGTTTCGATTTATTGGCCCCTAATTGGATTTTAAATGTCGGAGAACAAAATAAAAATTTTAGTCGTAGACGACGAAATACATTTTCTTGATTCTATCGCAAAGCGACTTGAACTTCGTGGCTTCGAAGTGGATAAAGCTCCATCGGGAACTACTGCTATTCAGTTGGCAAGTTACAAGAACTACGACCTAGCTATTGTCGATTTAAAAATGCCAGATGTCGACGGAAAACAAATACTTGAATACTTGAAATCGAACCAACGAAATATCGAAGTATTAATTCTAACTGGTCACGGCTCGGACGAAACTGCAAATGAATGCCTTAAACTTGGGGCTTATGCATACTTGCCTAAGCCCTATGAATTTGAAGAACTTGTTCGTTTATTGTTCGAAGCATATAAATTGGTTCAGCAAAACATTTTCGACCCAAATAGGTAATTTGCTTTTTTTGTGTTGGTTAGTCGACTTTTTTAAATTTCTGAATGAAATTAAGTTTTTTTGAATCACATAATAAATCGAAAAACGAACCAGAACTCGACGAGAAAAAGTATAAAATACTTTTCAAAAAGGAATTTGTTCGCCTTGCTGTTACTTATATCCTACCCTTGTTGATTTTGATTGTTCTACTCCAAATCGAATACTATAAAAACCAGAAAGAAAATCTTCAAAATAATCTCCATTTAAGGGCTGTTACAAAGTGCGAAGAATTGGAGCACTATCTTGAGGAAAGAGTAAACGACTTGTTCCTTATCCTTAATGAATTATCTAACTTTAAAAAAATTAACAACGAGAACACAAGCTTAGTTTTGAAACATTTAAAAACACAATCCCCCCACTTCCTTGATATTGCAATAATTGATACATCGGGCAAAATTATTTCCTATGCCAATTCATCATCTTTGAATTTGCTTTCTACGAAATTCGATAATGTAAGTCCTTTGAAATCCATTGCAGACACTGGAAAATACTTTTTCTCCGAACCTTTATTTACCCCTAGTTACAATGCTTTTGCTATTACCATAAAAGGGTACTTCGAAAACAAATTGATTTTCCTTCGCTCTCATATTGATTTATCCTCTATCAACGAGCTTCTTTCTTCCAAGATAAAGAAAGAAAATGTAATCATTGCTTTGATTGATAATAAATATAAGTATCTATATAAAACTCAATTAGGCAAGGAAAACAGTTTATCGAAATTCTCGCCTCCAAGGAAGCCAAAGTCTGGGGTTTTAACTACTCACATTAAAAACAAAAGACATTCCTATGGTTTTTGTTGGCTCGATATAAAAGATTGGTGCGTTATTTGTTTTTCGCAAACACCAGAAACTTATGTTGCTCTTAGTATTAGCCAAACATCAACTCTTCTTTCGATTGGAACATTTATTCTGTTTCTTGTAGTAATTTATTTAAGAGCCAAGAAGATAGTGCAATACGAACGCGAAAAGGAAATTGCCGAACGAGAAAAAAATATCGCACGCCTACAATTGGAACACGCCAGTAAACTTGTCGCTGTTGGTGAACTTGCCGCTGGTATCGCACACGAAATCAACAACCCTCTTGCTATTATTGCTAGCGAAGCCGGTTTGATAAAAGACTTGATAAACCCTGAATTCGGCCAATTTGTTACATTCGAAGACCTAATTCCACATTTGGATAACATCCAAAATAGTGCTTTTCGGGCAAGGGATATTACCCGCAAACTTCTAACTTTCGTTCGCAAAGACGACATTAAATTGGATTATTACGATGTTAATGCAATTATCAAGGAATTAGTCGAAGGTTTTGTCGACAGAGAACTTTATGTTTCCAACATCAAACTCGAAGTCAACCTCCAACCAGATTTGCCAAAAGCTCTTGTCGACCCAAACTCTTTAAAGCAAGTTGTTGTTAATTTACTCACCAATGCAAGAGACGCAATAGTCCCGCCCGGAAAAATCACAATTACTACTAATCAAAAAGACAGAAACATTTTAATTTCGGTTAAAGATACCGGTAGCGGAATTTCGAAAGAGCAAATGGAAAAGATTTTCCTTCCGTTTTACACTACTAAACCCGTTGGAAAAGGAACTGGACTTGGACTATCCGTTAGTTACAATATTATCAAAAGCTTCGGTGGGACAATCGAAGTCGAAAGTCTTGTTGGTGTTGGCTCTACCTTTACAATCGTACTTCCAGTGAAGGAAAATACAGAACTGGTTTAATTTTATTTTTTCATTACCAAAAAAATTTTTTTTCTTTTTAATAAATTTGAAATTCAAATTTAAGAGAGACTTATTATGGTAAACTTAAAAATGTGGTACGACGCACTAAGAATTATTCCAAGAATATCGCAAGAAGAATGGAAAGAATTGGACATAGTTTCCCGCTGGTTAATTGCATCGCGTGCAGCAGTTTTCGTTATGACTGCAATCTCTGTAATTTTTGCTGCTTTACTAACAATCCGGGACGGTTTGTTCCATCCGCTTCCTTTTATTTTGGCCTTCTTTGGCTTAATTTTTGCCCACGCCACCAACAATTTGCTTAACGATTTAACTGATTTCATCAAAGGAGTGGATAAAGATAATTATTTTCGCAATCAATATGGTCCCCACCCATTAGAACAACAATTGCTTTCGGTGAACCAAATGTGGGGCTATATTATTGCAAGTTTCCTAATAGCACTGGCTTGTGGAATTTATCTGGCTCTTACAACTCCAATAATAACTGTTTATCTTATTGCCTTGGGAATTTTCTTTATTGCATTTTATACTTGGCCATTGAAGTATTTTGGTCTTGGCGAACTTACCGTTCTAATTGTTTGGGGTCCATTGATGATTGGTGGTTCTTATTATGTAATCTCTGGTGGACACTGGAATTGGAATGTCGTAATATGTAGTTTCCTATATTCGATTGGTCCAACTTCTGTTCTGATTGGTAAGCACATAGACAAATCCGATAAAGACAGAGCAAAAAAGATACACACATTACCAGTAATTCTTGGTGAAACCGCCTCGCGCTATCTGGTTATTTTTCTTTGGATTGCTCAATACATTTTGTTATTTTACCTCCTATCGATAAACTTCTTTTCCTATTCAGTTCTTTTGGTTGTTCTTTCGCTTCCCCAATTGATAAAGTCCATTATAATCTTCTCCAAGCCTCGCCCAAGTTCACCACCAAAAGAATTGGAATTGGCTTGGCCACTCTATTTTGTCTACTTCGCTTTCTTGTATAATAGAAGGTTCGGTACTCTTTTGGTCCTTGCTCTTGTAATTGAAATCTTTTTAAAATATGTAATTCATTAAAAGTTTATTCTACTTTCTATATAAAAGAAAAAGTCTTATATACATCCTTTTGCAAAGAAATGATGTAATTTGCATTCTTTATGTTTATTGTTAGAATTTTTTTCAGATGAAACTTGTTTATCCAGCTCTTGCCTCCGACCCAACTAATCCTATCCGCGCAAAAAAGATGATTGTTGATTATTTGCTTACTGAGTTTTATAAAAATGAAACTCAGATTGAAATTGCCTATTTTAACAACCAGTTTCTAAAATATTTGTTTGCCTATAAGAAAATTCTTTACCAACACTTATTGAAAAGGAACTACTTGCTTATGTACGATAAATCTGTACTCGGTTTTTCAATGAAAGTAATTAATCGAAAGATAAACAACTCAGATGCCGATTTTGTGTTTTGTTTTGGTTCCATAATTCCGGGGTACTTGTCTACTTCCAAACCCTTATTTTTAATCATCGATGCCACATTTCAAAATCTTTTGGATTATTACTTCCACCACACAAACTTTCCAACTTCTTACATCGAACACAATATAAAAATCGAACAAAATGCTTTTCAAAGTTCAAGTAAAATATTTGTTTCGAGCGAGTGGGCAAAAAATTCTTTAACTCAATTTTACAACATAAGCGAAGAAAAGATTGAATTCACCCACCTTGGTGCAAATATTGATTTTTTCCCCTCGCAAAAAGAAGTGGAAAGGATAATCGAAAATAAACTTTTTGCTCCATTAAAACTTACTTCTATTGGAAAACTTTGGTTTCAAAAAGGTTTAGACATTTCAATTGAAATTTTTAGTCGAATAAAAAAGCATATTCCAAACTGTTCTTTGACAATTATTGGTTGTCGGCCTCCAAATAAAATCAATCTCGAAGGTTTGCAAATTATTGAATATATCGATAAAACCAGCCAAGCTGGGCAAAATCTATTTTCAAGCATACTAAGTTCAACCCACTTTTTCCTTTTCCCTTCCCGAGCCGAAGCCTACGGCCACGTCGTCCCCGAAGCCAACGCCTTCGGTGTTCCCGTCGTTGCAAATGCAACTGGGGGTATTCCTTCCGCCGTGACAAACGGACAGAACGGCTTCTTATTCCATCTAACAGATGAATCTGGTATTTCAAACGCAGTCGACAAAATTTTGGAACTTTACGAAAACAAACAAGATTACTATAATTTGTGTAAAAACTCCTATGACCTATTTGTTACAACTATGAATTGGAGTATTATAGCAAAAAAAATAATAAATTCAATTCAAGTGTGTTTGAATAGCGAAAAACCCTAATTTCTGTGGAAAAATTGTGGAAGAGTGGGTAGAAAGCTGTTGATAAATTGTTAATTGATGTTAATATTTTGTGAAAACTTTGCAAACAAAATCTAATTTAAACAAATTTTCTACTTTTTTTCCACAAAAAATTACTTGAAAGTAATTAATAATAAACCATTACATTTAAAGAAGATAGAAAGGAAAATTCATTAGTTTTCCACATTTCCACAAAGGCTATATGATTAATTAAATAGATTAAATATAGAAGTAATATTATTAATATCTTTAATAAACTCTCTATAATCAGAAGACAACTTTGCCCCAGCAGTTGCCAGATGTGGTTTACCACCACCCTTTCCGCCAAGTTTTTGTGCAACCAAGTTTACAATCTTTCCAGCGGGATATTTCGAAAGTAGGTCGTCTGTCACTGAACAAGCAATGTAGAGTTTATCTTCGATTGGAGAAAAAAGGAAGGCAATTCCAGAGTTTCCAATAGCATTTCTAACAATTTCTGCAATATCTCTAAGTTCGTCGAGCGATTGAACCGAAACTTCTTCGGCAACGACTTTGAAATTGTCCAAAGTTTTTGCCGATTCTATCCATTGCTTTACCAAAGTGTAAATCCGTTCTTTTTCGTATTTGTGGAGTTCCTTTCTAAGTGTTTTAATAGATTCTTCTAATGAAAAAATAGAGCCTTTTAAGTTGTCTATTTCTTTCTTTAAGTCGTAAATAAAGGAGTAGACACCTCTGCCAGAAACAGCCTCGATTCGGCGAATACCAGCAGCAATGGATTGTTCGGAAGTAATCTTGAAAATACCAATTTCATTTGTATTTCGGACGTGGGTACCACCACAAAGTTCTGCACAAAAATCACCCATAAATACAACACGGACAATATCGCCATATTTTTCGCCGAAAAACATTTTGGCTTTTGTCTTGTTCCGGGCATCATCTAAACTCATAATTTGTGTTCTAACTTCGAGTGCTTCGAAAATTTTTTCGTTGACAATTTGTTCGATTTGGTGTAGTTGCTCTTCGCTTACTTTTTCGAAATGGTTGAAATCGAACCTAAGGTATGATGGTGCAACCAAGGAACCCGACTGGCGTACGTGGCGGCCAAGGACTTGGACTAAAGCCTCGTGTAGCAAATGTGTAGCTGAATGGTTTCTCATAATATCTCTTCTTCTGGAAATGTCGACTATTAACTTTGCGTTATCGCCAGGTTCAGCATCAATATTGCTTTCGCAAATATGAACTATAACATCTCCTACTTTTAGTAAGTCCACCACTCGGTAGGACCGTTCCTTGATTTCTATTCTTCCAGTGTCGCTGACTTGCCCACCACTTTCAACATAGAAAGGGGAATGAGTTGTAACAATTTTGTTTTCTTCAACAAATAGGACTTTGGCAGCTGTTTCGAACTCATCATAACCAGTGAAAATAGTTTTCCAATCTTGTTGGAAGGAAAAGACTTCTATATTTTGGAATTTAGCACTTTGCCGGCTTCTTTCTTTTTGCTCCTCCATTTTTTTATTGAAACCATCGACATCGACAACGAAACCTATTTCCCGAGCCATCAGTTGTGTTAAATCTAAGGGGAAACCAAACGAGTCGTATAAAAGAAAAGCCAAATCACCCGGAATTACATATATATTGCTTTGTTTTTGTTTTTCGACAATTTCCTCGAACTTTTCTATTCCACGGTCGAGCGTTTGAATAAAGTTTTCTTCTTCGGACCTTATAACCCTTTCGATTATTTCTTTGCTTGTGGTAAGTTCCGTAAAGAATTCGCCCATTATCTCGATAAGAGTTGGAACAAGTTTGAAAACGACAGGTTCACGGAAACCAAGATTACGAGCAAACCTTGAAGCTCGTCGCAGGATACGACGTAGAACGTAGCCCCGTCCTTCGTTGCTGGGGTAAGCTCCATCTGCAATAGCAAATGCAAGTGTTCGAATGTGGTCGGCAATGACACGCATAGAAATGCCGTGTGGGTGCGAAACTTCTTTTGGGTATTCCTTGCCCGAAAGTTCTTCGAGTTTGTTTATCAAAGGAGAAAAGAGGTCTGTGTCGTAGTTCGAAGTTTTATTCTGTAGGATTGCTGCGGCACGTTCAAGACCCATCCCCGTATCGACGTGTTTTGCTGGCAATTCAGTAAGAGTACCATCTTCGTTTCTGTTATATTGGATAAAAACAAGGTTCCAAAGTTCAATTACATCTGGGTTACCAGCATTGACGAGCGAGGCGCCGCTTTTGTCGGGGGTTCTATCGAAGTGTATTTCGCTGCAAGGACCGCAAGGACCAACTTCACCCATTTCCCAAAAATTGTCTTTTTCGTCGAAGCGGAATATTCTACTTTCTGGCAAGAATTTTTTCCAAATCTCGAAAGCTTCGTCGTCTGTTCTAAAAACAGTTGCAAATAATCTATCTTTTGGGAGTCCCCAAATTTTTGTCAAAAGTTCGAAAGCCCATTCTATTGCTTCTTCTTTATAGTAATCGCCAAAACTCCAATTACCAAGCATTTCGAAAAAAGTGTGGTGGTATGTATCGAACCCAACTTCTTCTAAATCGTTGTGTTTTCCACTTACGCGTATACACTTCTGAGTGTCGGCTGCTCGAGTGTATTCTCGTTTTCCTATTCCCAGGAAAACATCTTTAAATTGGTTCATACCAGCATTAGTAAACAAAAGCGTAGGGTCGCCTTGTGGAATTACTGGACTGCTTGGTACAATTTTATGCCCTTTTTTTTCGAAAAAGTCTAAAAATGATTGTCGTACTTCTTTTGCTTTCATAATTTTCTTTTTTGTTAAGTATTTTAGAAACGAATAGAATAAACAATTCTTTTAATACCTTGAAAATCCTTTTCTATTTGGACGGAAAAACCTTCTTTAGCAAAAATTTCCGAAACTAAATTTGCTTGGTTCCAACCAACTTCTAAATAGAAGGAACCATCTTCTTTTAGCATTCTGGGAAAGATTTTTGCAAATCTTTTATAGAAAGATAGTCCATCCTTTTCGTCTGTAAGAGCAATTTTAGGCTCATTTTGTAGCTGGGGTGGAAGTTCGCTGTATTCAGAAATTGGAATGTATGGTGGATTGGAGACGATAATATCAAAAGAACCTTCGGGAACACATTTAAAAATATCCAGTTCCATAGTCTCGATGTTCGAAACATTGTTTAATAATGCGTTCTCTTTGGTTTGCTCAATTGCGTTTGTATCTATGTCAATCGCAAGAACTTGCGAGTTCCGAAAAAAAGAAGCAAGAGCAATCGAAATCGCCCCACTCCCGCAGCCGATATCTAATATGCTCATTTTTCTCTCTTGTTTGCTTTCGTTTTTTTTGATGATAAATTTTACAAGTTGCTCGGTTTCGGGTCGAGGAATGAAGACTTTCCGACTTAGGGATAGCTTGAATTCAAGAAATTGCGTCCAGCCAAGAATATACTGAATAGGTTCGTTTCGTAACAAAAGGTTTATTTTTGACTTTAATTCGTCTAGCTCTTTCTTTTTCAAAGGCTTATCGAAGTTAAGATATAAATCCAGGCGTGTTGTATTTAAAACGCTACAAAGGAGCAATTCGATGGAAAGCCTTGGCGATTCGCAACCTTTTTTGTTTAAATAACTTGTACCCCAATGAATAATTTCCGAAATAGTCCAGTTCCGATTACTTTCGTAACGATTCATAGGTTTTAACAAGAAGGGAAAGAAGAGCCATACGAACAAAAACTCCGTGAGTTACTTGTGTTTGTATTAGCACATTTGGATACATAGGCACTTCGTATTGCAGTTCGATTCCATAGTTTACTGGGCCGGGATGAAGGACAACAAGTTCGGGCTTTCGGCTAATTCTTTCTAAGGTAAGACCATAAAGGTGCGAAAATTCAGCCAACGAAGGAACCAGACCCGAATCCATCCTTTCGTTTTGTAATCTAAGCAACATAATGACATTTGCCCATTCTATCGCTTCATCAATAGTTTTAAAAATGTTCACATTCCAAATTGAGTGGTGGCGTGGGATTAGAGTTCCTGGTCCGCAAAATGCAATTTGTGCACCAAGTTTTTTCAAAAGAATAATATTGGACCGGGCAACACGGCTATGGAGAATGTCGCCAACTATGCAAATTTTCAAATCATTAATGTAACCGAAATGCTTTTGTATGGTATAAGCATCAAGTAGGGCTTGTGTTGGATGCTCGTGTTTTCCATCACCTGCGTTAATGACTATTTTGCTTGTATTTCTTTGCAAAAGCAAAGGGACACCGCTTGCGGAATGGCGAACAACGAAAATCTGCACGTCCATTGCTTCGATGGTATGAAGCGTGTCTATTAGCGATTCTCCCTTGGTCAAACTACTTGTTGCCGAAGAAAATAGAATAGTTTTACCACCAAGTCTTTGGGTTGCTATTTCGAAAGAAATTCGAGTTCGTGTCGAAGGTTCAAAAAAAGCAAGAGCAACTGTGTAACCATTTAAATCGTTGAAACTTGCACCAAGCGAATAGTGGTATTCAAAATATCGAACTCGGTCGAAAATTAAATTAACATCTTCTACCGTAAGGTCTTCGGAGGACAATAAATACGGTTTCGAAAGAACTTCTCTTTGCATATTTTCCTTAATAAATTCTTGCAAAATTAATAATTCTTAACTTAATTTTGCTGTGATATTATGTGTGTTAATGAAACCCAAGGGATAAGTCTCGTTTCTTGTTTTTCTCCCGAAAGAAGAGCAATAACCAAAATTTTTTTCTTTCGTTTGCTTTCACTTGATTTTTGTACTTTTGGCATTTTCGCTCGTAGATTAGTCTGCCAGATTGACAAGTACAAATTGGCAACATTTACAACGATTTCGATGATTACTTTCTGGAATATGCAAAGGGGATAATACGTGCTGTTGACCCAGAAATTCCAAAATGATGGAACGAAAGGACGCAACAATTCCCTTTTGCAATAAACAATCAACAAGTGTATAAACGCACACAATAATTCGAAGTAGCAAGACCATCCGTGCTTTTGTAATACTTAAGGGGGTGCTAAGTCCATTTGAAGAGGTGGATTGAAAAATAGTATATTCAAAAAAAGAAAGGCATAGAATTTGCTTTTTAAAATAAAATGTTAAATAGTTATTCTTATATATTTTGAGTTTGGTGGTTTATGAAGCACATAATCGACGATAAGAAACAATTTGAGTTGATAAACAACATTATACAGCGTTCGGATGAAATCATACAAAAATTGTATGAAGAAGAGGAGAAACATTCCAGTTTGTTTATCAGTGTTACCCTTGTTCTAATGTTTCTGCATCAAGTTTCGGGGTATTTACCACTTTATTTCAAAGTAAAGAAGAATGCATCTTTGGATTTCGACCTACTTGTTTCGTTCGAAGAAACATTGACGAAATTGATAGAGGCTTGGAAAAACTTCGATAAAGACCGAGAAAAGTTTTTGCAATATTGGAATGAATTTCTTGATGTTTGGGAAAAAATTTATACCTACATAAAGAAATCCTTGGAACCTTTCGATTTCTACAAGTTTTATTTAAATTAAGTCAATTTTATTTGATATTTTGCGTCTTTACTGAATATTTTGGTGCTTTATGAATAAACAATTTGTTAGAAATGGATTTGGTGGATTTTCGTTTTTCCCACCAGTAATAAAGTCGTTGTTGATAATCAACGTTGTTGTGTTTTTGTTCGATGCATTCTTTCTTGGGATATATCATATAGAAAATGTACCGCTTTCAGTTTTTTTTGCCAAATACTTTTATCTACAACCGATAGAAAGTGGGAACTTTTATATATGGCAATTGATAACATATCAATTTATCCACGGGGGAATATGGCATTTGTTTTTTAATCTTTTTGCGCTTTGGATGTTTGGAGTAGAACTTGAATCTATTTGGGGAAGCAGAAAGTTTCTTTCGTTTTATTTGCTCTCGGGGGTTGGAGCTGGATTGTTCCAACTATTCATTGCACCAATATTTTCCGAGCCATTACCAACGATTGGAGCATCGGGTTCTGTTTTTGGAGTATTGACTGCTTTTGGCTTTACTTTTCCGAACCGCCCAGTATTTATGTTCCCAATTTTCATTCCAATACCAGCGAAATTTTTTGTAATACTCTATGCTGGCTTAGCATTTCTTTTAGGAATAACTGGTTCAGCGGGCAATGTTGCCCATATAGCACACTTAGGCGGTGCATTTACTGGTTTCATTCTATATAGGTTTGGCGACCAAATCGGTTTGTATAGGTTAATTAACCGACTTACTGGTGGTTCCGCTTATGATGTATACGATACTTATAGACCTTCGTCTATTTTTAAAAGAAGAAAGCCCGTAAGTTCATATTATGATGAAGAAGAGCCAGAGTATTATGAAATCATAGATACACCCAAAAAGGAAACTCGAAAAAGTTATTTGACTTATGATGGAGAAGAGATAACCCAAGAGATGATAGATAGAATTTTGGACAAAATTGCAGAAAGAGGTTATCAAAGTCTAACGGAAAAAGAGAAGAGAATACTTCTTGAATTGAGTAAAAGATTGTAATTTGTTTCACAAGTAATCTAAGCGATGGTTAAATATAAAAGAAGAATTTCGCGCCAAGTATATGTTGGGGGCATACCAGTTGGTGGGGGTGCTCCGATTTCAGTCCAGACGATGACGAAGACCAAGACAGCAGATGTAGAGGCAACAGTTGCACAAATAAAAAGTTGCCAAGAGGCTGGTGCAGACATTGTTCGCGTAACAGTCAACGACAAACAAGCGGCGGAGGCAATTAGGGAAATCGTTCGTCGGGTGGATGTACCAATTGTTGCGGATATACATTTTAACCACATTTTTGCTCTGGCAGCGATAGAAGCTGGGGTAGCAAAAGTGCGGATTAACCCGGGGAACATCGGGTCGAAGGATAGAATTAAAGAAGTTATCGAGGCTGCTAAGAAGCGAAAAATTCCTATTAGAATTGGAGTTAACAGTGGTTCACTTGAAAAGGACATTTTGGAGAAGCATTCATATCCAACGGCCGAGGCATTGTTCGAAAGTGCAATGCGACACGTTCAATATTGCACCGAACTGGGTTTCGAGGATATTGTTATTTCGGTCAAGAGTACAAATGTGGCTTTAATGATAGAAGCCTATAGATTGATTGCACAAGAGACAGATTTTCCGTTGCATTTAGGAGTAACCGAGGCTGGGCGAGAAAGTGTCGGAACGATTAAGTCTGCGGTTGGAATTGGGACATTGCTTGCCGAAGGAATTGGCGACACAATACGCGTATCGTTAACGGCACCACCCGAAAAGGAAGTTGAGGTTGGGAAAGAGATACTTCGTTCGTTGGGGCTTGCACAAAGGACTGTGGAGTTAATTTCTTGTCCAACTTGCGGAAGATTGGATGTGGATTTGTTTAAAATCACAGAGGAGCTGGAAAAGAAATTAAAGAACATACGAAAACCAGTAAAAGTGTCTATCCTTGGATGTTCGGTCAATGGACCGGGCGAGGCAAAAGAAGCCGATATTGGAATTGCAGCCGGCAAAGGTGGTGGATTGCTTTTCATTAATGGCGAAATAGTTCGCAAAGTGAAAGAAGAAGAGATTGTCGACGCTGTCTACCAAGCAGTAATAGATTTCGAAGTAAAGGAAAATCCTAAAAGCTAAAAATCAAACTATTTGTTTAATAATTTTGCCATTTGTAAATGGAATTTACACAATGGGAAGTTATTTTTACTATTATTTTTTACTTATTATCTTTATTGTTTCAACTCCAATTTTTTCCCAAAAGTGGACTGGTGCAATTGAATTTGAATTAGGGAAAGAGGAAGTAGTTTTTAATTACGATACTGACCGCTGTGTTGAATATGATTTGCCCGATGTATATGCCCACGCAATTAGAACAGAAGATAGTATAGCTCTTGTCTCTGACATAAGTTTTACAATAACAGATTCGGTAGCTTATTTGTATTTTATGCGGAATATGGATAATCATTCAAAATGTGGCTGGGGATTTAAAAAGAATTTGGTAAGAGAACCAATAAAAATCAAAAAAGTGAATAAAGAAAAATCGAATTTATCATTATTAGAACCAGAGGATGGGAAAGTCTACCACGGAGCTTGCCTAATGACATATGAAAGTGGTAGCGACCCATTAGGTCCATATCTTAAAGCGCTAAAAGATAGTACAATCCACCCAGCGGTAAGAAGTTATTTTATGACAATCCCCGGGGAAAGAGGACCGGAAAATGGATTAAAAGGGTTAAAACAATTTTTCAAGAATGCCGATTCGATTGGCTTTATTCCCGAGTTAAGTTTGTTTTTTATAGGCAAAGATGTTTCAACAGACAGTATTATTGCAGTATCGAATATTTACGATAGGATAATCGACAGTATTATTACTATTTGCAAGGATTATGGCAAAAGTATGTTTCTTCGTATTGGGGGTGAATTTAATGGTGCGGGACCGGGTTGGAACGGAGGTGGATACCATCCTTATTATTATGTAAAGATGTTCAAGAAAATAGTTGATAAATATCGTGAAAGAGGGTTTCGGGATTCAATAGCAACAGTTTGGTGCTACGAACCCGATGCGCCCAATGATTTTGATTCTGTGGATTCCCGGGGAGCAAGATGGTATCCCGGCGACGAATATGTTGATTGGTTTGGATTGGATGTATTTGATGTGAATCATTTCGACCAGATGTTACCTAATTACGATAGAAGAGGTATCACCAAAAAAGGGAAGACCGAACGCTTCCTTGCTTTTGCAAGAGAGAAAGGGAAGCCAGTTTATATTAATGAAACAACCGCAAAAGGAATAAATATTAGCCCGGACTCTCTCGATGGAGTGGAAGACTGGAAAAATTGGTTTGAAAAGTTTTTCGAATTAATCGATAAGCATATAGAAATAAAAGGGTTTAATTATATTAATGCAAAGTGGCCCGAAAGTGCCTATCCAAACTGGGGTGATGCAAGAATACAAAACAATCAGTATATTTTGAACAAATATATAGAAGAACTAAAAAAATCCAAGTACGTTCATTTAAAGCGGATAAAAATAACTAAACAAGACACTATTCCATTAACAGAACTCGGTTTGGATAAATGGAAAGGTTTCGAAGGGGGACTTTATCCAAATGGTATTAATCAAAGGCCTATTAAACACAATATGGATGGAATTAATTTAGCTCAATCAATAATCCCATTAGATACAATGGGCAATCCAAGTCCTAATGGGAAAATAGTTCTCCTTTCAATTGGTATGTCGAATTGCACCCAAGAATTTCAAGTTTTCAAAAGAATTGCCGATACCTTTTCTTTAAAAAATCCCTATCTAACGATAGTCGATGGTGCGCAAGGTGGCCAAACTGCAAGCATTATTTCCAATCCAGACGCCAATTTTTGGAATGTAGTAAAACAACGTCTTGCTACTGCTGGTGTTTCCGAAAAGCAAGTTCAGGTAGTTTGGTTGAAGGAGGCTAATGCAAATCCAAAAGAAGATTTTCCAGAACACGCATTAATTTTAAAAGAACAACTCAAAAAGATAGTTCAAATTTTAAAACAAAAATTTCCAAATATCAAGTTGACTTACATTTCGAGCAGAACGTATGGCGGTTATGCAACCACTACTTTAAACCCAGAACCATATGCTTACGAGACTGGTTTTTCTGTCAAATGGCTTATCGAAGACCAAATAAATGGCGACACATTGCTATCATACAAAGGGAAAGAAACCAAGGCTCCTTGGCTTGCTTGGGGACCATACCTTTGGGCAAAAGGGACAACCCCAAGGTCCGATGGCTTAATATGGGAACGAGACGACTTTGGTTCCGACGGTACACATCCATCGGATAAAGGAAGGTTGAAGGTTGCAAATCTTTTGTTAAAGTTCTTTAGCACAGACGAAACGGCTACCCCTTGGTTTCTTAGAAAAACATCTTCGATTTATACTCCGGAGGGTAAGGAAAATATTTCTATTCATCCTAATCCTTGCCAAGACTTTGTTAAAATTTCCTTTAAAGGGAAAATGGACGAATCCTTAAATCGCGATGTTTCAATATTTGATGTATTGGGGAATGAAATTTTTTGTTTAAAAGGTAACAATACCGAACAAATACATATCGATGTTTCAAACTTTAATTCGGGAATATTTTTTGTAAAAATTGGCAATATTTTTAAAAGTTTTATTGTTTTTCATTCAAATTAATAAGATACTTAGTGTTTTTGAAAGTATTTTTTGCAAATTCAATATTATTCTTAATCCTTGTGCAACATTGCAAGATTAGTATTAACTACCGTAAGGAGTAAGATAAAGTAATTGTCTAATGAAAAAATTAATAAGTCCCACAAAATAGCTGTCGATTTTGTGGTTAACGAAAATTTCAAATTGTAAAAAAAGAAAATAAAAATTATCTCATTTAACTGTATTGGCTTGGTTTTGAAAAGAATTGTCCCCAAAAATAGAAAATTCTAAATTTTTTGGTACAACTCGCGCTTGCTGACCCCATTTCAATTGCTCTTCCATCCGACAAGACCAAACGAAACGGTCCTTCCAAACAGTGATGTCTGGGCACCCATCGCACATATTTGTCTCGCC
Organism: Ignavibacteria bacterium; assembly: GCA_026416955.1. Classification (GTDB taxonomy): domain Bacteria; phylum Bacteroidota; class Ignavibacteria; order Kapaibacteriales; family UBA2268; genus Naka2016. The sequence continues at coordinate 12,078 of JAOAEE010000025.1, read as the reverse complement.
GTCTGGTAAAATATCGATTGGTTGGATAATCATAATTGACTGATAATGAACTTTGCTGAAAAAGGCTTTTGGATTACTAAAAAGTGATTTAAAATAGTTCTTTGCTGCTTGCCTTACGCCTTTGTCGAAAGGAGCAAGAAGGAAATACAACAAACCTCTTCGTTGTGCTTTTGGATTTGAATATGCAAGGTAAGTTCCAGTAACAAAATGATTTACATTTTGGACAAGTTCCATAAATTTTGGACCAACGTAGCCAAAAATTTGGTGTCGATTCCCAAGCCTTCCCGTAAGCAGCCATTTGTAGGAATCGGGAAGATGTGTTCCATTTAAAAAAGCACAAGGCATAAAGTCGGGATAAATTTTCCTAATTTCGGCAACAAGTTCTTCGGATTTGACATCTGTGCGGCGAGTTTCTGTTTCGCGGACATAAGTAATATTGTCGAAATTTACTTTTTGATTGCCAATGTAGTAATCGTACAAGCCATCGAGAGTTGCGATTCTATAAATTATAAAGACCATAATGTGGACGATATCGATATGTTCTTGTGCCCAACGAACAAGTTCGGGAACATATCTAATCGTTTCGGGATAGACAGTAGCGTTGAAGGAGCAAGTAATACCACCAACTTCTGCGAGCATTTTTGCGTAATAAAGACGCAACTCGTTCAATTCCAATTCATTTTTCCCTTTCCAATGAGGACGGTTTTGGTAGCTATCAATATGAAAAGTAAAGCCCCAAACACCAGCCTCTTTTAATTTGAGGAGTAATTCTTTGGTAAGAGCTTGACCATTGGTGTTGATGACGGGTTTCCACCCTTTCTTTCTTATCATACGAACAATTTCAACAATTTGTGGGTGGACAAGAGGGTCGCCCCCAGCGATTGAAATACTATCCGATTTACGAAGGCGAGCGAATAAATCCAATTCGCGACTAATTTCTTCGAGAGACTTGTGCGATGCTTTTCGATTTTCCCGATAGCAACCATCACAGTATAAATTGCAAGCATAAGTAGGTTCTAACCAAGAAATAGCATTGTCGGCAAGGTTCCAAGGTAAACGAAAGAGATTTTGTGGAGAAAAACCTAAATCCATAGTTCCTCCAAATCTTGTAAGATAAATTACGCAAAATATGTAGTTATATTTTAGAATTGATTAATTCGAAGTAAGAATTTAACAAATTTTCCGCTCTATGTCGCCAAGTATGTTTCGAAATTCCCTCGTTGAATGCATTGATTGCAATGGTTGCAGATAGGTCGGGATTGTTGTAAAGTTCGATAATCGCTTCTGCAATTGCTTCTGGGTTGCGTTCTTCGACTAATAGAGCACTCCAACGATGTTTAAAAATCTCCTTTTGTTGACCAACAGCAGTAGCGATTATTGGTTTTCTTAGTCCCATATACTCGAAATTTTTCAATGGGCTATTGAAGAATTCTGTTCCATCGTCGTTGTTGATACAAGGGGAAACTAAAACATCGCAGCAAGAAAGATACTTCGGGACATCTTCGAAAGGTACGAAACCAGTGATAATTGTAAATTTTTCAACATTATCTTGCTTAATGATTTCATCTAATTGTGCCCGATAGGAACCATCGCCTACAAATAGAAATACTACATTTGGAATTGCCTTTGCAACCATTTTAATCGACTTAGCAAGGAAGGAAATTCCGTGGTAATATCCGAAAGTGCCCGAAAATCCGACAACAAATTTGTTTGCAATGTTAAGTTGATTTATGATTTCCTTGCAATCAATGTTTGGATGGAAAACCTCGGGGTTGAAACCGCAAGGATTGATTACGATTTTTGTTTCTGGTACTCCGTAGGATTTCAACTGCTCCCTTAATTGCGAGGAGAAAGTAAAAATCTTATCGGCAAACGACCATTGAATTTCTTCTGCCCATCGAAGTAGGGACTTGAAATAAAGTTTGCCCCAGTTTTGTTTGACCCAAACTTGAATTCCATCGGCTTGAAGAAACAAGGGGATACCAAGGTTCTTTCTTACGACGGCACCAGAAAAATTAAAGTCGTGGATAACTTGGTAAATAAAATTTATAGGTTCGAGATTTTTTATTATCCTTTTCCCCAAAGAAACCGATTTGAATTGGTATGGAAAAGAAAACACTTCTGGAAAGTTTCTAAAAATTTTGCTAAAAGGAATGTGGAAAGATTCGACTTCGTTTGGCAATTTTGCCCTACTCCCAGAAATATGGAAAACCTTGTGCCCGCTTTTTACTAATTCTGTAATTAAGCCTCTTATTGTGCTATTAATGCCAGCGTCAACTAAGGCTCCAGCATAGTCGATTCGCCAGAAGGCAATTCTTAATTTTTCGTTTTGAATTTCCACCATACAAAGTAGTATACATAAGAAAAAATTACTATGAATATACTTGCTATAAACTCAAAAATTAACATAGGAATTGTAAAAAATAAGGTCTTGGGTATAGAAAACCTTACCTTTTTGCCATCTTCGTCGATTACTCCACCTTTTTTGCATTTGGAAAGGAGAATGTATATAAGCATAAAAGGAATGAAACGCTGAAAATCGATAGAAATGCAACCGAAATATATGCTTTCGAACTTCTTCCGAGTGTATTCCAAAATACTCCTGGGTTTGGCAAGTACTTTTTCGTCAATTTTAACAATTTCAAATACTTCGGGATTAAGGTTATGTGCCTTGAAGATATTGCTCGAATTACCATTTACCAAAAAAAGCAAGTTCATCACAATATTCATATTATCTACATTTTAACGAAAGAGCCAGATAATAATTTTTAGCAAAAGTACAAGGATAACAAAATTATATGATAAAAAATATTAATAAATTGTTGGTAAAAACATTAATTGGGTTAGAATAAGGGAAAGGATGTTTGGCAAATAGGAGATTATTTTACTCTATCAATCCAAATTTTTTTGAAACCAAGAGCACGGGCAACGCTTTTGGCTTCATCTATCGAACGATAAGAACCGATACGGATTTTGTAGTATTGAATGTTCCGAATTTTATGCACTTTCTGGTAAGCATTTAGGCCCCGGCTTTGAAGTTGATTTAACCAGTAACCTGCCTCGTCGGGGTCCGCTGTCGAGAATATTTCTATTGAGTACTCTTCTTGGGGAAGTTCTACGATTTTAACTTCTTGTGGAATTATCTTGGGTTTCTCTTTTTGGTTTTGCTCTTGTTCCTTTTCTTTTTTTGAAAGAATTATTTTAGTATCTTTTTGTTTTTCGGTAGTTTCTGGGGAAGGTGTTTTTTCTTCCTTTACTGTTGTTTGGGGTACTTGCTTTTGTGATTTATCTATTATTTCCTCTTTTGGCTTAATTATTTCTGTTGTTTGTTGTTTGGTGGGAACATCCTCTGGAACTTGGGGTTTAGGTTCTTGTGCTATTTTAGGTTGTTCTTGTTTGGTTTCGACTTTTTTAGGTGGAACTTCTTTTTTAACAATTTCTTTTGGTTTTTCCTTGGGTTTAAAAAATGAAAGATATGCAAAATAACCACCTATAACCAAGATGATTAGAGCAAGCCCCCCAGCGATTGCAAACCAAAGGAAAGGTACCTTGCGCCGTTTCTTCTCCTCGTCGGGTTTGGTTTCGGGAGTAGTTTCCTCTTCCTTTGTTTCGAATTCAACGACGGAGGGTTCTGTATCGATTTCTTGTAAGCTTGTTTGTTCTGTTTCGGTTGGAAGTGCTTTGGGTGCCTCTTTTTCAATTTTCTTTTCTTTTTTTCTTTTCTTTTTCTTCTTTTTTTCCAATTCACCAGAAGCAATCAAATCGCTTGCAATAATTTGGGAAGGCTTTGCTAATTCTAACGCACTAATGTCGATTTCAACTGTTTTCGAAGGTTGCGGTACAACTTCGTCGAGTTTGTCGAGCTCCTCTTGCAATTCTTCTTTTTCGCGGGTGGAAATGATGGCCTCTTCGATAGATGTTTTTGCTGCTCTTCTTTTTTGGCTCTTTTCTAAGTCATCAATTATTGTCTTTCTAAAATCTTCGTCGAATATTTTTGAAATTTCTTCTGGGCTAATATCTTGAACTTTTATTTCGAGAGGTATGTCGACTATGCTATCTGTTCCGATTAATATAGTTTGGGTTTTTTCTTCTTTCGGCACTTCGCCAGCCGAAGGTTCCTCTGTGCTTTCCTTTTTGATATCAACGGTTTGATCCTCGGCAGTTACTTGGGGTGATATTTCAGAAGCAGATTGCGAAGTTCCTTCTTCGAAAATTTCCCAAATCGAGCCAACTGGCTTCGATTCAACAGCTTCGGGAATATTTTTCTTTTCCCTTTCAATTCCAGAGCGTTCGAAAGGAACAACGGGTTCGGATTCCACTAAACCTAATTTTTGATAGGGTATGCTTTCGTGCTTTTCTTTTTCTATACCTGATTTCTCGTATGGAACAGTTGTTCTTCCTTCAAAATCGGAAGGTTCAGTACTATCTTCGAATTTAGAAGTAGATTCAAGATGGAAAGGTTCCGCTGTTTGTTGGGATTTAGAAGGGACTTCTTGGTTTACTTCATTAATCGTATCATTAGTTCCAAATTTATCTAAATATTCGCTTTGCGAGGTGGATGTTTCGATTTCGTATGGAAGTTCGTCGGGATATTTGCCTAATTTTTCGAGCAAAAATGTATCGTCGTCCGGGTCGGTTGGTTCAAAACCACCGTAAACTTTTTCGTCGAATAATTTCTTGTCTATTTTTAAAGCCATTAAAATTTATAAGTTAAACCAAGTTTAAAATTAAATCCCCACTCTTTATATCCATACCAATATACAATATTCGAATTTAACAAATTTTCAATATTGCAAGAAAAGATTAACGATGAATTTGGTTCATACTCTACAAAAAATCCGAGGTTTTTGTAGTTCGAAAGCGAGAATTTGTTCTCAACATCGGCAAAGCGTTCCCCGACATACTCGAAGAAGATACCAGTTCTAATATTATCAAATACATTTCTTGAATAGTCTGTGCGAAAGTTAAGCAAAGGAGTAAGAGGCACGTCCTTTTTATTGCTATTTTGCGAAGATGAAGTAACTTTTGCTATTGCAGATATTCTGCCAAAAATTTCGTTTACCCAAAAGCCTTCGGCATTGATGGAGAAAATTGTTGCATCTAAGTATTCAATATTGAAATAGCCGTAATTCGAAACGGTGAATGTCGGTAATCTCTTGTAAATGGACAAGTTGGCTCCCAAAACAATAGTTAAATCCTTAGTTGGTTGGTACTTGATGTTGGTTTGTAGTTCGGAGATATTGGCATAATCAAGCGAAATAGAATCATCGAGGTAAGGGTTTCGTTTCAAAAAGTCGCGAAAAGAATAGTTTTGCAGTTTGTTTGAAATTTTTGCAAATAAAGCAAGTTGTGGATTAATCTCGATTTGCCCCTTTGCAGCAATCAACACCATTGGGCGATTTTTCCCTCTACTGGATTTAGCGAATTGGAAACCAAGTTCGGGTACAATTTTAAAATTTCCAGAAATAAATTCACCGTAGGTATATGTTTCGAAAAATGGAGCCGAGTTGTTTTCGAAAGAGCGTAGGTCGAGAGATATTCTTCCACCAAAATTGTTGTAGATTGTTCGATTTTTTATTTCAAGGAAACCACCAATAGTGTTTTCGCCAAGAGATTCTCCGCCGCCCGTTTGGTTGGTGGAATAAAGAATTGCACCAGTATTGAAGTCGAAACCTTCGAAGTGTCCAGTCGACACAATTTTTCCTTCGAAATTGATTTGGTTCCTATCGGGGGGAGAGCTAATTGCGTAGAGTTTATAGTTTTTGTATTCGAAATTGATAAAAGTTGTAGTTTTGCTACCACCGAAAATATAGAACTTTTCCGGGGCAAGATAGTCTGTTTGAACGCCTAGTCGAAGTTTAGTATAATTTGCGTTTTCTAAATGCCCTTTGCTGAAATTAAGCTCACCAAATGGATAAATCTCGTATTCCTTGAAAGAAGTTTTATATCCAGCCGAGATATTAGCAGAAAGGAAACTACCTATGTTCCCGCTAATAAAACCATCGGGAAATTTTTTCGAAATTATTGTATTTGGGAAAGTTATTGGGAATACAATATAATTCCGAGGTTTACCAACAATAATCAATGAATCCATAGTTGCTCGGGAAAGGGTTGTCGGAAAGGAAGGCATTTGCTTTGTTCCAACTTGAACATCGATTTGCTCCTTCCCTTCGATTATGAAGTTTGGCAATTCTAATGGTTGAGATGCTGTTTGTGAATATGTTTTTATTGCAGTAAGAAAAACTAAAACCAACCAAAAGTATTTATACATAACTCTCCACTGATTGTTAATTTTTCATTTTTTGTTCTAAAACTTGTAATCTTCTTTTTGCTGTTTTAGAATAGTCGTCTACCTCGCGTATAGCGATAATAGAGCGGTAGCAGTTAACAGCCTCGTCGAAATTCCCAATTTGTTCGTAGCAATCGCCAAGGTTCAAAAGAGCAAGTGTGTGCCAATCTTCGATATTGGGAAATTTATCCCGAACCTTGTTGAATTCTTCGATAGCCTTTTCAAGGTTGCCACGTCGGTAGTATATTTCGCCAATACGATATTGTGCCTCGGCAGCAAGATTTTGGTCGACCGATGAATTTGCAATTCGAGAGAATTCGCGAATTGCATCGTCGTGTCGTCCGGACAGTCTATAATACATTGCAATTTTGTAAAGGCTTTGGTCTCCGAATTCGGTTCCTTCGAAATTGGTCGCTATTTTTTGCCAAATTTTGATTGCTGTTGTTGTATCTCCGAAAGTAAATTTAATTGTTGCTTGCTCGAAACCAGCTTGTGCCGAGGCTGGGTCGTCGGGGTATTTTTCTTGCAAAAGGGTAAAAATCGAATCTGCTGAATTGATGTTTGCAAGGTTTTTGTAAATCAAGCCTAACTCTAAAAGGGACTCGGGAGCATAGTCGCTTTCAGAATACTTTTGGATTATTTCCTTGTAGATATTAATAGCATTATCGTTGTCGCCTAAGCTTTGGTAACTTTTAGCCATCCAATACAAGGCTTCGGGTTTTCTTTCGTTGTCGGGAAATTTTTGTACAAAATTTTGGAATTCTGCAATTGCATTTTTAAAGTTTTTGCCAGTGTAGAATAATTCCCCTTTTTTAAAAGTAAAATCTGCTGCAAATGGGGATTCTGGGTTTTTGCTAACATATTCTTCGGCAATTTGAAAGGCTTCTTGTTCTTTGCCTAAAGCGATGTAGCAATATTGCAAACTTCGTAAAGCATCGGCGACTAATGGACTTGTTGGGTAATCATCAATAATTTCTTTATATTTTTGGGCAGCTTCGTCAAATTTGTTCATATTATACAATGCATCAGCAATTGCATACTTGGCTCGTGGAATAAGTAGACTGTTTGGGTATGCGTCGATTAAGAAGTTGAAACTATTTATTGCCTCGGGATAGTTCTTTTGTTGAAATCTAATCCATCCATTTAAATACAAAGCATTTGGTGCATATTGAGAGTTGGGGAAACGTTTAATAAACTCTAAAACTTCATTGTATGCATCGTTTAAGTTGCCGAGTTTATAAAGGGAATGGCAAACTTGGTAATTTGCGTATTGGGCTTCTTCGGAGCGAGGTTTCAACTCCATTACTTTTCTGTAACTTGATATAGCATTGCGAAAATCCTTCAAGACGAAGTATCCGTCGGCTTGGCGAAGCCAAACTTCGGCACCGTATTTTGTATTTGGAAATTCTTTTACTAATTGTGCAAAAATTTCACTCGATTTACGGAAATTTTTAAATCTAAAATAGGACCAGCCCAAGCCATATAGTGCATCTTCGCGGTACAAAGAGTTTGGGTATTTAGATAGCAAGGATTCATATTTATCAATAGCATTGCGGAGCATATCGGAACGATAGTAAGCTTCGGCAAGCCAAAACAAAGCATCCTCGGCGCGTGAATCATTCGGGAAATTTCCAATTACATACAAAAGATTTTGAATAGCCTCGCCGATTTTATGGCTTTGGATTTGGGCAATTGCTTGTTTCAACCTTGCTTCAACAATCATCAAGTTTTTATTCGGCAATTGGACAATGGTAGCTCTTTTTGCGAGTTCCTCGCTATTTTTATACGAGACTATTGCTTTATCCCATTGTTTTAATTCAAGATAAGAGGCACCAAGCATAAGGTTTATTTTGGCAGAAACCAAATTATCCGAAGATTCCCGAAGCCCTCGTTCGAATGTTTTTGCAGCTTTTTGGAACTCTTTCTTCTCGTAGTAAATCATACCAAGTTCAAGTAGGACAATAGATTGATAAGGATAATTACTCTTGGATTGGAGTTCCGAAAGTAAAGTTTGAGCCTCGGACAATCTGCCAAGACGGCGGTTTGCCATTGCTTTATAAAGTTCGGCAAGTTGCTGTTGGGGATTGGTATCTTCATTAATTTCGTTAATGATTTGGTCGAAAATTTCTACACTTTTAAGGAAATCTCCTTTTTCCATAAAAGAAAGTCCCAATCCCAGTCGAGCGTCGAATCTGTAGGGTGAATTTGGGAAATTTTCGAGGAAGTTCTTGTATGTTGATATTGCATCGTCGTATCGAGAAGAAATACTAAGTGCTTCGGCTCGTAAGAAGTAGATTTTCTCCTCAATATTATCTATACCAGTTTGTTTTTCGTATAGCAATCCCAGCGAGTCGCGTAATTTTATTTTGGTTAGGGTGTTTTCGGCAAAATCCAAAGCAACAAGGGCTTGGGCATCTTGCTTCAAAGTGATATAGTTGCTTGCTTCCCGAATTTTCGAAGCAACAAGGAAATTGGACCTTGGATAGGTGCGTTGCAGTGTTCTATAGTAAGTTATAGCGTTTTCCTCTTCTCCTTTCATTTCGGCAATTAATCCAAGATAGAACAAAGCATCGTCGGCTGTTTTCGAGTCGGAGTAGTGGCGAAAGCATTGTTCAAGTGGTTCGCGTGCTAAATCGACTTTACCAGAAAGCAATAATGATATTCCGTTCCAAAAGTAAGAACGGGCTATTAACTCCTTGTAAAAATTGTCGTTTCTTACTTGCAGTTCTTTTTTACCAGTCTCTATTGCTTTCTCGAAATTCTTTGTGGCTTGCTGGTAATTTTTAGTTTCGAAGGAAAATTGTGCAATTCTTTCGTAAAAAATTGGGTTGTAAAGGGAATTTGGGTTGTTCGCAACATAGTCGGATAGGATTTTCATTGCAAATTCAGTTCGACCATAATAAAATTCCAGTTCCGATTGTAGTAGAACGGTTTTTTCTTCGATGGGTAGCCAATCGAAATTTGTTTCCTTGTTAATTTTTTGCTCCGAAAGTTTAAGTAATTCCTTTTCGAAAAAGTCTCTACTTTCGAAATATCTTTGCGTTGGATAATCGATATAGTCTAAGTTAAGTTGCCCCCTACTTTCGAAGGTTAACAAAAGCCAAACAACCAAACCAAGGAAGAAAATTGCTTTTCTCACAATTATACACTTTTTGTTTTTACTCATAAATGCAAAAATACGAATTAAATAGCAGTTGGAACTTTGCCTTTGTTCAAATGAATATAAGCGAAAATAAAATACAAACTTTTTTAAGAGTATTTGCTTAATATGCGTAAGTACGATTTTAAAGAATTAATCAATATTCAGTTTTTTGATTAATTCGTTAAAGTAACTGTTCCATTGAATGTTTGGTGCGAGAGAATCTTTTTCCAAATGAGTGGCAAGCGAAGGTATGGGAGCAAAGAGAGAGAATTGCGGACCAAACAGTGTTTGTTTTAGATTGTAGATTAACATTTTGCCAATCATCTTAGTATAAAATTTTTTCCTTTTCGACACGAATGGAAGCAATGGAAATTTTGGGTTAAAAACCCCAAGTTTAGTCAAAGAAAACCAAAGAGAGGAATCGTAATTCTTTTTCCCAAAGGTTAAAAATACCTTCTTTGCCTTCTGTAAATTTTCCTTATTAGTAAGAAAAGTAAGAGTAGTTGAACCTACTTTTTGCCACAAAATGTCTTGGAAAGCAATTTCTTGTTTTTCAGACAAATTATGAATTTCCCAATTAAGATAGTCGGGGTGGTAGTAGAGAGTGAGGAAATTAGGTTTTTGCGCAAGGAAGAAATTTAGTGCCGTTTCGAGAGCGTTTGGAAGGTAGCAATAATCGTCTTCGGCAAAATAAACAACATCGCTTGCTGTTTGGCTTAAGAGTAGTTCGATTTGCATTTCGAAAGTTTTAAAATTGCCAGCCTTATTAAGTTCGATAATTTTTGCCGTTGGAGCATTAGAAAGTACTATTTCCTTATACTTTTGTGGGCAAGTATCAAGTATCACGAACAAAGAAATTTTTAGATTACCAAGAGAATAGAGGAAAGATTTAAAGGCAAACTCGACAAGTTTTAATTTGTCGTTATTAAAGATTGCGAGTGGTTTTCCAATTCCGGGATAGATTCTGTATGCAACAGCAATGTCGTAATGTTCCATAAATCAATCAATTACAAAATTGTTCCACGTGGAACATTGTTATTTACCAATGCAAAATTTAGAAAAAATATTATTCAAAACATCTTGGCTGAATGTATCGCCAACAATTTCGCCGAGTGTTTTGACAGCCTTGCGCAAATCGTCGGCAACAAGTTCGTTCCCATAATTTTCCAATAAACTTTGCCGCGATTTTTTCAATTCCTCGGCTGCTCGCTTTAGCAATATATAATGCCTTTGGTTAACTAAAAAGTCTTTGATATGCTCTGTTTCGCTTCGGATTTCTTTCCGGAAAAGTTCATATATCTGTTCCAATCCAAGATTGTGTTTCGCAGAAATAAAAAGTTCAAATTCTCTTTTTGGTGGAATAACTTCTACAAGGTCTTTTTTGTTTTGGACTAAAATTAATTTCGAAGTTTTGTATCTCTCGGTTAACTCAAAGAACAAAGCATCGGAGTGAAATTGTCCAGCGGTCAAATCGTTGATAACAAGTATTAAATTCGATTGTGCCAATAGCGATTCGACCATTTTTATTCCTTCGATTTCGATTGTGTTCTCGGTTTCTCTTAATCCAGCAGTATCAATTAATCGAACTGGAACACCATCGATATAAATCGATTCTTCGAGGTAATCCCTTGTTGTTCCCGGGATTTCGCTAACAATAGCCCTTTTTCTTTTTAATAGCGAATTAAATAATGTTGATTTTCCCGAATTTGGGAAACCAGTGATACCAACAAAAAATCCCGAACGAAGTATCTCGGAGGAATGGTACGAGGCTGCCAAATCCTCGCAATATGAAATTGTTTCGTCAATCGATTTAAGGATTAGCGAGCGGTCGATGAACTCGAAGCCTTCGTCGGCAAAGTCCAGTTCCAATTCAAGCAAGCCGGCTGCATCGAGTAGTTTCTTCTTTAATTCTGCAATTCTTTTACTAAACTCGCCAGAAAGCTGTCGCACTGCTGTTTGGTAGCCCAAAACTGATGAAGAGTGGATGATGTCGGCAACAGCCTCGACTTGGGTTAAATCTAATTTACCGTTGAGAAATGCACGTTTTGTGAATTCACCCGGCTCGGCAAGCCGGCAGCCATTTTCTATTAGAGTTTCAATTATCGATTCAGCGACAAAGTAGCCTCCGTGGCAAGAGATTTCAGCAACATCTTCCCCAGTGTAAGAATTTGGTTCTCGGAACACTGCAACAGTAACGAAGTCGACAAGACGGTCTTTGTTTCGAAATTCTCCGTAGTGAATTGTATGTGTCTTTGCTTCTGAAATCTTAACTTTCCCAATAAAACATTTGTCGACAATATCAAATACATTTTCGCCCGAGAGGCGAACAACTGCCAAACCAGATATCCCGGGCGGAGTAGAAAGAGCCACAATTGGTTCAGCCATAGTTACAATTTTTTGTGTGTGCCATCGCAAAATGGGGGATTTGAAGTTCTTTTGCAAGCACAAAGCCAAACTGTTTTTGCTTCTGGCAATTCGAAAGGAAGGGGAGTAAATTCTCTTTTTACTTTGTGCGAGCCGTCGCAAAAGGGTTGGGCTTTCGATTCCCCACAAGCACACCAAAAATATTTGCCATTAATTAACTTAATTTGATAAGGAGACTTTTGTGAACACAACGGTTCCGGCATATCACCCTCCAAAAATAATT
>JAOAEE010000004.1 GCA_026416955.1 Ignavibacteria bacterium | reverse complement strand
GCTTACATTCGACAAACTATTTAACCTTGTTATCGATGCGGCTCAAACTTTTGGCAAAGCTGTTGATATTGAGCGAAAAGCGCGTGGCGAACCCGGAGAAATCTCTAAACTTGATGTTAATACTACCGAAACTGTACACGTGGTTTTACCTAAAATACAAATACAAAAGAGCGAAGAAAATGATGATGAAAATGAAACCAAAAATGAACAATGATATTTGATTTTAGCAATCAAGAACTTTTTAATCCAATTTATTTACCCTTATTTCACGATAAAAATCGCTACAAAATCCTTTACGGTGGTCGTGACAGCGGTAAATCTGATTTTGTTGCACAATTCTTTATCATCTCGGCTCTTAAAGAAAAATTCTTTCGTGGATTACTTATCCGTAAATTTTACGACAGCATAAGAGCAAGTCAATTTCAAACCCTAATTGACTACATCCGATTATGGGATTTGTCTCAATATTTTCATATTACCCAAAATCCAATTACAATTACTTGTGTTCTTAATGGAAATATGATTTTGGCCAAAGGTCTCGACAAACCCGACAATACCAAGTCTATAAAAGACCCAACTTGCGCTTGGTATGAAGAAGCTGACCAAATCAACGAGTCTGCTTTTATTGATACTACATTAACACTTCGTTCTTCTAAAACCGAAAAGATTTTTGAATTTATTACATTCAATCCACGGCGTGAACAATCTTGGCTTGCTTCTTTCTTTTTCCCTCCAAAACAAAGTTATGAACGTCCCGATGGAAATTTCCATTGGGTTAAATCGCCCCGAAATAATGTTACAATTTTACATACTACCTATAAAGACAATCGTTTTTGCCCTAAAGAAAGAGCCGAAACATTAGAAGCTCTTAAAAACCACGACGAGAATCTTTATAAAGTCAACACATTGGGGCTTTGGGGTGGGGCAATGCGTGGTTTGATTTATCCCGATTGGGTGCCCACTGATGAGTTCCCTTATGGTAGGGGAGACGAAGTTTTTGGCTTGGATTATGGGTTGAATAATCCAACCGCATTGGTTCACCTTTCTTTTTTTGAGAATAAATTGTATATCAACGAATGCATCTACGTTACAAAGCATACACACCGCCAAGTGATTAATCTTATGGTCTCTGATTTCAAAAATATAATTGGAAAAAAAATTGTTGTTGTTGATTCGGAAGAACCAGCCCTCATCAAAGAACTCCGCTTAGCAGGCTTTAATTCTATTCCTTCGTTCAAAGGTCCAAATTCGGTTTACCATGGAATTATGCTGGCTCGTCAGTTCGATTTCTACATTACAAAGCGTTCAACAAACATTATCAATGAGATTCAATCATATAAGTGGAAAGAGGATAAAGATGGTCGTATTATTGACGAACCAGTTAAGGTTGACGACCACGCTATGGATGCAATTAGATATGCTATACAAACTTATGGGGTAAAATATTGGAAAAGACCGTCTACAAAAGATTTGGTTTATAGATTGAAAAAGAAAGAAGATAAATTTGTAGGGTATTAATATGAAACTTTCACTCTTTAAAACGATAGCATCACAAAAAAAATATCTGAAAAACTTTCTCGCAAGTTTACCCAATCCGAACTTAATGATTGCAAGCATCGGAGACAGACAAGTCACCTTGGAAAACATTGCTACCGATCCCCATGTTGCTTCTTGTATCCAAAGCCGTAAGTCTGGGGTTTTATCACAAACTTGGGAGGTTCAACCTGCAAATAACATTAACTCTGAAATAAATGATTTTGTAAAAAATTGTTTCTATAATCTTGATTTGTTTCGAATAATCTCGGAATTATTGAATGCACCTCTTTTTGGCTTTGTAGTATCTGAAATTGTATGGAAACCTGAAAACTATAATAATCGTTTCGTGATTTCACCTTTGAATATACAAAGCAAACCAAACAAATGGTTTTCGTTCGATAACAACAATATTCCACGCTACCGAAATCCAGAAACTCGAAAAGACGAAATCCTTCCGCCCTATAAATTCCTCGTTGTGCAACACGACCCAACATTCGACAACCCATTTGGAAACGCGGTTCTTTCCCGTTGTCTTTGGCCCGTTGTATTCAAAAAGACTTTTGTAACTTTTTGGACGAACTTTGCGGAAAAATTTGGGATGCCCCACTTTATAGGGAAAATGGAAAATGTGGCTTCCGCAGAAGATTTTGAAAAGTTTGAAGAACTTTTAGAAAACCTTATCCAAGATGGCTCGGCAGTAATTCCTTCAACAGATAACATTGAAATTTTAAATGCAACCACGGCGAATTCTGCAAGTATATTCTATGACTTTATAAACTTCTGTAACGCAGAAATTTCTAAAGCTATTCTTTCTCAAACTTTGACAACCGAACTTGGTGATGTAGGTAGTTATGCCGCAGCAAGTGTCCACGCGGCAGTGCGTGAAGATATTGTCAAATCCGATAAACTTTTGGTCGAAAAAACCTTGAACAAATTAATTCACTGGCTTGTTGATATCAATTTTGGACATCAAGTTGAATATCCTAAATTTATAATCTACAAAGAGGAAGACGTTGACAAACCCCTAGCAGAAACAGTAGAAATATTGAAGAGGGCTGGAATTCAGATTTTAGAACCTTTTATTGTTCGTAGAATGGGATTGCAAAAAAATGAGTTTCGAATAATCGAAGAGAATACTCAACTTAGCCCTGTTCAATTACCACAATTTGCTGAAAACAAAGAAATTTCCGAAGACCAAAAGATTATTGACAATGAGGTCGAAAATGCAATAAACGAACATTCGGGTATCGATGCAATAATTTCACAAGTAAAAGACTTTTTAGAAAATCAAGATAATTTTGAATCTGCACTAAACCAAATTTTCAATATTTTTCCGAAAATAAAAGAAGACAAACTTGCTAATGAACTTTCAAAACGCCTTTTTGCAAGTTATCTGTTGGGTAGAATTTCTGTTGCAAACGAAACATCGAGAATATCATGAAACAACTAACCATTAACTTACAAACTCTTTTTTCTCTTGAGCCAACGCAAGCGGTAAAATATCTCGAGTCTTTGGGATATAAAATCACTTGGAATTGGCAACAACAATTTGAGGCTATTAGACAACATGCTTTTACAGTTGCTAAAGTGACAAAAGCTGATATCTTACTGATATTTAAACAATCATTAGAAAAAGCTTTAAAAGAAGGCATTACTTATCAAGATTGGAAAAAATCTATCGATTCACTTTTGATGCAAAAAGGATATATAAAAAGGGAAGACGGTTCTGCTTGGCGTAAAGATGTAATTTTTCGAACGAATTTACAAACTGCTTATCAAGCTGGAAGATACCAAGAAATGAAAACAGCGGTTGAAGATTTACCTTATTGGCAATATATTTCTGTTTTAGACACCAGAACTCGACCCAACCATGCAGCGTTAAATGGTAAAGTATTCCGAGCTGATGATCCTTTTTGGAAAACACATTATCCTCCAAACGGATATAATTGTCGTTGCCGAGTTCGTGCCTTGACAAAAGAACAGGTTCAGCAGATGGGACTCAAAATTTCTTATGGTTCCCAAATCAAAATCGAACCTGACCCGGGTTTTTCCATCAACCCCTCTGAAACTTGGTCTCCTGACCTACGACAGTATCCAAAAGAAATTCGAAAGGATTTGAAATGAGCGATTTTGAATCTTCGGTGGAAAATTTCAAGCAACAAATTCTTAATAAAATCCAAAACCCAGACCTAACTTCTTTGTTGCCCGTAATTCAAAATATTGTAAAAAGTAGCATCGACCAAAATTTCATATCGGAAGGCCGCTTTGGCGACGGTTTGTTTGGTGGGGGAAATCAAAAATGGAAAAAATCCCAAAGAGCTTTAAAGCAAAGTGGTCAAACTTTAAGCGATACTGGACGTCTTGCCTCGAGTATCCAAGTCGTTGCAACGCAACAAGGGAATAGTCTAAATATTCAAGCAGGAAGCAATTTGCAGTATGCAGCTATTCACAATTTTGGTGGAATTATTCGCATTCCAGCACGCTCACGTTTGTATGCCCAAAAAAGGTTTTCCCAAAGCAATAAAAAAGGAAAATTCAAAAAAGGAACAACTTTTGGAAAAGGCTTCACAACCAAATCTTATACAATTAATATTCCACCTCGACCTTATTTAGTTCTCCAAGATGAGGATGTTGTTGAAATTCTAAAAAAAATCACTGAAAAGATAATTCAATAACTCCACCATTCCAATTTTCCCTTTCACATAAAAATTATGTTGCACTTTTTCTCTGAACCTGGTATTATATACTGTTGGGTATGTAAAATACAAATTGGGGCAAGAAATGTTTTATCAACGAAAGCTTCAAAGGGGGTTGAGTGAAGCTGAGGTAGGGGTGATTCTGAACTCGAAATTGCCATGATTTCGTGATGAAAGTCCAAAAATCTTTAATTTACAAAACGGAAAAATTGAGGTATTGGACAATCCCAGATTTCCGACCGAAACGGAGTTACCTGAAATTGATTTTCGCAACGGTTTGAGTTCCCAGGGGTTCAAATTTAAACACAAGCAATTCTGGAAAAATTATGGGACCCGGAACGACTTCACCGAAATCTTTCAACCATTAAACCGGACCTAATTCTTAGAACGGTTGTAAGGATGGGGGTTTTTTAATTTCGGTTTCAATCTTAATTTTTTTTCCCGAGGGTTTTTGGTTTTGTACCGCGATTGAGGACCAATTCGTCGGCGGTACATTTTTTAACAATATTTTCTCATCACTAGAACCTGAGTTAGTCCAAGGAGTCGGTGCTATAGGAATAATCCTAACCTTTCAATTTTTTTTATTCAAACCTTTAAAGAACTTTTTGCTGAAAAGGAAAAAGATTCAAACCACAAAAGAAAATTGGGACTGACTCTAGTTACCACAGTTCCTCTAATTTCACTGAACCTAGGCCTATTGATTTTTTTTGCAACACTTTGGGAGACAATTTTTTCAAAAGGTCTCGATTTTTCCACTTCACGGTTCATTTTTTTTCTGCTTTTGGGTATAGCCCTGATTTTTATTGAATTTTGTATCGTTCGTGTTGTGGCGGACAAGTTGAGAAAACTTCGAGAACGGCTCCAGACGCGGAGAGAGAAACGGGAAATCAAAAAGAAACTTGGAGCGATTGAGGAATCATTAATGTCCGAAATCAAGCGAGAACGGGTCGAAATCCAGAGATTAAAACATATTCGAGAAAATGTGATTCAAAAGGCAAACTCTCTGGTTTCAAAACTAATCAAAAGGGGGCGGAAGTTGCTAGGCATAGCTTACCTGGTTTTAAGTCTCATGGGGTGTCAAAACACATTCCACACACAGGATTCACTGACAATCATACTCATTGATAGGTCAACGTCAATGGGAAGTTACCCAGTGGAGAACACTGTTTTAGATATTTGCGATGCTTGGCTCAATAATTCTTTACCAGGAGCGAGATTGGTGGTTTTCCAAATAGGTTCAAACCTAGAAAGCACTGAGAAAATATTTGAAGTCCAAATCCCCATTTTCAAAGCCCCAGTGAGAAAAAATCGGGCTTCTTTCAACGAGGCGCGAATGAAAAAGGTCAAATAAGTACTCAATCACCCAACACAAAACAAAGCAGGCTCGGCAATACTTGAGGCGCTTTACGCGGTTTCGAATTATTTCAGAACTGAAGAAAGAAGGGAACTGGTCATAATTTCCGACTTGCGGCAAAAAAATTCAATATTTAACTTCGAAGTCGATGTAACGAGTCAAAGCTTGAGGTTTAGCTACTTGCAGCGGCTGGGTTACAGCTCTACAAGGTTAAATTTTCAGAGGGTACGGGTTTTCATATGTGGCTTTCATACACAAGCGGGCCAACAAACAAGCCCACCTAGCATTCGACTTTTGAACGAAACAAAAGGTTTTTGGAAAAGTACTTTCTAATTTTTAGGGTAAAAGAAATCCACATATCCTATGACCCGGCCAAAGTATTAGAACATATGTTCAACCTATAAAAAGGAGGTAAAATGAATAACAACGAACTAGTCTTAGTAGGTGCGCATCGGGGAGGCACAACCTTTTTAAAGGAACTTTCCAAAGAAAAATTCATTAACGACATTTCAGGTCGTTGATGCAAATTCGAATCGTTTAAAAAATTTTCCATTTATCTCGAAATTTCCGTACATACAGTTTTTGAGTTCAGATTACCAAATAGCAAAGTTGAAAAAAACGAAATCCAAGTTTTAACTGTTGACAATATACCAACAATTCAAGAGGCATTAAATGTTCACCAAGGACCGTTGATGTTTGGATTGGTTTTGGCTTCACCTCAAAATTTCCCAGTTCCAGTTTTAGAGGTTAATGGCCAGTTGATGCAAGGAAGCAAAATTAAACAAGAAACAGAAAAGTTAATAACGGCTTTCGCCCAATATCCCCAACCCAACCTCAATTCGTTGGACGTTACTAGATTTTCCCTTTTTGCACAACCAATAGCTCATTCAGTTAGAGACTTGAACAGTGAATTTTTTTGCAATGCCATTGGGGCATATCTCCAAAATCGCACTTTCCCCTCGATTTTAAGTATTTACGTGCCCAGCAGGTCAATATATAGGTTTTTCTCGGACGATTTACCAAAAGCTCAATACTAAATTAAAAACGGAGATTTGGTAATAAAATTACTTGGTACGACACAAGAAGATACTTTCGATTTGGTTTATTCACCAAACACTTTTGCATACGCTGATTGGCTGGGATTGAACTGATTCAACCCCCTTTTAATTATTTTGGTTTTTCTAACTTTGTGGCAATGTATTTTTTATTATCAATATCAATGAGAGAGCTATGGATTTAAAAGGATATGAGAAATTATTCAAAAAGTTGACAAAGTCGGGAAATCACATCACATTATCGAAACTTTCGGTTTCATTAATTATGAATACATTTGGAGAGGAGCCTTTCAAATACTACTCGATTCTTAGAAAATAGATGAAAAAATTGAAAGCGTGTTTAATGAGGGGTGGAAAGAGAATACTCATCGAATTGTTACTAACTTGGAAAATATTATCTTAAATCAGATACAAGGTATTGCAGATAAAAATAAAAAAGCTGAATTTTACTTCAATCGAGATAAAGCAAAGTACAAGCTTGGGCAATAAGCCGAGGCAATTGAAGATTTCGAGATGGCAATTCGACTAAATCCTGCTTCTCTCCATCCCTACTACTTCCGTGGGATTTTATATATTAAACTTGGTAAATACTCGCAAGCCAAAAAAGACCTAAATTATGTACTTGAGTTGGACCCTATTAACCCGTATGCCATTTCTGCGCTCAACGAAATCGAAAATATACAT